>NZ_SMRO01000002.1:1237104-1855656 GCF_004359985.1 Paraburkholderia flava | reverse complement strand
AGCCGGCGCTCACGCGCGGCGACTGGGTCGTATCCGACCGGTTCAGCGACGCGACGTTCGCGTATCAGGGCGGCGGCCGTGGGTTGCCGCGCGACAAGCTGGAAACCCTCGAGCGCTGGGTGCAGGGCGGTTTCCAGCCCGATCTGACGATCCTGTTCGACGTGCCGCCGGCCACCGCGAGCGAGCGGCGCAGCAACGCGCGCGATCCGGATCGTTTCGAAAGCGAGTCGGATGCGTTTTTCACGCGCACGCGGGCCGAGTATCTGCGACGCGCGGAAGAGGCACCGTACCGTTTCGCGATCGTCGACTCGACGCAGAGCATCGTTGTTATTCAGAATCAACTAGAGGAAATCATTTCAACCCTTTGATTTTTCTATCATATAAGAGAGATTCAAAGGTATTGAAAAAGCTCGGCCGATACACGAAGTAGTACCGTTAACTCACTGATCTAAAAAGAGAAGCGATGATTTATCCGTGGCAGATCGACGACTGGAACCGGCTGCAGCAACTGCGTGCGCACTGGCCGCATGCGCTGCTGCTGCACGGCCAGGCCGGCATCGGCAAGCTGCGCCTCGCGCAGCATCTCGCGCAGGGGATGCTGTGCGAGTCGCCACAGGACAACGGCGAGCCGTGCGGCGAGTGTGCGGCCTGCAAGTGGTTTGTTCAGGGCAACCATCCGGACTACCGGATCGTGCTGCCGGAGGCGCTCGCTGCCGAGTCCGGCTTCGTCGCGAGCACCGACGACAAAGCCGAGACGAACGGCAAGGCAGATCGTGCCTCCGATGGCGACGATGCGAAGAAGAGCCGCGCACCGAGCAAGGAAATCAAGATCGAGCAGGTCCGCGCGCTGCTGGACTTCTGCGGCGTCGGTTCGCATCGCGGCGGCGCTCGCGTGGTGGTGCTGTATCCGGCCGAGGCGCTGAACGTCGCGGCGGCCAATGCGCTGTTGAAGACGCTCGAGGAACCACCCGCAGGCGTCGTGTTCCTGATGGTGTCCGCGCGGATCGACCGGTTGCTGCCGACGATCATCAGCCGCTGCCGACAATGGCCGCTCTCGACCCCCGCGCCCGAGGCCGCTGCCGCGTGGCTCGCGGAACAGGGCGTCGACGACGCGCCGGCACTGCTCGCGCAGGCCGGAGGCGCACCGCTCGCCGCACTTGCGCTCGCCGCCGACGACAATCGCACGCTGCGCGACTGGACCCTCGGACAACTCGCGGCCGGCGGCGACTGTGACGCGTTCGCGTGCGGCGAGGCGCTGCAAAAGCTGCCGGTGCCGCTCGTGCTGGGCTGGCTGCAGCGCTGGCTGTACGATCTGCTCGCGCAGCGCACGGCCGGCACGCCGCGCTATTTTCCGGATGCGTCGGCTGCGCTCACGCGTTGTGCCGCGCAGGTCGACGCAAGTGCGTTCGCGCGTTTCATGCGCACCGTGACGCGTCAGCGAGCGGTCGAGAATCATCCGCTTAACGCGCGGCTCGTGTTCGAGGAGCTGTTTCTCGCTTATCGGGCGCTGTTCGGCTGAGCGGTTCGGATCCCAGCCGGTTTCCCGCATCATTCATTTCATCTGCGACCATGAGCTTTTCCTACCGCGACGCGACCCTCGACGATCTTCCCGCGATCGTCGCCATCTACAACTCGACGGTGCCGTCGCGCAGCGTGACCGCCGATCTCGAGCCGGTAAGCGTCGACAGCCGGGTCGCGTGGTTTCATGCACACGGGCCGGACACACGGCCGCTGTGGGTGGTCGAGCAGGACGGACAGATTGCGGGGTGGCTCAGCTTCTCGGATTTCTACGGCCGTCCGGCGTATCGACGAACGGCCGAAGTCAGCATCTATCTGGGCGAGATCGCGCGCGGCAAAGGACTCGGGCGGCAGTTGCTGGCGGCATCGCTGGCGGCCGCGCCGAAGCTCGGCATCGACACAGTGCTAGGCTTCATCTTCGGCCACAACGAAGCGAGCCTGCGCCTCTTTCGCGGCTTCGGCTTCGACGTGTGGGGTACGCTGCCGCGCGTCGCCGTGCTGGATGACATCGAGCGCGATCTCGTGATTCTCGGGCTGCGGCTCCCGGCCTGACCCTGCCGTTCCCCAACTACTGCTCAACACCCTTATGTTTGTCGACTCGCACTGCCACATCAATTTCGAAGGACTCGCCGAGCGCCTGCCGCAGATACTCGACAACATGCGCAGCCACGCGGTCACGCACGCGCTGTGCGTGTCGGTCGATCTGGAGACGCTGCCGTCGGTGCTCGACGTCGCGCGCACGTACGACAACGTGTATGCGTCGGTCGGCGTGCATCCGGACCACGAAGAGGCACGCGAGCCGAGCGTCGCGGAACTGGTCGAGCTGGCGCAGCATCCGAAGGTGGTCGCGATCGGCGAGACCGGGCTCGACTACTACCGCCTCGAAGGCCGGACGATCGCCGACATGGAATGGCAGCGTGAGCGCTTTCGCACGCACATCCGCGCCGCGCACGCGACGGGCAAGCCGCTGATCATCCACACGCGCTCGTCGGCGGACGACACGCTGCGGATCATGGACGAGGAGCATGCGAGCGTGCCGGGCGGCGTGATGCATTGCTTCACCGAGGCGTGGCCGGTCGCCGAACGGGCGCTCGCGCAGAACTTCCATATCTCGCTGTCGGGCATCGTCACCTTCAAGAGCGCGACCGACGTGCAGGACGTCGCGCGCCGTGTGCCGCTCGACCGGCTGCTGATCGAAACCGACTCGCCGTACCTCGCGCCGGTGCCGTATCGAGGCAAGCCGAATGAACCTGCGTACGTTAGCCATGTCGGACGCTTCATCGCGCAGCAGCGCGAGATGCCGGAAGCGGACCTCGGCGCCGTAACGACGCAGAACTTCTTCCGGCTCTTCAAGATTCCGCAACCCGGTTGACGGATTTTTAATATTAATATTCAACAGGATAGGGAATAAACCTAAAGTAAAATATGCGAAACTATTCCAGTCAGATGTCAACGTCCCGTCCCGTTTCGATGCTTTCGATCTCCAGGCTCACGGCGTTCCGGCGCCGCGCGGCGCGTACGGTCCATCTGGCGCTCGCCGGTGGACTCGCGTGCGCTGCGCTCGGCGCGCTGCCGGCGCACGCCGCGCCCACGGACACGATGATCAAGGCCGTGAAGTTCGACGACGTGAAGGAAGTGAGCAAGCAACTGGCGAACGGCATGAATCCGAACATGACCGACGATCAGGGCATGCCGCTCCTCGTGCTCGCCGCCCGCGAAAAATCCGACAAGGTCGCTGCGCTGCTGATCACCAATCCGAAGACCGACATCGAGATCCAGGACAAGTCCGGCGAAAACGCGATGATGCTGGCCGCGCTTAACGGCGATCTCGAACTGGTCAACCTGCTGATCTCGAAGGACGCCGAGGTCAACAAGAAGGGCTGGGCGCCGCTGCACTACGCGGCCGCGAACGGTAACGACAACATCGTGAAGGTGCTGCTCGACCATTCGGCCTATGTCGACGCCGGTTCGCCGAACGGCACGACGCCGCTGATGATGGCCGCGCGCGGCAATCACGTGTCGACGGTGAAGCTGCTGCTCGACAACGGCGCGGACCTGACCGTGAAGAATCAGATCGGCCTCACGGCGCTCGATTTCGCGAAGCATTACAAGGCGCCGGACGTCGTCGAAGGGCTCACCGCGCGTATCAAGCAGATGCAGAGCCAGCCACCGGCGGCGCCGCAAAACAGTGCAAAATAGCGGCTGCAGCGCGCCGGTGTTCCGCCGGCCGCGCTGCCGGATGCGGCACCAGACCGCCCGACAACCGCTTGCTAACATGAAAGGAACACCATGCTGCGGGTTTTGATTTGCGCGAGCGCGCTGGCCATCCCATTGTCGGCGTCCGCGTTTACCGCGAGCGACCTCAACAAGCTGTGCACGAAGACCGACGTGGCATCGCGGAGCGCGTGCGCGGCGTACATCGAAGGCGCGGCCGACGGCGTCTTCAACACGATCGACGCGATCGGCGGAACGACGGGGCCGCGCGTCGGGCAGTACTTCTGCCTGCCTGCCGATGCCCGCTCGCAGCAACTGACCGACGCGGTGCGCCGCTACATCGCGGAGAATCCGAACGTCGCCGGCTATAACGCGAGCACCGCGATTTCGCTGGGCCTCGGCAAGGCGTTCCCTTGCCGGACGGGCAACTGATCGCGATCTGACTTTGATCGACCGGGGAGTCTGGGTCTGAGCCGACAACCGGTCGGCTCGATCCACCTGGTCGCTCATCGGGACGCGTGAGTCTGTCCGCGTCGCATCGTTGCTCCTACCGATCCACCTACGCAGCAGCTCCGGGCATCGCCATTCCCGGCCCCCGCGGGCCGTTTCGTTTCCTGCCATTCACGAGGAAAACGCCAGTTATGCTGACCACCGACGACCTCGCACGCATTGCCGACGCGCCGCTTCATACGTGGCCGGGCGCGATCGCCGTGTCCGTCCTGGTGCTCGCGTTTGCCGTTGCGCTGCATCGCATCGGCGCGCGCATTCTCACGCGCATCGCGCGGCCTTATCCGCTGACGACGCTGATCCTGCGCTACATCGACAAGCCCGCGCTCGCGGTGCTGATGATTCTCGGGCTCGAGTTCGTCTGGTGGGAGGCGCCCGACACGCTGCCCGTCATCGGCCCGCTGCGCGACGCCGCAGCTATTGCGTTGATCGGCGTGCTGACGTGGCTGTCCGTGCGCTCGGCCGCGGCGATCGGCGAGGCGATCATCCAGGCCCATCCACTCGATACCGCCGACAACCTGCAAGCCCGCCGCATCCACACGCAGGCGCGCGTGCTGGCGCGCTCGGTGATGGTGGTGATCGTGATCGTAGGGATCGGCGGTGCGTTGATGACGTTTCCGAACGTCCGGCAGATCGGCGCGAGCCTGCTGGCGTCGGCGGGCGTGGCCGGTCTGGTCGCCGGTATCGCCGCGCGGCCGGTGCTCGGCAACCTGATCGCCGGACTGCAGATCGCGCTGTCGCAACCGATCCGTCTCGACGACGTCGTCGTGATCCAGGGCGAGTGGGGGCGTATCGAAGAGATCACCGGGACGTATGTGTCGGTGCGTCTGTGGGATTTGCGCCGGCTGATCGTGCCGCTGCAATGGTTCATCGAGAATCCGTTCGCGAATTGGACCCGCCACGATTCGCAGATCATCGGTACGGTGTTTCTATACCTCGATTACCGGATGCCGCTCGGGCCGCTGCGCGAGGAACTGGGGCGCATCGTCGAGGCCGCGCCCGAATGGGACCGGCGCGTGCAGGTGCTGCAGGTCACTGATGCAACCGATCGCGCGATGCAGTTGCGCGTGCTCGTCAGCTCGGCGGATTCGGGGCTCAACTGGGATCTGCGCTGTCGCGTGCGCGAAGGGCTGCTGACGTTCGTGCAGACGCACTATCCGCAGTATCTGCCGAGGGCGCGCGCCGAAGTGTCGGCGGAACTGGAGAACGTGCCGGGCACGCTCGACTGGCTACCGTCGCGCGCGCAAAAACCCGCGTCGAGCACGGCCGCGCATACGGAAGCCGATCCGGTTGCGAGCCGCGGTGGACCGCGCGCGGCATCCGACGGTGCAACCGATCCGGCCACCCGACGGTCGAACTGATTCGAACTTTATCGATGCAGCCGTGATGTGACGCGCTGCATCCGAACGAATCCGGAGGAGAGTGCCCATGGGTCGACTGATCGTCGTATCGAACCGCGTTGCCACGCCCACTGAGACCAAAGGCTCCGCCGGCGGCCTCGCGGTCGGCGTGTTCGGTGCGCTGAAAGACACCGGAGGCGTGTGGTTCGGCTGGAGCGGCGACGTGGTCAGCGAAACGGTCGCGAACGCGGGCCCCACCATCGAACAGGAAGGCAGCGTGACGTTCGCGACGGTCGGCCTCACGCGCAAGGACTACGACCAGTACTATCGCGGCTTCTCGAACGCGACGCTATGGCCGGTCTTCCACTATCGCAACGACCTGTCGCGCTACGAGCGCGACGAATACGCGGGCTATCGACGCGTCAATGCATGGCTCGCGCACAAGCTCGTCAAGCTGCTCGAACCCGACGACGTCATCTGGGTCCACGACTATCACCTGATCCCGTTTGCCGAAGCGTTGCGCGCGGAAGGCGTGACCAACCGCATCGGCTTTTTCCTGCACATCCCGTTTCCCGCGCCGCAGATTCTGTTCAGCATTCCGCCACATGAAGAGCTGGTGAAGTCGCTGTGCTGCTTCGATCTGCTGGGCTTCCAGACGGCCACCGATCAACTCGCGTTCCACGATTACGTGACGCGTCATGGGCGCGGCGCGGTGACGCCCGACGCGCACGTCACTGCGTTCGGCCGCACGTTGCGTACCGGCGTCTATCGGATCGGCGTGTTCCCCGACGAGATCGCCGAGCAGGCAAAGCGCTACGAAAGTCGTCAGCACGTGCTCGACCTGAAGCAGAGTCTCGAGGGACGCAAGCTGATCATGAGCGTCGACCGGCTCGATTATTCGAAGGGGCTCGTCGAACGTTTCCGCGCGTTCGAGCAGTTGCTGGAGCGCTCGCCGGAATGGCGCGGCAACGTGACGCTCGTGCAGATCGCGCCGCCGACGCGCTCCGACGTCGAGACGTATCAGCAGATCCGTCAGGAGCTCGAAGGCGAGGCAGGGCGCATCAACGGGCGTTACTCGGGGCTCGACTACACGCCGATCCGCTACCTGAATCAACGCTACGACCGCTGGAAACTGATGTCGCTGTTTCGCGAGTCGCAGATCGGTTTCGTGACGCCGCTGCACGACGGCATGAACCTGGTCGCGAAAGAGTATGTCGCTGCACAGGATCCGGACGATCCCGGCGTGCTCGTGCTGTCGACATTCGCCGGGGCAGCGGCCGAGCTGACCGGCTCGCTGCTCGTCAATCCGCACGACGCGCTCGGCATGTGCGAGGCGCTGCAGCTCGCGCTGTCGATGCCGCTCGCCGAACGTCAACGGCGCTACCGGATCAACATGGACGCGCTGCGCAGAAACGATCTCGGTAAATGGCGCGACTCGTTCCTGCGCGATCTGCGCAGCGTGCCGGTCAGAGACGTCGGTAGTGTTCGCCCGTTCCAATGAGTGCCCCGAACAACGACGCGGACCGCGAGCCGCCGCAACTGACAACACTTGCTATCTCCGGCTACCGGTCGCTGCGCAATCTGATCGTGCCGCTGAGCCGGCTCAACGTGATCACGGGTGCGAACGGCAGCGGCAAATCGAGCGTCTATCGCGCGTTGCGGCTGCTCGCGGCAACGGCGCGTGGTGGTTTGATTCCATCGCTCGCACGCGAGGGTGGCTTGCAGTCCACGCTATGGGCCGGCCCGGAGCGTTTCTCGCGCGCGATGCTCACGGGCGAGGCGCCCGTGCAGGGCACGCGTCGCAACGATCCGGTGAGCCTGCGGCTCGGCTTTGCCGGCGATACGTTCGGCTATGCGATCGATCTCGGTCTGCCGATTCCGAATGAGGCGTCGCAGTTCTCGCTCGACCCGGTGATCAAGCGCGAATGTATCTGGAGCGGTCCGGTGCTGCGTCCGTCGGCGCTGCTCGTCGACCGGCATGGCGTGCAGTTGCGCACGCGCGACGACGCCGGCGAATGGCAGACCATCTCGCAACCGATCGCGAGCTTCGACAGCATGCTGACCGAGTACGCCGATCCGCGCAGCGCACCCGAGATGATTTCGATGCGCGAGCAGATCCGCTCGTGGCGCTTCTACGATCACTTTCGCACCGACGCCGATTCGCCGGTGCGGCTGCCGCAGATCGGCACGCATACGCCGGTGCTCAGCGACGACGGCACCGACCTCGCGGCGGCATTGCAGACGATTGTCCAGATCGGCAATGCAGCCGCGCTCAGCGCCGCGATCGACGACGCGTTTCCCGGCTCGCGGATCGAGATGACGAACCAGAGCGGCCGCTTCGAAGTGACGATGTATCAGCATGGTCTGCTGCGGCCGTTGAGCGGCGCGGAGCTGTCGGACGGCACGCTGCGTTATCTGCTGCTGGTCGCCGCGCTGCTGACGCCGCGGCCGCCGCAACTGCTGGTGCTGAACGAACCGGAGACGAGCCTCCATCCGGACCTGCTGCCGGCGCTCGCGCGGCTGATCGCGCAGGCGTCGCAATACTCGCAGTTGCTCGTCGTCTCGCACGCAACGCGGCTCATCGCGGCGCTCGAGCGCGAGGCGGGCGGACAGCCGATCGTGCTTGAAAAGCACTTCGGCGAGACGCGTCTCGTCGATGCCGACGACTTCGATATTCCCGCATGGAAGTGGCCTTCGCGCTGAGCGCGAGGATGTTTCCCGTCTGTAACAGCACACAGGAAGTGCAATCGGACGGGCTTTTTCAGGGGCATTCGACAATAATCGGCTCATATCCTCGCAGCGCGCGGCATCGCATGGACGTGTGTGTCCCGCGGACTTATGCGGTATAGCCGCATTGCCCGCCTGTCGTCGCGCTGTCATACTCGTGCGCCGTAAGCCGCCGCTTCAAGGTGGCCGAAGCGTCGCTCTGACGGTCCCCTGACGCAGCAGCACTTGCCATGGGACCGCACAGGCCGCGACGCCGGATTCATGGAGACGCTCAATGAGAATTGCCCAGATCGCCCCGCTGACCGAATCGGTCCCGCCGAAGCTGTATGGCGGCACCGAACGCGTCGTGTCCTACATCACCGAAGCGCTCGTCGAACTCGGCCATGACGTGACGCTGTTCGCGAGCGGCGACTCGGTCACCAGCGCGAAACTCGAAGCCGTGTGGCCGCGCGCGCTGCGGCTCGATCCGGGCATTCGCGATCGCGTCGCACCGCACATGCTGCTGATGGAACTCGTCCGCCGTCGCGCCGACGAATTCGACGTGCTGCATTTCCACATGGACTACTACTCGTTTTCGGTGTTCAAGCGCCAGGAGACGCCGTTCGTGACGACGCTGCACGGCCGGCTCGATCTGCCCGAACAGCAGCCGGTGTTCGACACGTTCAACACCGCGCCGGTGATCTCGATCTCGAATGCGCAGCGTCATCCGCTGCCGCAGGCGAAGTGGCTCACCACCGTCTATCACGGCTTGCCCGAATCGCTGTACACGCCGCAGCCGGTCGAGCAGAAGTACCTCGCGTTTCTTGGCCGGATCTCGCCGGAAAAGCGCGTCGATACCGCGATCCGCATTGCGGGCCGCTGCGGGATGCCGATCCGCATCGCCGCGAAGGTCGATGCCGCCGATCGCGAGTACTTCGAACGCGACATCAAGCCGTTGCTGAGCTTGCCGTACGTCGAGTACATCGGCGAGATCGCGGACAACCAGAAGGCTGAGTTCCTGTCGGGCGCGCATGCGCTGCTGTTCCCGATCGACTGGCCGGAGCCGTTCGGTCTGGTGATGATCGAGTCGATGGCATGCGGGACGCCGGTGATCGCGTTCAATCGCGGGTCGGTGCCGGAAGTGCTCGACGACGGGGTGTCGGGTTTCATCGTCGAGGATGAAATCGGCGCGGTGGCCGCGGTGAACCGGCTGAACAAGCTGCCGCGTGAGGGTGTGCGCAAGCGCTTCGAAGAACGCTTCACGTCGCACCGGATGGCACAGCAATACGTCGAGGCGTATCAGTCGGTGATTCGTGCGCAGAAGCGTTCACGCTTCAAGGTGATCGACTCGTCGAACTGAGCGGAGCGGCAGGCGCGGGGAGTGCGTCGTAGCGGCTCGCGACGTATGCATTCAGCAGGGATAAAAAAAGCGGCGCTGCCTTCCGGTAGCGCCGCTTTGCTTTGCAGCTGAATCTCATGCGGTACGAACGGCCGTGTCCGCATCCACCTGCCGACAGTCCGCCCCAAGCCACCTGGCGCCAGGAGCGGACGCCGCGTCAGATCTTCAGATCTTCAGACGCGATACCTTCGTGCCCGCGAGCGACAGGTCGCCCATCAGGCCGGCGTTCGTCATCACGAACACTTCGACGGGAGCCGTCGCGGTGTTGGTGTCGATCGCGCCGTTCGCGCCCATCTTCACGAGCGCCACCGACGCATCGCCGCCGACTGCCCAGCCATCCGAATTGCGGAATTTGTCGAGCGCATCCTGCGTCATGAACAGGAAGATGATCGCCTTCGATTGCGCGCCGGCCTGCAGACCGAACGAGCCCGACACGGTGCTGTAGTAGCCGACCGTGCCGCCGCCTACGCGCAGCGAGCCTTCGCCGTACTGTCCACCGACGATGAAGCCGGCCTGCAGCACCGACGGGAACACGAGCACGCCGCGCGCCTTCGATACCAGTTCGCGGGAGCCCGGAACGGTCGAGTAGAGGCGCGAAATCGTGCCGTCGACGCTGGCGTTGATCGACTGGCGCTTCGACGCGTCAGTGGACGACGACGTCTGATCCCCGGTTGTCGTGGTACAGCCCGCGAGTGCAAGGCCTCCGAAAGCAAGTGCGGCGGTCGTCTTCAGTATGAAGTTTCGTCTTTGCATCTTTTTTCTCCATCGTGGTTCCAGGGCAACCTGATCTGATTTGACGGGTTGTTCCATTAGTTATAACACACGGAAGCTAAAACAGCGTTCCGGCACGTATCGCGAAAAGCCTTATCTGGCGGGCGTTTGCGGCTGACAGAAAGATCCTGTGACGTAACTTTGACCGATGTCGGGCCGGACCAGAATCGTCAGAGAGCTAACGGTCATACGCAATTTTGAGTCCCGCTGACCGGCTTTTAGCGCCGCGTCTGACTCGCTGTGAAACGGTGGGAAATCGGGTTTTTTTACCGGGGAAATAGCTTGCTGGCGCCAATTGAAACAATTCTGAAAGCGTTGTATCAAGGCTAAAAATACACGCCGCCGATCATGCGCGTGTGATTTTTGCAACGTGCTTTCGAAGAGGAGGCGGTCTCCAGGATGCGTCCCAAAGACCGCGCGCTGCTGATCAATGCGGCGCACCGCTCTTGACCGGCGGCCGCCGCAGCGCGCGGCGAATTCCGGCGATCACGAGACCGATGCCGAACAGCACCGCGGCCGGTACCACCCAGTAACCGACGAACGCGTGCCACAGGTAAGCGGCGAGGGTACTGCGGCGGACCGAGTACTCGTTGATCGCATCCTGCTGACGCGCCGCGTTGGCGGCGAGGACCTCGGCGGGACAGCCGAACGCACGCGCTTCGTCCGGGTTGCCGCGACAGCGTTCAGCGGCACCGGCGGCGCGCTGCGCATCGGTGAAATTCCATGTGGTGAGCGCGTTCTCGAGATCGACGGCGTTATAGCTCATCTCCTCGTGAATCTCGCGAACCGCGACGATCAATACCGGCACCGCCCAGAAGACGATAACGACGAGCCATCGTCTGAACCAGCGGTTTTGTCTCCATGCCATTCTTGCCTCCGTTCAATGCTCTTTGGCATCAACGACAAGACGGCGGCCCGATGGCGCATGATCTTTTTGTGGGGTGGGCCGTCTTCGCAGCCATCATAGAAGAAAACCAGCCGCGGCGGGCAAGACGGGCGGGGCCGCGAAGCAAAAAGCGCAGAGGTCGATGCCGGCTGGATGGTTGTGCGGCCCCGAGTACATGTGAGGCTGTGCACGTGGTGGTCAAACGGACAACAACGATCAACGCCAGATGCGACACGGGCCCGCATGCCAGTGCAATCGCACCGCCATGCGGGCCCGTCTTGAGTCGTCAAACTTCGATCAACCCTTGTTGCTGAGGCAGGTCTTCATGAACGCCTTGCGATCGTCGCCTTTCTTGCCGGTCGCCTGCGTGTTGCACATCTTCATCTTGTCCTGCTGGCTCATCGGGCCGGACGCCGCTGCCGCCGGCGAAGCGGACAGACAGTTCTTCATGAACGCCTTGCGGTCGTCGCCTTTCTTGCCGGACGCCTGCGTGTTGCAGGTGGCCATTTTCGTTTGCTGGGTGTTCTGGGCGAAGACGGGGGCGCTGGTCAGCAAACCACCGAGCGCGAGGGCAACGATTGCGGATTGGATTTTCATTTGACACTCCCACGAATGTTGAAAATTATTGGTAGTCGTTGCGACCGGCGTCCCAGGTAACCCGGGGCAACCCCAGCCCATCGCGATGACCATTATGGCAAAGCTGTCTGCCAGAACGGCTAAATAGTTGTATTGGTTGACAGTGCGGTTAGCAGGGTATTCCCCGTCCGGCACCGCCGCGCTCTAAACTGGCGTGAACCTCTGGCGGCAACGCCGCGCGGGCAGACCACGCAGCGGGTCTTGCCGTCATCCAGTCAAGGAGACGACGATGCACTATCTGATGTTCTACGAACTCGCCGACGACTACCTCGAGCGTCGCGCGACCTACCGCGCCGAGCATTTGAAACTCGCATGGGCAGCGCAGGAGCGCGGCGAGATTGTGCTTGCCGGCGCGATGGCCGATCCGGTCGACCACGCCGTATTGCTCTTCAGCGGTGACTCGCCCGCCGTCGCGGAAGCGTTCGCAAAGGCCGATCCCTATGTGCAGGCCGGGCTCGTCAAACGATGGTACGTGCGACCATGGACGACAGTAGTCGGCGACGAAGCTGCGACACCTGTACGCTGACTTCACTTCGCCGACGGAACGCCTATACTTCCTGCGACACGTGCGCCGACGAGAATCACAAGGAATCCCAACGATTATGCGGCGGGCATGTACGAGGAAGCGGTTCACACAATTGCGTCAGCCGTGTGAAAAAGTCCATCGGACACATCGCTGTAGTCTTTAATAAGTACCGTTGTACCGGCCCAACGGCGATCTTGCCGGATTCGGGCTGTCGTCGATCAGATGCACTGCAAAACCATCGTTCCAGGCGTCTCAACTGACACGATCGCTGCTATCGCCACGCGTTAATCAACGCAACGCGACGCAGCGAAACGGACAAGTTTGTTTCTTTCAGTAACACTTGTCTCTGTCATATTCATGCAAACCCTGGTGATGGTATGCTTCGTGCACAAATTCTCCTATGCACGAGTGAGACCACGTTTTGTGCTTTGTAGTAGGGAAAATCCGCACTAACGCAGTGCCGAATTTCGCAAAGCGACCAGAACGTATAAGCATATTGTGCAACCTGGGGCACTACGCGAATCCATGCAGCATCGAGACTCGCGACTGCCCCTCGCCGCAGCCAGGCCAGGCTGTGTGGAGAAATGCATGTTTTTCGATGAGCTAAGCAATGATGAATGGGCGCAGCTATCCGCGCTCGTTTCCGATGAGCCGGCTGTCCGTCTGAACAGACGTGGCCGACCCCGCGCCGAACCACGCATCGTGGCAAATGCGGTTCTCTGGATTCTGACTACCGGCGAGCCCTGGTCGAAGCTACCAGGCCGCTATCCGTCCGGGCCAACCTGCCGGCGACGTTTCGAAGAGTGGCAGCTAAACGGCACACTGACGGAGATGGTTCGTCAGCTGTCGCAAGGTGGTCGCACGTTCGCGTATGTCCCCGAGCCGGGCGCCCCCGTGTCTACTCCGAAGCCTGTTGTCGAAGCGCAGCCGCATACCCCCGCGCCGCGCGACGACGGCATGCGTGGTGTGTTCTGGAAAAGCCCTGAATCATGGCAAACGGCTTCGGGTATGTCGCATCGCGAGCACGTATGGCGCTCGCTCGATCCGATGGCCGATATCACGCGACAACTGTCGGGCGAACCCGCGGACGAAGCGCATGAATCGGCCGATGCGGAGCTGCGCGAAGATCGCGAGCATATCGTCAACACGCTCGCAATCGATTGCGAGCGTCGTCCGGTGTGGATGAACATGACGTCGCGCGGCACGCAGATTGCCGATCAACGCGGCTACGTGATCTATGTAGCAGTCGAGCAGGTGCCGAACGCGATGTTCCGCGCATGGGCCGAGATCATGAAGGATGGTCACCGTGTCGAACGGTCGGGGCTGATCGGTCCGCGCTTTGCGCAGGCCGATGCAGCACGCGAGTTCGCGATGGAGTGGGCCGGCGAGTGGATCGAGCGCAACTGCAAGACGCTTGCGGCAGTACCGGGTGTCGTTGAAGCTGAAGCGATGTCCGATGCAGCAGCGAACGCAAACGGCTCTTTCAGCGCAGTGCCGGCAGCACCGGTCGCGGTATTGGCAGGGGCAGGCATGGAGCCGGCAAACGACGAAACGCTGCCTTCAGTGCAACACGCTCCGCGTACGCTGCCGCCAGTGCGCACCGTGCCGGAAGTGAATCATCCGGCCAACGCTCACGTCGCCGCCTACACCAATGCATGCAGGGTCGCGCTGCGCCGCTACCCGACGAACGCGGCCGAAGAAGCAGCAGACAACAACGCGGCCGATCGTTTTCCGAAGACCTCGCAACTCGTCTCCCACGTCGTGGGCTGACGTCATATAGCAACAGCCCGCGGACGGCTGGAGACGCCGCCGCAGGGTGTTTGCACCAGCACCGCAATTACACAGCAACCGCGGCAGCAGCACTCCGACTCATTGCCTTCCGTAGGTATCCTCGAAGCGCACGATGTCGTCTTCGCCGAGATACGAGCCGGACTGCACTTCGATAATTTCCAGCGGCATCTTGCCGGGGTTTTCGAGCCGGTGAGTCACGCCGAGCGGGATGTACGCCGATTCGTTTTCGGAGACGATGAAGCGCTCTTCGCCGCGCGTGACGAGCGCTGTGCCGCGCACGACGATCCAGTGTTCGGCGCGGTGATGATGCATCTGCAGCGACAGGCGCGCGCCCGGCTTCACGACGATGCGCTTCACCTGGAAGCGGTCGCCCGTGTCGACGGAATCGTAGTAGCCCCAAGGGCGGTGGACCTTGCGATGATTCACCGCCTCCGGACCCGCTTCGCTGCGAATCCGGCCGACGATCTTCTTCACGTCCTGCACGTGCGCCTTGTCCGCAACGAGCACCGCGTCGTCGGTCTCGACGATCACGAGATCACGCGTGCCGACGCAGGCAATCAACCGGCCTTCCGAATGCGCGAACGTCGAGTCGGCGCCTTCGAACATCACGCGGCCGCGGCCCACGTTGTCGTTGCTGTCCTTCGGCAGGATCTGCCAGATCGCGTCCCACGAACCGACGTCCGACCAGCCCGCCTGCAACGGCACGACGACGCCACTGCACACCGACGTATCGCTGCCGAGTTTCTCCATCACCGCGTAGTCGATCGAATTCGACGGCGACGCGACGAACGCATCGCGCTGCAGCCGGAAGAAGTCGCCGTCCGACGTACCACCCGCGAATGCGGTCTTGCACGCTTCGTGAATCGCCGGCTGGAAGTGGGCAATCGCGGCGAGCCACGTCGACGCACGCATGATGAAAATGCCGCTGTTCCACCAGTATTCGCCTGACGCAACGTAGCGCTGCGCGAGCTCGAGATGCGGTTTCTCGACGAAGCGATCGAGCCGGTGCGCACCGATCTCAGACGTACTCTTGTCGAGCGCTTCGCCGATGCGGATATAGCCATAGCCCGTTTCCGCATGCGTCGGCACGATGCCCATCGTCGCGATGTGGCCGTTCGATGCGTGCTGCACGCCGGCCGCGACGGCCGCGTGGAAACCGGCGGTGTCGGTCACGGCGTGATCCGCGGGCATCACGACCATGATGCCGTCGCCGTCCTCCGCGACCACCGACAGCGCCGCCACCGTCAGTGCCGGCGCCGTATCGCGACCGGCCGGCTCGAGGATCAGGCGGCTCGCCTTGCCGCTCGTGCGCAGTTGTTCGGCGGTCGTGAAGCGATGTTCTTCATTGCTGACGACAACGAGTCGTTCCGCGAGCGGATGGCCCGCCTCGAGACCGTCGAGTCTGTGTGTCGTGGACTGAAGCAGTGAGTCGTCGCCGAGCAGGCCGATCAGCTGTTTCGGGTACTGCTCGCGGGACATCGGCCACAGTCGTGTGCCGGAGCCGCCGGCGAGAATCACCGGATGTATCTTCAGCTTGACGTTCTGTGACGCGGCGGTCGAAAACCGGGTGTCGGCGTTGGGCGCCGTTACCGGAGCAGTCATGATGTACTCCTCGAGGCTGGGTCAATGCGTCGAGTTGTATCACGTCGTAAATAGTCAATAAAAAATCGGGGAATTTTTATCGAATGAATGGAATAAGCAAATAGCGACGACGAGTAAACGTACGACGCTTTTATTTCAACTTTTGTGAAAAACACGAAAATTAAAAATTAAATCAAGCACTGAAATTTTCTGCAACATTTGCGGCGGCGCATCATCAGAGACGGAAGCGCTTGCAGCTCATACCAATTCATACGTCAGATCGACATGCAACATGCGTGAAATGGCCATATGGCACGCCGATTGCACCCAGAAATGGTAAATCTTGCCGAACAAAATTCAACAAAAATAGCGCAAGAATTGCCGATACATTTTGAGATATTTTGCGGCCTTGCAGCGCGAATTTTAATGCCGCTTTATCTAACCCTGTACAAGGGTATTCACTCATTCGGACAACGATTCCCGTACGACGCGAACAGGTGACGGAACTTGAATGGCGAACTGAGGTGCGGCACATGCTGAGCGTTTTATCGAGAATCATCGACATTGCGATGGTGGCGCTGGGCGCATGGATTGCTGCGGCGATCCACAACGGCGAGTTCAGCTGGCTGAACGACATGCAGAGCGTCACGCTCGCGTTCAACTGCCTGCTGGTGGTCGTGTTCTTTCCGGCGCTGGGGATCTATCAGTCGTGGCGCGGCAAGCCGCTGTACGACCTGCTGTGGCGCGTGACGGGTGGCTGGGTGATGGTGGAGGGCACCGGTGTCCTGATGAGCTTCAGCCTGCACCGCTCAGAGCTGCTGTCGCGGCTGTGGCTCGGCTACTGGGCGCTGGCGACGGTGCTGCTGCTGGTCGCGACGAAGGCGATCGTCTACTCGGTGCTGAAGGGTTTGCGTCGCGAGGGTTTCAACCAGAAGGCGGTGGCGATCGTCGGCGGTGCGCCGTACGGGAAGTTTCTGATCGAGCAGATCCGCAGCCGGCCGGAGGCGGGTTTCAGTCCCGTGGTGGTGTTCGACGAAGACAGTCCGCGCAGCCATCACGAAGACCCGGACGAGGCCGAATCGATCGAAGGCGTGCCGGTGGAACGCGACTACGCGGAAATGATCCGGCTCGTGAGGGCTCAGGCGATCCGCGAATTGTGGCTCGCGTTGCCGATTTCGAAGGAGCGCACGATTCACCGCTTCGTGATGGAACTGCGCAACGACTTCGTGAACATCCGCTTCATCCCGGATGTGCGCAGCCTGACGCTGTTCAGTCAGCCGATGGTCGATCTGCTCGGCGTGCCCGCGATCAATCTCGCCGCGTCGCCGATCACCGATCTGCGGGTGCTGCCGAAGCGTGTGTTCGACCGGCTGTTCGCGCTCGGCGCGTTGACGGCACTGGCGCCGCTGATGCTCGTGATCGCGGTGCTGGTCAAGACGACGTCGCGTGGTCCGGTGTTTTTCCGGCAGAAGCGCAAGGGCATCGACGGGCATCAGTTCGAGATCTACAAGTTCCGCTCGATGAAGGTTCATGCGGAGACGGCAGGCAAGGTGACCCAGGCGACGCGCCACGATCCGCGCATCACGCCGGTCGGTGCGTTCCTGCGACGCACGAGCCTCGATGAACTGCCGCAGTTCATCAACGTGCTGAAGGGCGAGATGTCGGTGGTTGGACCACGGCCCCATGCACTCGAACACGACGACATCTACAAGGATCTGGTGAAGGGCTACATGCATCGCTACCGGATCAAGCCGGGCATCACCGGCTGGGCGCAGATCAACGGCTATCGCGGCGAAACCGATCGCATCGAAAAGATGATGGGCCGCGTGAAGCTCGATCTGTACTACATGCAGCACTGGACCTTCTGGCTCGACATCAAGATCGTCGTGCTGACGCTGTGGAAAGGATTCGCCGGCCGCAACGCGTATTGAGCTGCTGATGAGCAGCACCGGTCACGCTGCGCGATGTTCCGCACATCGCGCATCCGCATTTTTAGCTTTGAACACGTTCAATCTCCGAGGTGTAATTCATGAATCTGACGATCATCGGTAGCGGCTACGTAGGACTTGTGACGGGCGCCTGCCTGGCGGACATCGGCAACGATGTGTTCTGCCTCGACGTCGACGAACGCAAGATCGACGTGCTGAACAACGGCGGCGTACCGATTCACGAGCCTGGCTTGCAGGAGATCATCGCGCGCAATCGCAAGGCCGGCCGGCTCAAGTTTTCGACCGACGTGGAAGCGGCCGTCGCGCACGGCGACGTGCAATTCATCGCGGTCGGCACGCCGTCCGACGAAGACGGTTCCGCCGATCTGCAATACGTGCTCGCGGCCGCGCGCAACATCGGCCGGCACATGAACGGCTTCAAGGTGATCGTCGATAAATCGACGGTACCGGTCGGCACCGCACTGCGCGTGCGCGAAGCGATCGCCGAAGAACTCGCCGCGCGCGGCGAACAGCATCTGTTCTCGGTCGTGTCGAATCCCGAGTTCCTGAAGGAAGGCGCGGCCGTCGAAGACTTCACGCGCCCGGACCGCATCGTGCTCGGCTGCGACGACGACATGCCCGGCGAAAAAGCCCGCGAACTGATGAAGCGCGTGTATGCACCGTTCAACCGCAATCGCGAACGCACGCTGTACATGGACGTGCATTCCGCCGAATTCACGAAGTACGCGGCCAACGCAATGCTCGCGACGCGCATCTCGTTCATGAACGAACTCGCGAATCTCGCCGACCGCGTCGGCGCCGACATCGAAGCGGTACGTCGCGGCATCGGTTCAGATCCGCGCATCGGCTACGACTTCCTGTACGCGGGTTGCGGCTACGGCGGCTCGTGTTTTCCGAAGGACGTGCAGGCGCTGATCCGCACCGCCGACGAATACGACGCGGGCCTGCGCATCCTGCAGGCCGTCGAGGCCGTCAACGAAACGCAGAAGAAAATCCTCGCGCACAAGATCGTCGAGCGGCTCGGCGACGACCTGACGGGCCGCACGTTCGGCGTCTGGGGCCTCGCATTCAAGCCGAACACCGACGACATGCGCGAAGCCCCGAGCCGTCCGCTGATCGCCGCGCTGCTCGCACGCGGCGCGACCGTCAAGGCATACGACCCGGTCGCGATCGACGAAGCGAAGCGTGTATTCGCGCTCGATCTGCAGCACGTGCCGCAGCAGCACGCACGCCTCACGTTCGCGAACGAAGAGATGGAAGTCGCGGACGGTGCCGACGCGCTCGTGATCCTCACCGAATGGAAGGTGTTCAAGAGCCCCGATTTCGACGCGCTGAAGCGTCATCTGAAGACCGCGCTGATCTTCGACGGCCGCAACCTGTACGAACCGGATGCGCTCGCCGAACTCGGCATCGAGTATCACGCGATCGGTCGTCGGCCGACGTCGACGGGTTCTTCGCGTCAGGCCGTGCATGAAGCGCCGGCCGCGCACACCACGGTTGCGCTATAACGCGCCGCAAAGGAGTCGCCGATGTTTGCCAATGTCCTGATCGTCTGCCATGCGAACGTGTGCCGCTCGCCCGCCGCGGAGGCGCTGTTCAACGCCCGCCAGCGTGACAGCAACGATGCGCCGATCGCGTTCCGGTCGGCGGGGCTGCGCGCGCTCGACGGCGACAGCATCGACCCGGTGATGCTGCGCCTGCTGGCCGAGCGCGGCATCACCGCTGGATTTCATCGAGCACGGCGCCTCACGCGCCGGCTCATTCGCGACGCCGATCTCGTACTCGTGACCGAGCGGCGTCAGGTGAGGGACGTCGAAGCGCTCGACCCGACCGCGCGCGGCAAGGTCCACACGCTCGGCAAATGGGAAGACTCCGACGTCGCCGATCCGCACGGCCGCACCGAATCGGACTACCGCGAAAGCCTCGTATTCATCGAACGTCTGGTCATGGGATGGCTGAAAAAAATATGCTAATGCGCAAACTCTCGTTCCCCTCTCTGGCAACACTGCCGACGCTGCTTGCACTGCTGACGACGTTGCTGTCGGCCTGCGCGACCGCGCCCGGCAATTACCTCGACACATCGCGGCTGAAGGAAGAGCCAAGCCAGACACCGGCCGAAACCTATCCGGTGAAACTGATCGACGCGAACCTCGTGCTCTCGGAAGCGCAGGCCGCCGCCGCGCCGCAACTGCTGCCGAAGTCGCGTTTCGCGGATCCGGAGCACTACGTGTACCGGCTTTCGCCGCAGGACATTCTCGGTGTGACCGTCTGGGATCACCCCGAACTGACGACACCGAACGGCACGTCGCTGTCCGCCGGCGGCAACACGACGCAGTCGGTTGCCGGCGTGATGCAGCAGCCGTACACGACCGCGCTGCCGGGCCAGGCCGACCCGTTCGGGCAGACCGTCGCGGCCGACGGCACGATCTATTTCCCGTTCGTCGGGCGCATTCACGCGGCGGGCAAGACCGTCGGCGAACTGCGCGATCAACTCGCCGCGGGCCTCGCGCCGTACATCAAGAACCCGCAGGTCGACGTGCGCGTGCTGTCGTATCGCGGCCAGAAAGTGCAGGTCACCGGCGAAGTGAAGACGCCCGGGCCGCTCGCGATCAGCGATGTGCCGATCTCGCTCGTCGACGCGATCACGCGCTCGGGCGGCACGACCAGCGATGCCGATCTGCAACGCGTACGCCTCACGCGTAATAACCAGCTGTATGTGCTCGACGCGAACCGGCTGCTCGATCGCGGCGACACGTCGCAGAACGTGATGCTCCAGGGCGGCGACATCATCAACGTGCCGGACCGCACCGATAGTCGCGTGTTCGTGCTCGGCGAAGTGAAGAACCCGATGCCGCTGAACATGCTGAAGGGGCGTCTGACGATCGCCGATGCGCTCTCGCAGGCCGGCGGCATTCTCGACACCGATGCGAACCCGCGGCAGATCTACGTGATGCGCGGCATGAAGGACAAGCCGACGCAGCCCGAAGTCTTCCGGCTCGACATGACGCAGCCCGACTCGATCATGCTGTCCACGCAGTTCCAGCTGCATCCGCTCGACGTCGTGTACGTCGGCACCGCAGCGTCGGCGACGTTCAACCGCGTGCTGCAGCAGGTGCTGCCGACGATCGAAACCATGTTCTACGTGAAGCAGCTGACCCGCTAGACCCTGAACCGCCGCACAGCGCGAGCACCGCCCGGTGCCTCGCGCGTGCGGCGACCCACACGGGACCGAATCATGAGCAACCAGGCAAATCCGCATCTCAACCTGATGGCGAAGACCGAAGAGGAAGACGTCGTCCTCGGTCAGCTGCTGCAGGTCATCATCGACGACATCTGGTGGTTGATCGCGATCGCAGCGGCGATCGTCGCGATGGCCGTCTTCTACTGCTACATCGCGAAGCCGGTCTATTCCGCCGACGCGCATGTGCGCGTCGAGCAGTCCGACAGCACGTCGCAGGCGCTCACGCAGACGCAGACGGGCGCGGCGATCACCAGCGGCTCGACGTCGCTGCCGACCGACGCGGAAATCGAAATCATCAAGAGTCGCGGCGTCGTCGCTCCAGTGGTTCAGCAGTGCAAGCTGAACTTCTCGGTGTCGCCGAAAACGCTGCCGCTGCTCGGCAGCCTCGCCGCGCGTCTCGCGAAACCGGGGGAACCGGCGCGTCCGTGGTTCGGCCTCGGCTCGTATGCGTGGGGCGGCGAAGTCGCCGACGTCGATTCGGTCGAAGTCGCACCGGCACTCGAAGGCCAGAAGATGACGATGACCGCGCTCGGCAACGATCGCTACCGGTTGCAGGCACCGAACGGCACCGAGCTGCTGACCGGCGAAGTCGGCCAGCCCGCGCAAGGCGGTGGCGTGTCGATCCTCGTGAACAAGCTGGTCGCGCGGCCGGGCACGCAGTTCAACGTGATGCGCGCGAACGATCTCGATGCGATCACCGCGTTTCAGTCCGCGATCCAGGTGACGGAGCAGGGCAAGTCAACCGGCGTGATCCAGATCTCGCTGGAAAACGGCGACCCGGCGCGCGCCGCGATGATCGCGAACGCGCTCGCGCAGTCGTACCTGCGCGAACACGTCGCGACGAAGCAGGCCGACGCGAGCAAGATGCTCGACTTCCTGCAAAGCGAAGAGCCGCGCCTGAAGAGCGATCTCGAACGCGCGGAGGCCGCGCTGACCGCGTATCAAAGCAAGTCCGGTTCGATCAACGCGAGCGACGAAGCGAAGGTCTACCTCGAAGGCAGCGTCCAGTACGAACAGCAGATTTCCGCGACTCGTTTGCAGATCGCCTCGCTGCAGCAGCGCTACGGCGAAGACCATCCGATGCTGAAGGCCGCACGCGAACAGCTCGCCGAACTCGAGGCGCAGCGCACGAAATACAGCGACCGTTTCCGCGATCTGCCGGCAACCGAAGTGAAGGCCGTGCAGCTGCAACGCGACGCGAAGGTCGCCGAAGACATCTACGTGCTGCTGCTGAACCGCGTGCAGGAACTGTCGGTGCAGAAGGCCGGGACCGGCGGCAACGTGCACATCGTCGACGCAGCGCTGCGTCCGGGCGCGCCGATCAAGCCGAAGAAGACGCTGATCGTGTCGGCGGCGGCGATTCTCGGGTTGATCGTCGGCACGGGCTTCGTGTTCCTGCGCCGGAACATGTTCAAGGGCATCGACGATCCGGAGCACATCGAACGCACGTTCCATCTGCCGGTGTACGGCCTCGTGCCGATGAGTGCGCAGCAGGCGGTGCTCGAACAGGCGGTCGAACGCGGCGGCGATCGTCAGCGCGCGGTGCTGGCCACCGCGCGGCCGAAGGACGTCTGCATCGAAAGTCTGCGCAGCCTGCGCACGTCGATCCAGTTCACGCTGCTCGATGCGCGCAATCGCGTGATCGTGCTGACCGGCCCGATGCCTGGCGTCGGCAAGAGCTTCCTCACGGTGAATCTCGGCGTGCTGCTCGCGCATTCGGGCAAACGCATGCTGATGATCGACGGCGACATGCGGCGCGGCGCGCTCGAACGGCATATCGGCGGGCCGCAGGAAAACGGCTTGTCGGAACTGCTGTCCGGACAGATCTCGCTTGAAGAGGCCATTCGTCCGACCGACGTCGACGGCCTGAACTTCATTTCGTGCGGACGGCGTCCGCCGAATCCGTCCGAGCTGCTGATGTCGCCGCGTCTACCGCAGTACCTCGAAGGGCTCGCGAAGCGCTACGACGTCGTGCTGATCGATACGCCGCCGGTGCTCGCGGTGACCGATGCGTCGATCATCGGCGGCTACGCAGGCTCGACGTTCTTCGTAATGCGCTCGGGCATGCATAGCGAAGGCGAGATCGGCGATGCGCTGAAGCGTCTGAAGGTGGCCGGCGTGCACGTGCAGGGCGGCATCTTCAACGCGATGCCGGCGCGTGCGCGCGGCGGCTACGACCGCAGCTACGCAGCAGTACAGGAGTACCTGAGCACGTGATGCGCAACGCTTCTGCTACTGGAGAACATCCGATGAAAGTGACGGTTCTGGTTCCGACCTTCCGCCGCCCCGCGGATCTCGCGCGCTGCCTCGCGGCGTTGCAACGGCAACTGCGCGCGCCCGACGAAGTCGTCGTGGTCGCGCGACCCGACGACGACGCGACACATGCGTGCCTCCGCGATGCGTCGGTGACCGGCACGCTGCCGTTGCGCATCGCATCGGTCACGCAGCCGGGCCAGGTCGCCGCGCTGAATTGCGGACTCGACGCCGCGACCGGCGACGTGATCTCGATCACCGACGACGACGCCGCTCCGCATCCCGACTGGCTGCAACGGATCGCCGCCGCGTTCGCGTTCGACCCGCGTCTCGGCGCGCTCGGCGGCCGCGACTGGGTGCATGAAAAAGGCACGATTCTCGACGGCTCGCGCGCGCTGGTCGGCAAGCTGACGCCGTCGGGCAAGATCATCGGCAATCATCATCTGGGTGTCGGCGAAGCACGCGAAGTCGATCTGCTGAAGGGCGCCAACATGAGCTACCGGCGCGCGGCGATCGGCGCGATCCGTTTCGATTCGCGGCTGCGCGGCGCGGGTGCCCAGGTGCACAACGACATGGCGTTCAGCCTGAGCGTGAGGAATGCGGGCTGGAAGCTCGTCTACGACCCGCGCGTCGCCGTCGACCACTATCCGGCCGAACGCTTCGACGACGACCGCCGCGATGCGCAGACGCTCGCGGCCGTGCGTAACGCCGCGTACAACCTGCATCTGATCCTGCGCGACCAGTTGCCGCCGATGCGTCGCGAGACCGCGTGGTGGTGGTATGCGCTGGTCGGCACGCGGGTCTATCCGGGGTTCGCGCATGCGCTGCTCGCGCTGACGTCGAAACGTGGCCGCACGCAATGGTCGCGCTGGCGTGCGGTGCGCGGCGGTGCGCATGAAGCGCGGCGCGCGCTGTCGTCGACGTGATGTCGACGTGATCGCCGCATCGATGTGCACCAATCGCAGCCATTCACCGCAGCAACGACGGTCCGGAGTCCCTGCATGACGACGAACATTCACGTTCACCTGTTTTACGGCGCCGATCCGCGCTACTACCGAAAAGGCGAGAACATCGGCTGCCTGTACGGCTATCACCATGCGGAGTCCGATGACTTCGCGTTGACCTATTCGCAGGACACACGCGAGCGCGCGCCGATGCGGCTGCTGCGCCGTGCATTGAAGGCGACGCTTGGCTTCGATCTGATCCACACGCTGCGCAACCGCGCGGAGATCCTGCGTTCCGACGTGATCTGGACGCATACCGAGCAGGAGCATCTGTCGGTTGCGCTGGTGCTGCTGCTGGCGGGGCGCCGCAAGGCGCCGCCGCTGTTGCTCGCGCAAAGCGTGTGGCTGCTCGACAAGTGGCCGAACTACGGCATGCTGCGGCGCTGGCTGTATCGCAAGTTGATCGCGCGCGCGGATGTGCTGACGACGCTTGCCAGCGAAAACGCGGAACTGTGCCGCACGTATTTCGATCGCGAGGCGACGCATGTGTACTACGGCCTCAACACACAGGACTTCCCGGTACAAACGCCGGCCGAATGGAAGCCGCACACGCCGCTGCGCATCGCGGCGATCGGCAACGATCGAGATCGCGACTGGGAGACATTGATCGGCGCGTTCGGTAACGATCCGCGCTACGCCGTGCGCCTCGCGACTCGCCGTCGCATTCCAAAGTCGCTGCGTGCGTCGAATGTCGAGATCGCGCCCGCATCGGGTCTGCGCAAACAGCACGAACTGTACGACTGGGCCGACGTCGTCGTCGTGCCGCTGCGGCCGAACACGCATGCATCCGGTATCACCGTGATGCTCGAAGCGGCCGCGCTCGGCAAGCCGATGATCGTCACGCAGGTCGGCGCACTCGACGATTACTTCTCGCCGCAAGCCGCCATGTACGTGCCGCCGTTCGACGCAGCCGTATTGCGCGCTGCGGCGGACCGCCTCGTCGAGCATCCCGCCGAAGCACTGCGCCAGGCACAGACGGCAGCCATGCAATTGATCTCGCGCGACCTCACGACGCAGCACTTCGCGCAGCAGCACGTGCGCATCACGCAGGAGTTGCTGCAACGGCGAGCACCGGCCACGCGCACGCGAACCACTGCATCTCAAGCAACCAAAGCAGCAACCGAAGCCGCGGCCGAAGCTCGCGGAGGCCTGTAGCCGATGTCGACGCTCCTACGAGCCGCCGGCGCGGCACGACCCAGCGGTAGCCCGCAGGAATGGCTGCCGCCGGTCCTGCTATGGGTCGTCACCGCCGCGCTGATCGTCGCGCATCAGGGCTCGGTGCTCACGCTCGCGTTCCCGGTGCTGTCGATCCTGACGGGCCTGTGGCTGTACTTCAAAAGCCCGGCGCGCTACATCGGCTTCATGTGGTGGCTGTGGTTCCTGAGCCCGGAAGTGCGCCGCCTCGCGGACTGGACACGCGGCGGCTTCACGCCGACGAGCCTGATCCAGATCGCGCCGCTCGCGGTCACGATGATCAGCGGACTGTCGCTACTGCGCTATTACCCGGTGCTCGCGCAGCGGCGTGGCCTGCCGGTGCTGCTTATCCTGCTCGGGCTCGCGTATGGCTTTTTGATCGGCGTCGTCGCGAGCGGGCCGCTCGCTGCGACCTACGACCTCGCGAACTGGATCTATCCGATCCTGATCGGCTTTCACATCATGGCGAACACGCGCCAGTACCCCGAGTACCGCGACACGATCGTCAATACGTTCATCTGGGGCATGCTCGCGATGGGCGGCTACGGGCTGATCCAGTTCTTCATCATGCCGCAGTGGGACGCGTTGTGGATGATCGGCTCGCAGATGAATTCGCAGGGCGATCCCGTACCGTTCGGCGTGCGCGTGTTCAGCACGATGAATTCGTCGGGACCGTTTGCGTTCGCGATGATGGGCGCGATGGTCTACGTGATGGCGGCGCAGCATCGTGTGCGCTGGATCGCGGGCGCGCTCGGCTTCCTGTCGTTCTGTCTGAGCCTCGTGCGTTCGACGTGGGGCGGCTGGGTGATCGCACTGCTGATCCAGCTCGTGAAGTCGAGCAACCGCGTGCGCGTGCGGATCATCGCGAGCGCGATCCTGCTTGCAGGATTGTCGGTGCCGCTGCTCGCGTTCGGCCCGGTCGCGGACCGGATGCAGGCGCGGCTGGAAACGCTGACGAACCTCAGTGACGACACCAGCTACGCGGCACGTAACGAGTTCTATGCGTCGTTCGCAAAGACCGCATTCACCGACGTGTCCGGCGAAGGACTCGGCGCGACCGGCACGTCGACGAAACTGTCGAACGACGGCGGCGAACTCGGCAAGTACGGCAACTTCGACAGCGGCGTGATGAACATTCCGTTCGTGCTCGGCTGGCCCGGCACGCTGCTGTACATGTCGGGGATTCTCTGGCTGCTCGCGCGCGCGCTCCGCGCCTCGTTCCGGTTGCGCGACGACAAATTCGCGTCGGCATGTCTGAGTCTGAGCATCGCGATCTTCGCGATGCTCGTGTTCACCAATTCGCTCGTCGGCACCGGCGGGCTGCTGCTCTTCATGAGCGTGTTTTCGATCCTGTCCGCGGCACACCATCAAAAACTCGTCCGCAGACGCAATCTCATACTCCATGGAGGCACCTGATTGAGAGTCGCCATCGTCACGCACGTCGTCCGCCACAACGACGGCCAGGGACGCGTCAATCACGAGATCGCGAGCGCGGCGCTCGCCGACAACATCGGCGTGACGCTCGTCGCGTCGCATGTCGCGCCGGATCTGCTCGCGCATCCGCTGGTGCGCTGGGTGCCGGTGAAAATCGGCCGCTGGTGGCCGACCAATCTGCTGCGCCAGCAGGTGTTCGCGCTGCGCAGCGCGCTGTGGCTGCGACGCCATCGCGACGAATACGACGTGCTGCACGTGAACGGCTTCATCACGTGGGCCGCCGCCGACGTCAACACAGCACACTTTGTGCATAGCGGCTGGCTGAAAAGCCGCTATTACCCGTTCGGCCTGACGAAGGGACTGTGGTCCGCGTACCAGGCCGTCTACACGCGGGTCAACTCGTGGCTCGAACGCTGGGCGTATCGTCGCTCGCGTGTGATTACCGCCGTGTCGCAGAAGGTCGCAGCCGAGATCGACGCGATCGGCCTCACGCCGGACAACCGGCTCGACGTGATCTACAACGGCGTCGATACGCAGGGCTTTGCGGCAGCGCACGGCGATCGCGCGAAATTCAACCTGCCGGCCGATGCATTTCTGCTGCTGTTCGTCGGCGATCTGCGCACGCCGCGCAAGAACCTCGGCACCGTGCTCGAAGCGCTGCGTCATTTGCCGGCGCATGTGCAGATCGCGGTGGCGGGCTATCTGCCGGGCAGTCCTTATCCGGAGCAGGCGCGTGCGCTCGGCATCGCGGACCGCGTGCATTTTCTCGGTCTCGTGAAAGAGATGCCGGTGCTGATGCATTCCGTCGACGCATTCGTATTCCCGTCGCGCTACGAAGCGATGAGTCTGTCGCTGCTCGAAGCGATGGCGGCGGGACTGCCAGTCGTCACCGCGCGTACTGCGGGCGGTGCGGAGATCATCACACCCGAATGCGGGATCGTGCTCGACGATCCGGACGATCCTCATGCACTTGCCGCTGCGATCGCGCGACTCGCCGACGCGGACGATACGCGTCGCGCGATGGGTGTGGCCGCGCATGAACTCGCGACCGGTTTCGGCTGGGCGCGGATGGCCGCGCAGTACATCGCACTATATCGCCAGCTTGGGGAGCGTCGTCATGCGGCTCGCAGCGTGAGTGCCGCCGATAACGAACCGCTCGCAGCGAATGTGCTCGCGGGCCACGCGGGTCATAAACGCGTCGAACAGGGAGCTGAATGATGCAGGCCATCGTAGAGAATTTCGCTGAGGCACCGACGCTCAGAACGGGGAACGGGGGAGGTGGTGGCGGCGCCGGACCGGTCGGGCGTTCGATCGACTCGCTGCAGATCGGAATGCACTGGTTTCCCGAGCGTGCCGGTGGACTCGACCGGATGTACTACTCGCTCGTCGGCGCATTGCCGGCAGCGGGCGTTGCAGTGCGCGGCGTGGTCGCGGGATCGGCGAAGGTCGCCGCCGACACCGGTGGAGCGATCGAAGGTTTCGGATCGGCCGCGCAATCGCTGCCGTTGCGGTTGATGGCTGCGCGTCGCGCGTTACGTCGGCAGATTCGCGCGCAACGGCCCGACGTGATTTCGTCGCACTTCGCGTTGTACACGTTTCCGGGACTCGACGTGATGCGCGGCATTCCGCAGGTGTCGCATTTTCAGGGACCGTGGGCCGACGAGAGTCATGTCGAAGGCGCGGACTCGCTTGGTCAGCGTGCGAAGCGTTACCTCGAACAGACCGTCTACGCGCGCTCGTCGCGATTGATCGTGCTGTCCGAAGCGTTCGGCAATATTCTGACGACGCGCTATGGTATTCCGCAGGATCGCATCCGTGTGGTGCCGGGCTGCGTGAACGTCGATCAGTTCGATCTGCCGATGTCGCAGAACGAAGCGCGTCTGAAACTGCAACTGCCGCTCGGCCGACCGATCGTGCTGGCGGTGCGGCGTCTCGTGCGACGCATGGGACTCGAAGATCTGATCGATGCGATCGCGCAGTTGAAGCGTCGCGAGCCGGATGTGTTGCTGCTGATCGCCGGCAAGGGGCGGCTCGAAGGCGAACTGCAAACGCGTATCGATGAAGCGGGGCTTGCAGACAACGTGAAGTTACTCGGTTTCGTGCCGGACAATCATCTTGCTGCTTTGTATCGTGCTGCGACGATTAGTGTTGTGCCTACGGTTGCGCTTGAGGGCTTTGGGTTGATTACTGTTGAGTCGCTTGCTTCGGGTACGCCGGTGCTTGTTACGCCGGTGGGGGGATTGCCGGAAGCGGTCGCTGGGTTGTCGCAGGATCTCGTGCTGCCGACTACTGGTGCTGACGCGATTGCCGATGGGTTGTCGCGGGCGCTGAACGGGTCGATGAAGTTGCCGGATGAGCATGCATGTAAGGCTTATGCTCGGGCGAATTTTGATAATTCGGTTATCGCGGAGAGGGTGGCTAAGGTTTATGGGGAGGCTATTGCTTTGGGGTAAGGTTTTCTAACTTTCCGTGCGGCGGTACTTAGTTGCGCCTCGCGGCGCGCGCGTTGCCCCTGTGCGGGGCGGCACCTACTTTTCTTTGCCGCGGCAAAGAAAAGTAGGCAAAAGAAAGCCGCTGAAACGAAGCTTCTCCTTTCCGTGTGCGACCTCGGTGGCACTCGCCTAAGTGGACACCACGTTCACCCAGGATAGTGGTCCGAGACGAGACCATCTCCCTGATCGCAAAACGGAGTGACAAGGGGCCGGCACATCCCGCGGCGCACTTGCGTGCGCGCGGACCGGTCTGCTTGGGAAACCATCGGGAAGAGCGGTCACCACGTAGAACGGCCACGATGTTGAAGTACAGAGCGTGATCAAGCGGAGCCACTGACTGTGATTGACCGAGGGTTATGCCCTTCGGCGGCGAAGCCCGCCGGAACGAATGACTGCCTTGTCACGAAGGCAAGTGGTGCGAGGGCTGATCTCGTCTCGGACCACCAGGCAGAGTGAGCGTGGGGCCCACTTAGGCGAGTGCCACCGAGGCAGCACGCGGAAAAGACAAGGTAACGTTTCGAGCGGCTTTCTTTGCCTACTTTCTTTGCCGCGGCAAAGAAAGTAGGTGCCGCCCCGCACAGGGGCAACGCCTGCGCCGCGAGGCGCGAGATCGCAGCCGCCTGCAAGGGCAAACCGAAATCAAAACCAAACCGAAATCAAAACCAAACCAATACCTAAAAAGTTTCCGCGTTCTGATTCCGAGCCAGATCCGCAGCAACCATCATGCTGCACAACTGCTCAAGCGTAGTCTCAGGCACCCAACCGAGCTTGTCTCGAGCCTTATCCGCACACCCAATTAGCAACTCCACCTCAGCCGGCCGATAAAACCGCGGATTCACCCGCACCAGCACCTTCCCAGTCGCCACATCGATACCCGTTTCACTTTCGGCCTTGCCGGACCACTCCAACTGATAACCAGCAGAGCTAAACGCCATCCGCACAAAATCCCGCACCGTCTCCGTGCGATTCGTCGCCAGCACGTACGTGTCAGGCTCATCGGCCTGCAGCATCCGCCACATCCCGTCGACGTATTCCTGCGCAAAACCCCAATCACGCTTCGCATCGAGATTGCCAAGCTCGAGTACGTCCTGCTTGCCGAGCTTGATCTTCGCGACCGTGTCGGTGATCTTGCGCGTGACGAACTCGCGCCCGCGCAACGGCGACTCGTGATTGAACAGAATGCCGCTCGTGCCGAAAATGCCGTACGACTCGCGATAATTGATCGTCGTCCAGTGCGCGAACAGCTTCGCAACACCGTACGGACTACGCGGATAAAACGGCGTGTCCTCGCGCTGCGGCACCGCCTGCACCTTGCCGAACATCTCCGACGTCGACGCCTGATAAAAACGAATCTTCGGATTCAGGATGCGAATCCCTTCGAGCAGATTCAGCGCGCCGATCCCGGTCACCTCCGCAGTCGTCACCGGTTGATCAAACGACACGCCGACGAAACTCTGCGCCGCGAGGTTATACAACTCGTCGGCCTGCGCCTGTTCAATCAGCCGCAGCGTCGAACCGAGATCGGTCAGGTCGTGCTCGACGAGCCGCAGATTCGGATGATCCATCACGCCGAGTTCTTCCATCCGCCAGAAATTCACGGAACTCGTGCGGCGATACGTGCCCGTCACCTGATAGCCCTTGCCGAGCAGCAGTTTCGTCAGGTAGGCGCCGTCCTGGCCGGACACACCGGTAATGATCGCCTTGCGCTGATTGGTCATGGTTGTGTGCCTTTGCGTAATGGAATGATGGAAATACGGGTCTCCTCGCGCTGTCCCGGACTCTGTCGCGTCAACGAGCGCTGAGCGATGCGGCCAAGGCCGCAGGCAATATGCAACGTGCTGCGATTGCTGTCTGCGAGCCATCGCACGTAGCGTGCTAATCCTGCGAATTACCGTCGAGCAGGCGCTTCACGAGCGGGTCGATCACGCGAAAATCCTGTTGCGCTTTCAGCCGATACAGTTCGGGCTTCGGATGCGCACCGTCGGACATCATCGTCTGCCAGGCGGGCAGTGTGAGGATGTACGCGAACTGGTCGACGAGCGGGACATGCTGCTCGGCGGCGACGCGCCGTGTCATCGCGGCCATGTCGGCGAGCTGTGCGTTGCGGCGGCGGTCGGGCATCGGGTTCGATGTTTCGAGCACCGGCAGCTTGCCCTGCGCACGTGCGGTTTTCACGAGCGCGGTTTCCGCTTCGTAGAACTGCTCGGGCGTCTGGTTCTGCATCACTTCGTTGATGCCGTAGTTGATCGTCACGATCTGCGCACGCGATGCCGCCAGGCGCTCGCTCCACGACTGGCCACCGCGTTTTCCGCTGCCGTCGCGCAACTGCGTCGCCATCGTTCCGCCGATGCCGAGGTTCGTCACGCTCACGCGGTCACCGTATGCGTCGCGCAGTTCGTCTTGCAGGAACGTCACCGCGTTGTCGGGTTGCGGTCCGCAGCCTCCGTTACGGCACGTGATGCCGAGCGTCGTCGAGTCGCCGTAGGCTTCGATCAGCACTTGCTGTGTGCCGGCGGCTTCGCTTCGCGTGGCGGTTGTGATTGCCGTCAACGCGAACGCTGCGGAAATCAGGCCGAATGCGATGCGTCGCAGTCGTGGCGCGCCCGGGGCTCGCGTTGCAGTCGTCACTGCCGTCAACGCAAAGGCGGTGGAAATCGAACCAAACGCAACACGTTGCAATCGTGGCGCGACTTCGGACATTGTCCGCCCAGGCATCGCACCATGTCGACGCGCCGGAGACTCAATCATTCGAGCGCAACACATCGCGGCCCGACGCATCGCGAACGTCGCGACGCGTCTCATGCGCGCGTCCTCGACACATCGCTGGTGCCCGCGGACTCAACCGGCAGCGCAACCGCAGCACGGGCAGGGTGCATCATCGAATGCGCGGACGACGCACGACGTGGCCCATGAATCAGCCGCCGCTCGAACCCGAACCAGCTGATGCTCGCGTAGACGAGCGTGATCGCAAGCGCGAGTGCAGCGGTCACGATACGGCTGTAATGCAGCGGCCACAGCGTGTACAGCACGGTCAGGTGAATCAGATAGATCGTGTAGCTGATCGTGCCGATGTAGACGAGCACCGGATTGCACAGCACGCGCTTCACGATGCCCTTGCTTTGCAGCGCGATCACGACAAGCGACGTGCACAGTACGAGCGATACGCTATACAGCCCCGCATTCGACAACGGCGTATTAGCCGCCCGAAAACGCGGGAAGTGCAGATGCAGCCACGCGAGCACCGCCAGCGCTGCAATCGCGCCAAGCACGGCGACCGGCTTGAACGGCTCGAGCGCATCGGGATTCTTGCGCACCGCGACCGCGAGCAGCGCGCCCGCGGCAAGCAGATCCATCCGGAACGGCGTCAGGTAGTAGATCGGCCAGAACGAGTCGAACCATGGCGTTGCGAGCGCACGCAGAAACGGCACACCGACGATCAGCGCAAGCGCGACATACCCGAGCGCGCGTCGCGGCACGAGCAGGATCACGAACGGCCAGAAAATATAGAACTGCTCTTCGACGGCAAGCGACCACAGCACGTTCAGGCTGTCGTGTCCGCTCTGGTTCAGCGCATCGCCGATATTCGTCGCGAAGAACGCGTACCACTCCCAGTGTTGCGCCCAGCCGAGACCGAACAGCAGCGACGACACGATCATCAGCAACACATACGGCGGCAGGATGCGGCGTGCGCGGCGCGCGTAGAAGTAGCTGAAATAGCTGACGCCTCGCTCCTTGCGTTCGAGCAGGATGCCGGTGATCAGAAATCCGCTCAGCACGAAGAACAGATCGACACCCATCCACAGCGGCGCTTTCAGCGCGTGTTGCGCAAACACGGCAAGTACGGCGATCGCGCGCAGGCCGTCGAGCTGCACGATGCGATGTCGGTGAGAGGGCGCGGCAGGCAATGCGCTGACAGTCATGAGCGTCCTGAGTAATCCTTGAAGGGTGTTGCTTGAAGCAGCGTAGATCGTGCGCGCACGCGACGACCCTCCGCGTGCTCACGGAAGCGAATCCATTCTAAGGAAAAGAAATTGCGAAAAAACCGTAATGAAACGACTGAATGTTTTGAATGACATCGCGACGTCATCAAATGAACGGTCGTGATTATTTCGATATTCCACAACGTGAATCCGTAAAAACTGCAAACCCGCGCCGCGCATGGCGGTAAAAACGATCGACTGCTGCGTCGGTGTGCAGTGCGAGCGGTCATCGTTTCATTTCAATTCATTTCTTTCTTCCAATCGACCGCGTTTGAATTTTTTTGAATTATTTTAGATTTTCTTCACGTCGGATCTCCCGCGTATCGTTAGGCGCAGTCAGGAGATTTTCGTCCTGCGTTCAGCCGTGCCCGCACGTTTTTCCAACGACGTTCGCAGGGCAGTCGACGGGTTGTCCATATTGCCGCCTTCGCTACAGGAGTACCCCATTTGCCGCGTTCGCTGCGTTCCACATTTGCACGACTCGTCTGCGCGAGCCTGGCGGGAGTCTGTCTCGTTGGCGCATCGGCTGCGAGTGCCGAGACCGCGCTGAATGCGCGGACGTCGTGGATCGGCAATACGTTCGGCTACGGCGACGGTACATGGACGCAGATCAACATCACTGCGATCGCAGTCGCGCAGGACGGCAAGGTCTACACGAATGCGCCATGGGACGAGAGCGGCGCCGAAGCGAGTGTCTATCAGAACGGCAAGATGCTCGGCTTCGCAGGCGGCACACATGGCTGGGGTAACGGCGGCGGCAACGCGGTCGCAGTGAACCGGCGTTACGCGTTCGTCGCGGTATCGGTCGGCAACGAGAAGGGGCATCTGGTCGCGCAGGGGATCTGGCCGCAGAAGGGACGTCAGTGGTACGGCATCTCGCGGCGCGAGATCGGCGACATCAAGCAGAGCGCGCCGTTCCAGCCTGCCGTGAATCCGGCGGACCCACGCGCGAAGCTCGCAGCAAGCTTCCTGATGATGAACGACGTGCCGACGCAGCCGCCGCCATCGGCCAGCGACGCGAACGCTAAACGCACGGTAGCGGCCGGTGATATAGGCGGTCTCGCGGCAAACGACACGACGCTGTACGCAGCGAACACGACGCGCGATCGCATCGAGGTGTACGACGCGGAATCGATGCTGAAGAAATCGGAGTGGACGGTCCCGCAGCCGGGCCGCCTCGCGCTCGCACCGGACGGCTCGGTATGGGCGTTGACGGACACGCTCGGCGACGGATCGAACCCGGTCCCGGACATTGCATCGGACAAAAAAGCTAGCAACGCTGTGCCGCATGTCGCGCATTTCAGCGCAAGCGGCAAGCCTCTCGACGACACGTTGCCGCTTCCCGCCGACACCGTCGCGGTCGACATCGCTGTCGACGGACGCGGCCGAGTGCTGATCGCGGACAACGGGCCGCGTCAGCAGGTGCTGTTCTTCAGCAAGACGAACGGACGCTATGCATTGAGCGGCACGCTCGGCGAACGAGGCGGCATTTTTTCGGGTGGTGCGAGTTCGGAGGGCAAGCCGGGACCGCAGCGCTTCAACGGACTGACCGGTGTCGGTGTCGATGCGCAGGGCAACGTGTACGTGTCGACCAACGGTATCGGTCCGCGTTTCGCACCGCTCGGTGCAGGGCTCGGTGCGACGCTCGAAAGCTATACGCCCGACGGCAAGCGGTTATGGCAGGTGCAAGGGTTGCTGTTCGTCGACGGTGCGTGGATCGATCCGTCGCGGCCGGACAGCGTCTATACGGGCAACAAGCGCTTCGAGCTGGATCTGTCGAAGCCGGTGGGACAGGAGTGGCGTTATGCGGGCTTTCTGTCGAACCGTTTTCGTTATCCGCAGGATCCCGTGTTCCACACCGGTCAGTGGCCTGGTCTGCCGGTCGCTCGCAAGCTGAAGGGGCACACGTTTCTGTTTCTGACGGACATGTATGCGGATCAGTTGAAGATCTATCGATTCGATCCGGCACGCGAAGGCGAGACGGCGATTCCGTCGGGCTTCATCGCGGGACGTCCGCGCGGCGTCGCGAACATCCCGAACGCGCCCGCGGGCGGCGACTGGATCTGGCGCGACGCGAACGGCGACGGCCGCTTCGATGCGAACGAATTCACGCCGAACACAACGGGCCCGAAGCTTGTCGGCGGCTGGGGCTGGTGGATCGATACGAACGGCGATATCTGGCGCGCGCGCGATTCGAAGGGCGTGTTCCGGTTTCGCTTCGGCGGCCTCGATGCGCACGGCAATCCGATCTACTCGTATGCGGACATCACCGCGTACCCGGTGCCGCAGCCGTTCACCGAGCTGCGTCGCGCGGTGTACGACCCGGCCACCGATTCCATGTACGCGACCGGCTATACCGCCGATCTGCCGTTCGAGCCGGGTTTCTGGAAGGAGGTCGGCCGCGAGCTGGTGCGCTACGACCACTGGTCGACCGGCAAGCCGGTGCAGCGCTATGCAGTCACGCTGCCCTGGAACACGAAAGCGAAGCCGGTCGTCACGACGATCGGGCTGACCGTCGAAGGGCAGTACGTGTTCACGGTCGAAGCCGTCGGCGCGGTGCACGTGTACGACCGCGATTCGGGCAAGGAAGTCGGCGTGATCCGGCCGGGACCGGAAGTGGGTCGGGCGTCCGGCTGGGTCGATGTGCCGAACGGCATCAGCGCGTCGCGTCGCAGCGACGGCGAGTACCTGATCTTCGTCGAAGAAGACGCGCGCGGCAAAGTGATGATGTACCGCTGGAAACCGGCCTGAACGGCTTCAGCATCGCCGCGTGAAGGCGATTTATTTTCGTTTTCCGCACTGCATCAATGGGCTTTTTTACGTGCTCTACTCGATGTGATTGCAGCGAGACGCATGAACGAACCGGAAGGGAATCGATGGACAAGGGCATCCTCAAGAACGTAGCGATCAATTTCTTCGGACTAGTACTGCCCACGTTCGTGTCGCTCGTCACGGTGCCGGCCTACATCAAGCTGCTCGGCGTCGAGCGCTATGGCGTGATCAGCCTCGTGTGGACGCTGATCGGCTACTTCGGCATCCTCGATCTCGGGATGAGCATGGCCGCGCAGAACCACATCTCGAAGGCGCGCGCGAGCGGCGACGCCAGCGAGAGTTCGCGCGTGTTCTGGAGCGCGACGTGGCTCAATCTCGCGACCGGTATCGCGGGCGGCCTGATGATCTACTTCGGCGCGTTCATGTACACCGCGTATTTCTCGAAGGTATCGCCGGAACTGCAGCACGAGGTGTACATGGCGCTGCCGTGGCTCGCCATCGCGATGCCGATCGCCAACGTGTCGTGGGTATTCGCCGGTGCGATCAACGGCGCGGAGCGCTTCGGTATCTACAACACGAACCAGACGCTCGGCACGTTCCTGTTCCAGCTGCTGCCGCTCGGTGCTGCGTGGTATTTCGCGCCGACGCTGCAGTACGTGCTCGCCGCAGCGGTCGTCGCGCGGCTGCTCGCAGCGGCGTTGCTCGGTCACTCGGCGTTGAAGGTGCTCGGCATCCGCCGCATCGAGCCGCCGCAATTCGGCGTCGCGAAGGGGCTGTTCAGTTTCGGCGGCTGGATGCTGATCGCGAGCGTGACGAACATGGTCGCCGAATCGCTCGATCGCGTGATGCTCGGCACGTCGCTTGGTGCGCGCTTCGTTACGTACTACACCGTGCCGCAGAATCTCGTCACGCGGCTGAACATCGTGCCGACCGCACTCACACGCACGCTGTTTCCGCGTCTTTCCGCAGTGGGACGCGACCATGCCGATGTGCTCACACGGCAGTCGCTCGAATTCCTGAACGGCGTGTTCACGCCGGTCGCGCTCGTCGCGATCATCGTGCTCGAACCGTTCCTGCATCTGTGGGTCGGCAACGAGATTGCGACGGCAGCGGGACCGGTAGGACGGATTCTGATCGTCGGCGTGTGGCTCGTCGGGCAGGCGAACGTGACGCGCATTCTCGTGCAGTCGCAGGTGACGCCCGCGGCGGCCGCGCGGGTCGGCATGTTCGAACTGCCGTTCTTTGCCGGCGCGCTGTGGTTCGGCATCGCGCACTTCGGTTTGACCGGCGCGGCGATAGTCGTCGCGTCGCGTGCGCTGTTCGATTACGGCGTACTGCTGTGGCTGTCCGCGATCCGCGCACGGCCGATCGTGCTCGACATGCTCGCGCATCTGGTCTTCCTGATCGGCACGCTGTGGCTTTCCACCTTCCTGTCTGGCCTCACGTCGAGCGTCGTCGCGGTGGCGCTCGTGGTCGGCGCAAACGTGGTCTGGTCGATCACGATGACCCCGGCGCTGCGCGACCTTGCGCGAATGGTGCTGATGCGACTGAACCCGAGGAAAAGCGCATGAACCACGATCTCGTCGAACAGGCAGCACTGCGTCCCGTCACGCGTGGCGCGCTTGCCGATCCTGTCTCTCCTCCGATTGTCACGACGGCTCCCGGCACGACCGCGCGGCGACGTAGCGCACGCGGCAACGTGCGCGTCGCGATCGTGCACGACTGGCTCGTCACCTATGCGGGCGCGGAACGTGTGCTTGAACAGATCATCGCGTGCTTTCCGGACGCGGACCTGTTCAGCCTCGTCGATTTTCTCGACGACCGCACGTTCGTGCGCGGCAAACCGGTGACCACGTCGTTCATCCAGCGGTTGCCGTTCGCACGCAAGCGCTACCGTGCATGGCTACCGTTGATGCCGCTCGCGATCGAACAGCTCGACGTGTCCGCATACGACGTCGTGATCTCAAGCAGCCACGCAGTCGCGAAGGGCGTGCTGACCGGGCCGGACCAGGTGCACATCAGCTATGTGCATTCGCCGATCCGTTATGCGTGGGATCTGCAGCATCAATACCTGCAGCAGTCGAAGCTGACGAGCGGTCCGAAGTCGGCGCTCGCGCGGCTGATCCTGCATTACATCCGCAACTGGGATATCCGCACGTCGAATTCGGTCGATTCGTTCGTCGCCAATTCCGAGTTCATCGCGCGCCGTATCAAGAAGGTGTATCAGCGCGAAGCCGACGTGATCTTTCCGCCGGTCGATGTCGATGCGTTCAAGCTGAGCGAGCAGAAGGAAGATTTTTATCTGACCGCATCGCGGATGGTGCCGTACAAGAAGATCGATCTGATCGTCGAGGCCTTTGCAAAGATGCCGGAGCGCAGGCTCGTCGTGATCGGCGACGGTCCCGACATGCAGAAGATTCGCGCGAAGGCCGGCCCGAACGTCGAGATCATGGGTTATCAGCCGTTCGCGGTGCTGCACGATCATATGCGCCGTGCGAAGGCGTTCGTTTTCGCTGCTGAAGAAGACTTCGGCATTTCGGTGGTCGAAGCGCAGGCGTGCGGCACGCCGGTGATCGCGTATGGCAAGGGCGGGGCGCTCGAAACCGTGCGCGACCCGTCGCAGTCGCAACCCACGGGTCTGTTCTTCGACGAGCAGACGATCGAGTCGATCGTCGCGGCTGTCGGCACGTTTGCTGATGGTGCATATCGCTTCGTCGCTGCCGATTGCCGGCGCAATGCCGAGCGGTTTTCAGCGACCCATTTTCGCGAGCGCTTTTTCGCGCACGTGCGTGCCGCAGTGCCTGCATTGCAGGGGGCGACGTTACCCGCGTTCGATGCACCGCGCGATGTCCCGCGTGCGAAGACGTCGGCGAAGCATGCACCGCGTGTGCTCGCCGTCGATCAAAGCGGTGTGCTCGGTGGCGCTGAATTGTCGCTGCTGGAAATCGTGAAAGGCCTGCGCGAGCGTGTCGAAGTCGTGCTGTTCGACGATGGCCCGTTCCGCACCGCGCTCGATCAGGCCGGCGTCACGGTCAACGTATTCGATTCGGGCGCACTGCGCCAGGTTCGCAAGCAGGGCGGCAGCGTGCCGAAATGGCGAGCGCTGAAGGACATGGCCGCGCTGGTGCGCAACGTGATGCGCCGCGCGAAGCACGCCGACGTGATCTACGCGAACACGCAGCGCGCGATGGTGATCGGCGCGATCGTCGGGCGCCTCGTGGGGAAGCCCGCTGTCTGGCATTTGCGCGACATCGTCAGTGCGGAGCATTTCGGGCCGCGTCAGCTGGCGATCATCAAGTGGTGCGCAAAGCTCGGGCTGGCGCACGTGATCGCGAATTCGGGTGCGTCGAAGCAGGCGTTCGTCGAGTTGACGCAGTTCGGCAGCCGGCGCGTCGACGTCGTGTTCAACGGCATCGATGCCGAGCCATTCGACGCGCTCGCCGATGTGCCGCAGAAGACGCTGCGCGCGCTGCTGGATCTGCCGCTGGAAGGCTTTCTCGTCGGTTCGTTCAGCCGTCTCGCACGCTGGAAAGGCCAGCATGTGCTGCTCGAAGCGGTCGTGCTCAATCCGCACATGCATGCGGTACTGGTGGGTGCGCCGCTGTTCGGCGAGGACGAATACGAAGCTGAATTGCGTGCGTTCGTCGTCAATCACGGGATCGGCGATCGTGTGCATTTTCTCGGCTTCCAGAACAACATCGCGGCCTGCATGCATGCTGTGGACGTCGTCGTGCATACGTCGATCACGCCGGAGCCGTTTGGCCGCGTGATCGTCGAAGGGATGCTGGCGGGGCGGCCGGTTGTCGCTGCACGCGCGGGCGGTGTGATCGAGATCGTCGAGGACGGGGTGAACGGCATGCTGTGCACGCCGGGCGATGCGCACGGTCTCGCCGATACGCTCGCCGAACTGCGCGCCGACGAGGGGCTGCGCGAGCGGCTCGTCGCGAACGGCGAACGCGACGCGCGGCAGCGTTTCGGTTCGGCCTCGTATGTCGCGTCAGTTGAGCGGATTCTGCAGGACGTCGCGGATCGCTGACGTTATTAAACCCGTGCGGCTGCACCTGTGGATGCAGCCGCGCCGCGATTGCGCGGCTTGAGGCTCGCGGACCACTTCATCGCGGGCAGTTCGACCAGCCGATGGAACACGTACGCGACGACGACTGCGACCAGCATGTAGCCGAACGTCGGCCAGATCGTCAGCTGCAGCGTGGAGCGGAACAGCAGCGACGACAGCAGCACGAATATAGGCAGATGCACGACGTACAGCGAAAAGCTGAAGTCGCCGACACGCGCCAGCGCACGCATCGCGATACCGCCGGCCGTGCGGACCGTGTCGAGCGCGCGGTACAGATAGCACGCGAAGCCCAACGCCCACAACTGGAACGCACCGTACTGCCCGAAATGGAACGCGATACAGCCGAGTGCCGTGAAAACAGCCGCCGCGACGTAGAGCAGCGACGACGGCGGCTGCTTCGCGGTACCTCCCTGTTGGGCCTTCACGTCGGCGATCCACGCGCCGAGCGTCCACGACAGCCAGTACGACGTGAAAAACTGCAGGTCATGCCGTTCCAGCACGAATGCCGACACGACGTTCACGAGCGCGACTCCCGCGAGCACCGGACCGATGCCAATACGCCGGCGCAGTGCAAACAGCAGCGGATAGATCGCGTAGAACTGCACTTCGAGCGACAGCGTCCACAGTGCACCGTTCGATCCGTAGGTCTTGCCGGCCACGCCCTGCAGAGAGAACAGATTGACGAGGAACGCCTGCACGCCGATGTCGCGCACCTTGTGGCTGACCGGCGGCAGTTGCAGACTGAACCAGTCGAATGCGAACGTCAGCAGCAGCGCAGCCAGCAGCACCGGATAGATGCGCGCAAAACGGCGCGCCCAGAAATTCGTCGCGTCGAGCCGGTAATTGGGGTTCTGTGCGATGCGCAGTGCCGCGCCGCGATGAATGCAGTAGCCGCTGATCACGAAGAAGATCGGCACGCCGGCCGATCCCCATGCGATCGGAAACGTGAGGTACGCGACGATCGCGTTGAGGTCGAGCGAATGGCCCATCGTCTGATGGAAGCTCTGCATGCCGACCCATTCGACCTGCCGGCAATGGAAGTACGCGACCAGCAGCGCCGCGAAGCCGCGCATCGTGTCGACAATGTGATCCTTGCCGGCGGTGTCCACGCGGGCCTCACCGTGCGAGCGGGCCTGGAAGGGCAATGGAGTGGCGGTTGCCTCGACGGCCATCGTGCTCGTACGGCTCATGCATGCTCCTTTTATCGGACTGTGGAATTTGCTTATACGCGGCGCTGGATCCGTACCGCGCCATAGCGTCATACCCGCGCGCGCGGGTTCGTATGGCCATCGTAGAGCATCGGTAGTGGTAAAAATGAATAAAAATTCATTCGATAAAAGAAATGATGAAAATGACCGTTGAATGAATTGCGTGAAATGAATCAAAGATTTCGTTACATCGGCGAGAATTATTTATCGATTTTTTCGTGATAGTTTGAGTCTCGGAATCCTTTGACCAGGAGTAAAGCCATGAACATGCATCTGCTCGCAGGCATCGCGGTCCTGCTGGTTCTCGTGGCGGTGTCAGCTTATCGTGAGGCACTGCGAAATGAACCGATCGGACGTTTCCGGATGACACCCGGCAAGCTGCCATCGTTCGATGAGAATGAATAACGCTTTTGATTATCGAAGCGGATTTAATACGTAACAATTGCGCGATTCACTTTTGTTCATTATTGGTGCCGCGTAATTGTTTCCGGATTCAATTTCATCATGCGACAGCCTCGGATCGACAGGCCCGATTCACCTCGATCCGATGAATGTCGGGCTGAAAGAGTTTCCGGCACGTGTGCGCTGCTGCAACGGGCGCAAGAAGATTGATTAACCGATGTGGGAATGCAGACCATGCTGAAAGTCACCAAAGCCGTGTTTCCCGTGGCGGGCCTCGGAACACGCTTCCTGCCGGCCACCAAGGCCAGTCCGAAGGAAATGCTGCCCATCGTCGACAAGCCGTTGATCCAGTACGCGGTGGAAGAAGCGATCGCGGCAGGCATTACCGAAATGATCTTCGTGACCGGGCGCAGCAAGCGCGCGATCGAAGATCACTTCGACAAGTCGTACGAAATCGAAGCCGAACTCGAAGCACGCGGCAAGGAGCAACTGCTCGATCTCGTGCGCAGCATCAAGCCCGCGAACGTCGATTGTTTTTACGTGCGCCAGGCCACTGCGCTTGGCCTTGGCCATGCGGTGCTGTGCGCCGAAAAGCTGGTCGGAGAGAGCCCGTTCGCCGTGATTCTCGCGGACGATCTGCTGCACAGCACGCAGCCGGTGATGAAACAGCTGGTCGACGTGTTCAACCACTATCACAGCTCGGTGGTGGGCGTCGAAACGATCGCGCGCGAAGACAGCCGTTCGTACGGTGTCGTCGATGGACGCGAGTGGGAAGAGGACGTGATCAAGCTGTCGGGTATCGTCGAGAAGCCTGCACCTGAAAAAGCGCCGTCGAATCTCGGCGTGGTCGGGCGCTATGTGCTGATGCCGACGATCTTCAATCACATCCGCGCGTTGAAGCCGGGCGCCGGTGGCGAACTGCAACTCACCGACGCGCTGCAGTCACTGCTGGCCGAAGAACAGGTGCTCGCGTACCGCTACTTCGGCACGCGTTTCGACTGCGGTAGCAAGCTTGGCTACCTGAAGGCAACCGTCGAGTTCGCGCTGCGTCATCCCGAGGTGAAGGCGGAATTCGAGGAGTACTTGCAGAATTTTCTGCCGGTACAGCTTACGGCGGCCGCTGCGTAATTTTCCAGGTAGTCTTGAGCATCGTATGATGCGCGGGCGCGGGCGAATCGTTCGCGTGCCGCGTCGTCGTGTGGGTCATCGGGATGGGCGGGGGATTGGCCGGCGCTGAGGGGGKGCGGCGGCGTCAGCGGTGTCGCTCTGCCGCTGCATCGCGTTGTCTTAACGTCACTACGACGACAGGAATCACAATCCTGGACTCTACCGGCTAGAGCGCGTCATACGCCATCACGTCCTTCGCGACCGGAACGTCTAGCCTTCGCGAGTTTGCTGCACGTCGAACAGCGCTGTGCGACGCAGCGTCGTCCCGGCAATGATCGCACTTCGTGCGTTCTCTGGACCTTCCGGGCATTCCCTACAGATAATCCCTGTTCCTCGTCACCAGCACAAGGCAGTTGAAAGACTGTCGAGTGCGATTCACAAGCTTTGCCCGCTACATGCCGGCAGAGAGACACCCATCGTCACCCAAACCTGCTCTGTTTCTTCGAATTGACGCCGCTTCGGTGCCTTCATCGATTCTTTGAGCAGCGTTTAGCGCTGCTAGTCTGATTGCATGGTGCTCGCCGTCGCACACGAACGACTGGCGACCCTACATAGACCTAACGAACCTCTTTCGGCACCCCTCACGACGCGCGACGATGTCCAACGCACTCAATTTCTCCGGCGGTCCCGGCGCCTTGCCCGAATCCGTTTTGCGGCAGACCCGCGATGCGATCGTAGCGTTGCCCGAAACGGGACTCTCCGTGCTCGGCATGAGTCATCGTTCCGACTGGTTTCGCGCGCTGCTCGACGAGGCGGAGCAGAACCTGCGTGCGCTGCTAGGTCTGCCGGACCGCTACGCGGTGACGTTTCTGCAGGGCGGCAGCAGTCTGCAGTTCGCGATGATCCCGATGAACTTCGCCGCGCACGCGGCTGCCCCTCCGGAATATGTCGCGTCCGGCTACTGGAGCGCGCGGGCCGCAGCGGAGGCCGTGCGTGTTTCCGCCGCGAAGATCGCATGGGACGGACGCGATACGGGCTATCGCCGTCTGCCGGATCTGCGAGGGCTCGACGTGGCTTCGTCCGCTGCGTATCTGCACTACGTGTCGAACGAAACGGTCGAAGGGTTGCAGTTTCCCCCGTGCGATGAAGCGCCATGTGTGCCGTTGGTCGCGGACATGTCGTCCGATTTCCTGTCGCAGCCGATCCACGCTGAGCACTACGCGATGATCTACGCACACGCGCAGAAAAACCTCGGTCCGGCAGGCGTGACGGTCGCGATCGTCGATCGCACGATGCTCGAACGTATCCCCGATGGCTTGCCGACGATTCTCGACTTCCGCACGCACATCGAGCACGGTTCGAACTACAACACACCGCCGGTATTCGCGATCTACGTGCTGACGCTGATTACACGCTGGCTGCGAGATGAGATCGGCGGACTCGACGCGATACAGCGGATCAACGTGCGTAAGGCCGCGCAGTTATACGCGACGCTCGACGCGCTCGGCGACGCTGTGACCATCCATGCGGACGCGCCATGGCGTTCGCGGACCAACGTCGCGTTCACGTTTGGCGATGCGCGGCTCGATGCGTCCTTCGTCGACGTCGCGCGCGAGCGCGGCATCGTCGGGCTGGAAGGGCATCGCTCGGTGGGTGGGCTACGTGCGTCGCTGTATAACGCGGTCACCGAAGCAGCCGTCGACACGCTGTGCGACGCATTGACCGAATTCTCCCTGCAACGCGTATGAATGCCATGACGACACCGGTCATCGGCCACGACGTCGAGCAGATCAAGCGAGCGCTCGACGCCGACCCGCTAAACCTCGAACTGCATGCGGCGCTGGCCGAAGCATTGCAGGCGGCCGGCGACGAGACCGGTTTTCTCGCGCATCGGATCGCGGTTGCGACCTTCGACACGATCGTGGAAGGCGCGCCGGAACTCGCATCGATCGCGCTCTACAACCTCGCGACTGTCTACTACATGCGCGGCGACAACGATACGGCGAAGCACTGGTACGCCCACACGCTGAACGTGCATCCCGATCTCGCGATCGCACATCAGAATCTCGCGGCAATCTACGACGCGCAAGGACAACGCGCCGATGCGGAGCGGCATCGGATCCGCGCTTATACGCTGCAGCGCGTGTTTGTCGAGCCGGCGCAGAACCCTCGGCGCAGGCTGCTGATTCTCTGTTCAGGGCGCGCGTCGGGCAACATTCCGTTCGACACGCTGCTGCCGTCCGACACGATCGAGCGCATCAAGTACGCGATCGACTATGCACCGGATGCCGATGACGCGCAGTTGCCGCCGTTCGATCTGGTGTTCAACGCGATCGGTGAACCCGATATCGCGACGCCGCTGACCGCGCGGCTCGAACGTTTCGCCCAGCGTTGCGGACGTGCGGTGCTGAATCGCCCCGACGCCGTCGCGCGCACGCAGCGGCACCGGATGGCGATACTGCTGGCCGGTATCGACGGCGTCGCGGTTGCGCCGTGCATTCGCGTCGTGCGGATGCCGGAATCGAGGCGTGCATTCGCGGAACGGCTCGAAGTCGCGAACCTCGCATTCCCACTGCTGATGCGGCCGGTCGAGACACATGGCGGCGATGGACTCGTGCTGCACACATCGTTCGATTCGCTGTGGGCCGCACTGAAGGAGACGGACGAGCCGCGCTACGTGACCCGCTTCGACGATTTTCGCAGCGCGGACGGCCACTACCGGAAGTATCGGATCATCTTCGTCGACCGGAAGCCGTTTCCGTATCACCTCGCGATTTCGCCGCAGTGGATGGTCCATTACTACACGGCCGGCATGCTCGACAACGCTGACAAGATCGCGGAAGAACGGCGTTTTCTCGAAGACCCGCGTGCCGCGCTCGGCGAGCGCGCGATGCGGACGATCGAAGCGATCGGACGCCGGCTCGACTTTGATTACGGCGGGATCGACTTCACGATGCTGCCGGACGGTCGCGTGTTCGTGTTCGAGGCGAATGCGACGATGTTGATCCATCGCGAGACGGTCGACGGTCCGCTCGCGCACAAGAACGCGTTTGTCCAGCGCATCGTCGATGCGTTCGAGCAGTTGCAGGACGAGCGCTCACGCATTCCCGCCTGACATGCGAGCGCAATCATGACGACGCACGAAGCCGAACAGGAAGAGCAGGGCAGTGCGTTCGATCCCACGCACGTAACGCAGATCGCGAACGCCAGGGCACTGCATCTCGCCGGCGATCTCGCTGCCGCGCGCGTGAGCTACGAAGCAATCCTCACCGACGAACCGACCCATGCGGACACGCGCTTCCGGCTCGGCATTCTCGAACTGCAATGCGGCCGGACAGCACAGGCGCTCGCCTGCGTCGAGGTCGCACTCGAGTACGCGCCGCGCGAATCGCGTTACCGCCTGGGGCGCGCACAAATTCTCGCGACACTGCGGCAGTTCGACGAAGCGATCGACGCATGCTGCTTGCTGCTCGCGGACGACGCGACACTCACCGATGCCCGCATGTTGCTGGCCGATACGTTGCACGCGTGTGGTGATCTGCACGATGCGGCAGCCGAATATGAAGCCGTGCTCGCGCGCGAACCCGCCAACGTCGATGCATCGAATAATCTGGGCAATACGTACCGGTTGCTCGGCGACACGGCGCGCGCGGAAGCAGCGTATCGTCGCGCTCTTACGGGCGGACTCCATGCGGGTGCGCTGACAAACCTCGGCACATTGCTGCGCGCTGCTGGACGGCATGACGAAGCGATCGCGTTGCTGCGAGACGCGGTAAAAGCAGACCTGCACAGTGCAGCGGCACACGCGAATCTTGGCGTCGCGTTGCTCGAACGGCGTGACGCGGGTGACGCCACCGAAGCATTCGCACTGATCGAGCGTGCAGCCGCATTCGATCCATCCTCTGCGGATATCGCCTACAACCTCGGCAATGCCGCGCATGCGCTTGGCCGTCACGAGGATGCGCTCTCCCACTATCGTCGCGCGATCGAACTGCAGCCGGACCACGCGGACGCGTACAACAATCTTGGCAACGTGCTGAAGCAGCGGGGCGCATTCGATGCCGCCGCCCAGGCGTTCGAACAGGCGTTGCAACTGCGGCCGGCACACGTCGCCGCGCATAACAACCTGGGCAACCTGCACCGGACGCTCGGCCGTATCGAGGAAGCCGAAGCATGCATCCGCCGTGCGCTTGCAGTCGAGCCGACGCATTCGGTGAGCCACAATAATCTCGGCAACGTGCTGAAGGATGGCGGTGCACTCGATGAAGCGATCGTGAGCTACCGTTGCGCGATCGATTGCGATGCGGACAAAGTGATCGCACACAGCAACCTGCTGTACGCGTTGACGTTTCAGTCCGACGATGCGCGTACGGTGCTCGACGAAGCGCATCGATGGTCTGCGCTTCATGAGGCCCCGCTGCGGTCCGCCCGTTTTTCTCACGACAGCACGGTACGTCGCCACGGGTCGTCGCAACGGTTGCGTATCGGCTACGTGTCCGCGGATTTCCGCGACCACTGCCAGGCGCTGTTCCTGATGCCGCTGCTCGCGCATCATGATCGCAGCGCATTCGAGATCGTCTGCTATGCGAACGTCGAGCGTCCCGATGCGATGACCGCGCGTCTCGCGCAGCATGCGGACGTGTGGCGCGATGTCCGCGCGCTCGACGATGCGCAGCTCGCACGCACGATTCGCGACGACGGCATCGACATCCTCGTCGACCTGACGATGCACATGGCCGATGGACGTCCATTGGTATTTGCGCGCAAGCCTGCGCCGGTACAGGTCGCATGGCTCGCTTACCCAGGCACGACCGGGCTCGAGGCAATGGACTATCGTTTCACCGATCCGCATCTCGATCCGCCGGAGCACGGCGCGCACTACCGCGAACAGTCAGTGCGGCTCGCCGACACGTTCTGGTGCTACGACCCGTTGATGGCGAATCCGCCGGAACCCGGCCCGCTGCCGGCACTCGCAAACGGCTACGTGACCTTCGGTTGTCTGAACAATCCGTGCAAGCTGACCGATCGAACGCTGCGGATGTGGGCGGGCGTCATGAGCGCGCTGACCGACGCGCGGCTCGTGTTGATGGCCGCCCCCGGCATTGCACGCGAACGGCTTTCCGCGCGTGCGGCAGCGCAGGGCATCGATATCGCGCGCCTCGCGTTCGTGCCGTTCCGGCCGCGAGCGGACTATCTCGCGAGCTATTGCGGCATCGACATCGGGCTCGACACGTTGCCGTACAACGGCCACACCACGAGCCTCGACGCGTTGTGGATGGGCGTGCCGGTCGTCACCCGCGTCGGGCAGACGGCGGTCGGTCGCGGGGGGCTGAGTCAGTTGACGAATCTCGGCCTCGCGGAGCTCGCCGCATTCACCGACGACGCGTTCGTGCGCACCGCACTGGCGCTCGCTGCCGACCTGCCGGCACTCGCGACCTTGCGCCGTGATCTGCGCGGCCGGATGGAGCGTTCGCCGCTGATGGACGGGGTGCGTTTCGCGCGGCAGATCGAGGCCGCGTACGGGGAAATCGGGGCGACGCATATCGACCGTTAAGCAGGCGTATTTGCTAGACTGGCTCCGGCAACGACACGCGACGAACATGGATCGGTGCGATGCACAAAAACAGCTTTGCCGCTTGCATGGGACCCGAGTAAGCGCTAAAGCGCTAACTCGGGTCGACAGGAGACATCGATGAAAATCGCTTTTGCCGATTTCGAACGTCAGGTGGTGCAACGCCACCTGATCAAGGGGCACACCTACGAAAACGCCGCGGCCCTCGTCGAGCGCGCGAACGGCTGGATCGCCGAGCATGGCGTAGACGTGATCAACATCGAAAGTCTGTCGACGTTCGGCAGCGGCGACGATACCAGCGTCAGTCACTGGTATTCGGGCATCCGCGTCTGGTACAGGACCGAATGAGCGTCACGGCGCTCGTCCCGCACCATGGATGCGCGTCGTCACTCACCTAAGCAAGTCGCTGCCTTCTCCCTGCGCCCATGCCAGCGTGGCCTGCGCGGGCATTTCCTGTTCTCCGCATTCTCCGCTTTTCATCCCGCCTTCGCGTTACACCGTCCCCAGGAACGCCGTTTGCTGAACACCTCGCGCCGGACCTGCAAATCTGACCTGCCGCCAGGCTGATCGATGTGCATGCGTTCCGGTTGCGGCGGAATCTGTATTCCGGCCGCGTCGTTCTTACACGATGGCGACCGCGTCGGGTGACCCGCACGCGTTTAATCGCCGCTTTTTGCCGGCACCGCCGCCGGCGCATCGCCGGGAGTTCAAAGAATGCGGATCGACACGAGAATATCGCCGAAGAAGCGGATATCGAAGCGAGGGTGGCAATGGGGCAGTCGAGGGACGGCCGCTGTGGTCACGATCGTCTGCGGCTATGCCGCTTCGATGAGTACGGCCGCGCACGCGCAAACGCCGTCGCCGCTTGCGGAATGGCAGTATTCGTCCGGGATTCCGCTGCAAAAACTATATGGCGAGAAGCAGCCCGACTGGGCGTTCCGCCTCGGTGCAGCGACGACGTTTCAGCCGCGCTACGACGGTGCGGACCGCTACCACATGATGGTTGGACCGAGCTTCGATCTGCGCTATCGCGATCTGTTCTTCGCGTCGACGGGCGACGGAATCGGCGCGAACGTTATCAACGGCACGCACTGGCGCACCAGCATCGCGATCGCGTACGATCTCGGCCGCCGTGCGGCCGACGACCAGCAACATCTGCACGGCCTCGGCAACATCAACGCGGCGCCGGAGATCAAGATTGCAACCGACTACGTGATCTCGAAGGACTTCCCGCTGGTGCTGCGCGCGGACATTCGTCGCAGCCTCGGCGGCACCGACGGCTGGATCGGCGACTTCAGCGCGTACATGCCGTTGCCCGGCAGCTCGGAGAAGTTTTACTGGTTCGGCGGCCCGACCGTCACGTTCGCGGATTCGCGCTACATGAACCGCTGGTTCGGCGTCAGCAGCGAACAGTCGGCACGCTCCGGCTACCCGCGCTACTCGGCGAACGCGGGGATGAAGTCGTTCGGCGCGGGCATCACGATGGTCTGGTTTTTCCGCAAGCACTGGTTCATGACTGCCGACGGCGCGATCGAGCAACTGGTGGGTCGGGCGTCGCATAGTCCGATCACGCAGAGCTCGACGAATGCGGTGGTGGATGTGTCGGTGAACTATCAGTTTTGAGTGGTTGTGACGGCAGGGAGAGGCGGTGCGCGGCCTCTCGACTGCTCGACAGATCGTTCAAACAAACCGCAACCCGATCGTCCCCAGTGGCCCATAGTCGACATGAAACGTATCGCCGGCGCGCGCCGGCACCGGACTCGTAAACGACCCGGCGAGAATCACGTCGCCGGTATTGAGTTGTTCGTCGTACTGCGCGATCCGGTTCGCGAGCCACGCGACGCCGGTCGCCGGATGATTCAGCACGGCCGCGGCCAGTCCGCTTTCCTCGATTGCACCGTTGCGGTAGAGCAGCGCACCCACCCAGCGTAGATCGACATCGAGCGGTTTGATCGGACGCCCGCCAAGCACAATACCCGCGTTCGCCGCGAAATCGGAGATCGTGTCGTAGACCTTGCGCGGCGCCTTCGTTTCTCGATCGAACTGCTCGATCCGCGCATCGATGATCTCGACCGCCGGCGTCACCCACGCGGTTGCATCGAGCACGTCGAACAGCGTGATACCCGGACCCTTCAACGGACGACTCAGGATGAACGCCAGCTCGACCTCGACACGCGGCGCGATGAAACGATCCACGCGAATGTCCTGGCCGCTCTCGATGAACATGCTGTCGAGCAACGGTGCGTAATCCGGTTCGTCGATCTGCGACGCGCGCTGCATTGCACGTGACGTGAGCCCGATCTTGCGTCCCTTGATCGTGTGTCCTTCGGCGAGCTTCAGTTCGACCCACGCGCGCTGGATAGCATAGCCGTCCTGCACGGTCATCTGCGGATAAGCGGCGGAAAAATGGCGCAACTGCGTGCGCGTTTTTTCAGCCTGATCGAGTTGCGCGGCAAGCGTGCGGATGGTCTGTTCGTCTAGCATGTGCGGCCCCTAGCCTTTAAGGCGCGCGTGCAGATTGTTGTGCTTCCATGTGCCCGCTTCGCTGAACTCGCCGATCTCGAGCGAGAGCGCAAGGCCCTCGCGTTCGAACAGATCCGCAAAGCGTCGCTTGATCACGTCGAAGAGCGCATCGCCGGTCGCTTTGCGGACGGCTTCCGGGCGGCCCGCGGCCATCTTCAGGTTTGCGTGCAGGAATGCGCTGCCGGGCCGGCCGTCGGCAATGCAATAGTGCTCGCAGCGAATCGCGCGAACGCGGATGCCCCCGGTCGGATAAACACGTGCGTCGCCGTCGCGCTGCGCGTCGAGGCATTGCGCGAGGTCGCGACAAAGCGCGTCGAGCTGCACATCGTCGGCGAGATTTGCGCTGTATTCGAGCGTCAGATGAGGCATCGCGGGCTCCTGTTCGTGGTGTGGCGGTAGCGGTTCAAACGGGCAGGGCGGTGACCGGAAAAATCGCGTTGATCTGGCCGGTGCCCGAACTGCCGAAGTATGGCGTGATCACTTCAGCGCGGCCGTCGTAGCGATCCCAGCCGAGCGCGCCGAGCAGCATCGCGGTGTCATGCATGCCGCCTTCGCCCCAGCATTTCTCGTTGTAGAGCGGCAGCATCGCGCAGAACGTCTGCCAGTCGCCGGCTTCCCATAGTTCGACGACCTTGCGGTCCATCTGTTCGAGAAACGGACTCCACACCTTGTGCATGTACTGTTCCGCATGACCGTTGTCCGCGAAATGATGACTGAGCGAACCGCTCGCGAGAATCGCGACCGTACCGTCGTAGCGTTCCTCGATCGCTTTGCGCACCGCGAGGCCGAAGCGCGCGCTGCTCGCAAGGCCGTGCCACATGCACCACGCAGCCACCGACACCGTGCGGAAGTGCTGGTCGGCGTTCATGTAGCGCATCGGCACCAGCGTGCCGTATTCGAGTTCGAGCGTCGTGTCGCTATGCGCGCGGCTCTTTACGCCCATTTCGTTCGCGACCTGCGCGATCAGCTGACCGAGTTCGACGTTGCCGGGATACGCATACGACATGTTGCGGATGAAGTGCGGCAGTTCGTTGCTCGTATAGCAGCCTTCGAATTGCGGCGCGCAGTTCACGTGATAGTCGCTGTTCACGAGCCAGTGCACGTCGAACACGACGATCGTGTCGACGCCGAGTTCTCGACAACGCCGGCCGATCTCATGGTGGCCGTCGATCGCCGCCTGTCTGCAGCCCTTGTGCGGACCATCGAGTTCCGACAGGTACATCGACGGCACGTGTGTGATCTTCGCTGCCAGTGCGAGTTTTCCCATCGCGTCATACCCCCCAGCGCGGAATATGATGCGACCCAAGCGACACGCACACGTTCTTTGGCTCGAGAAACACCTCATAGCTCCACGTGCCGCCTTCACGCCCGACACCCGATGCCTTCGTACCGCCGAACGGTTGACGCAGATCGCGCACATTCTGACTGTTGACAAAGCACATGCCGGCCTCGATCGCCGCAGCGACGCGATGCGCGCGTCCGGCATTTTCGGTCCACACGTAGCTCGACAGGCCGTAGGCGATCTCGTTCGAGAGTCGCACCGCGTGCGCTTCATCGTCGAACGGAATCAGACATGCAACCGGGCCGAATATCTCTTCCTGCGCGATGCGCATCCGGTTGTCGACATCGACGAATACCGTGGGCGGCACGAAATTACCTTGCCGCAACGCGTCCGGAAGCCCCGGCACATCGATGCCGCCGCACGCGAGCGTCGCACCTTCCTTCGGTCCAAGCTCGATGTAGCTGCGCACCTTCGCAAGATGCGCCTGACTGATCATCGGCCCGACGATCGTGCTGTCGGCTAGCGGATCGCCGACCGTGAGCCGCTTCGCGCGCTCGATGAAGCGCTCGGCAAAACGCGCGTAGATCGAACGCTGCACGAGAATCCGCGAACCGGCTGTACAGCGCTCACCGTTGTTCGAGAAGATCATGAAAACCGCGGCATCGAGCGCGCGTTCGAAGTCGGCATCGTCGAAAATCACGAACGGCGATTTGCCGCCCAGTTCCATCGAGAATTTCTTCAACCCCGCGCTCTGTACGATGCGGTTGCCCGTCACAGTCGAACCGGTGAACGACACGGCGCGCACGTCCGGATGCGCAACAAGCGGCTCGCCCGTTTCTTTGCCGTAGCCGTGCACGACGTTCAGCACGCCAGCGGGAATGCCAGCCTCGAGCGCGAGATGACCGAGCATCGAGGCGGTGAGCGGCGACAGTTCGCTCATCTTCAACACCGCCGTGTTGCCGAACGCGAGGCAGGGCGCGACCTTCCACGTCGCGGTCATGAACGGCACATTCCATGGCGAAATCAGCGCACACACGCCGACCGGATGAAACAGCGTGTAGTTCAGATGCGATTCCGTGGGGTACGTATGGCCATCCACGCGCGTACACATCTCCGCGAAGTACTGAAAATTGTCGGCTGCGCGGGGCACCAGTTGCTTGCGCGTTTGCGAAATCGTCTGGCCTGTGTCGTTGGTTTCGGCTTCGGAAATCTCCGGGACGTTCTTCGCGATCAACTCGCCGAGCCGGCGAATCAGCTTCGCGCGCTCGGCAGCGGGTTTGCTTGCCCACGCGGGGAATGCGTTTTTCGCAGCGTGCACGGCCGCGTCGACATCGGTTGCCGTGCCGCGCGCGACCTCGGCGAGCACCTGCTGGTTCGCGGGATTGACCGTCTCGAAGTAGTCGCTGCCCGCTTGCGGGCGACCGTCGATCAGATGTTCTATACGCAGGGTCGACATGGAGAGAGTCCTGAATTCACGTGCGGCCGAAATCCGCATCCGACGCGATAAAGTTGACGAGACGCCCAAGACCGTCGATCTCGCAGACGACCTCGTCGCTCGCATCGACGTTGACAACGCCTTCCGGTGTGCCGGTGAGAATCACGTCGCCGGGTGCGAGCGTCATGAAGCTGCTCAGGTATTCGATCAGCTCCGCGATGCCGGTGACGAAGTCGGACGTGTTGCCTCGTTGCCGCAATGTGCCGTTGACGTAGGTACGCAGCTCGAGACGGTTCACGTCGGCGACGTCAGATGCATCGACGAACCAGGGCCCAAGCACCGTCGCGCCGTCGCGGTTTTTCACGCGCAGGTTAGGGCGGTAGTAGTTCTCGAGGTAGTCGCGGATCGCGTAGTCGTTCGCGATCGTATAGCCCGCGACATACGTCATCGCATCTTCGCGCGAAACCTGTTTTGCCGTGCGGCCGATCACGACAGCAAGCTCGCACTCGTAGTGCATGAACGCGACGCCATCCGGACGACGCGTAAAGCCGCGATGGCCGAGTACCGCGCCCGGCCCCTTCAGAAACACGAGTGGCTCTTCCTGCTTCGAGAATTGCAGTTCTTTCGCGTGTTCCGCGTAGTTCAGGCCCAGTGCGAAGATCGTTCCGACGTCGAATGGAGCGAGCCAGACCACGGCGTCTTCGTGCACGATGCGGCCGTCGGCGAGCTTTACGCTGGGCACGTCTGCGTTGTTAATCGCGTCGACGGGGTACGCTTCGTGGATTGCGCCGGCGTAGGCGACGCGGGCGCGTTTCATCGTTCGGCTCCGTGGATGGAGTGGGGCGCCACGAACGACAGATTCAGCGAGGGCCAGTCGGCGATCGTCAGCGTCGCGGTGTCGCCTGCATGGACGACCGGCGAACCGTGCGGCACGCCGAGTGTGAGCACGTCGCCGGCGCTTAGCGTCATGAAGTCGGTGACGTCGGCGAGAAGCTGCGCGACACCGCGCACGACGGATGCGGTGTTTGCCTCGAACGCTTGGTGACCGTTCACGCTCACGCGGATCGCGAGATGATCTGGATCACTGGCGTATCGACGTGAAACCACAGCAGGGCCGATCGCACAGAAACCGTCTCGCGCGCGAAAACGCACGGAAGGTCGATAAACGCTCGCATGCGGCACGCTCATGTCAGCGACGATCGTGTAGCCCGCGATGTAGTCGAATGCATCGGCAACCGCGACACGCGTCGCGGTGCAACCGATCACGATGCCGAGCGATGCCCCGACTTCGACGCCGGATCCGCTTGCGCCGGTGACATTCTCAGGCACCTCGATCGATGCGCCGTGACCCGTCAGCGTATTGCGCGGCTTCACGTACAGTACCGGCGCTTTCGGTGGCGCCTTGTAGGGCGCTTCATACACCGCGTCGCCGAGCGCGGCCAGCGTCGCGCGATCGTTGAGCAGCGTGCCGTAGACGACACCAATGACCGGCACCGCGCATCTCGGGTGCGCACATAGCAGTGCGGTCGCTGAGCGCGCATCGATATCGCGCGGCAACGGCTCGCCTTCGATGTGAATCAGATAATCGGCCAGTGCGAACATGATGGAAAGCACCCGACAAAGCGCATGAATGGCCGGTTTGCCGGCCGTCGAATAAACACTAACATGTTAGTATTATTGGGCTCGCTGGACGACAGGGTCAACTCACTTTAGACGGCTTGCGGGTTTTCCCCGAGAAGTTGTGCGGGTCACCAGTTCAACTGTTTCGATCTCTCTGCCATGCCAGTTTCCACTGCCTCCCGTGTTCTGCACCGCAATCTGCCGATGCTGCTGCTGCGCGCACGTGAAAAGATGATGGAGCGTTTTCGTCCGCTGATTACGGCGCACGGGCTCACCGAACAGCAGTGGCGCGTGATCCGTGCGCTGCACGAAAAAGGTCCACTGGAGCCGCGTCAGATCTCCGACGTATGCACGATCTCGAGTCCAAGCATGGCCGGCGTGCTCGCACGGATGGAGACGCTAGGCCTCGTCACGAAGGAACGCTTCACCGAGGATCAACGGCGCGTGCGTGTGGAATTGACCGACACGAGTCTCGAGCTCGTGCGCGTGATTTCGAAAGAGATCGAGGCGAATTATCGGGAGCTGGAACGCAAGGTCGGAGCGGAAACGGTGGCGCGGGTTTATCGGGCGATTGATGAGTTGCTGGTGGGGTTGGAGGGGTGAGCGTTGGTGGTTTGGGAGAGATGGTTTGTCTTGGATATTTGATTTTACATAATATAAATTATCAACAAAACAGGCGGGTTTGTAATTTGAACGAAAGTTAGTGGCTCACGCTCAGCCCCGGACCTAAAGCCGCCTTCAAAGCGGCTTTTTTGTTGACTCGCGACAATCCTTCGACCACGCGCTGGACACGCCTCACATTAGTCGCCCGTATCATTTGCCGCCAAGTTGAAACGGAACATCATCGCTGTCCCCGGCGGGCAGTCGGCACGCTGAGTGCGACCAGGTATCCAGAAACTGCAGATCCCAGGGCAACACGCTTTCCAATACGTTCGCGGGTAAGCCCTCAATAGCGTGAACCAACGTTTCCGCCGCAGTCCTTCGAAAACATTCCCGCGCTACGATGTAAATCGGTGGCTGAAGTTGTTCACCACTCAACATCGCCCCTCGCGGACTGGGCGACACCTCAAAACGACCATACCCCAGCCCCATAAGAACCGACCCACTGGTAGCCGCGAGCGCTCCCGACGTAACGGTCGCAAGGACAAAAAGCACGCAAAGTTTTCGCATCTGGGCCTCAGTTTTGTAGACAGCGTAATCCTACAATTCTTCACATGCCCACTGCGAATGCCTCGACTTTCCGACCCCGCAACACCAGCACGACCTCCGTACGCGTCTTCGACTTCGTACGCCCCGCGAGAAGCGCCAGTAGATACCGCTCTCGACTGTTCGATATCATCCACGCAACCAGATATCGATTCTCCCCACGACATATTCCGCTATAAGTTTCTGCAGATGAGCCGTCGGATGATAAGCGTCGGCGAACATGTAGATGTTGTCTGCATGCGGCGAGACATACGTCGAGCGCGAGCAAAAAAGCGCGCTGGTGTCATCGGCTTGAAATGCCTGAGGCAGGTTTGCCGGCGCGCATGCTACGTTGGTGCCGACACTGCCGTCGAAGCGAAAACCAAGCTGGCGATAATTCTCCGATACCTGATCAAGGAACCTGAACGCATCGATCCGCAGCACGGCGGGCGATGACGGGAGCGAATCATCCAGTGCAGTGTTGAATACCTGTGCCAGTCGCCGAAGCACGTTTGCGGAGCCCGGCAGTTGCTGCTCGAGAAGGTTCGCGATCGGTGCCCTGGCGATATCCGGTACGTTTTGCACAACGATATGTGTGGCACCGTGTTGTCGCACGTTATGAACCAGTCCCGCAAACTGCTGCGCTGCCTGTCTCAGCGAAGGTAGCACTGCCTGTAAAGAGGCATCCGGATCGCCCCCGCTCGCAACCATTTCCGCCCATGCTCCATAGGCATCCTGAACGTCATTGGCCCCGCCCTGCATCAATACCAACTGACGGTCGGTGAAGCGCGTATGCGACTGGAGATAGGCAGCCACCTGTAAAGTCAACGGAGTCTGCAACTCGCCGGTGTCGCCTGTTGCGTCACTTGGGTTCGGCGGCCCCGCGACACGGGCGCCCCCTTGGGCGTAACCGAGTCCTTCCGGATGAACAACGCCTGGCTGCCCGAAGCCGCCTGTCAACGCTGGCCTCAGTCGTGATCCATAATGCTCCGCGATAATCTGTACGGATACAGCGCCCGGATTAGTGGTGTAGGTGCCGCCGCCGAATTGTCGAGCGTATGCGTAGGTGCCAACGTCCGAAAGACTGTCTCCGAACGAGACGACCTGCATGCGGTTTCGTTGCGCGTCGGCAGAATCAGCCGATGCATTCGATGAACAGGACAAACCGATAACACTGCACGTCAACACAAGGAACGCAAAACGACGGACCGTCTGCATGGAGCACTCCGGAGTCATGTGGTGTATCGAAGCATAAACTTGTTCTGGTGACAGCCGCATACGCCACAGCTTACCTGCTGTGCAGAAGGCGGCAAGATCGATTGGCGTACCTGTGCGGTGCCCTGACTAAGCCCGGTACCTGATTCGCAAAAGTCGAATCATACCGTCGCGAACACGGCTGTTTTCCACGTGGATTCGTAGTGCAGAAATGGAGTCGGGCTCTGTCGCCAGAGCGGTCAGAGGTCGAGCGAATGCTGCTAGCGGGTAGCTGCAGACAGGGAGCTCCGCCCTACCCGGTTTGCGCCAGCAGCAGCTCGACGGTTCGTTTACGTGGATACTTGCTACGGCCGGATCGCCGGCATGCGGCGACGTCGGTTATGACCTGATCTCGTTTGGTTTTGGCCGTCATCGCATGAACAGCCTGCTCACAGGCCACTCCCCTACGACGCATCCATCCGCGCCGCAAATGCCGTATCAGCCTCCCTCGAAACCCCTTCCGGCTCCCCCCGATAAGGCCGGTCAGGACGAATCCAGTGCGCGGCAATCGGCCCGAGCACGAGGAAACAGATCGACAGTGCGAACACCGGCTGCCACGAGTGCATCCAATCCACCAGCCAGCCGACGAGCGGCGGCGACACCGCTGCGGCAATACCGAGCCCTGTATTCATGATGCTGCTCGACGTTGCCGCGTGATTCGGCGCGAGATCCATCGCGACCGCCCACAACGGCGCAGTCACGAATTCGGACAGAAACAGCGCGGCCGCGAGCGACAGCGCAGCAACCGTCGACGACGGATGCAGAAACATCGGCACGAAGAACACGATCGGCGCGATGAAACCGATGGTGATCAGCGTTTGCCGCGAGCGGCGGATATCGCCTGTTCGCCGCAGCATCAGATCGCTCAGCGAACCGCCGAGCGTCGTGCCCACCACCCCACTCAGAAAAATCCCCGAACTGAACACGGCCGAGTGTCTGATGTCCAGGTGATAGGCCTGCGAAAAAAACGAAGGCATCCAGTTCAGAAAGAACCACAGAATCCAGCCATGACAGAAGCTCACGACAGTGGCCGGCCACAACGCGCGCAGCAACGGTCCCCAACGCATCGGTACGCGTTTCGTGCCCACGCGTGCAGGCAGACGCGCGATGTCCTCGGGCGTGATGCGCGGATGATCGGTGGGATTGTCGCGGTAGTACCAGAGCCACAGCGCAACCCATGCAAGGCTCGCGAAGCCGAGAATCACGAATGCCACGTGCCATGAGAATGCCGTAATCAACGCTGCGACGACCAGCGGCGTCGACGCGTTGCCGAGCCGTGCGCATGCATGCGTGATTCCCTGCGCGAAGCCTCGTTGATCGGGTTTCATCCACGCGTTCAACGCCCTCGCCGATGCCGGCACGATCGGGCTCTCGCCGAGGCCGACGACGAAGCGTGCGAGCAGCAGTGTCCCGAGGCCGCCGGCGAGTCCGGTGAGCAGCGTGCCGAGTCCCCACAACACACCGCAGATCGCGAGCATCTTGCGTGCGCCGAGCCGATCGCCGATGAAGCCGCCGGGAATCATCGCGAGCGCGTAGGTGATCGCGAAGGCCGAGAATACGATGCCGAGCTGCGAGTTGTTCAGCCGCAGGTCATGTCGAATGACGAGCGCAGCGGTCGAAATATTGGTGCGGTCGATGTACATCAGGAACGACATGATGCACAGAACCAACAGCACGCCTGTCGTCGCGGAAAGCCGTCTCCGCGGGCGAGTGATTCCCATTGTCTCTCTCCATGCAGGCACGCCACGTGGGAATGGCGCGTCGTTGCGACTGCGTATACCGCCGCCCTTTTTCGTGGCACGTATCGTCGTCGCGATACGTGCCACGCGGAATGGCGTACGTTGCTGCACCCTGCTTACCGCTCTGCTCTGCCCTGCGTCGCTGCGTGGGACGGACAGTGCGCGTCGGCCGCGCCTCACTCTATGGCGAGGTTACGCGAATCAACGCGTGAACCGCTTATTCCAGCGCTTATTCCAGCACTTCGCCATGCACGCCCGCCGACAGCGTGTCTTTCTCCCAGCGCTTCATCGGCACGACTTCCGCCACCGGGCCATTCGGCGAACGGAACTTAACCGGCAAATGACCCGGTGCCGTGAGGATCTCGCCGCCGTTTGCCTTGATCTGCTCGATGAACGCATCGAGGTCTTCGACTTCCATACCGATGTGGTGAATGCACGGCGCGGGGCCAGCGAAATCGGCCTCGTCGGAATTCGACGACTCATAGTGGATCAGCGTGAGATCCATGTAGCCGTCCGTCAGATGGTGCGACACGTGATCGCCGTTCTTGCCCTTGCGCAGCACCGTGTTGACGTGCCGGTAGCCGAACACGTTCTCGTAGAACGCGCGCTCCTTCTCGACATCTTCGACCTTGAATGCAATGTGCTTGATGAAATTCGGCATCGGATAGCTCCTGGTGTTTGCCGCGCGAATCAGGGTGCGCGATGGAGCAAAGTCTATGGCGCTTGTTTTCCGAAGTCAATCGAATCATTCGAATGATTCGATTGAAATGACGTAAGCTGTGGACAGGCTTTAGTTAGCGAAAGTGCGCGAAGGCCGATCCTGTATCCTTCGGACATTTGCGGCGCGCGATGCAGGAATGATCCCGCACCGACCTCTTCACCCATCGTTTTTTCAAGCTCATCCGATGCCAGCAACCCGCAACCCGGGCGAACAGCCGCTCTACGAAATCGTTCGTGCAGGAATACTCGAACGGCTGCACACCGGCGAGTGGGCAGCAGGCGACAAGATTCCGACGGAGCCTCAACTGGCCGATGCGTTTGGCGTCGGCATCGGCACGATCCGGCGCGCGGTCGAGGAGCTGGTTGCCGAGCGGCTGCTGATCCGTCGCGCGGGACGCGGCACGATCGTCGCGAAGTTCGCCGACGAGCATGCGTTCGATCAGTACTTCAATTTCGTCGATGCGAATGGCGAGCCGGTGCACGTCACGGCACAACTGCTACGCTTTGCGAAAGAGCGGGCAACGCCCGCACTCGCGGCCGCACTGAAACTCGAGCGCGGCGCGCGGCTTGCGAGCGTCGAGAATCTGCGGCTGTGCGACGACGTGCCGGTCATGCTCGACCATCTTTGGTTTCCGCTCGATGTCTTTCCGAACCTCGATGCAAAAGCCTTCGCCGCACGACGCGGTTCGATCTATGGTTTCTACCAGGAGCACTTCGGTATTTCCGTCGTGCGCGTCGTCGAGGATCTGGGCGGAGCGCTGGCAGATGCGGATGTCGCGAGCGCGCTGAAAATCGAAACGGGCACACCTGTACTGCGCATCGAACGCACGGCCTACACGTTCAAGGACAAGCCGGTCGAGTTCCGCGTACGCTTCGTCGAGTCGAGCCAGTGCTCGTATCGCAACGTACGGGGCCTGCAGGACTGACTACGCGCACATCGCGTGGACATTGCGTGGACGGATCTATTCCGGCTTCGCGAGCGACACGGGTCTGTGCCGCAACCAGTTCAACGCCTGCCGCAACATGAAATCGTTCGACTCGCCGAACGCAACCGGCGCACGCGGCTTGCGTCGCTCACGCGCTTCGTGCTCACGTAATTGCGCGACCACGTCATGCTCGCGCAGCACTTCCTGCGCGGCCTGATCCGGATCCTGCGGATTGTCGAGGTGATGCGCCAGATCGATCTCGCGAACAGCGGGTAGATCGTCCGCGTTGCCGTCCGCATAGTCGTCGACGCGCAGATCGGGCACGACGCCGCGATTCTGGACCGAATGTCCGCTCGGCGTGTAGTAACGCGCGACCGTCAGCGTGATGCCCATGCCGTTCGACAGCCCCCCAGTAACCTGAATCGAGCCCTTACCGAACGTCGGCCGCCCCATCACGATCGCGCGATGCGAATCCTGCAGAGCAGCCGCGACGACTTCGGTCACCGAGACCGATTGCTCGTTCGTCAACACGACAAGCGGCAGCGTTTTGAACATCTCCGGCAGACCGATTAGCGGATCGCTTGTCGACGACCCGCTGCGGTAATCGGCGTAAGTGTTGCGATACGTTTTGCGCTTCGCAGGATCCCTCTCCTCGACCGTCACGACGGCCGCGCCGGCAGGCAGAAACGCGCCCGCCACACCCACCGCCTGCTGCAGGATGCCGCCGCCATTCGAACGAAGATCCAGCACAAGGCCCTTCAACGGCGGTCGTGCTTCGGCTAACGCATGCAGGCTCGTCACGAGATCGGGAATCGCGCGATCGTCGAACGTGCTCACGCGGATGTAGCCATAGCCCTTGATCGGCACACGTGACTTCGCGCTCGGCGCATGGATGAAAGCGCGCGTGATCGTAACCGTCCGCGTTTCATCGTCGCTGCCGCGATAGACGGTGAGCTTCACCTGCGTACCCGCGTCGCCTCGCATGCGCTTCACGGCCTCGGCGACGGTTTGCCCTTGAGTCGGCACGCCGTCGATGCGCGACACGATATCGCCCGCGCGGATACCCGCTTTCGCGGCGGGGCTGTCTTCGATCGGCGCGTAGACGCGAATCTGCCCGTATTCTTCACCAACCGTCAGCCCGACACCGGCGAATCCGCCCGCAAGTTGCTCCCGCAGCCGCGCGAATTCTTCACGGTCGTAGAACGTCGAATGCGGATCGAGATCGCCGACCATGCCTTTGAGCGCACCGATCATCAGCTTCGCGTCGTCGGGAGGGGCCACGTAGTCGTGTTTGATCAGCGCAAAGGCCTGTTCGAGTTGTTGCAGATCATCGGGAGGAAGCGATGCGGGCGGTGGCCCGGCCATCGCGATGGCGGGCGCGCCAGTCAGCCACGCCATGCATACCAGCACGTACGCAACGATACGGATCGGACGTCTGAACGAACCCACGGTCATGCGATTTTCCTCATGCACCCGCGCTTGTGCGGGCGGATGCATGAGAGGTTACAACACCGCTGTTTCAGGCCAGCAAAGTTCGGGATTCGGGAAAGCTCGCGACACCGAACCGCCCACGCTTTCATTTCCGTTTCGCGTTGCGCCACAACGCAACGTCGTATCATCTGCACAGCGAGACGACAGGGTCGACAGGCAACGGATACTATCGACCCATGCTGAAGAAAACCTGAGAGATCACGACGTGACCAATCTGCAAAAAGCTGTCGCATACGCGGCGTGTACGCAATACGGCACACCGTTCCCACCCTTCCTGCGCATCCGCCGGTAAAACTCTGGAAGGACCACTCTCATGCGTGTACTACTCGTTGAAGACGACGACCTGATCGGCTGCGGGATCGAAGCCGGCCTGCGGCAGGCAAGCTTTACCGTGGACCGCGCACTCGACGGACACGAAGCCGATCTCGCGCTGCGCACCACGACGTACGCGCTGGTCATACTCGATCTCGGTCTGCCGAGAATTTCGGGCATGGAGCTGCTGAAGCGGCTGCGCGACGCGGGCAACGACGTCCCCGTACTCATTCTGACGGCCAAAGGCACGGTGCTCGATCGCGTCGACGGACTCGAAGCCGGCGCCGACGACTACCTCGGCAAGCCGTTCGACCTTGTGGAATTGCTCGCGCGTTGCCGCGCATTGCTGCGCCGCTCGCAGGGACGCAGCGTCGAGGTGATCCGGCATCGCGATCTGACCGTGAACCCTTCCGCGCAAACGGTCACGCTCGGCGCAACGCGCGTCGCACTGACCTCGCGCGAGTGGGCCATCCTGATCCAGTTGCTAACCCATCAAGGCATTCCGCAATCGCGCTCGCAGCTCGAAGAAAGCCTGTACGGCTGGCAGGAAGAAATCGAAAGCAACGCGATCGAAGTGCATGTGTCCAATCTGCGCAAGAAGCTCGGCACCGATCTGATCCGCACGGTGCGCGGCGTCGGTTACGTCGTGGAGCGCCCGTGATGTGGTCGTCGATCCGCCGCCGTTTGATGCTGCTGATCCTCGCGGGCCTCGCGTTGATCTGGGGTGTCGCGGTGGTGTCGAGCTACCGGCAGGCCACGCATGAGGTAGCGGAATGGGAAGACGCGCGGCTCGCCGAACTGTCGGAGATTCTCGGGCAGCTTGGTCAGCAGGATCTGGTTACGCTCGCGAATGCGCGGATCGATACGCGCGACGAAGAGAGAGGCGGCGACCCTGGCGCCAACGACGATGACGACGACGACACGTTGCCACGCGACGCGCTGTTCCAGGTGCGCGACGCGCAGGGGCATGTGCTTGCAGGCAGTCCGCAATTGCGCGCGCTGCATGCGTGGGATCTGCCGCTGCCCCCGGTCAGCGGCGCAAGAACCATCGTGCTCGGCAATACCGAGTGGCACACGTTCACGCTGCGAGAAACCACGTTCGGGCACACCGTCCGTGTGTTCGAACCCGCCAATACCCGCAGCGATCTGGTGAGCGGCGTCGCGCGCCGGATTGCGCGACCCGTCATTCTCGCGTTGCCGGTGCTGGCATTGCTGGTGTGGTTCGCGATCGGCTGGAGCCTGGCGCCGCTGCGTACGCTGTCGGGCGCGATCCGCTCACGCGATGTCAACCGGCTCGAATCCGTCGATATCGGTCGTGCGCCCACCGAGGTCCGACCGCTCGTCGATGCGATCAATGTGCTGCTGTCGCGACTGCGGCAATCGCTCGAACGCGAGCGCGCGTTCACCGCGAACGCGGCCCACGAGCTGAAAACGCCGCTTGCTGCAATCAAGGTTCAGGCGCAGGTCGCACTGGGCGAACCGGACAGATCGTTACAACGGCTTGCGATGGAGCGCGTCGTACAAGGCGTGGATCGCAGCGCACGCCTTGCCGAACAGTTATTGCTGCTGGCCCGTCTCGACGAACACGAAAAGATCGCGAGCGCACCGCTTAAACCGGCCGACGTCGCGAACGACGCGATCCTCGCGAACGAAGGCAACGCACAGCAGAAGAATATGTCCGTGTCGCTGCACGGCGACGCCGACGCTGAGATCGATGCCGAGCCGGTTTTGATCGGCATCCTGTTCGACAACCTGATCGACAACGCGATCAAGTACGGGCGCCCAGGCGGCCATATTGAAGTCGCGGTGCAGCAGGACGGCGATCGCGTCCACGTCAGCGTGCGCGACGACGGTCCAGGCGTCGCGGCCGGCGATCTCGCACATCTCACCGGCCGGTTCTTCCGCGCAACCGGCACGCATGCGACGGGCAGTGGGCTCGGACTCTCGATCGTCGCCCGGATTGCCGAGCACTTCGACGCAAACCTGCATCTCGGTGCCGGCATCGCGGGTCGCGGACTGGCGGTCGACGTGTCGTTTCCCGTGTACGTCGCCGCGCGGTGACATCCTGACGTCACTGGATCGCGTTAGAAGCGCGTGCGGATGCCCGTCGTCAGTTCAAGCTGGTTCTTCGCGCCGTATGTCGTGGCGACCACGTAGCCCTTGTGCAGCCGCATATAGTCGCCGGCCACGTAGAGCTCCGTGCGTTTCGACAGGTGATAGAACACCGACCCATACAGCGTTTCCTTGTAGCCGCTACCCGTGCCGGTGTCCGGATCGAAGGTCAGGTTCGCGTTGGCGATGCCACCGGTGTCGTCGAACGCCGCGTTCGTCGTGTGCATCTGCTGGTAGCCGATTTCGTAATCGAGCGGTCCTTTAGGCGCGAGCTTGAACGACACGGTCCACGCATTGTCCTTGCGCTGCCCCAGCGCACCCTGCTCGCCGGTGTAATGGAAATAACCGGCATTCACGCGAGCGATACCGTAGGTATAGTTGCCGCCGACCGAGTAGGACTTGTTGGTAAAACCGTTGTTGTTGACGTGGTTGTAGTACGAAGAAAGGTTGAACGGTCCGCCGTTATAGCCCAGCGCGGCCGTGTAGGTGGCGTTGTTGCCGAAGCTGGTCCGGTTGCCGAACGCGTAGCCTGCCGCCGCGAAAATGCCGTTCTGAAACAGCTTCTTCCACACCACGCTGTTCTGGTAACGCGTGCCGGTCGCGCTGCCCGCGTAGAAAATCAGCTGCTTGAAGTTGTTCGTGTTGGTCCAGCCGCCCTCTTCCGTTGTGAGCGCGGCGCTGGTGTACGGATCGCCGTAGATCGCCGCAGCATCGCGCGCTACCGTGTTCTGGAAACCGGCCGTGATCTTGCCGAACTCTGCGCTTTCCACACCCACCCACGCATCGCGATCGAAGATCTGTCCCGGGTCTTCCATTGCACCGTCGCTGACCCGATACTCGGCTTCGAGCTTGAAGATCGCCTTGATACCACCGCCCAGATCTTCCGCGCCCTTCATGCCGAAGCGGCTGCCGCTGAACCACGGCTCGCCGTTGATCCCCATCGAAACGCTATGATCGCCGGCCGCATTTGCATGCGTCTGATAGGACACCGCACTGAGGTCGATCAGGCCGTACAGCTGAACATTCGATTGAGCCTGCGCATGTCCGGCCACCAGCACGCCCGTGCCCGCAACCAGCCATAACCGGGATTTCTTCACCATCGTCTCCTCCGCTTCGTTGAATTGATCTGTCGACTTGTGTAGCAGCCCAAAGCTTAGTCAGATCAACCCTTCGCGCTTCTTTCGCGGAAGCCGGAGAAACGTCGGTAAAAACACTAGAGCAACTTGCCTCCTTCGCTTGTGCCCTGCGTCGTGCAGCCGTCGCATGCAGCCTGTTCGCGAACGATGTAACCCAGCCCGCGCAAGGTCATGATCTTCGCGCTCGAGTTCGCGAGATGCTTGCGCAGCCGGTGGATGTAGATATCGATCGCGTCGGCGCTCGGCTCGTCGTCGATGCTGTAGACGCTCGCCATGAGTGCCGCCTTCGACACCGTCTTGCCCTGCTTGAGAATCAGCGCTTCGAGTACCGCGTGCTCGCGGCGGCGCAGCGGCAACGGTGCGTCGTGCAGAATGAATTCGCGCGTATCGAATGAGTAATGCAGGTCGCCGCAGACCATCTGCCGGCCTTTGTCGCCCGATGCCTGACGCCGGATCAACGCCTTGATGCGCGCCACCAGTTCGCGTGCATCGAATGGCTTGACCACGTAGTCGTCCGCGCCGGCCGCGAAACACGACACCTTGTCGTCGGTCGACCCGTTGGCCGTGAGCATCAGTACGGGCACGGTGTCTCGTCGTCGCCGCAAACGCGCCAGTATCTCCTTGCCGCTTGCACCGGGCAGGCGCAAGTCGAGCAGCACGGCATCGTAATGCTGCAGATTCAGCAAGGTCTCCGCGCGCTGTGCGTCCTCTGCCCAGTCCAGCACGAAATGCTCGACTTCCAGCAGGCTGACGACCCAGCGTGCGAGATCGGCATCGTCCTCCACCAGCAGCAGCTTCATGTGTTTCCCCTCGATTCACCCGCGATCCGCATCTCGACGCTCGCGACCAGACCGACACCGCCGTCGCCGGCTTCGAGCGTCACCGAGCCGCCCTGTCGGTGTGCGATCTCGCGCACGATCGCGAGACCCAGCCCGGTGCCTTCGGTGCCGCTCGACGCACGATAGAAGCGCTCGAAGATGCGGGCGCGCGCATGCTCGGGGATGCCGGGCCCGTTGTCGATGACCCGCAGGTGCACCGTCGTGTCGCCGCGCGTCGCCGCGACCGTCACGCGGCCGCCCGCCTGCGTGTAACGCAGCGCGTTGTCGACGAGGTTCATCACGAGCGCCGTGGTCAGCGCCTCGTCGCCGTTCACGATCAACCCGTCGTCGAGTTCGGCGCCGAGATCGATGTTGCGGGTCTGCGCAAACGTAATCAGTTCTTCGAGCACGGCAGCGATCACGGCGCCAAGGTCCACGTGGCGGCCGGCGGCCGAAGGCGTCGTGGACTCTGCCTGCGCGAGCAGCAGCAGCTTGTTCGTGAGCCGCGTCATTCTGCGGCTGCTGCGCTGCATGCCGGTAAGCGCTTCGATCAGCGGCTCATCGGCGGCGTTGCGCTGACGCGCGAACTGTATCTGTGCATCGAGCAGCGTGAGCGGCGTGCGCAACTGATGCGCCGCATCCGAAATGAACTGCCGTTGCGTGGCCGTCTGCTGGCCGATGCGCGCAATGCACTGATTGATCGCATCGACGATCGGTCGAAGTTCGTGATGCAACCGTTCCGCGCGAATCGGTTCGAGTTGCGCCGGGTTGCGACCGGCGACGTCGTCTTTCAGCTGCATCAACGGCCGCAGTTCGAACGTCAGCCCGAGGTAGACGAACAGCATCGCGAGCAGCAACGTCGCCGCCTCGCCGATCAGATGCGGCCGCAGCAACTGAAAGAGCAACGCGTCGCGCGACGCCTGGGTCTTCGCCACCACCACGGTGACCTGCTCCGTGCGCCCCGAGTCGTACAGATCGCGCACATAGGCGACAGCACGCACGCTGCGGCCGTCGACGAGCGTGGCGTTGTACGGCTTCGGCATGTGACCGGGTTCGCGCGGCAGTGGCAGATCGAGCGTGCCCGCCAGCAGCCGATGCCGTCCCGTCTCGACCCGATAGAACACGCTGTCGCGTTCCGCGGATTCGAACAGTTCCAGCGCGGCCGGCGGAATCTGCACGCTGAGGTCGCCGTCTTCCCAATCGATGTCCTCGCCGATGATGCGTGTCGACGAGATCAGTGCGTTGTCCTGAATCAGATCGGCGGTCGCGTGCGCAATGCGGTACGACAGCATGCTGGACGCGCAGACGACCGCCGCGAGCGGCAGCAGCAGCCACCAGAGCAGCCGGTATCGCAGGCTGCCTGGACGGGTCGTACGGCTGGCCGCACGCGAAGCGTCGCGGTCACGCATCCACTTGCTCAACGCAAACGATGCCGGCACTCGCGAAACACGGGACGCGGCCCGCGCTCGAAGGAAGCTTGCATTGACGTGTCTCCGGTATATCCCGCATGCGGGTGGCGTTCGATCGCCGCCCCGGCCATTCTGGGAGGGGCAATCTTTCCTGGCGCTTTCAAGGAGCGCGCTTTTGTCGTTTGTGCGGGTTTGTCCTGGCGCTGCCGTGTGGCGCCACGCGGCGGATCGGGCCGACGCCTGCCTGTCGTGGACGCGGTCGTGCGGACACGCGAGCAACCCCGGAACGAAAATCAGCAGGTCGCGAACCCGTCGTGCGTCAACCGTTACCCATCGAACGCGGCTCGTCCTGCACCGCGGTCAACAATCCGTCGCCGTCGACTTCGAAACGAAAGCCGCGCCAGATGACGCGTGACGAACAGAAGCTCGCGACGAAGATCGCGAACGACACGATGTCCCACAGCGGCAGCAACCACAGATCGCCGCGCGCCTGCTGCAATGCGCGGTCCGACAGCAGCTTCAGCGCGACGCGCGCGCCGAGCGCCGCGAGCAGTAGCGGCCACGACCATGCGGCCGCGCCGGACAGCAGCATGGCCAGCAATGCGAACGCCAGCGGATGAATCAACGCGGACCCGAAGTGACCGATCGGGTTGACACTGCGGATCGTGCGACTCCAGCGCAGTTCGTGCGAAATCAGCTGCTTCGCACTGGTTTCGACGCACGCGTGCGTAATCGTGAACGGTGGAATCGCGACCTTCTCGCCGGTCATGCGAACCGCCTCGCCGATCGCGTGATCCTCGGCGAGATGCCGGACAAACGGCGCAAGGCCGCCGATCTTCTCGAGCGTATCGCGGCGCATTGCAATCGTCTGGCCAAAGCAAGGACGCGCGAGACCGAGCGTGAGCCCCGTCACGACGCCAGGCAGAAAATGGTAGTTGATCGCCTTCGCGGACAGGCGCGGCCAGAAACCGGGATCAGGCTGCCCGCGATACGCGCAGGTGACGAGACCGACCCCAGGATTCTGCAGTTCACCGACCAGATGGCGCAGGTACGTGGGTGTCACGCTCACGTCGCTGTCAGCGAATACGAGCACGTCATGCTGTGCGTGCGGCAGCATGTTGAGAATATTGCTGATCTTGCGGTTTGGTCCGTATAGACGTGCATCCGCGACGACGGTGACGTGCGCATCCGGGTGCAGACGTCGAAGCTCGTCGACAACCGCCAGCGCCGGATCTCCGGAATCGTGCACGCCAAACAGGAACTGCACGGTGCCCGGATAATCCTGCTCGCAAAAACTCCGCAGATTCGCGAGCAATGCCCACTCGTTGCCATGTAGCGGCTTGACGATGGTGACGGGCGGAAAACTTGTCGGTTCGGAAACCGGCTTCGCAAAAAACCGGCCGATCAGCACGGCCGAGAGCAACGTATAGCCGATGCCCAGCACCGCGCCGGTGCCGCACAGACAAGCCAGCACGAACGCGACTAGATGGGCAGCGCTCATGCGTCGTGTGCGCGCAGGAAACGGACGAATTCGACGCGTTCGCGCAGACGCTGCTGCATGGGGAAGCGTTCGAGCGAGGGATGAAGCGCGTTGTGCTCGATCGAGCCGTCTGTCGTTGCATCGAGCACGCGGTTATCCGGTGCGAGCACCACGGGCTGCGCAAGCCCCACCGAGCATCCTTCGCGTTTAGCCCGATAGCGCGAACCCGCGCCGCCGTCGAACCCGTCATACGACGGAGCCTGCAAAAACAGCGTTTTCATGGATGCTCCGGCGAACCGTGACGCGCGCTTCCCGATGGTTGCCGATACTTGAACGGCGTTCTCGCTGGCTACGAGCGGATGGCGCGAATGGTACGGAGCAAAGCTGAAGGAAATCTTAAGGAAACTGCGTACTCTCTGCGAGATGAGCGTCGCAATACTTACATCAGCGCGTCATGGATGACTGGATGAGATTCGAGCATTCGATGAACGGCCGAAAGACTTGAAGCGGGTGCGTCCCTTCAGGCAGCTAACGCTGCTTCGCTGCGCGCATACCGCAAGAACGCTCGCACCGCATTCGAGCGTTCATGCCTGTGATAGAGCAAAACGATTTCTGTTGCGATGGGCTTGCCGGCCAGCGGTCTATACACGACTCCAGGTAACGACACGCAATCGCACAGCGCACGCGGAACCACCGCAACAGCGTCTCCAAGTGACACGCTCGCAAGCACCGCTGTCAACGGTCCAGGCCGCGACCCGACCAGCGGAGGAAAGCGTCCTCGCCGTCCGACTTCCATCGTGCCGAACTCCTGCTCGGGCACGGCGAACTGCGCGCCCTTTAGCTGCTGCGGCGTAATGGCCGCATGCGCAGCCAGCACGGAATCTTCCGGCACGGCGACGACGAACTCGTCCTGGTGAACGCGCATCGACTGCAGCCCTTCCGGAAAATTCATCGGCGGCCGGACGTACGCGGCATCGAGTTCTCCATCGGCGAGACGTGCCGGAATCTCGCCCATCGGAATCTCCGACAGTTGCAGATCGATCCGCGGATGCAGTTGCCGAAATTCCGCCACCGTTCTACGCATGACGCCCGCGAACGCGGCCGATGAAACATAGCCGATGCGAATACGCCCCAACTGGCCGCGTTCGGCCAGTAGCCCGAGTTCACGCGCCTGTTCGAGCTGCGCAAGCGCGGCGACAACCTGCGGAATATAGGCTTCGCCCGCGAAGGTCAGCGATACCGAGCGCCGCGTCCGGTCGAACAGACGAAACTTCAGCAGACGCTCGGCATCCTGGATCTGCTTCGTCAGCGACGGCGGTGCGAGCCCCAGTTCGTCGGCCGCGCGAGCAAAGTGCAGATGCCGCGCGACGGCAAGAATGCAGTGCAGGTGACGCAGCTCGAGGTTCATCTCTGTTCATTCCAGAATGAATTAATGTGAGTTTCTGTGCTATCGAAAAAATATACAACAAACACTACCATGGCATCCGCTGAATCGTTTATATGCTTTGGGACACGGAACATGTGGAAGGAAAAGGACGCGGGCGACAACGTTAGCGGCGGTACGGTCGTCGGCGAGACACTGCACGCCGCTTCGGGCTCGCGCTGGTTTCTGCTCGCGACGACCTGCGCAAGCTGCGGATTGATCGCGCTCGATACCAACATCGTCGCGGTATCGCTGCCGTCGATTGCGCGCTCGTTTCACGCGGGTTTCGCCGACGTCGAATGGGTCGTCAGTGCGTATATGGTCGCGTTTGCATCGTGCCTGCTGCCGATGGGTGGTCTCGCGGACCGCTATGGGCGCAAGAGGATGCTGCTGCTCGGGCTGCTCGTGTTCGCACTGGCATCGTTCGGCTGCGGGATTGCACCGAGCGTGATGTTCCTCAATATCTCGCGCGCGGTGAAAGGCGTCGGCGCGGCGATGCTGGTGACGGCCGCGCTCGCCGTGATCGCGAATGCGTTTCCCGGTCCACGCGAACGTGCACATGCATGGGCGATCTGGGGTATGACGATGGGCATCGCGACGACCGTTGCACCGCTCGTCGGCGGCGTCATCACGGAATGGGTCGGGTGGCGCTGGATTTTTCTGCTGAATCTGCCGCTCTGCGCGACGCTGATCGTCTGTGCGCTGCGTGCGGTCACGGATTCGCGCAATCCGCACGCTGAACGTGTCGATTTCGTCGGTAGCCTGCTGTTCGGGATCGGCCTCGCGTGCGGCATCTGGGCGTTGATCGGTACCCAGGCCGACGGCTGGCACAGCGCCGTCACGGCGTTGCGCTTCGCAGCCTGCGTGATATTGATCGCGGGTTTCGTCGTGGTCGAAAAGCGCTTCGCGCATGCGGTCATCGACCTGTCGCTGTTCTCGCAGCCGCGCTTCGTCGCAGCCGTACTCGGGATGTTCGGCTATGCAGCCTGCGCACAGGTGATGATGACGTTCCTGCCGCTTTACCTGCAGAACGCGTTCGAATGGACGCCTGTGCATGCGGGCGTCGGCATGCTGCCGTTCGCGTTGTCGATGATCGTCGGGCCGTATCTGGGCGCACGAATCGGCCGGCGTCTGACGGGTTTGACGACGACGCTGTCGATCGGGCTCGTGATGGTCGGCGCGGGCAATCTGCTGACAGCCGCCGTTGCGCAATCGAACGACTATGCATGGGTCGCGCTCGGGATGATCGTGACCGGACTCGGTGCGGGCGTGCTGAACGGGGACACGCAAAAGGCCATCATGGCGTGCGTGCCTTCGCACCGCACGGGCATGGCGTCGGGTATCAGTGCGACGACGCGCTTTACCGCGATCTCGATGTCGGTGGGTGTGCTCGGCGCGGTGCTTGCATCGCGTACGCATGCCGCAATCGATGCCGCGATGCCGTGTCATACAACGGGCAACGCGTGCATCGATGCGGGTTTCATGTCGGATCTGCTGGCCGGCGATATCGGCCACGCGCTTGCGCGACTCGCGCCGGATCTTCAGCACGCGATGATCACAATCGCTCCGGCCGGTTTCGCGAGCGGATTCTCGGCGGCGATGAGTGTCGCGGGCTATCTGGCGTTGGTGTCTTCTGCTGGAATCTGGTGGCTCGCGAATCGTGGCGAATCGCGGTCAGATGCGGTTGCAGGCACGGCGGGACGTTGAGGGACGCTGACGCTGAGTATCGCGAGCTACGACTGACGCAACCGCCCGGTCGCTGCAGCAGCATTAACTCGCGCATAGCGCCGCCGCCCACGAAACCACCCAGGCTCAGGCATAAACCGCGCGACGAGCAACAGCAGCGCAAGCATCGCCGGATAGATGCGCACATCCGTCGCAACGGATTCACGATGCGCGAGCCGCGGATCGCGCATCGCATCAGCGAGCGAAACCGGCGTCAGCAGACGCCGGTAACCGAAGCCGATCCGCCCCGCCACGGCCGCGAGGTACTGCCCACGCAATGCGGAACGTTCCTCGTGACTATCCGGCGACGGCGCGCCCTCCTGCGTCGGCACCTGGATCACATCGTTCGCGTTCCAGTAGCCGACACGATCGCCGTTCGCATCGGTCTTCGGAATCGGCGCTGGCTGATCGCCGCCGACGCCGATCAGCCAGCCGCCGACCCGCTCCGGATTAATGTCGCGCATCAGCGCCTCGGATGGCAACACAGGTGGCGCTTCCTGACCGTCGGTGACGAAAATCACTGACACATTGCGGCCGATCTCGCGCGCAACGCGCACCGCCGAATACACCCCGCCCTCCGCGATACGGCTCCAGTTGGTCCAACGCATCCGTCCGTCGATCGCATCGAGCGATGCGAGCAGCGCATCGTAATGACCACACACCTCGATCGGCGCGAGCAACAGCAGCGTGCGTTCACCGGTAAACACGCTCCATCCGACCGTCGATCCACACGGCAGTTGCGCGAGCGCATCGCGCATCGCGGCGCGGGCATACGCGAGCCGGCTCACCGGCTCATCGTTCAGGCTTTCGTCCTCGACGTCCATGCTCTGCGTGATATCGAACGTGACGACATAGCTGTACGTGTCGCGCGGCAATGTCACACGCGGCAGCGCGATCGCGGCCACGAGCAGCACGCATGCCGCCGCGGTGAACCCGTGACGCCAGCCACGCATGAACGCGCCGGCCTTCACGGCAGATCCTTGCTCTGCGGGTCATGCACCTTGACGTTGCTTTGTGTCTGCACGTCAGGTGGTCCCGGCGGTTCGCGCGTCTCGGGCACGAGCCACAGTGCGCGTTCGAGGTTGTAGCGCGCATCCCAGTCGTTCGGCGTCGTGCGCAGTAGCGTGCGGTAGCGCGCCTTCGCCTCGTCGACCATCGCGATCGACGGCGTCGCGCCCGGCGCAGCCTTGCCATCGGGACCCGCGTTGCCGATACCTTCGCGCAGGTACAGGTTGCCGAGATCGAAGAGCGCGATGCGGGCGACGTCACCGGATGCTTCCGTGTGAATCAGTTCGTCGTAGAGCTTGCCCGCCGCGTCATATGAGCCGGCTCTGGACAATGACACCGCTCGCGCAAGCCGTGCTTCGGGCACGCCGATATCTTTGCTGCCTTCGCTGCGCGGCGACGCACTGGCGGTGTCAATTGCGCGATTCATATGCTGCGCACGCAGCAGACACGCGACGTCGTAACCGATCGCAACGACACAGCACAGCGCGACCGCACCGAACGCGAGATGAACGCGATTGCGCATCATGACCATGCCCTCACCCGAACCTGCTGCAACGCGAACAGCAGCGCACAACACAGCAGCGCAACGGCAAAGCAGTACACGCTTCCATCCTGTCGCGGCAATTGCTCGATAAACGATGTCAGCGCATTCTGCTGCCGGTTGATCTCGGCCATCGCCGAGGCCATCGCGCGCGCGTCGCCGGCCTGGAACAGCCGGTACGGTGTTTTCAGCGTCAGGAAATAGCGATGTAGATCCGCCTCGGGCGATACCGCGTTCGTCGTATCGTTCGCGTTCAGGTCGGGGCTGTAGACGCTGCTGCGCAGATAGATGAAGTACAGCGCGATGCGGTTGCGCGCGAGGCCCGCCTCGATCAGCGCACGCGCATGCTCGTCGAGTCGCGCACCGCCGTCGGACACGAGCACGATCGCGCGCCGTCCCGCCCATGTCGCGTTGTCGAATTCGCCGATCGCCCGCAACAGTCCACGGTCGAGTTGCGTATCGGGCATCCCGCGACCGCCCGCGGTCCCGTCTATCGCGCCGTCGATCGCACGGTGATCGTAGGTGAACGGCATCGCGAGCACGGGGCTGATGCCGAACATCATGAAGCCGACGCGATCGTTCGGCCGTTGTGCGACGAAACCGGTCAGCGACGCACGCGCGACCTTGCTCTTCGAATCGCCGGTCGACTCGATGCCCTTGCGTCCCATCATCTCGTCCATGCTTGCGCTGCGGTCCATCAGGATCAGGATTTCGGCGCCGCTGCCCACACGTACCGTCTGCAGATGCGAGCGCCCCGGTCCGGCGAGACCGACGACGATGCCGAGCATCGTCAGCACCGCACCCGCACGCGCGAGCCGTTCGAGCCAGCGGCCCGTGCGATCGGCAGGCAACCACGCGACCGACGGAAACGGCAACGTATCGCTGCGCCGTGGCAACAACGGCAGCACCGCGAGCGGCAGCAGCACGAGCAGCCACGGACGCGCGAAATCGAAGACGCCGTTCATCGCTGACGACGCCTTTCGGCGAGATAGAGCGCGCGACACAGATCGCGCAGCGCATGCGGTTCGACGGATGATGCCGACGGTGGCGAGAAGTACCGCTGCGCCGACTGCCGATAAAAACGCTCGATCCGTTCACGCAACGGCTGCAGATGCGGCGCACGATCGAACAGCATCGTCAGCGCGCCGGCATGCACGACGTGTCCTGCGGTTTCGTTCAACGCGTGGTGCAGGCCGAGCCATGCATCGACGGAGGTATCGGCGTCGTGCGCATCGACGTGCCGGATGCGTTGCCACAGCCGCGCGAACGGCAGACGCCCCGCCTCGCGATGATTGCGCCACAGCCACCAGCCGGTCCACGCGAGCAGGGTCACGATCAACACGCCGGTGGCAATCTCAAGCTGCCGCCGTAGCGGTGCAATTGCTGCACGAGGTGCGTCGCGGTCGGGGCGCATCGGCTGCAGATCGCCTGCGCCGAACGCCTCGGAAGGCATCAACGGACCGACGCTCGCGGGCCACTCGGCGATCTGCAAGGCGACGCCCGTAGCTGTGCCTAGCTTCAACGCAGGCAATGAAATGCGCATGAGCGTCTGCGGCGCGTTGACGATCTGGTAGCCGATGACCATCCAGCGGCGCCCCTCGCGATCGGTTTCGACACGCGACGCTCTGCGTTCCAGCCATAGCCCCGTACGTCCCACCGACGGCGCGGCAACGTTACCCAGATCCTTGCCGCCGGCCTGTAACAGCACGCGCTGCTCGAGCACGTCGCCGATCGTGTAGCCGAATGCGCGCGGCTGCTGCACGGTTGCCGGAACGGTCTGCGCAACAGCACCGCCAGCCATGCATGCAAGCGCCAGGATCGTCGCGCAACGGCAGCGCTTATGAAAGCTCATACGACCGCCTCAAGAAAATAGCGGGACAGCGCCTGCGGATCGAAACCGTGATCGACGTAAAAAGGCCGCACGCCGCGCTTGCCGAACACGCGGTCGATCTCGTCGCGACGTCGCGCGACCGCATCGCACCAGCGCTCGCGTGCGCGTCGATCCAGCCACAGCGTGCGCCGCTCGCGCGATTCCGTATCGCGTACCGCGAGCAGCGGACCAGCATCGGGCGGCTCAATCTCGGCGGCGTCCCACACGACCATCGGCACGACGCACGCATGCGCGAGTACATCGAGTACTGCGGATAGCCCCGCAAGCGGCCAATGAAAATCCGACACGATGAACACCAGCGCCTGCCGGCCCGCGAGTTTCGCAGCGGACCGCTGCAATCCTTCAACCCCACCACGTTCCGCGACTTCGCCTTCGGCACGGTCACGCAACATACTCGCAAGCACATTGCCGATGCCTCGCCCGTAACGCGCCGGCATGAACAGTTCATCGTGATCGCGCGTATCGAAACCGGACAGCCCGACCGGATCGCCGGTACGAAACGCGCTGTAGCCCAACGCTTCGACAAAATCCGCAGCGACCTGCAGCTTCGTGCGCGGCGTGCCGAACAGCATCGACGCCGACACGTCCACGAGTGCATACGCCGGCACCGCGACGCGTTGCAGATGCACGCGCACGAGCCATTCGTCGCGAGCCGCGCGCACGCTCGCGCGCAGATCGAGCCGGCGGGGATCGGGGTAGTCGAACAGCCGGCCGTGCATCGCGAACTCCTGGCCGAAGCCGAAGCTCGCGCCGCGATGCGAGCCGGGCCGTACGCCCGCGGCGCGCATCGGCAGCCGGTAGTCGAATTCAGCGGGCCCGTTCATCGTTCACGGCACCGCGACCCGCGCCATGATCTGCGTCGCGAGCGCTTCGGCCAGCTCCTGGCGACGCAGTTCGTAGACCGGCGTGAAGAACACGCGATGCCCGAGCGCCGGCATCAACACCGCGTGAATGTCCTCCGGCTCCAGATGCGAACGCCCCGCGAGCCACGCGACGACCCGTGCCGCGCGCAGCAGCGCGCTCATGCCGCGCGGGCTCGCGCCGGCGAGTACGAGCCGCGACATGTCGACGTCGTCGAGTGCGATGCCGAACTGCTGCGGCGCTTCAGTGGCCTGCCAGATGTCGAGCACGTAACGCTCGATCGTCTCGCTCGCGTGCACGTCACGCTGGATCGCGGCACCGACCTCGTTCAATTGCTCCCACGGCACGATCGCCGGGGAGAGCCGTTCGAGCAGCGCGTCGACGTCGTGATACGCCGGGTCGAACACTAGTGCGCGGCGCACGTCGGGCTCGGCCGGCGTCGGCATGTTCAGCTCGAACAGAAAGCGGTCGCGCGCGGCCGACGCGAGTTCGAACGTCTCCTCGCGCTCGACCTTGTTGCGGTCGGCGAAAACCGTCATGTGCGGAAAGCGGTGCTCGCGATCGAACGCCCACACGGAGCGCTCGGCCATCGCGCGCAGCAGCAGCGACTGCACCTGTGGACGTGCGCGATTGATCTCGTTGAAGAAGAACGTCGACAGCTTCGCGCCGTGGCGCAGCAATGGACCGGGATCGATGCGCGGCTTGCCGTCCGCATCGACGTACGTGTGATAGACGAGGTCGCCGGGCATCAGATCGATGGTGCCCTCGACGCGCTCGAACTCCCCGCCGACGACCCGTGCAAACGCACGCAGCACCGTCGTCTTGCCGACGCCGACACCGCCTTCGAGCAGCACGTGGCCACGGGCGAACAGCGCGACGTTGATGAGCCGGACGGTCTGCCGCTGACCGATCACGGCCTTCGCGACTTCGTCCTCGATCTGCAGTGCACGCGCACGCCAGTCGTGAAGCTGTTCGCCAGCACCCATCGGTTCGATTCCTTGTAGTCGTATGCGTAACGTGCGGCCCCGCGCACGCGTGCGCGAATGCGAGGCTTGTTCGGCGGATGCATACTTTGTGCCGGTCGTGCTGCCCACGCGGATTGCACACCCGTCATCGAACGGAGCGCGTGTCTGTATGCGAACCGGTGCCACGGTGTCACGCCGTACGGAGACACTGTGTGCCATCGCATGCCGCGCGCGGAACACGCTCAGAAGCGCTCGATCATCCCGATCTGCACGCCGCGCACCGGCGCACCGGGGTACGCGACCGGCAGGCCCGTCACGTTGACGCCGCGCAGCGTGAACGCGGCGTTGCCACGGTTCTCGAGATCGGCGGCCGTCGCGTACACCAGCAGCGTGCGCGACAGCGTGTATTCGAATGCGATGCTGAACTGGTCGGCGTCGTTACCCGCGCCGCTGCGGTCACGTGCATGCGTGTAGCCGAGCGACGCGCGGGCCCGTGACGAAATCGCCCACGACGCGGACAACGACATGCCGTCGTCGTGATAGCGCGGGCTGCCGCCATCGCCGTTGAAGTACGCGACGTACGCGCGCACCGGGCCGAACAGGTACGACGCGCCCGCGAAATTCGCGCGCAAGCCGGTGTCGCCATGCGTCTGCTGGCGTGCATACGACAGCCGCAGCGCGTCGTGTGTGTAGTTCGCGGTGACGTAGTAACCACCGAGGCCGTTGCCGTCGCCGGGATCGCGCAGCGCGAACATCGCGGTGACGTCGAAACCAGCGATCGTCGGCGACAGCCACGTCAGCGCGTTGTCGGTGTACGGCGTGATCTTCGACAGATTGTTGAACCCGGAGCCGATCGTGCCGGCGCCGAACGCGTCGAGGCCGCCCTTGAACGGAATGTAGAGCGGCGAGTATTGTCGTCCGAAGCGCGTTTCGCCCCACGGCCCATGCAGCCCGATCCAGGCCTGCCGGTTGAACAGTGTGCCGGCCGTTTCGAGCGCGCCGTTCGCCGAACTGAAGCCGCTTTCCAGATCGAACACAACGCTAGTGTCGCCGTCGAGCGGCTCGCTGCCGCGCACGCCGAAGCGCGAGCCGCGATAGGCGCCCGAGTCCATGCGTGGCGTCCAGCCGTTGCCCGCGTTGGTGACTTCGATGCTGGTATCCAGCACGCCGTACAACGTAACCGAGCCTTGTGCATACGTCGCATGCGCCGTGCTCATGCCAACGAACGCGCAGACCGCGAGCGGCAGCGCCCTTCTCCACGCAGCCAATCGCACGAACATACCGCTCATGTCCAGAGTGCCGCGCGGGCGGACGGTTTCGCGTAGGCCGCGTATTCGTGCTCGAGAGACACCGCTGCATGCTCCAGCAGGAAATGACGAAACGCGGCACATGTCGGTGATAGTTGTTTGGAGCGAAGATGCACGACCTGCCACGTGCGTTCGATCGGCGTGCCGGTCACGTCGAGCAGCGCGATCTCGCCGGTGCGCAGTTCCAGCAGCAACGTGTGCAGCGAAATCAGGCTGACGCCCATGCCGGCGATCACCGCCTGCTTGATCGTTTCGTTACTGCCGAGCGTGACGATCTTCACCGGCGAGAACAGATGCTGGCGAAACATTTCCTCTGCGGCCGCGCGCGTGCCCGAGCCGGGCTCGCGCAGCAGGAACGTGTCGCCGCGCAGCTCCTGCAGATCGAAGCGACGTGCGTCGCGAAGCGGATGCGTCAATGGTGCGATCACGACCTGTGGATGCGATGCGAGCGGTTCGCTCGTGGTGTCGAGTTCGGGCGGCGGGCGTCCCATGATCGCGAGATCGATTGCGTTGTCCTGCAGCAGACGCAGCAGCGCATCGCGGTTGCCGACCGAAAAATGCACGTCCACTTTCGGGTATTGCCGCGAATACTGCGCGAGCAGCTTCGGCGCGAAGTATGTCGCGGAGCTCACGATACCGACCGCGATCGAGCCGCTGTCCGCCTGCTTCAGCGACGTCATCGCGTCTTCGGTGTCCTTGATCTCGCCGAGAATGCGGCTTGCGTGATGCGTGAGTTTTTCGCCGGCTTCGGTCAGCGCGAGTCTGCGCGCAACGCGCTCGAAGAGCCGCAGGCCGACTGCGTCCTCGAGCTGGCGAATCTGCATCGATACGGCCGGCTGCGTCAGATGCAGTTCCTCCGCGGCACGCGCGAAACTCGTGTAGCGGCTCGCCACGACGAAGATCTGCAACTGACGCAGAGTAAGCGATCGGATGAAATTCATGTTGCCGCGACCTGTGTTGAATCACTCTGCCCCGGTTGCGTGCAGACCTGCGCGACTAGCGACTACCGGCTGGCACGCGGCGCATCGGCCGGTTTCGCCGGCGCAGTCCCCGGCCGACCAACCGGCGCCGGCAATTTACGCAGCGCGGCCTCGAACGTCAGCGTCTCCGTATGCAGCGGATGCGCGAAGTCGCCGTTCGCGCCGGGCACGTCGGTGCGAATCTGCGCGACCTGGCCCGGTACATCGTCGGCGAGCAGGAACGTATAGCGCTTGCCAGTGTACTGCGCGAAACGCTCCGCATTCGGATCGTCGCGATACGGTTCGATCACGACCTGCTGCGCCTTCACCGGCTTGCCGCCAATCTGGCTCGTCACGCTCTCGATCTTCGGCCCTGCAGCGAGCGCGAGCCGCAGCCGCTGCTGGAAGTAGCGGCGCTGGCCGCCGGTCAGCTGCTGCATCTCGCTGATGTCATGCTCGAGAAAATAGATGATCACCGGATTGCATTGCAGATTGCCGACCGGCAGCGACACGCTGCCGGTGTGGTCCGATACCTGCGCATCGCCCTTCGCGTTGCCTGGGCTCACGACCAGCACCTTGACGAACGCCGCCTTGCGGCCCGGCTCGTCCGAACTGAGCACGCTGTAGTCGAGTTCGGTCTGCGCGGCGACGCCGTGCAGATGCTCGGTCGTGAAGATGAGCCGCTCGGCCGGCGTGATTTCGTCGGCTGCCACGGCCTGCGCGGCAAACGGCAATGCGCCCAGCGCCCAGACCATGCACGCGGCACGCGCTGCAGAAAACGCGCGTGCTGCACCGATGCGCGCAAGTGCGCGCGCGTCGGTCATGGCGACGCGTCCGCGGGTTTCGCGGGCGATACGTCAATGGGTTTCAACTGCGGCACTTCGTAGCTCGCGAGGATCTGATCGATCTTGTCGTGGTTCGCGCCGATCCATTGATCGACCTTGTCCTTCCATGCCTTCTCGCCGTAGCGCACGCCCATCGAGATCGTGTAGTCGAAACGGATGCCGGGCTGTGCCGGGAACGGCACGATCTTCACCGTGTCGCCGGCACGCTTCGCGAAGTAGCCGGCAATCGGCCCCCACACGAACGCGACGTCGACGTTACCCGCGCTCAGATCGTGTTCGATCATCTGACCGGGATACTCCTGCGGGTCGCCGCTCTGCACCTGGTACGACACCGCCTGGTCGATCAGGTTGTGACCGAGCAGCCAGTCCACCGCTGGCGTCTGCGTGAAGATGCCGAAGCGCAACTTGTGCAGTTCGTCGGGCGGCAGTTTGAGCAGATCGTCGGGCGTATTGATGCTGGCGAATTCCGGACGCTTCGAGAACACCATCGCATACGTGGAGCGCAGATACGGCTGCGTCGTCGACGTCATGTCGTAGCCCTTCGGCACGCCGATGATCAGATCGCACTTGTAGCGTCCGCTGTCCGCTTCCTTCTCGCGCAGCGTATGACGCACGAAGCCCATGCGTTGCGGAAAATACGTGTATTCGAGCTTGTAGCCGAAGTCGCTCGCCATCTGGCTCGCGATCCGGTTCTCGTAGCCCTCGCCCTTGTTGTTCGACAACGGCATGTTGTTCGGATCGGCGCACACTCTCAGCACGCCGTCGGCGCCGTCGTTGTTCGGCAGCGCCGGACCGTCGGCGCGGACGGCTGCACTGACGAACGCCGCGCAGCATAGCGCGGCCGCGGTCAGCGTGGCATGCAGCAACATTGATTTGCGATAACGCATCGGGAACCTCCGGCTGGATAGCATCGCGGGCGACAGTGCGTTACTTCGCGTCGATGGCCTGCAGATCGCCCGGCTTGATCTGTCCATCGGAGCGTCCTTTCAGGTACGCGTACAGGTTTTCCCAGTTTTTCTGCATCATCTGGCTCGAGCTGAAATCGGGCATGCCCTTGTCGACCCGGCCGCCGAACACCGTGCGGTGGAATTCGGTTTTATCGAGCGTCTTGAACGCGTCGACCAGCGACGGTCCGACGAGCCCCTGCTGCTGTGCACCGTGGCAGCGCTCGCAGTCGAGCGCGCGCCAGGTTTTCCACCCGAGCAGCGTATTGCTGTCGACCTTGTTACCGTCGACCACCTTGTACGCGACCGGCGACATCTGCGGACTGTTCTGCGCATACGCAGTAAGTGCGACGCCAGCGAGGACGAGGACTGCGGGCAACGCCCCCAGCAACACGATGGATCGGCCTTTCATGCACATGTCTCCTTCTGGTGAGGCGCGGCTCCGTTACGCGCGACGGACGTGTCGGCGTAACGGCTGCGCTGGGTCGTTGCTTCGTTTCGTTCAGCGATCCTGTCTATGGACCAGAATCAAACTGCTATCAGCTCGCGTCGCCGGGAATCGCGAACACGAACAGCGTGCCGCCGAGGGCGGTGTACTTCGCGAGTTCGCGATAGCCACCCACTGCGCCGAGACCTTCGGTCGACTTCTGCAGGCCCGCTGCCATGCCGATGCCTGCCCAGCCGCCGATGCCCGAATACACGCCGACGAACTGCTTGCCCTGGTACTCGTACGTGAACACGTTGCCGATAATCCCGGACGGTGTCTTGAAGCGCCACAGTTCCTTGCCGTCCTTGATGCGCACGGCCTTGATGTAGCCTTCGAGCGTGCCGTAGAACGCGATACCGCCGCCGGTCGCAAGCACACCCGACCACACCGAGAATTTTTCCGGCTTCGAGTAGACGATCTTGCCCTTGCTCGCGTCCCACGCGATGAAGTTACCCATCGCGTTGTTCTCGTTCGGACCCGGGTACATCGACAGCGTTGCGCCGACATACGGCTGACCGGACACATAGTCGACATCGAACGGCTCGTAGTCCATGCACACGTGATTCGTCGGGACCAGGAAGAGGTTCGTCCCCGGATCGAAGGCCGCCGGCTGCTGGTCTTTCGAACCGAGCGCAGCCGGGCAGATGCCCTTCACGTTGTGATCGGAACCGGCCGCCTGCGTCGAGTACGCGGCGTTGCGGATCGGCAGACCGCTCTTCATGTCGACGCGATCGGCCCAGTTCACCGCAGGGTCGAACTTCTGTGCGACGAGCAGCTGGCCGGTCACGCGATTCAGCGTGTAGCCGAAACCGTTACGGTCGAAGTGAACGATCGCGGGGACCTTCTTGCCGTCGATCGTCAGGTCGGACAGGATCATCTCGTTGACGCCGTCATAGTCCCACTCGTCGTGAGGCGTCATCTGGTAGACCCACTTCGCTTCGCCGGTGTTCAGGTCGCGTGCGAAGATCGACATCGACCACTTGTTGTCGCCCGGACGTTGCGTCGGATTCCACGTGCCCGGATTGCCCGTGCCGTAGTAGACAAGGTTGAGCTTCGGATCCCACGCATACCAGCCCCACGTGGTGCCGCCACCGAGCTTCCACTGGTCCCCCTTCCACGTCTTCAGCGACGAGTCCGCGCCGACCGGCACCATCTTGCCGTCCGTGTACGTCATCGTCTTGTCGGGGTCCATCAGCATGTCCTTGTCCGGACCCGTGCTGTACGCGGTCCAGGCAGGCTTGCCGGTCTTGATGTCGTATGCGATCAGACGGCCGCGCACGCCGAACTCGCCGCCCGAGATCCCGGTCAGCACCTTGTCGCCGAATACGTGCGGCGCGTTGGTGTTGGTTTCGCCGGCCTTCGGGTTGCCGTTCTGCGCGGTCCAGACGACGTCGCCGGTCTTCGCATTCAGCGCGACGAGCTTCGTGTCGGCCTGCTGCAGGAAGATCTTGCCGTCGCCATAAGCGAGACCGCGGTTGACCGTGTCGCAGCACATCACCGACACGACCTGGTCGTCCTGCTTGGGCAGGTACTGCCAGATGAACGTCTGATCCTTCAGGTTGATCGCGATGACCTTGTTAGGAAACGGCGAATGGATGTACATCGTGTCGCCGATCACGAGCGGAGAACCTTCGTGACCGCGCAACACACCGGTCGACATGGTCCATGCGACCTGCAGCTTGCCGACATTGTTTTCGTTAATCTGCTTGAGCGGGCTGTAACGGTGGTTCGCATAATCGCCTGCCTGCGCTGCCCAGTTCGCAGGATTCTTGATGAGCCCGTCCAGTTGCGGATCGGCCTGTGCAACGATAGAGCTGAAGGCTGCCGATGCGAGGATCGCGAGCCCAAGAACCATGGTGCGTAAGTTCATGTCTCCTCCAGAATTGTCTTGCTGTTCAACTCACGAATGACCCACGCTACCTCGTTGCATCGTGCGCGCCATCTCGAATGCAGGTAACGATCAACGCCTTTCCCGATTCGACGTCGGGCTTTGCGGCGCATGGGGGGCAAACGCATATTCCATGCCGGAAGCGAAACGCGTCTTTGCACGAAGCGCGCGTTGACCTCGCGTTGACCTGTCTCCCGCTGCACAGGCGTGTCTGTGCGTGTCGCGGCGGTCGCGCTGCGCATGCGGACGTGACAGCCGGTGCCGTCCGCCGCGGATCACGCGACACATACTGTGTCACCCGCGTGATACGAAGCGTGTCCGGTGTCGCGTTCGCTGTTGCGTCCGCTCTCTGCGCGAGCTATGCGCGATGCGTCACGAGTCCTGACCGCGCGCGAGTGAACGCGGCCGCAGCCTGACTCTCGATGCGCTGCCTCACGATTGGCCCGCTGCTTGCAGCGCTTTTTTCTTTTCATGCTGCGCTCGCGCGCGAGGAGCAACGGTCATGGCACAGGAAGAACACGCGTATTCCGACGACGAGGTCCGGCAGCGTCTCGCCGGTCCGTTGCAGCACTGGTATCTGGAAGATGGCTGGCTGCGGCGCAAGTACCGCACCGAAGGATGGAAAGGCACGCTGATGGTGGTCAATACAGTGGGCCATCTCGCCGAGGCCGCGTGGCATCACCCGGATCTGACGGTGTCGTATGCGTTCGTCATCGTGAAGCTGAAGACGCACACGGCGAAAGGCATCACGGACAAGGACTTCGCGCTCGCCACGAAAATCGAGGACGTCGTGCAGTGGCAGCCGGGTCACGAGAACGGCCCGCTCGAAGGCACACCGACCGGCGATGCGCGCTTTCGCTATATCAAGTACGACGCGGCGGGTTCGGCGTGACACAGCGCGTGACGCTCGATGCGTCGTTCGGCCCGTCGCGATACACGTGACACAGTGCACCTCCAGCGGCACATAACGCCCACCCGAACGTCTCCGCGAGACATATCGTTGTCCGACGCGCGATCAAATGCGCACGCCATGCCACGGCAAGCGCGTCAGCATGCGGCTGGTATGGCTTCTGCTTGAACTCCCCCGGCGCGCCGCTTCGCGGCATTGCGAACCACACGGTGAACGGCTTCGTGGTTCGCACCGCAAACCGGCGCCGCAAGCCGCTTTCACGGCGACCTTCTGCCTGGCCGGATGTGCGTCGAACGGCGCCCCGGAAGACCACTCAAGGACACCTGCGATGCCGCTCCAGTTTCGCCGCCACCTACCCAGCGCCGTCGTCACCGTCGACGCGCCCGCTCGTCTGCACCTGGGTTTTCTCGATCCGAACGCGTCGCTCGGCCGCGCGTTCGGCAGCCTGGGTCTCGTGATCGACGGACCGACGACGCGCATCGAAGCGCGGCTCGCCGAGCGTGAGGAAATTGGCGGTACGGCGAACGATGCGGAGCGCGAGCGCATCGCGATCTGTCTCGCGCGCCTGCAGGCCGCGTACGGCCCCGCGACACTCGCGATCGACGTGCAGCACGCGCCGCGTGCACATACCGGTCTCGGCTCCGGCACGCAGCTCGCGCTGGCTGTCGGCACCGCGTTCGTTCGACTGCTCGGCCGCACCGCAACCTGCGCCGAACTCGCGAGCCTGCTCGGACGCGGCGGGCGCTCCGGCATCGGCGTGCTCGGCTTCGATGCCGGCGGCCTGCTGGTGGACGGCGGCCCGGCCGGCGGTCTGCATCCGGATGTGCCGCCGCTGCTCGCGCGCCAGCTGTTTCCGGAAGCGTGGCGCATCCTGCTCGTCAGCGATCATTCGCGCGAAGGGCTGCACGGGCCCGATGAACGTCGTGGACTCGCCGCACTCGCGCCGTTTCCGCAGCACCTCGCCGCGCATCTGTGCCACCTCGTACTGATGCGAATCCTGCCCGGCGCTGCCGAACGCAACATCGTGCCGTTCGCGCACGGCCTCACCGAACTGCAGCAGACCATCGGCGAATATTTCGCGCCCGCGCAGGGCGGCGTGTTCGCGAGCCCCGACGTCGAGCGCGCGCTGCGCGCGGTCGCGGCGGAACGTATCGCGGGCATCGGCCAGAGTTCGTGGGGGCCGACCGGCTTCGCGATCGTCGCCGGCGCGCGCGAAGCGGAAAGTGCGCTCGCGACCGCACGCGAAGCAACCCGCGGCTTGCCGCACATCGAATGCACGATCGTCGCGGGACGCAATCGCGGCGCGACGATCCGCACCGCCGACGCGCACCAGCAGCACATCGACGCCGCGTGAGACGAGATGAAGCTGCACTGCGTTGCGCCGCACCGCCACGAGATCGCCACTGAAACGAGCCGCCCGCCATGTCCGAAACCCTTGAAAGGCCCTACATCCTGCACATGCTCACTGCGACGCCGCAGATGAGTCCATTCGACGTCAACATGGCCGCCGACGCCGGCTATCAGGTGATCGTTCCGTACTGCAACGTCGAGACCGGGATGGTCGCGAATCTCACGCAGGACGCAATCTTTTCGCGCGGGCCGAAGGGCGTGTCGCGCACCGGCATCTTTATCGGCGGACGCGACGTGATGCTCGCCGCCGACATGCTCGACATCGCGCGCAAGGCGATGGTCCCGCCGTTCGAGGTCTCGGTGTTCGCCGATCCGAGCGGCTCGTACACGACGGCCGCCGCGCTGGTTGCGCTGGTCGAGCGGCATCTGGTCAAGGAACACGGCGTCGAACTCGGCGGCAAGCGCGTGCTGATCCTCGGCGGCACCGGGGCGGTGGGACGCATCGCGGCGGCGATGGCCGCGTCGCGCGGCGCGGACGTCGCGATCGCGAGCCACTCGGATCTCGGCCGCGCGCAGCACGTCAGCGACGACGTCAACCGGCGCTTCGGCATCGTCACGCACGCGGTCGGCACATCGACATCCAAAGAATTGCGGCATGCGCTCGGCGAAGCGGAGATCGTGCTCGCGACCGCGATCGCGGGCGTCCAGGTGGTCAGCGCTGCCGACCTCGCGTACGCGAAGCATCTGCTGATCGCCGCCGACGTCAACGCCGTGCCGCCCGAAGGCATCGCGGGCGTCAACGTGATGAACGACGGCAAACCGATCGAAGGCGTGCCGAACGCGGGTGCAATCGGCATCGGTGCGCTCGCGATCGGCAACGTCAAGTACCAGGTCGAGCACCGGCTGTTCATGCGGATGCGCACCGGCGGCAAGCCGGTCTACCTCGGCTTTCCGGAGGCGTTCGACGAGGCCCGCGAAGTTGCTGCGGGTCTGGGCTGAGCGTCGCTGTGCTTTCTCGCTGACATCATGACCGCGCGCCCTGCTTCGCTGCCGCATGCGCCGTTCGTCGCGGTCGCCGGACTGTCCGCGCGGATGCTCGCGCAGTCGGCGGTGCGTGCGGGACTGCGCGTCGCCGCGCTCGATCTGTTCGGCGACCGCGATACGCGTGCGGCCTCCGACGTGTGGTTTGACATCGGTGGCGCAGGGCTGTTGATCGATCCGGCGAAGCTCGTCCGCGCGCTCGAACGCGTCGCGCGGCTGCCGCGTCTTGTTGGCTGGATCGGTGGCAGCGGACTCGAATCGCATGTTGCGGCACTGCGTGGTGTGCCGGGACTGCCGGTGTTCCTCGGCAACGACGCCGATGCGGAAGCCACAGTGCGCGACCCGCGACGCTTCTTTCCGCTTCTCGATACGCTGGGTGTGCCGCATCCGGATGTGTCGTTCGTGCGTCCCACCGAACCGCATGGCTGGCTGCGAAAACGCGCGACCGGCTGCGGCGGGATGCACGTCGTGCACGTCGATAAGGCTCGCGAGTCCGACGATGCAGCTTCGTCCGCCGACACTTACTTCCAGCGGTTCAGTCCAGGCCGTCCACTGTCGGCGCTGTTCGTCGCCGCGCGCGGCCAGGCGCATGTCATCGGTTTTGCTGAACAACTGACGTGCGAGATCGGCGATCTGCACTTCGTACACGCAGGCTCGATCGGCCCGATCGACGTGCCGCCGACGGTTGCCACGCGCGTGCGCGATGCGATCGCGATGCTGTGTGCGCACGCGGGCCTGACCGGTATCAATAGCTGCGACTTCCTGCTCGACGGCGACGCGTTCGAACTACTCGAGATCAACGCGCGCCCGTCCGCGACGATGGCGCTGTACGAAGCCGCGTCGCCTCGCATGTGGCCGCGCGGCCTGCTCGCGTGTCATCTCGATGCGTGCCGCTACGGCCGCCTGCCGCCCCCTGAGCACCGCATCGAACACAGCGGATGCGCGGGCCAGCAGGTGCTGTTCGCACCGGCATCGTTCACCGCATCGCAGGCGTTCAGCGACGCGTGTCTGCGCGATCCGCATTGCCGCGACGTGCCGATGCCCGGCACACCGATCGAAGCCGGACAACCGGTCTGCACGCTGTTCGTCTGCGCTGCATCACCGGATGCGGTGCGGCGGGCGCTCGAACGGCAACGTGTAGTCGTCCTGCAACGCATCGAAACCTGTCTCAAGATTAATCACGAAGCCAATCATGCCTCCCACTCCTGCCCCGCCTGAGGCCTCCGGGCCGCTCTCCTCCGTCGCGACGACACTGAGCGTCAATGCGCTCAGCGAACGGCTCGTCGCGCGGCTCGTCGACGATGCCGCGCGTCTGCGCGTCGCCGTCAGCCGCACCGATGGAGGCACCGTGATCGTCGATGCGGGCGTCGAGGCGCCGGGCAGCGTCGAGGCCGGCGTGCTGATCGCGCGCATCTGCATGGGCGGTCTAGGCCGCGTCGCGCAGCGGATGAACTTCGACGCCGCTCCGCTGTGGCCGACGATGCTCGATGTGCACACGTCGTCGCCGGTGCTCGCGTGCCTCGGTAGTCAGTACGCCGGCTGGAGCCTGTCCGCGACGAAGGAGCAGACCGGCGGCAAGAAGTTTTTCTCGCTGGGCTCCGGGCCCGCGCGTGCGCTTGCAGTGAAAGAACCGCTGTTCGCTGAGCTGGCTTACCACGACCATCACGATCGCGGCGTGCTGGTGCTCGAAGTAGACCGGCTGCCGCCGCAGATCATCATCGATAAGGTGCTGCGCGACTGCGGCCTCGCGCCCGAACGGCTGACGCTCGTCGTCACGCCGACACACTCTGTCGCGGGAACGGCACAGGTGGTCGCGCGCGTCGTCGAAGTCGCGTTGCACAAGACGCATGTGCTGGGCGTCGAACTGGACGAAGTGGTCGAAGGATCGGGTTGCGCGCCGCTGCCGCCGCCCGCGCCCGACGGCATTCAGGCGATGGGCCGCACCAACGACGCCATCCTGTACGGCGGCCGCGTGCATCTGATCGTGAAGCACGACGCGGTCGCGCAGCGGCTCGCAGCCGAACTGCCCGCGTCGGGTTCGCGCGACTATGGACGCCCGTTCGCGGACATCTTCACGTCGTTCAACTATGACTTCTACCAGATCGATCCCGCGCTGTTCGCGCCTGCCGAGGTCTGGGTCGCGAGCCTCGAAAGCGGCGCGACGTATCGCGGCGGCCAGATCGATGCGGCGCTGCTGCAGGAGCAATGGGGCGGCCAGGCCGCTGCTGCATCATGAACACGCGCCTTCGGTTCAGCGGCCGACATGCAGGCCCACGCATCGCGATGCGTCACCGACGAAGCCTGCCGGCGCACAGGGCGTTTGAAATCATCAGCACGACGCCTTTGCCGTCCGATGCTGGCCTGCGCATCGCGATCGTCACCATACGGTGTCGGACATCATGAGCATGACGCCGTTGCCATCCGACGCCGGCCTGCGCATCGCGATCATGACCGACGAAACCGGCTGGCACACCGGACGCCTGAAAAAAGCTTTCCGCGCGCGCGGCGCGGACGCACGCTGCATCGATCTCGCCGACTGCCGGATCGACACGACTTGGCAACCGCACGGGCTCGTGCTGCCTGGCTTCGGCCACACGCTGCCGGATGCGGTGTTCGTGCGCGGCATCGCCGGCGGCACGTTCGAACAGGTGACGTTGCGTCTCGGCATCCTGCACGCGCTGCGCGAATCGGGCGTGCCGGTCTACAACGATGCGCGCGCGATCGAGCGCAGCGTCGACAAATCGATGACCAGTTTTCTGCTGCATCGTCACGGTGTCCCGACACCCGCGACGTGGGCCGGCGAATCGGTCGCGTTCGCGCAGCGCGTGCTGATGCGCGAAGCGGCCACCGGACGCCAGGTCGTGCTGAAGCCGCTGTTCGGTTCGCAGGGGCATGGGCTCAAGCGGCTCGGCGCGAGCCGCGCGCGTGGCGGCACGCTGACGCCGTTGCCGTCGCTTGCTGCGCCGTATAACAAGGTCGCCTATCTGCAGCGCTACGTCGACGGTACGCGGCCTGGACGCTCTGGCTTCGACTGGCGCGTGCTGGTGATCGGCGGTCGCGCGGTCGCGGCGATGCGGCGCGTCGGCGGCAAGGGCTGGATTCACAACTTCGCGCAGGGAGCCGTCTGCGAGGCGGTAGAACTCGACGCGCCGCTCGCACAAACCGCCGTGCGCGCGACGCAGGCGTTGGGTCTCGACTACGCAGGCGTCGATCTGATCCCCGATCCGGACGACGCGACACGGCCGCTGGTGCTCGAAGTCAACGGAGTCGCCGCATGGCGTGGACTGCAATCGGTTACATCGCTCGATATCGCGGCGGCACTCGCCGACGATCTGCTGGATCGCAAGCTCGCCGCGCATGCAGGTGAACCGGCCGTCGTCGCGCTGCCGGGCCGCCATGCGTGACGAGCGCGAAATACACGTGCCACATGACCCGCACGGTGCGCTCTCGCCCGCCACGATCCGCGCAGCCTTCATCGACGCCTGCCGGCTCGACGTCGATACGCCGAAACCCGGTAACGTCAGCGCACGCAGCCCGGGGCACGGAATGTCCGCGGTGCAGTTCGTCGCGAGCGCCTGCGCCGCCGCCGATCCGCTGACGGCGCGCGATGCGTCGGTCGGCGCACGCATTCTCGACGCGGTGACGCGCACGCGCGAAACGGTCGGTTGCAACACGAATCTCGGCATCGTGCTGCTGGCCGCGCCGCTGGCCACCGCGCTCGACCATCTCGCCGCGCCGCTGACCGCCGATCGCTGGCACACCGCAGTCGAACGCGTGCTCGCGCGCCTTTCGCTCGACGATTCACGCGTTGCGTATCGCGCGATCGCGCTCGCGAATCCAGGCGGCCTCGGCGACGCGCCCGAACAATCGGTCCATGCGGCACCCACCGTGGGCCTGCGCGACGCGATGACGCTGGCCGCCGCGCGCGACAGCATCGCGCGGCAGTACGCGAACGGCTTCGCGGACGTGTTCGACTCCGGACTTGCTGCGGTGCGCGCCGCGCCGTCGAAGGCGCCGTCGGTCGTCACGCTGCACGTGTTCCTGACGTTTCTCGGCGGCTGGCCCGACTCTCACATTGTGCGCAAGCACGGCGAGGCGCTGGCGCAGAGTGTCACGCTTGCGGCACGCGCGCACCACGCGCAATGGCTGCGGGCGTTCGCGGCTTCCCCGGTCGAAACCGCTGCCGCGCCGCTCGATGCGTGGGACGCCGATCTCAAGGCACACGCGATCAATCCGGGCACCAGCGCGGACCTGACGGTCGCGACGCTGTTCGTCGCGCGCTGTCTCGACGTCGCGCGAAACGGCCGCACCGACGCTGCCGGCACAACTGGCACGGAACCTGTTAGTTAGTACCACCGCAGCCACCGCGCATCGATGCGCCGCCGCAGCGATCGCGGATCAGGATCGTCGCGGGCAATGGCGAGTCAGCAGGACCCTACCCACACATCGGAGGAACAGCATGGCCAAGATCAATCGCGTCCTGATAGGAGAGTCGCTGGTCGGCGACGGCAACGAAGTCGCACACATCGACTTGCTGATCGGACCGCGAGGTTCGGCTGCAGAAACCGCGTTCTGCAACGCGCTCACCAACAACAAGGACGGCTTCACGTCGCTGCTTGCGGTCGTCGCGCCGAATCTGCTGACCAAACCGAACACGATCCTCTTCAACAAGGTGACGATCAAGGGTGCGAAACAGGCGGTGCAGATGTTCGGCCCCGCGCAACATGCAGTCGCGCTCGCGGTTGCGGACAGCGTCGAGGACGGCACGATTCCGAAGGACGAGGCAGACGATCTGTTCCTGTGCGTCGGCGTCTTCATCCACTGGCAGGCGGACGACGACAAGAAGATCCAGCAGTACAACTACCAGGCGACGCGCGAAGCGATCAAGCGCGCTGTCAATGGCGAGCCGAGTGCGGCGGAGGTGGTCGCGAAGAAAGGCACTGTGGCGCATCCGTTCGCGCCGAATTGATGGCGAGCGGTGATCGCAAGATGTGACGTCTGGCATTAGCGATGTGCTGTGAAGGCAAACCGCATCGACGATCTGTGACGTGTAGCCATAACGGTGAGACGTGATGGTGAATCGTGACGGCGAGCCGTAACGGCGAGCCATTGCAGCACGCGTTAACCGCAAACCGCTTCACGCGACGACGGGCGAGCCACGGCATGGTCTCGCCCGTTCGCGCACGCGCTGCACGTCCGAACGGTTTGAATGTAGTAACGACATGCCGGGCAACCTGAACGCTTTCGAGAGAGGCCTGAAATGAGCATACGATGTCGCGCGCTGCTGGCCTGCGCCTGTCTGGCGCTCGCTGCGCCGCTCGCATGGGCGGACGACGCTACGCCGCAGGCGCCGGCGGGCGGCTACAACTATCCGACGCAAGGTCGCGTCGAATACGTGCTGGGCTGTATGGACGACAACGGACACGACTTCGCGAACGTCTACAAATGCTCGTGCGTGATCGACAAGATGGCGACTGCGCTCCCGTACGACGATTTCGTCGACGAATCGACGTTCTCGAAGTACGCGTCGCTGGGTGGCGAAGGCGGCGCGGAGTTTCGCGTCGATCACGCGAAAGCGCAGACGAAGAAGTTCGTCGCACTGCAAACGGCCGCGTATCACTCTTGCGGACTCGGCTCGCAGAAAACGGCTGCAGCGAAATGAAGCGAAGTGACGAAGTTAAGTGACCCGCGATGAAGCGCACACACTGCGCTTCACGCCGTCAAGAGTAAAAAGAATCAGTTCGGCACGAGCCCTTCGCCGAGCGACGCATAGCTCGCCGCATACGCATCGGACGCGAGCACGTCGTCACGCTGCCGTTCGATCTGTACGCCGACCGCGGCGACGTCGTCGAATTTAGCGGGCTTCGCGAGCGAAACGCGTACCCAGTGCGCGCCGAAGTCGGCGATCAGCAGTTGTGCGACCGCTTCGGCGAGCGCTTCGAGCAGTTGCAGACGATGCGTGGCGAGCAGCGCATGCAGCGCGTCGCGCACGGCCGCGTAATTGATCGTATCCTCGATGCGGTCGGTCGTGCAGGCGCGCAGCGACGGCACGCCGATCGCGAGATTCATCCGCACCGGCTGCGGCTCGTGCAGTTCGTTTGCGTCGATGCCGATCACGGTCAGGCCCGTGAAGTCCTCGATGAACACGATGTCCATCCGCTCGCGCGGTGCAGCGGTAAACGACGCAGCGGCGGCATCGTCGCGAAGACTGAAGGAGCGGGTCAGACGAACGGTATCGATACGGTCCATGGTGGGCTCCGCCGCAGTGCGGCAAGGGACAGGTAATAGAACATTTAGGACAATGCAACGGGACAGCACGGACGGTACGCAACAACCTGTACCGACACTGCAACAGTCTTTGCGCCCTCCCCGCGAAAATCGCAGAGGAAAACGCATTAAGAAGAGAAAAGCAAAAATCGCGCGCAGTGCCTGACAGAATGCGACTTTCTCTTGAACCAAACCGACATCGGGCGTAAAGTTTTAAATGGTCATGTAGATGCACTGGTTAGTACAGGCGGATGGATAAAAACGGCACGCGGGTCGAGTGCCGAATGCGCATGCGGGGCCGAGAACGTCGCAGCGCGCGCGGGGAAACATTATCGATAAAGCGATGCTCGTGGCGCGAGTCATGCCAGATGGATTGCGCATGTCATGCACGTCCGAGGTGTCGCAACGGAGACGAACCCCATGTCGTTGCTCGCTGATTCGAGTATGCACGTCCGAGAGGTGTTGAACGTCGTCAATCATCAACTGGCGACGCGCCCTACCAGCGATTCCGTCGTCCAGTCATGGGCGCGCTGCATGAACGAGTTCCAGCTGGACCCATCGCGTTTCGTTGTCCCTCCTGTCCTCACCGAATACGAACTCAACGCACGCCGCGAAGCACTCGGCGATCTGATCGCGTGCTCGAAGCTCGAGATGACCACGCTGTATCAACAGCTCGCCGACCCCGAACTCGCGGTCGTGCTCGTCGATTCGGGCGGCGCGATCGTGCATCAGGTGTCGTCGGTGCCGTTCGCCGAAGAGGTCGCCGCCGACGGCTTTCGCGTCGGTGCACTGTGGAGCGAACGCGAAGCCGGCACGAACGGCATGGGTACGTGCCTCGCCGAACGCGATTGCATCGCCGTCTGCCAGCACGAACATTTCTATCCGCGCTATACATCGCTCACCTGCACCGCCGCGCCGATCTTCGATGACAGAGGCGAGATCGCCGGCGTGCTCGACGTGACGAGCCGTTCGAAACTGCTGCAACAGCACTCGCTGGTGCTGGTCGGCATGTCGCGGCAGATGATCGAAAACCGTCTGCTCGACTCGCGTTACCGGCACGCGAACATGATCCATTTTCACAGCCGCCCGGAATTCGTCGGCACGCTGCACGGTGGCAAGCTCGCGGTCGGCGACGACAGCACCGTGCTCGCGGCGAATCGCAGCGCGCTGTTCCAGCTCGGTTTCCGCACACTCGGCGAACTGCGCGGCAAGCGCATCGAGGAAGCGTTCAACGCGTCGCTCGAAGACATGATCGCGCGCAGCATTCGCGGCTCGTTTCATCCGGTCACCGTGTATAGCGCGAACGCGACCAACCGCTTTTTCCTCGTCGCGCAGACGCCGCAGAACAGCGCCGGCCGCGCGACGCGAATGCTCGTCACCGATCCCACGTCGCGTAACAGCGGCAACAGTAATCCCCCGGCCGAGCGTCGCAGCACACCCGCGCCACGTCTCGACGAAATCGCGCACCTCGAATTCGGCGACCCACGGATGGCCTCGCAGATTCAACTCGGCGCACGCGTGATCCAGCGCAGGATTCCGATCGTGCTGCGCGGACAAACCGGCACCGGCAAGGAAGTGTTCGCGCAGGCGCTGCACAGCATCAGCCCGCATGCAGGCGGTCCGTTCGTGCCGGTGAATTGCGCATCGCTGCCGGAAAATCTGATCGAGAGCGAACTGTTCGGTTATCGCGCGGGTGCGTTCACGGGTGCGCAGCGCGAAGGCCGACGCGGCAAGATCGTGCAGGCGAACAGCGGCACACTGTTTCTCGACGAGATCGGCGACATGCCGCTCGCGTTGCAGGCGCGGCTGCTGCGTGTGATCGAGGAACACGAGGTCACGCCGCTCGGCGCGGAAACTACCGTCAAGGTGAACTTCCAGTTGATCAGCGCGAGCCACCGCAACCTGCTCGAACTCGTGCACAGCGGCCTGTTCCGCGAGGATCTGTATTACCGGTTAAAGGGCGTCGAACTGAATCTGCCGCCGCTCAGCGAACGGGTCGATAAACTCGCGTTGATTCATCATCTGCTGGAGAGCGAGACCGACGATCCGCCCGCGCTCACCGCCGAAGCGGAACACGCGCTGCTTACCTATTCGTGGCCCGGCAACATCCGTCAGTTGCGCCACGTGCTGCAGATGGCGATCGCGTTGTCGGACGGCGAGCCGATTCGCCGCGAAGATCTGCCGATCGAAATCACGCAGCGCACGCCGCATCTCGACATGCCGACCGCGCTGCGTCTCGCGACTGCGGATCTCGACCCGCACCCGCAGGCCGCCGACGAAGCCGACATCTCGATGCTCAACGCGATCCAGCTGAACGAGCGCGAGACGGTGCTGTCGCTGCTCGCCGAACATCGCTGGAACGTCAGCAACGTCGCGAAGGCGCTCGGCATCAGCCGCAACACGCTGTACCGGAAGATGCGCCGGCTGCACATCCGGCTGTCGCACGACGGCTCGGCGCCCATCGGCATCGACGCTTAGTTCACGCGCGATTCACGCATGATCCACGTACCCGCGCGTCGTCTCGACGACTTCAAGCCGGACGCGCGCTTCGCGTGGTGCGTGACCGGCTCCGGTCACATGCTCGAAGAATCGATTGCGCTTGCGCGGCAGTTGCCGCGCGCCGACCTGTTTCTATCTGCCGCTGCCGAAGAAGTGCTGCCGTTGTACGGCTGGCCGCTCGACGAACTGCGCAAGCACTTCCGCGTGTTCCGCGACAACAGCGCGAGCGGCGTGCCGGTCGGCATGCTGTACCAGGGCGCGTTTCACACGGTCGTGATCGCACCGGCCACGAGCAACACCGTCGCCAAATGCGCGTTCGGCATCTCCGATACGCTGCCAACCAACATGTTCGCGCAAGCCGGCAAGCAGTGCATCCCGGGCATCGTCTTTGCATGCGACACGGAACCGACCGTGATCACGCAAAGCCCCGACGAATGGGTCGAGCTGCGTCCGCGGGCGATCGAACTCGATAACGTCGAACGCCTCGCGCGTTTCGATCACACGACGCTCGCGCGCTCGCTGGACGAACTGAAAGCGGCGCTCGATCAACGGCTGTCGACGCTCGATCTCGCATGGACCACATCCTCTTCCTGACGGGCCGGCTCGCCGAAAAAAGCCTGCGACGCGTGCTGGACAGCATGGCACCCACGCCGTTCAGTTGGGAAGTGCGCGAAATCGGCCTGCAGGTCGCCGCATTGATGACCGCCGATATGATCGGCCGTCGCGTGAATGCACCGCTCGCTGTGCAGCGGGTGATCGTGCCGGGCCGTTGTCGCGGCGATCTCGATGCGTTGAGCCGTCATTACGGCGTGCCGGTCGAACGCGGTCCCGAGGAAGTGAAGGATCTGCCGCAGTTCTTCGGTCGCGAAGCGCATCCGGTGGATCTGTCGCGCTACGACACGGAGATTTTCGCGGAGATCGTCGATGCGCCGCGTCTCGATGTCGGCGGCATCGTTGCGCGTGCGCGCGAACATGCGCGCCAGGGCGCGGACGTGATCGACGTCGGCTGTCTGCCGGAGACGCCGTTTCCACATCTCGAAGACGCCGTGCGCGCGCTGAAGGCCGAAGGTTTTCGCGTCAGCGTCGATTCGATGCTGACCGACGAACTGCTGCGCGGCGGCCGCGCAGGCGCCGACTATCTGATGAGCCTGAATCTCGACACGCTGTGGATCGCCGACGAAGTGCCTGCCACGCCGATTCTCGTCGCGCGCGAACCGGGCGATCCCGCATCGCTCGATGCCGCGATCGAAAAGCTTGTCGCACGCAACCGCGCGTTCTACGCAGACCCGATTCTCGATCCGATTCCGTTCGGACTCGCGACGTCGATCGCGCGTTACGTGCGATTGCGCGAACGCTATCCGGACATTGCGATCATGATGGGCATCGGCAACGTCACCGAACTGACCGAGGCCGACACGAGCGGCATCAACGCGGTGTTGCTCGGCATTGCGGCAGAACTGCGCATCGGCGCGGTGCTGACCACGTCGGTGAGCCTGCATGCGCGGCGCGCGGTGCGCGAAGCCGATGTCGCGCGCCGGATGATGCACGCAGCGCGCGAAGCGCAGGTTCTGCCGAAGGGCATCAGCGGCGCGCTCGCGACGGTCCATGCGAAACGGCCGTTTCCGTACAGTGCAGAGGAAATCGACGAATTCGCGCGCGACGTGCGCGATCCAAATTTCCGCGTGCAGGTCGCCGCCGACGGCGTCCACGTGTACAACCGCGACGGCCATCATCGTTCGGACGATCCGTTTGCGCTCTACCCCGAACTGAAACTCGACAACGACGGCGGCCACGCGTTTTACATGGGCGTGCAGCTTGCGCGTGCGGAGATCGCGTGGCGGCTGGGCAAGCGCTTCGATCAGGACCAGCCGCTCGACTGGGGTTGCGCGGTTGAGCGGCCCAAGGAAGATTTGAGCGCATGGTGCGCACCCGGCACGACGAAGAAAAAGCGCTGACGTTGGCTTATTACTGCGCTGCGGCCGCAACGTCGGCTTTTTCGAGTTCCTCGCGCAGACTGCCTATGCTTTGCCTGTAACGCTCCACGCCGCCTCCACCACCCGCTCCAAATACCGCCGATCCCGCGACGAACACGTCAGCGCCCGCCTCCGCAATCTGCGCGATGTTCGACGCCTTCACCCCACCATCGACTTCGATCAGCAACGGCCGACCGGTACGCTCGATCGCCGCATCGACACGACGGCGCAACGCACGCAGCTTGTCGAGCGTTTCGGGAATGAACGCCTGCCCGCCGAAACCGGGATTCACCGACATCACGAGCACCACGTCCAGTTGATCCAGCACGTGATCGAGCACAGTAAGCGGCGTGGCCGGATTGAGCGCGAGCCCTGCACGCACACCGCATGCACGGATCAGTTGAATCGTCCGGTGCACATGTAGCGACGCTTCCGGATGGAAGCTGATCGTATGCGCGCCGGCATCGGCGAATGCGGTGACGAGCGGATCGACCGGCATCGTCATCAGGTGGACGTCGAGCGGAATCGTCGCGTGTGGGCGCAATGCCGCGCACACCAGCGGCCCGACGGTCAGGTTCGGCACGTAGTGGTTGTCCATCACGTCCAGATGGATCCAGTCCGCGCCGGCTGTCGTGACGTCGCGAACCTCATCGGCGAGACGCGCGAAGTCCGCCGACAGCAGCGACGGGGCGATCAGGAATTCGCGCATGGGGATCTCCTCGCAAATGTGGTTCGTGTTCAGTGATAACGCTCAGTGGTACCTGCGCGCCATCGCATCGAGCGGCAGCGGCTTGATCCGCGATGCGTGCCCCGCGCAGCCGAACGCCTCGAAGCGCTCGACGCAGATCGAGCTCGCAGCCGCCGTCGCCGCCTTCAACGCGGCGCGCGGATCGAACTCCGAGCGCGCGGTCGCGAGCGACTGTCGCATCGCACCGCTCATTGCGAGGCGGATGTCGGTATCGATGTTGACCTTGCGCACGCCGTGCGCGATGCCGCGACGAATCTCGTCGACGGGCACGCCGAACGTCACCGGAATCTCTCCGCCGTATTCGCGGATCACCGCGAGCCATTCCTGCGGCACCGACGACGACCCGTGCATCACCAGATGCGTGTCCGGAATGCGAGCGTGAATCTCGACGATGCGATCGATCGCGAGAATGTCGCCGGTCGGCTCGCGGCTGAACTTGTACGCGCCATGCGATGTACCGATCGCGATCGCCAGCGCATCGACGCCGGTAGCTTCGACGAAAATCTGCGCTTCGTGCGGATCGGTCAGCAGATCGTCGCGCGACAGTTTGCCCGCCGCGCCGACACCGTCCTCTTCGCCCGCCGTGCCGGTTTCGAGCGAGCCCAGACACCCCAGCTCGCCTTCGACCGACACGCCCACCGCATGCGCAGCCTCGACCACGCGGCGGCTCACGTCGACGTTGTAGTCGTACGCAGCGGGTGTCTTCTGGTCGGGCAGCAGCGAGCCGTCCATCATCACCGACGTGAAGCCGGAGCGGATTGCCTGCTGGCACACGGCCGGACTCGCGCCGTGGTCCTGGTGCAGGACCAGCGGAATGTCGGGATGCGCTTCGGCTGCCGCGAGTACGAGGTGGCGCAGATACGGCTCGCCCGCATACTTGCGCGCCCCCGCCGACGCTTGAAGGATCACGGGACTGTCAGTCGCCTCCGCAGCCCGCATGATGGCGTGAATCTGCTCCATGTTGTTGACGTTGAACGCCGGCACGCCGTAGCCGTGTTCGGCCGCGTGATCGAGCAACTGCCGCAGTGCGATGAAGGCCATCTCGAACTCCTTTTGATCGAATCGAAATTGCTGTGGGCTAGCGATGCACCACGCGGCGTGCTTCGTCCGCTAACGCGTGCGCGGTCAACCCGAAATGCGCGAACAACGCGGCCGCTGGCGCCGACTCGCCGAACGAATCGATACCGAGCACACCGCCGTCGAGCCCCACGTACTGCCGCCAGAACGCAGTGACGCCCGCTTCGACCGCGACGCGCGGCACGCCTGGCGGCAGCACCGCGTCGCGCCATGCGCGCGGCTGGCGGTCGAATACGTTCGTCGACGGCATCGAGACGACGCGCACGGCGATGCCATCCTGTTCGAGCGGCGCGACCGCATCGAGTGCGAGTGCGACTTCGGAGCCGGTCGCGAGCAGCACCACACGCTGCGATACGTTCGAACCATCGGGCCAGTCGCGTAGCACGTAGCCGCCTCGCGCGATCGCATCGATCGTCGCAGCATCGCGAGTAACGAACGGCAGGTTCTGCCGGCTCAGCAGCAGACACGACGGCCCATCGCGTTCGACTGCGGCCGCCCACGCGTGCGCGGTCTCAACCGTGTCGCACGGCCGCCAGACGTCGAGCCCCGGAATCATCCGCAAGCTCGCCGCATGCTCGACCGCCTGATGCGTCGGACCGTCTTCGCCAAGGCCGATCGAATCGTGCGTGAACACGAAGATAGACCGTGTTTTCATCAGTGCGGCCATGCGCAGCGCATTGCGCGCGTAGTCGGAGAACGTGAGGAACGTGCCGCCGAACGGAATGTATCCGCGATGCAGCGCGATCCCGTTCATCACTGCACTCATGCCGAACTCGCGCACGCCGTAGTGCAGATAATTGCCGCCCTGCAACCCTGTCGAGTCGGTGCGCACGTCGACTGCGGATTTCCAGTCGGTGAGATTCGAACCAGTCAGATCAGCCGAGCCGCCCAGTAATTCGGGCAATGCGCGGGCGAGCGCGCCAATGGCCTGCTGCGATGCCTTGCGCGTCGCGATCGATTCGGCTGCGAGGTCCGCATCGCGGATCAGTGCGCGCACCGCGTCGCGCCAATGCGCGGGCAGCGCGCCGCGCGCGCGGCGCTCGAACTCCGCAGCGTCTTCCGGGTAGCGTGCACGATATGCGTCGAAGCGTGTGGTCCAGTTCGCCTCTGCGGACGCGCCGCGTTCGGTCGCGTCCCATTGCGTACGTACCGCATCCGGCACCGCGAACGGCGGCTCGGTCCAGCCGAGCGCGCGACGTGTGCGCTCGACCTCGTCGGCGCCGAGCGGTGCGCCGTGCACATCGTGCGTGCCGGCCTTCCTTGGTGAACCCTTGCCGATTATCGTGCGGCAGCAGATCAGCGTCGGCCGGTCCGATGCGCGCGCTTCATGCAACGCACGATCGACCGCGTCGACGTCATGCCCATCGACATCGCGTACGACGTGCCAGCCGTACGCGGCGAACCGCGCGGGCGTGTCGTCGGCGAACCACTGCGCGACGTGGCCGTCGATCGAGATGCCGTTGTCGTCGTAGAGCACCGTCAGCTTGCCGAGCTTCAGCGTGCCGGCCAGCGACGCGGCTTCGTGCGAGATGCCCTCCATCAGGCAGCCGTCGCCGACGAATACATACGTCCGGTGATCGACGATCGCATGACCCGGTCGATTGAATTCCTTCGCGAGCAGCGCTTCCGCGAGCGCCATGCCGACCGCGTTCGCGAGCCCCTGACCGAGTGGTCCGGTCGTCGTTTCGACGCCTGGTGTCACACCTACTTCGGGGTGCCCAGGCGTACGGCTATGCAACTGACGAAAATGCTTCAGCTCATCGATCGGCAGATCGTAGCCGGTCAGATGCAGCAGCCCATACAGCAGCATCGAGCCGTGTCCGTTCGACAGCACGAAGCGGTCGCGATCCGGCCACGCGGGATTGCGCGGGTTGTGTTTCAGATGCCGGTCCCACAGGGCGACGGCGATTTCCGCCATGCCGAGCGGCATGCCGGGATGACCAGACTTCGCCGCTTCGACGGCATCGATCGCGAGCATGCGCAGCGCGTCGGCCATCGAACGAGTAACGGACGAACCAGAGGACAACGCAGCAGATTCAGCAACGTCACTCATCAATACTCTCCTCGCACACATTCAAATCGAAGGCGACTTCAAGCCCGCGCACGCCGGTCGAGCAGCTGCAAAATCATCGGCGTAAAGATCAGCTGCATCGCGAGACCCATCTTGCCGCCCGGCACGACGATCACATTCGGACGCGACATGAACGAGTCGTGCAGCATCGTCAGCAGATACTGGAAGTCGATACCCTTCGGCCGCGCGAAGCGGATCACGACGAAGCTCTCGTCGGGCTGCGGAATCTCCCGCGCGATAAACGGATTCGACGTGTCCACCGTCGGCACACGCTGAAAATTCACGTGCGTTCGAGAAAACTGCGGGCAGATGTAGTTCACGTAATCCGGCATCCTGCGCAGGATCGTGTCGACCACGGCCTCGTGCGAATAGCCGCGCATCGTCTGGTCGCGATGCAGCTTCTGGATCCATTCGAGGTTGATGATCGGCACGACACCGATCAGCAGATCCGCATGCCGCGCGATATCGACGTGATCGGTGACGGCCGCGCCGTGCAGCCCTTCGTAGAACATCAGGTCGGTGCCGGACGTGACGTCTTCCCACGGCGTGAACGTGCCCGCATCCTGCTTGTAGAGACGCGTTTCCGCTTCGTCGTGCACGTAGTGGCGCAGCTGCCCGGAGCCGCTTTCGCCGTAACTGACGAACAGCGCTTCAAGCTCTTCGAGTAGATTCGCCTGCGGCCCGAAGTGGCTGAAGTTCGGCGCGCCGTCGCGTTCGTGCTGCTTCATCGCTTCGCGCATGCCGTGGCGGTCGTAGCGATGAAACGCGTCGCCCTCGACGATCTGCGCGTTGATGTGCTCGCGCCGGAAAATGTGGGTGAAGCTCTTCATCACCGTGGTCGTGCCGGCTCCGCTCGAACCGGTAACCGCGATGATCGGATGTTTGACTGACATGCGCGTCTCCGGAATGTGATGATCGTGTCTGCGTGAACGGCGTGAACAGCGAAAACGAAGCGCGCCGCTATGCGGTGAAATCCGGCAGGAACAGCGAACGCCGGCCGAACAGCGGTGACGTGTACGGCTTGTCCTCGCCGCGATCGTATTCGCCGTGATAGCGGCCGATGCGCTCCACTTCGTTCTTCGAGCCGAGAATCACCGGCACGCGGCCGTGCAGCGTGCGCGGCGCGACGTCGAGAATCCGTTCGCGTCCGGTGATCGACGCCCCGCCCGCCTGCTCGACCAGAAAACTCATCGGGTTCGCTTCGTACAGCAGCCGCAGACGACCTTCCATCGCGGGCGTTTTCGAATCGCGCGGGTACATGAACACGCCGCCGCGCATCAGGATCCGATGCACCTCCGCGACCATCGACGCAATCCAGCGCATGTTGAAATCTTCCGCGCGACACCCGCTGCGACCGTCCTTGCACTCCTGCACATAGCGCCGCACCGGCGGCTCCCAGAAGCGTTCGTTCGACGCGTTGATCGCGAACTCGACCGTGTCTTCCGGGATGCGGATGTTCGAATGCGTGAGCACGAAGTTGCCGATATCGCGTTCGAGCGTGAAGCCGTGCGTGCCGTTGCCGACCGACAGCACCAGCATCGTCGATGGTCCGTAGACCGCGTAGCCTGCCGCGACCTGTTCGTGACCGGGGCGCAGGAATGCGTCGTCGCTGACTGGCTCATCGTTGGTGCTGCCGCGATGGCGCAGCACCGAAAATATCGAACCCACGACGCCGTTGATGTCGATATTCGACGACCCGTCGAGCGGATCGAACGCGAGCAGATAATCGCCACGCGGATAACCCTGCGGAATCGGATAGACGGCCTCCATTTCCTCCGACACCATCGCCGCGAGCAACCCGTCCCACTCGCATTGCTGGACGAATATCTCGTTGGTCGCGACGTCGAGCTTCTTCTGCTCCTCGCCGTGCGTGTTGACGGTCTGCGCGGAACCGTAATTGCCGCCGAGCGCGCCCTTCGTGAGCATCGCCGAGATCGACTTGATCGCCGCGGCGACGTCGATCAACAGCGCCGACAGCCCGGCTGTTTCCGGCGCCGTACCTGCGACGGGCTGGCGATCGAGCGTGTCGATCAGGAACTTCGAAAGCGTGGTGCGTCCGTCTTGCATCGCGTTCTCCTCGGAGACAGTCTGGATTCAGGGCTGCGGTATCGGCGGACCGGACGTTTCGAACACGCGGCTCGCGCGGATGTCGTCGGTGGCGATCAGCATGAGCGAGGCGGCATCGGCGGGTGCGCCGCCGCCCATCGCGGCCGCGAACAGCCGGTTCGCCTGGCGCAGTCGCGCACGATCGAGCGCATTGCGCACCGAGCGCGCGTTCGCAAAGTTCGGCTGTCGGATGCGCAGCGCGAGGTAATCGGCGAACGCGTGCCGCGAGTCGGCGTCGAAGCGGTAGTGCATCGTGTCGAGCATCCGCGCGGCGATCTCGATCAGTTCCGTTTCGTCGTAGTCGGGAAACGTGATGTGATGCGCGATCCGCGAACGGAAACCCGGATTGCTCTCGAAGAAAATGTCCATCCGCGACGCGTAGCCGGCCAGAATCACGACCAGATCGTCGCGCTGGTTCTCCATCGTCTGCAGCAGGATCTCGATCGCTTCCTGCCCGTAGTCGCGCTCGTTTTCCGGGCGATACAGGTAGTACGCCTCGTCGATGAACAGCACGCCGCCCATCGCGCGCTTCAGCACGTCGCGGGTCTTCGGCGCGGTGTGGCCGATGTACTGGCCGACCAGATCGTCGCGCGTCACCGACACCAGATGATTCCTGCGGATATAGCCGAGCCGGTGCAGCACTTCGGCCATCCGCAGCGCAACCGTCGTCTTGCCGGTGCCGGGGTTGCCCGAGAAGCACATGTGCAGCGTCGGCGCGCTGCCGGCGAGGCCGAGCGCATCGCGTGCCCGTTCGACCAGCAGATGCGCGGCGATCTCGCGGATGCGTGTCTTCACCGGAGCGAGGCCGACGAGATCGCGGTCGAGTTCGGCGAGCACATCGCCGATACCCGAGTCGCGATACAGCGCCGACAGATCGACTTGCGGTGCGGTTTTATCCACGCACGCAGCGGCTTGCGTCTGTGCATCGGCAACGTCCGTCATCACGCCTCCCTGTTAATAGCTTGATTGATCGATTGCGGCACGCCGCATGCAACAGTCGTGCGCGTCAACGCGCGGGGCCGTAGCGTTCACCTGCTGGCCGATCGCCGGCATAGCTCACGATGCCGTAGTGCTGTGCACGCCCCCCGCTGTCCTGACGTGTCAGACGGAAGCCCGGCTCCTCATCCGGCCGGCCGACGATGAACGACAGCCGCATCGTCTCGAAGCCGCGCACCGAATCGAACGCGTTGATCTTGATGTAGTGCTGCGGACGCGCCGCGCGGCACGCTTTCAGTTCCTGCAATACGCCGGCTGCATCGTGCAGATCGAACATCGGCAGGCCCCACATTTCCCAGTAGGTGTTGCGCGGATGCGGGTCGTCGGTGAATTCGATCGAGCAGGCCCAGCCCTGGCTCAGCGCGTAGTCGACCTGCAAGCCGATCTCCTCATCGGTCAAATCCGGCAGGAAGGAGAACGTTCCCTGTGTAATGCGCATGACGTACCTCGTTTCGTTGATGGATGTCGCGGGTTTTCCTGCACGCACGCTTGCGTCGCATCACGAGACGGTCGGCGTCGCGGCGAAATCGGGCGTATCGGTGGATGCGTAGTTGAAGGTCACGTCGCGCCATGTGTCGAGCGCCTGCTTGAGCGGCGTGCAGCTGCGCGCGGCCGCTTCGAGAATGTCCGGACCTTCGTGCAGGATGTCGCGCCCTTCGTTGCGCGCCTTCACCATCGCTTCGAGTGCGACGCGGTTCGCAATCGCGCCCGCCTGAATGCCGGCCGGATGGCCGATCGTGCCGCCGCCGAACTGCAGGATCGCGTCGTCGCCGAACAGGTCGAGCAACTGATGCATCTGCCCGGCGTGAATCCCGCCCGACGCGACCGGCATCACCTTGCGCAAGCCCGCCCACGGCTGCTCGAAAAACAGTCCACGCGACAGATCGACCGGGTTGTGCGCTTCGCGGCACACGTTGTAAAAGCCCTGCACGGTCAGCGGATCGCCTTCGAGCTTGCCGACGGCCGTGCCCGCATGCGCATGATCGACGCCCGCCATCCGCAGCCACTTCGCGATCACGCGGAACGAGATGCCGTGATTGCGCTGCCGCGTGTAGGTGCTGTGCCCCGCGCGATGCAGATGCAGGATCATGTCGTTGCGACGCGCCCAGCGTCCCATCGACTGGATCGCCGTCCAGCCGATCACGAGATCGATCATCACGATGCACGAACCGAGTTCCTTCGCGAATTCGGCGCGCTCGTACATCTCCTCCATCGTGCCGGCCGTGACGTTCAGGTAATGGCCCTTCAGCTCGCCGGTTTCGGCCTGTGCGCGGTTCACCGCTTCCATCGAGAACAGGAAACGGTCGCGCCAGTGCATGAACGCCTGCGAATTGATGTTCTCGTCGTCCTTCAGAAAATCGAGTCCGCCGCGCAAGCCCTCGTACACGACGCGTCCATAGTTCTTGCCCGACAGCCCGAGCTTCGGCTTCACGGTCGCGCCGAGCAGCGGACGTCCGTACTTGTCGAGCCGTTCGCGCTCGACGATGATGCCGGTCGGCGGTCCCTGGAAGGTCTTCAGATACGCGACCGGAATGCGCATGTCTTCGAGCCGCAGCGCTTTCAACGGCTTGAAGCCGAACACATTGCCGATGATCGACGCGGTGAGGTTCGCGACCGAACCTTCCTCGAACAGATCGAGTTCGTACGCGATGTACGCGAAGTACTGCGGCTCGTCGTGCGCGCCGGGCACCGGCTCGATCCGGTACGCTTTCGCGCGGTACATGTCGCACGCGGTGAGGCGGTCGGTCCACACGACGGTCCAGGTCGCCGTCGACGATTCGCCGGCAACAGCCGCCGCTGCTTCCTCGGGCTCGACGCCGGGCTGCGGCGTGATGCGGAACAGCGCGATGACGTCGGTGTCCTTCGGCGTGTAGTCCGGCTGCCAGTAGCCCATCTCGCGATACTTCATCACGCCTGCGGCATAACGTTCGCGCGGAGAGCGGACCGGCTCGATGACCGGTTGACTGAAATCGTTCATGACGTGTCCTCGAAGGTGGGCAGCGCATCGCCGGAAACGGTGTAGCGCCTGAGTTGCACTGTAGGCATGCCCATCGCTATTGGGAATTCACGATTTCATTCGCCAGTCTTAAGCGATCCGTTATCGATCGCATATTGCGGCGGGGGATTTCATCAAGTGCGTCAGAGCGTCACCTGTTGCCGGCGGAACACTTTGCTGCGTTTCCGCGACACTCGCGACGTCGAGAACGACAGAACAGTCCAACCGCCACGCCGCGCTCGATGGGCACAGAGCTTGCGTGATGCGGAACGCCCATGAAGCCCGGCATCGCGTCGGGCCGACGGCGTATCACCGTGTCAACCTCATGGAGGAACGACGATGCAATGGACGACACCTAGCTACACCGATATTCGTCTCGGCTTTGAAGTCACGATGTATATCGCTACGCGTTAAGCCCGCACGGGCCGCATGACGCGGCCCTGTCGCGGCAGGTGTTTTTTCTGACCGGAGCGGCCTGCTTTGTCCGCGTTGCCGGGACATGCGTTCCCAACCATGATCCACGAAACGATCGTCACCACGGCAGCGCGCGACGGCCGCCCTCATGTGGCGCCGATGGGCGCCCGCTACGACGGCGACTTCGTCGTGCTTTCCCCGTTCCGTCCGTCGACGACGCTCGACAACATCGTCGAGTCGCGCGTCGCGGTACTCAACTTCACGACCGACGTGCGGATCTTCGCCGGCTGCGTCACGCACTGCGCGACCGACTGGCCCACCGTTGCTGCAACCCGCGTCGCAAGTGTGCGGCTCGCGACATCGCTCGCGCACGCCGAACTCGAACTCGACGACATCGGCGGTGACACCGAGCGTCCGGTGCTGCGGATGAAACGCGTGCACCACGAAAATCACGCGCCGTTCGCGGGTTTCAACCGTGCGCAGGCGGCAGTCGTCGAAGGCGCGATTCTGGTGAGCCGGCTTTTCATGCTGCCGGCCGACAAGGTCGACAGTGAAATGGCCTACCTGCAGATCGCGATCGACAAGACCGCCGGCGACGACGAGCGCACCGCATGGAGCTGGCTCGTTGCCGCGGTCGAACGGCATCGCGCGGGCGCTGACGGTGCAACCGCGATCCGCACGCCGCACTGAATTTTCCCGCCTACCCGTTTTTGGAGAACCTCGATGACCGCATTGCTCGCGAGCGTCCGCTCGGACGACGAAGCGCTCGACGCCGCTCAGGCCGGCGCCGAGTTGATCGACCTGAAGGAGCCGGATGCGGGCGCGCTCGGCGGCCTGGCAATCGACGACATCGTGCGGATTGCGCGGCAGGTGCGCGCGCGTTATCCGGTGAAGCCGATCAGCGCGACGATCGGCGACGTACCCACCGATGCGTTCGACGACATCGCCGCGCGCGTGATCGAAGTCAGCGACACGGGTATCGACTACGTGAAGGTTGGCGTGACGCCGGGACCGGCCGCGCGCCGCTGCCTCGATCTGCTCGCGACCTTGCCGGCGACAGTCGTGCCGGTGTTTCTGTGCGATGCCGCCGATACTGAAGCGAAGAACGCCGCCGTCGACGATGCGCTCGTGCTGCACGCGGCCGCGTTGCGCTTCGTCGGCGTGATGTTCGATACGTCGGCGAAAGACGGCAGCACGCTGTTCGATCACGTGGGCGTCGACACGCTCGCGCGCTGGCTCAGGCTCGCGCGGGAGCGCGGCTCGATGTGCGGAATCGCGGGTGCGCTCGGCTGGGCGCAGCTCGAGCAGATTCAGGCGCTCGCACCGGACGTCGCCGGCTTTCGCACCGCACTATGCACCGACGGCCGACGCTCGCGGCTCGACCCGCAGCGCGTCGCGCAGTGGGCGAGCGCGTTGCATCGCGCGGGGAGCCCGGCTTCGGTCGCCGGTACCACGCAGGCCGGGAACGGTATAACTGGCGCGCGACTGTAGCCATACGGCACAGCAGTCGGCATTCATCCGGCTTTGAATCCGCTATGTGGGCAGTATTCAGTCCCCGGATGTACTGCCCACTCAACCTGTCAACCTTGACTCACTCAAGATTGATCTATCCCGAAGTCGACTCGCTTGACTCTGTATTTTTTGCGTCCACGAATCTCGTCAGTCAGCAATCTCGACACAAAAACGCCTTTTAAAAAGGAATAAGATCGGCCGATTGCATTGCAGTCGCCAGATTATGCAACCCGGATATTCCTTTTTCTTTCGCAAGCGCCACATCTCCAATCTTTTAATTAAAAATATTGACAATCCAGAACCGTATCGATAAGAAGTGGTGACCGGACAATTCAATATTCTTTAAAAAAATCCTGCTCTAAATCCGGTAAACAATAGCTTCAAAAGCCAGTTGCAAAAAGCTCGACGACGGGCGGCCTACGCTCGTTCTCGATGGATGTTGTCTCATGCGGTCGCGTCTTTCCGAAGCAGTCGAACTCGAAAGGAGAAACCTCAATGTGCACACATATGCTTTTCCATGCGCCTGTCAATCCCGGGCAGGACGCGCAGTTTCATGTCAGCGGTCGTGTGATGGAGTTGCCCGGCTTTTCAGGCTTCACGCTTTATAAAGTCCCGAAGGGGCAAAAATTTCCGTTGATCCCCCACCCAGTGAAAAACCCGGTCAAGTGGGTCAATGCGTACGGTTTTGTCGGCATAGCGCCGCCGCGCCCGGAGTTCGATCTGTTTCCGATCTTCTGCGACGGCCTCAATGAAGCAGGCCTGTCGTGCGCGGCGCTATGGATGCCGGGTGCCGGCTATCCGACGCCCGGCAACGGTCAGAACCTCTTTTTCGGCGAGTTTGTCGCGTGGGTGCTGGGCAACTTCAACCGGGTCAAGGACCTGGAAAAAACGCTCCTTTCCGGCGAAGTCAGCATCTACGGCCCTGCGTCCGGCGAGAAAATGTACATCCCGCTGCACTTCATTGCGGTCGACAACACGGGAGCCTCCGTGGTTGTCGAATGCATGAACGGCGTCATGAACGTGTACGGCGAAGCGTACGAACTGCAGAATCGTGGCGGACTGGGTGCAACCGTGAGCGGTGTATTGACGAACGCGCCCAGCTACGACTGGCAGCGCACCAACATCACCTATTACGGCAATTTCACGGCGATCAGCGCGGAAACGAGTACCACCCAGACGTATCCTCCGGCATGTATCGGTCTGGTTGGTCTGCCTGGCGATCCTTCGTCGCCGTCGCGATTCGTGCGGGCCGCTTTCATGCAGCACACCTTCAATCAGCTCGCGAAGAACGGCGATGGCTGGCTGCCTGCACCGCAGCAATCCGGCTCCCCTGTGTTCGGCAAGAAGCCGTATTCGTCGCCGGTGCAGACTGTCGTGAACGTTGTGTTGCAGACCGTGCAGATCGTCATGAGCACGCCGTACGGTTCGCTGCTTAGCGCCCCGAAGCAGGATGCGTCGAATGGTGGATCGTCCGATAGTTCGCCGCAGGTCGGCGACTGGAGCTACTGGACTGTCGTGCGCGACCACACGAACAACACCTATTACTACACGAGTGCGTTCAACAATCTTTTGCAACGCATCGAATTGCCGGCACTATCGTTCGATGAGGACGCGCAACTGCCGCATTTCCCTTCGATAGCCATCGTTCCGCCGGCCCGGAACGACTGGTTTCAGGACGCAAGCGAGTTGTTCGAGAAGGCTTAGGGTCCAGTTACAGCGGTATCAGATCGCCTGCGTATTCAGCAGGCGATCGCGCATCGACTCGACGTTGTCCTTGTTGAACAGCTCGACGACATAGTTCGCGTCGCTCACGTAATCGACGAAGCGCCGATCGACCACCCCCGCTGCCGCGTGCGTCTCGAGTGGATCGTCGACGTCGATCGGACAGGATTTCACGACGATCAACCGCTCGGCGTTGAGCATCGTCGACAGCCATGCGGCGAGACTGTCCGACGTCGTGTCCCAGTTGCTCATCGCGTCGGGCGTGTCGCGCATCAGCGCGGTCGGCACCCATACCGCGACGTGGCCATCGCGCAGCGCGCGGCGGATCTTCGCCTCGCTCGACGCGAGCACCAGTTCGGGCAGCACGCCCTGCATCAGGATCGCGTACTGCGTCATCGCGAGCAGACACATGTTGTGCGCGGCGAGATCGTCGAAGCCCCACTCGCTCTGGTATTGCCGCACCCTGTCCGCGAAATCGCCGCCGCCGGGCACGATGACGACGCGCCCGCCCCCCAGTTCGCACAGCTCGGTGAGCCAGCGGCGCAACATCGGCTCGTGACTCAGGCTGCCCCCGATCTTGACCACCCACATGAGCGTTGTCCTCGCTTGGCTGTTGCCTGCTGTTAACTGCGGTCGTGCGTTGTTGCGTTGTTGCGTTGTGTCTTGCGTTTGCGTTTGCGTCTCTGCCCGTGCGCCGTGCTTCCGTCACTGCGTGCGTGCGGTCCTTCATGCGGTTCGTGGCGTACTTCGCGTGCCGGACGGTCGGCGTCGCGCGGTAGATTCGTCGCGCCGGTACGGAGCCTCGTGCGCTTCGTACGGTTGATGCGCCTCATCTCGCCAGTCTTGCGCAGCGAGCAACGCCACCGCGACGCTCGGCGCACACGTCGCCGCGCGGTCCGCGCAATCGCCGGGCAGGTTCGCGAGCGTGCCGAAATCGACGTACCCGCGCGCCTCCTCGCGCGCGAGCGCCGCGACCAGGAAGCGGCCGCAGCCCGCGCCCACCAGCGGCGCCGCAGCGAGTTCCGGATGCGCGGCCGTCACGCGTGCGAGATTGATGCCGATCTCGCGCAGTTGCAGGCCACGCCAGCGCAGTGCGAGCCGGCGCCAGTCGGCGGCATCGGCGTCGTGCGCGTCGCGGCCGATCATCCGGGCAATGCGCGCGGCGCTCGCGGCTTCGGTTTTCGGTCCCTGGTCCGCGCTCGGGTACAGGTCGTGAGCGGGTTTCAGTTCGCCGGTGAGCCGGTACACGTCGGCGCTCGTCGCGAACCATTCGTTCATCACGTTGACGGCGGCGCCCCCGAAGTCGATCCGGTGCGCGATCCCGCACAGCGGCGTGCGGACGATGCCCTGATAGACGAGCTCGCCGGTCGCGAGCCGACCCGCGTCCGTCGATGCGCGCGCGGCCACGCTACCGTTCGCGATCGGGATGATGTCGGTCGTCGTGCTGCCGATATCGACCAGCACCGCATCGGCGACGCGGCTCGCGACCCAGCTCGCGGTCGCCAGCCAGTTCGCCGACGCGACGCTGCGCCAGCGCGTGGCGCACGCGGGTTCGCCGAGCCAGCCGACGTCGCCCGCGTAGAAGCGCAGCGACGGCCCGAGCCGCGCGGCCAGTGCCGCCGCGATCGCGCGCACGCCTTCCGCGCGATCCGCGAACAGGTCGACCATCTCGCCCGTCATCGTGACCGCATGCCGCGACGACGCGGCCTGGGCGACGGGCCAGCGTTCGAACACGAGATCGATCGTGCGTTCCAGATGATCGAGGCCCTGCCACAGCGGACATGCCCATTGCGCGACGTCGCGCACGTCGCCGGATGCATCGGCAAGCGACACCTTCACGTGTGCGCCGCCGACGTCCCAGCCGAACAGCGCGGTATCGACAGTCGAGGGGATCGCGTTCACGGCTGGACTCCGCATGCCGGAGACGGCTCACGTTGCTGCGTGACACTGCGCGCCGTCCCGATACGCACGCCATGCGCGGCGAGCAGCGTGCGCGCGAGATTCCCGTCGAGCGTCGTGGACAACCCCGCATACGCGACCGTCAGACGCGGATTCACCTCGATCACGACCGGCCCACGCTGCGGATGCCACACCACGTCGATACCCGCGAAGCCGCGCAGGCCCGGTATCGCTGCCGCGACGCGCTGCGCGAGCGCGTCGAGCGCGCGGCCACGGTCGTCGGACAGCGCGATCTGATCGACCGCGACACCGTCGAATTCGACGACCTGCGGACGATGCTCCGATGCATCGGACGCATCCGGTCCACGCAACCCGATCTGCTGACGATTGATGCTGACGAGCCGCGCCTGTTCGTCGGTACACACCAGCGACAGGCTCAACGGCTCGCCGTCGACCCACGCCTGCAGCACCGGATTGCGCGACGCAAGCACACGCGCGTCGTACTCGGCACACGCATCGGCGAAACGGTCGAAGACGAATGTGTCGAGACCGCCGGCGCCATCGTCGGGTTTGACGACCCAGCGGCCACTAGAAGCAGCATCGTTCGATTCACACGAGGAAGGATCGAGCGCAGGCGTCACCGCGATCCCATGCGCGGCGAGTTGCGCGGCGGTCGCGCGCTTGCTCGACGCAACCCGGATCGCGTCCTTCGAGCAACCGAGCCAGCGCGCCGCGCCGACCGCGTCGTGCAGATTCAGCAGCAGATCGTCGCATTCGGGCGCGATGATCCACGCATAATCGTGTTCGCGTGCGACGCGCGCGACGAAGTCTGTCATCGATTCTCCAGACTCAGCGCGGCAATGCGCGAGCGCGGGATCGACGGTCTCGAAGCGCGAACTGGCGAACGTGACGTGAACACCGTCGAGCGCGCGCAGCTCCGCGACGAGCGCATCGCGCATCACTCGGCCTTCGACGACGAGCGCGCTGAGATCCGCGAGACCGCTTGCGCCGGCCAGCGCCGGATCGATGCCGCCGCCGGTGAGATACTCGTAGACAAAGATCCTGGTCAAAGGAACGCCCCCTATGCAGGTGATACCGGTTCTCGATCTGCTCGACGGTCACGTCGTGCGTGCGGTACGCGGCGAGCGCACGGCCTACCGGCCGATCCGTTCGCCGCTCGCGCCCACCAGCGAGCCGCTGCCCGTCGCGCGCGCGCTGCTGGCCGCAAGCGGCGCGCGCACGCTGTACATCGCCGACCTCGGCGCGATCCTCCAGACTGGCGCACACGTCGACGTGCTCGCCGCGTTACGTGCCGCGCTGCCCGGCATCGAACTGTGGCTCGACGCGGGTTACGTGGACCATGCGTCGATGCGCGCGCTGTTCGAACGCATCGATGCGGCGGGCCCTGTTCCATCGACCCCATCAGGCGCCGCGCCTCTCGTGCCTGTCTTCGGCACCGAATCGCTGCGCGACCCTGATGCACTTCGCTCTGCCGCTCGCGACGGCTTCGCACCGATCCTGTCGCTCGACCGTCGCGCTGGTTCGCTGCTCGCGGCCACGTCGCTCGACCCCACGTCGTCGTGGTGGCCCGCGCGCGTGATCGCGATGACGCTCGACCAGGTGGGCAGCCACGCGGGCCCCGACCTCGCAACACTCGAACGCCTGCGCGCGGACGCACCGGCCGGTACGACGCTGATCGGCGCGGGAGGCATTCGCGATCGCGCCGATCTCGCCGCTGCGCAGCGCAGCGGTGCCGATGCGTGGCTCGTCGCGTCCGCGCTGCACGATGGGCGGTTAAACATATGACCAGCCCAGCCCCAGCGCGCCCTTGACGCACACATAAAGCAGCCATACACATTTCATGCCAAACCGCGATAAACGGCCGCACGACGCGCGCATGTAAACCAACGGCAAGCTCGCACCACGACGCGTGACACTCTGCTCCGGCGTCTCACACAACCTGTGCGATGCGCGCGAGTCGCGTATGCACTTCACGGGCCGTCACGTCGACGTATTCCCCAAGCGTTCCCGCAACGCACGATGCGTAGTACGGCATCGCGGTTCACGCATCCGCATTCGCTCATCGATCGGCATGGACCTTGCTAAAAACGCGCCATGTCCCTTTCGCCCATCGATCCATCGAACGCGAACCCATCGGGCGCGGCCGGCGTGCCGGTGCGCTCGACCGTGCGCGACTGGGTCTGTCCGTTCTGCCCGCTGCTGTGCGACGACCTCGTGGTCCACACGCACGCCGATGACACACTCCGCGCGCCGGACACCGACTGCGCACGACTTGCGCATGCGCTGTCGACATATCGCACGACCGATGCTTCATGCCGCTGTATCGTCGATGGCAACGAGACGGATCTTGATACCGCGCTCGATCGTGCAGCGCAGATCGTGTCGGATGCACGGCGTGCGCTGTTCGGCGGGCTCGCCACTGATGTCGCTGGTGCACGCGCGCTGTACACGCTCGCGGCCGGTTGCGGCGCGATTCTCGATCATCTGCACGGCGATACGTTGAATTCGGCGACGCTCGCGTTGCAGGATCGCGGGTCGTTCTTCACGACGCTCTCCGAAGTGCGCGATCGCGCGGACCTGCTGGTGTTTTTCCATTGCCGGCCGTCGCTGCGCTATCCGCGATTCTTCACGCGTATCGATGGCGATGAGGCTGCGTCGCGCGAGTTGATTTTCATCGGCAGCGCGCCCGACCAGGCCGCGTCGACGCACGCTCATGCGCGGATCGACGCGATGCTGCCCACTAGCGATCCGTACGACACGCTCGCGCTGTGGTCCGCGCTGAGCGACGGTCGCCGTGTCGATGCGCTGCCTCACGCGGATGCAGACACCATCGCGGCGCTCGCAACACTGCATGCGAAAATCGCCGCCGCCCACTACGCCGTGATCGTCTACGAGCCCGCTGCACTGCCGGGCCCGCACGCGGCGCTGCTGATCGAAGCACTGAACCGTATCGTCAAGGCCGTGAACCTCACGAGCCGTGCCGCATGCTTCGCGCTCGGCGGCGACGACGGCGCACAGACCGTCAGCCAGACGACGACCTGGCTATCGGGCTTTCCGCTGCGCACACGCGTCGCGATGCCGTCGCGGCTTGCGGGCACCGCGCCGCTCGATCACGATCCATACCGCTATCGCACCGACGCGCTCGTCGCGCGCGGCGAGATCGACGCGCTGTTATGGGTTGCGAGCTTCGCACCCGACGCATGGCCCGCAGCGCTCGACACAAGCGTGCCCCTCGTGGTGCTCGGCCACCCTGCACTCGCCGATGCGGCGAAAGCGCGCGGCCCGAACACCGTGTTCATTCCGGTAGCAACGCCGGGCATCGACAGCCGCGCGCATCTGTTTCGCGTCGACAGCTCGGTCGTGATGCCGCTCGTTGCCGCGCGCGGTGTCGCGTTGCCCTCGGTCGCGACGATCGCAGCGCAACTGTCCGCGCGTCTGCCGGTCACGTTCGCCGCGCCAGAGCATGCCGTCAGCGAGGCCACCCGATGAGCACGATCCGGCTCAAAGGCGGCACGCTGTACGACCCGGCCAACGGCGTGAACGGCGAACGGCGCGACCTCGTGTTCCGCGACGGCCGCATCGTCGACGTCCCGGCCGGCTTACCCGTCGATCGCGAGTACGACGCGACCGGCATGATCGTGATGGCGGGCGGCATCGACCTGCACTCGCACATCGGCGGCGGCAAGACCAATCTGTCGCGCCTGCTGCTGCCCGAAGACCACCGCGACGACCCGGTCCGCGACGCAGCATACGAATCCGCACGCGATGCAGGCGGACGCTACCTGCGGCTGCCGTCGTGCGGCGTCTGCGCGCCGGGGACGCTCGCAACCGGTTACCGCTACGCCGAAATGGGCTACACGGCCGCGTTCGAGCCCGCGATGATGCCGTCGAATGCGCGTCACGCGCACCTCGAAATGGGCGACACGCCGATCATCGATCACGGCGCGTACGTGATGCTCGGCAACGACGAACTGTTCCTGCGGATGCTCGCCGCGCGCGACGAATTCGAGCGGCTGCGCGATTACGTCGGCTGGACGATTCACGCGAGCAAGGCGCTCGGCGTGAAAGTCGTGAATCCGGGCGGCATCTCGGCGTTCAAGTTCAATCAACGTTCGCTCGACGTCGACGAGGCGCACACGCATTACGGCATCACGCCGCGCGACGTGCTGCGCACCCTGTCGCGCGCGCTGACCGAACTGCGCATACCGCATCCGCTGCACGTGCACGCGAGCAATCTCGGCGTGCCCGGCAACGTCGATTCGACGATCGCGACGATGGACGCCGCCGAAGGCCTGCCGGTCCATATCACGCACATCCAGTTTCATAGCTACGGCGTCGAGGGTCCGCAGAAGTTTTCGTCGGGCGCGCGACGCATTGCCGAGGCGGTAAATGCGCGGCCCAACGTGTCGATCGACGTCGGGCAGATCATCTTCGGACAGACCGTCACCGCGTCCGGCGACACGATGATGCAGTTCCGCAACGCGCCGCTCGCTCGGCCGCACAAGTGGGTCGCGGGCGACATCGAATGCGATGCGGGTTGCGGCGTCGTGCCGTTCCGCTATCGCGAGCAGAGCTTCGTGAATGCGCTGCAGTGGATCATCGGGCTGGAAATTTTCCTGCTCGTCGATGACCCGTGGCGCGTCGCGATGACCACCGATCACCCGAACGGCGGTCCGTTCACGAGCTATCCGCATCTGATCCGTCTGCTGATGGACAAATCGTTTCGCGACGAACAGCTCGCGAAACTGCATCCCGACGCGCCGGTCGCGAGCACACTGCCCGAACTGAAGCGCGAGTTTTCGCTGTACGAGATCGCGATCATCACGCGCGCCGGTCCCGCTCGGCTGCTTGGGCTGCGCGATCGCGGCCATCTCGGCGCGGGCGCAGCCGCCGATATCGCTGTGTATCGCGACGAGCCGGACCGCGAGCGGATGTTCACGTCGCCCGCTTACGTGTTCAAGGACGGCGAACTGGTCGCGCGCGACGGCACGCTCGTCGCGACACCGACCGGCGGCATCCATTTCGTGTCGCCGGAATTCGACCGAGGCATCGAGAAGACCTTGCGCGCGTACAGCGACACGCACCTCGCGAGCAACTTCGCGCACGCGGCGATCAGCGACGACGAGGCGTGCAGCTGCTGCCGCGGCGGCCGGCTGCTGCCTGTCGCGTGCTTCGCCGATAGCTGATTCCATGAAGCCATGCAGACGATGAGCGACTCCGCGACCTTGCAGATCAACGGCACGACGATCGACGCGACGTTCGCGGAGGCGTTCCCGATGAAAGCGACGAGGCTCGTGATCACCGCGCACACGCCCGCGTGGGCGCTGAACGCCGCGCATTCGCTGACCGGTTTCGCGACGTCGGTGATCGGCTGCGGGTGCGAGGCCGGCGTCGAGCGCGTGCTTGCGTCCAACGAGACGCCTGATGGTCGACCAGGCGTCTCGGTGTTGCTGTTCGCGGTGTCGTCGAAGGAACTGGCGAAGCAGATCGAGCGTCGCGTCGGCCAATGCGTGCTCACATGTCCGACGACCGCCGTGTTCGGCGGCATCGATCCGGCGACGAGCCGCTCGCCGCTGTCCGACCGTGCATCGCTCGGCAGCGCGCTGCGGTTTTTCGGCGACGGCTGGCAGATTTCGAAAATGCTCGGCGAAACGCGCTACTGGCGCGTGCCGGTGATGGACGGCGAATTCGTCTGCGAGGACACCGCGCTCACCGTGAAGGCCGTCGGCGGCGGCAATCTGCTGCTGCTCGCGCGCGATGTCGACGCCGCGCTCGCAGCCGCCGAAGCCGCAGTCGACGCGATGCGCGCGCTGCCGAACGTGATCATGCCGTTTCCGGGCGGTGTCGTGCGCTCGGGTTCGAAGGTCGGATCGAAGTATCGCGGCGCGAGCGCGTCGACCAACGATGCGTTTTGTCCGACGCTGATCGGACTGTCGCCGCACAGCGAGTTGAGCGCGGACGTCGGCTGCGTGCTCGAGATCGTGATCGACGGACTGACCGACGCCGACGTCGGTGCGGCGATGACGGCGGGTATCGCGGCAGCCACTGCGCGCGGTCGTGCAGCGGGGATGCTGCGGATCTCTGCGGGTAACTATGGCGGCAAGCTCGGGCCGTATCACTTTCATCTGCATGCGCTAGCCGCAGGTGTCGACGGGAGCCGCGCATGAGCACGACGACGACGCTACTTGCGAAAACCACGCCCGCCTTTCGCGTCGATGCGTCGGCGCTGCTGCCGGTGGCGCTCACTGCGTTGTCGATTGCGGACATCGAACGCATCGTGCTGCCGGCGGGGAACGAACGCTGTGCGGTTGGGGATCTGTTCGTGGTGTCGCGCGATGCGTCTTCTGCAGATGCCGATGCAAACCCCACGCTGACGATCGACGGCGCCGGCCCGTGGCTCGATCGCGTCGGCGCGCAGATGGACGGCGGTCATCTCGCCGTACACGGCTCGACCGGCGACTACAGCGGCTGGCGGATGACCGGCGGCACACTACACATCGATGGCCACGCCGGACATTTCACCGCCTGCGAAATGCGCGGCGGCCGATTGACGGTCACCGGCAACTGCGGCGACTTCGCAGCGGGCGCACTGCCCGGCGACATGGAAGGGATGACCGGCGGCACGCTGACGATCCACGGCAACGCGGGTGCGCGACTCGCCGACCGGATGCGTCGCGGGCTGGTGCTCGTAGGCGGCGATGCGGGTGCCTTTGCAGCGTCGCGGATCGTCGCAGGCACGGTCGGTGTCGCGGGCCACGTGGGCCCGCATTATGCATACGGTATGCGACGCGGCACGTTGCTGCTCGCGCATGCACCGGCCCCGTTACCGCCGACTTTTACCGCCGGCGGCGTCGGCTTCGACGTGTTCTGGGCGCTGCTCGTGCGCAGTCTTGCTCACGAAATCGCGCCGTTCTCGCAGTGGCGCGCCGACCGCCTGCCGACTCGCCACGCAGGCGATCTTGCAGTCGATGGCCGGGGAGAAATTTTGATCGCCGGATGAGCGACATACGCATCCGGTATGCGACGACGCAGCAGCTTCGATGGTTCGACTAGATGAAACGGAGACAACCATGACGACAGCGCACTCTCCCTCCTCCGCGACGCCCGGCTCCGACGCCGCGCGTCCTGCGCGTTACACGGGCTCGCTGATCGTGCTGCACTGGCTGATCGCGCTCGGCATCATCGTGCTGCTCGCGCTCGGGCTCTATATGGTCGGGCTACCGAAGGGATTGCCTGTGAAGGCGACGCTGATCAACCTTCACAAGTCGCTCGGCATGACGGTTTTCCTGCTGGTGCTTCTGCGCATCCTGGTACGTGTGGCCTCCACCCGGCCACCGCTGCCGCCGATGCGTCCGTGGCAACGCGCCGCCGCGCGCATCACGCAGGGTCTTTTATACGTCGCGATGGTTGCGATGCCGCTCGCCGGTTATCTCGGCTCTTCGTTCAACCGCTACGGCACGCGCTTCTGGGGCGTGCTGCTGCCGAAGTGGGGCTGGGACGACGCGGGATTGCGCGCGCTGTTCTTCGGCATTCATCAGGCGATCGCCTATCTGCTGATCGCACTGATCGTGCTGCATATCGCGGGTGCGATCAGACATCAGTGGATCGACCGCGACAATCTGCTCGCGAGGATGTGGCCATGACGATGCCGCGTTACGACGCGCTGCGGACACGCGACGGCCATCGCGTTGTGTTCGCAGTGGCCGGAGCCGTCGACGGTATCCCCGTCGCTGTGCTGCACGGCGGTCCAGGCAGCGGCAGCAATCTCGCGGGCGCGTTGCGGCTCTTCGATCCGGCGCGCTTCAGGATCGTGCTGATCGACCAACGCGGCACCTGTACGTCGACGCCGCGCGGCAGCGTGCGACGCAATCGCACCGACTACCTGATCGACGATCTCGAAGCGATACGTGTGCGGCTTGGTATCGAGCGCTGGGGCGTGCTCGGCGGATCGTGGGGCGCGGCGCTTGCGCTTGCTTACGCGGGACAGCATCCGCATGCGGTCAGCGGCGTCGTGCTGCGCGGATTGTTTCTGACGTCGGCTCGCGAAGTGAGCGGCCTGTTCGTTAAATCCCGCCGACGCGCGCCGCGTGCGTGGTCGCGGTTGTGCGCAGCGGCGTCATGCAACCGGCCCTCGATGCTCCTCTCGCGCTGCGCGGCGCTTTTGCAACCGGGCGTCGACGTGGCGCGGCAACGACGCGTTGCGCTCGCATGGCGCGGCTACGAAGAAGCCGTGCTTGCGCGTGCGTCCTTGTCGTCGCGTAGTGCGCGGCTGTCGATGCGCGAGTCGCCGCGACGGTCGCGCACATTGATCGACAAGTACCGCATCCAGGCGCACTACCTGACGCATCGCTGCTGGCTCGGCGAACCGCGCGTGCTGTCGTTCGCGCGACGTGCAGCCGCGGCAGGCGTGCCGCTCGCAGCGGTACATGGGTCACGCGATCCGGTGTGTCCACGCGACAACCTGCGGCGCCTCGCGCGCGCGGTGCCCGCTGCACGCATCGAATGCGTGCACGGTGCAGGCCATCTCGCGAGCGACCCGGCGCTGCATCGTGGCGTCGCGCGTGCGCTCGCGGCGCTGTTCGATCAACCCGTCCACGAGGGGCGCGCGATGCGCCGAGCAGCATGAAGATCAAGGTACTCGGATCGTCGGCGGGCGGCGGTTTCCCGCAATGGAACTGCAACTGCCGCAATTGCGATGGAGTGCGGCGCGGCACCGTGAAGGCGACGCGTCGTACGCAGTCGTCGATTGCGGTCAGCGCGAACGGCGAGGACTGGCTGCTGGTGAACGCATCGCCCGATCTGCTCACGCAGATCGCCGCGCATCCGGAACTGCAGCCGGCTCGTCGTGCGCGCGATACGGGTATCGCGGCGGTGCTCGTCATCGATGCGCAGATCGATCATGTGACCGGCCTGCTGATGCTGCGCGAACACAGCGCGCCGCTGCCGCTCTACGCAACCGACGCCGTATGGCAAGACCTGTGCACCGGTTTTCCGGTCGGGCCGATCCTTTCGCACTATTGCGGCGTCGAGCATCGCCGGATCGCACTCGATGGCGCGCCACTCGAACTCAGTGCGCTGGCCGGCGTGCAGATCGATGCACTGCCGCTGTCGAGCAAGGCGCCGCCCTACTCGCCGCATCGCCACGCGCCCGAGCGCGGCGACAACCTCGGCCTCATGTTCACGAACCGGCAGACCGGCAAGCGCGTGTTCTACGCGCCGGGTCTCGGCGCAATCGAGCCGCACGTGCTCGACGCGATGCGCGGCGCGGATCTGCTGCTCGTCGACGGCACGCTGTGGACCGGCGACGAGATGATCCGTCTCGGCCTGTCGAAGAAGACCGCCGCCGACATGGGCCATCTGCCGCAGTGCGGCGCGGGCGGAATGATCGACACGCTCGATTCGCTGGGTTCAACGCAGAAAAGCGTGCGCAAGGTGCTGATCCACATCAACAACACGAACCCGATCCTTGTCGAAGACGGTCCGGAACGCCGGACGCTCGCCGAACATGGAATCGAAGTGGCTTATGACGGAATGACGTTCGATCTGTAGCACCGAATTTGCAACACCGCGTAGCGGCAACACATGGTGGCATCGCTACGCGAAGAAACCAGAACTTTCGGAGACGGCATGAACGCGAAAGACACCTTCGGCACGGCGCAGGCCAACGAGACCCGCGCGCTATCCAGGCCGAACGAACCCGCATGGACCCGCGACGAATTCGAAGCGCAACTGCGCGCGAAAGGCACGTCGTATCACATCCATCACCCGTTCAACGTGAAGATGAACAGCGGCGGATGCTCGCGTGAGCAGATTCGCGGCTGGGTCGCGAACCGCTTCTACTATCAGATCAACATTCCGTTGAAGGACGCGGCCGTGCTGTCGAACTGTCCGGATCGCGAGACGCGGCGCCGCTGGGTGCTGCGCATTCTCGATCACGACGGCTACGGCGACGAGGAAGGCGGCATCGAAACGTGGGCGCGGCTCGCGGATGCGGTCGGATTGTCGCGCGACGAACTGTGGTCGCTGCGACTCGTCACGCCGGGCGTGCGCTTCGCAGTCGATGCATACGTGAACTTCGCGCGCCGCGCGCCGTGGCAGGAAGCAGTGTGCTCGTCACTGACCGAGATGTTCGCGCCGCAGGTGCATCGCGACCGGCTCGCGAGCTGGCCCGAACATTACGCGTGGATAGAGCCCGGCGGCCTCGCGTATTTCCGCTCGCGGATCGCGCTCGCGCAGCGCGACGTGCTGCACGGGCTCGAGGTCACCCTCGATCACTTCACGCGGCGCGACCAGCAGGAACGCGCACTCGACATCCTGCAGTTCAAGCTCGACATCCTGTGGTCGATGCTGGACTCGATCGAAAAGGCGTTTCCGCAATGAACGACATCGCACGCAACGTCGGCCCCAACAGCTGCCTCACGATCGCGAAGCAGTTTCGCCTGCAATGGGAGCCGGCACAGAACGCGCATGTGCTGCTGTATCCCGAGGGCATGGTGAAGCTCAACCAGAGCGCGGGAGAAATTCTCAAGCGCTGCGACGGCACACGCGATATCGATGCGCTGATCGCCGATCTGGAGCACGCATTCAGCACGACGGGGCTCGGTCCCGAAGTGCGGGCATTCGTCGCCGACGCGCGCGGGCGCGGCTGGCTGGAGTAGCACGATGACCGATCTTTCCCATCCCGTTGCCGATGCGCAGAGCGGCTCCGCCGGCATCGCCCCGCCGCTGTGGCTGCTCGCGGAGCTGACGTACCGCTGTCCGCTGCACTGCGCGTTCTGCTACAACCCGGTCGACTACACCGACCACAACCGCGAACTGAGCACCGCGCAATGGCTCGACGTGTTGCGCGAAGCACGCGCGCTCGGTGCGGCGCAGCTCGGGTTTTCCGGCGGCGAGCCGCTGTTGCGCGACGATCTCGAAGAACTGGTCGCGGAAGCACGCAAGCTCGGCTTCTACACGAACCTGATTACGTCGGGCATCGGTCTGACCGATACGCGGCTCGGCAATCTGAAGGACGCGGGCCTCGATCACATCCAGCTGTCGTTCCAGGATTCGACGCAGGAATTAAACGATTTTCTGAGCAGCACGCGGACGTTCGATCTGAAGCAGCGCGTCGCCGCGTCGATCAAACGGCACGGCTTTCCGATGGTGCTCAACTGTGTGCTGCATCGCTACAACCTGCCGCATGTCGACAAGATCATCGAGATGGCGCTCGCGATGGGTGCCGAATATCTGGAACTCGCGAACACGCAGTACTACGGCTGGGCGCATGCGAACGAAGCGCAGTTGATGCCGACGCGCGAGCAGCTCGACGAGGCCGAAGCGGTCGTGCAGCGCTATCGCGAGACGCACGGCGATCGCTGCAAAATATTCTTCGTCGTGCCCGACTACTTCGAACGCCGGCCGAAGCGCTGCATGAACGGCTGGGGCGCAGTGTTCCTCGGCGTTGCACCAGACGGCACCGCGTTGCCGTGTCACGCGGCACGCGGTCTGCCTGGTCTCGCGCTGCCCAACGTGGTCGACATGCCGCTGCGCGAGATCTGGTACGACAGTACCGCGTTCAACCGCTTTCGCGGCCTCGACTGGTTGAAGGAACCGTGCCGTAGCTGCGACGAAAAGGAACACGATCTTGGCGGGTGTCGCTGTCAGGCCTATCTGCTGACCGGCGATGAGGAACAGGCCGATCCGGTGTGCGACAAATCGGCGTTTCACGAAAAGGTCGTGAACGTCGTGCGTCGTGCGGCGGATACAACTGCTGCGCTGCGCGAACAACCGATCGTGTTCCGCAACGATGCGAACTCGCGCCGACTCGCGTCGGCATCGCGCAGCGACGCGAACGGTACTGGCGACGATGGCAAACCAGGAGCCCGATCATGAGCCTCGCGGATATCTCCGTCCTGCTCGTCGACGATCACGCGGTGGTCCGCGAAGGCTACCGGCGCCTGCTCGAACTGAACGACGACGTACACGTATGCGGCGAAGCAGCCGATGCGGGCGACGCATACCAGCGCTTCTGCGCGCTGCGGCCGGACGTCGTCGTGATGGACGTGTCGCTGCCGGGCGCGAGCGGCATCGAAGCGATGCGGCGAATGCTCGCGCGCGTACCCGATGCGCGCGTGCTGATTTTTAGTGTGCATGAGGAAGCGATCTTCGTGCGCCGCGCGCTCGACGCGGGCGCGCTCGGCTACGTGACGAAAGCCAGCGCGCCCGACGTGCTCGTCGAAGCGGTCCGCACGATCGCGCGACGCGCGGGCTACCTGAGCCCCGACGTTTCGCAGGCGCTCGCGCTGCGCAATGCGTTCAGCGAGGGGCCGCCGGGACGTCAGCTGTCGGCACGCGAATTCGAGGTCATGCGGCTGCTCGTGCAGGGCTACACGCTGCCGAGCATCGCGGAAAAACTCGGTTTGAGCCAGAAGACGGTGGCCAATCATCAGTCGGTGATTCGCCAGAAATTCGGCGCGGACAACGGCGTGCAGCTCGCGCAGATGGCGAGCCGGCTTGGGCTTCAGTTCACGGGTTCGGCAAGCCCCGCGTGAGCGGGCACGCGCGCGCAGAACAGGAAGCCGCCGCCGGGTTTGCTCGCGACATGAAACTCGCCGCCGAGCGCTTCGACGCGCTCGCGCATGCCGATCAGACCGAGTCCTCGACGCGGCTTGTCCAGATCGACACCGGGGCCGTCGTCGGCCATCGTCACGACGATTTCGTCGATGGGCTCGTCGCTCTTCTGTCCCGCCGCCGTTTCGCGCGGCGCACGCACCATGAAGACCTCGACACGCGCCGCATGCGCGAACTTCGACACGTTGGTCAGTCCTTCCTGCACGAGCCGGTATAGCGTGATCGTCAGTGCGTCGGCGAGACCGGTGAAGTCGCCTTCTATCGTCAGCGAGAACGACGCGTTGGGCAGCCGCTCGCGCCAGCCATCGACGCAGTGTTCGAGCGCGCTCGGCAGACCGAATTCGTCGAGGCCGATCGGCCGCAGCCGGCGGATCATCCCGCCGATCTGCCGGTATACGTGGCTCGCGCTCTGGATCAATCCAAGCGCCACGCGATGGATCTCCGGCTCGCGTGTGATCGACAGATCGCGGATGCGCGCGGCGTCGAGTGCGATCGCATTCAGGTATTGACCGAGTTCGTCGTGCAGTTCACGCGCGAGATGGCGACGCTCGATTTCCTGCGCGTCCAGCGCCTGGCTCGCGAGCCGCCGGTTGTCCGCGAGCAGCCGCTCGGCTTCTTCCTCGAGCACGCAGCGGCGGCGCAGTTCGCGGCGCGCGTCGCGATAGCGGCGCCACGCAAACCACGCGAGACCGATCGCGAGCACGCACAACGTGCCCGGCAGTTCGTCGAGCTGAAAACGCTCGAGGCCACGGGTCCAGCGATACGCATGCTCGCTGAAGTCGAACGTCGCGCCGAGTATCCAGGCCAGCACGGTCACCGCAAGCACCCACGCGAGATCGCGCCGCACCGTCGGAGGCGGCGCTGCTTGGTGTGTCGAAGAGAGGCTGGAAGGATCGTCGGAGGTCACGTCTGCATTCTACTCAGCCGGATTCGTCGCGGTGATTTTTTGCTGTGCTTTTGGGAACGATTCCCCGTCACTTCGGGAAAAGCTCCCGGGTCGTGAGTGGGGTGTGCGTGCGAAGCTTTCAGTACACCGGTGGCATGACGATAGCGCCGGAACAATGGAGACAAAACAATGAGCATGCGATACCGTGCCGTCCTCACCCTCCGCTTGCGACACCGCGCAAGGCTCACGCTGTGCTTCGGCAGCGCGCTTGCGAGCCTGTCCGCAACCGCATGGGCGCAGAGCGCACCTACTGCTGCAGCAGCAACCGCAGCGTCCACACCCGCTGCGTCCGCGGAGACGCAACCCACGCAGCCAACCGCCGAAACCACGCTCGCTCCGATCATCGTCGTCGGCACGACACCGCTGCTCGGCATCGGCACGCCGCTTTCTCAAGTGCCCGCGAATGTGCAGACCGTACACGCGAGCGATCTCGAACGGCAGCATCGCAGCACCCTCACCGACTACTTCGCAAAGAATCTGCCGAGCGTCGACATCTCCGATGCGCAGGGCAACCCGTATCAGATGAACCTCACCTATCGCGGCTTCACCGCGTCGCCGCTGCTCGGCACGCCGCAGGGGCTGTCGGTGTTCGTCGACGGTGTGCGCGTGAACGAACCGTTCGGCGACGTCGTCAACTGGGATCTGATTCCGCAGCAGGCCATCGACACGATCCAGCTGATCCCCGGCTCCAATCCGACCTACGGCCTGAACACACTCGGCGGCGCGATCGCGATCACGACGAAGAACGGCAAGACGAGCCCCGGCGGCGAGGCGGAGATCACCGGCGGCTCGTGGGGCCGCAAGACCGCGCAGATCGAACAGGGCGGCACGATCGGCGATCATCTCGACTACTACTTCACCGGCGACGTCGGCAACGACAACGGCTGGGCCGAGCAGAACGCGAGCCGCGTGCGTCAGGCGTTCGGCAAACTGCGCTACACCGACGCCGACACCACGCTGTCGTTTTCAGCAGGCGGCGCCGAGAACGACCTGCGCGGCGTGCAGACCATTCCGCGCTCGTTCCTCGGCAACCCGAAGCAACCGTACACGTATCCCGACCAGAATGAAAACACCGTCGGCTACGTCACGCTGTCGGGCGATCACTACTTCAACGATCACGTTGAACTGAGCGGCAACGTCTACTACCGGCGCTTTCTGAACACCAACATCAGCAGCAACAACAACACCGACTTCGGCTCGATCGACGACGACGGCAACATCGACACGCTGCAGGCGACCAACGAGAAGTCGTCGGTGGCGACCACCAGCTACGGCGCGAGCCTGCAGCTCACGTTGCTCGGCAAGCTCGGCGGCATGCAGAACCAGCTCGTCGCGGGCGTATCGGCCGACGTCGCGAACTCGCACTACACGGAGTCGTCGCAGGACGCGATGTTCACCGATTCGCGCGCGACGATCGGCATCGGCGACTTCGAGCAGCAGACGGATGCGCGCATGCACAGCGGCAGCTACGGCATCTATCTGGAGGACACGCTGTCGATCACGCCGCAGTGGTCGGTGACGCTCGCCGGGCGCTACAACTGGGCCGACGCATCGATCGGCGACTCGAGTGGCACGCAGCCGCAGCTCGACGGCCACCATACGTTTTCGCGCTTCAACCCGGCGTTCGGCATCAACTGGAACCCGGTGCCGGGCTTCACCGCGTACGCGACGTACAACGAAGGCATGCGTTCGCCGACCGCAATCGAGCTCGCGTGCGCGGACCCGACTGCGCCGTGCTCGCTGCCGAACGACTTCGTCTCCGATCCCGCGCTGAAGCCGGTGATCTCGAAGACCTTCGAAGTGGGCGCGCGCGGCCGCATCGGCCGGTCGACGACGTGGAGCGCAAGCGCCTACAGCACGACGCTCGACGACGACATCGAGTTCATCAGCGCGAACGGCGCATCGAGCTCCGAGGGCTTCTTCCAGAACGTCGGCCGCACGCGCCGGCAAGGGCTCGAACTCGCGGGACACAGCCGCTTCGGACCGGTCGGCGTGACCGCGAGCTACAGCTACGTCGATGCGACCTACCGGTCCTCGTGGACCGAAAGCAGCTCGAGCAATTCGAGCGCCGACGCCAACGGCAACATCACCGTCAAGCCCGGCAATCACATTCCGGGCATTCCGGCGAACACCGTCAAGCTGCGACTCGATTACGACGCGACGTCGAAGTGGACGATCGGCACGAATCTAACGTGGCGCGGCGGCGTCTATGCACAGGGCGACGAGAACAACCAGGACATCAACGGCAAGCTCTCGGGCTACCTGCTGATCGATATGGACACGACGTATCAGGTGACGAAGCAGTTGCAGGTGTTCGCGTCGGTGACGAACCTGCTCGACAAGCGGTATGCGAGCTTCGGCGTGCTCGGGGAGAATTTCTTCAACGGACCGAATCACACATTCGACGGCGCGAACCCGATCAACGAGCAGTTCGTTGGACCGGGGGCGCCGCGCGGGGTGTGGGTGGGGTTGCGGTATGCGTGGAAGTAGCGGCGGCGCGTAGTACGTAGTAGAAAAACGGGCGGCCGGGTTACAGCGGCCGCTGCGATGAAGCGGTGGATGAGGTCGATAACAAAAACAAAACGGGCGGCTGGTGTGAACCAGCCGCCCGTTTCAGCATGCAGTTCAGTGCGATTCGATCGACCCGTCGCTATGCGGATAGGTCACGATCCCCCACGCAAGCGGCAACGAACCGATCTGGCTGATCGGCTGATAGCTCTTCGCATCGAGCACATAGACCGCATCGGAGCGTCCGCACGCGACCATCAGCTTCGCACCGTCCGGCGTAAAGCTGAAGTGCCAGCAGCGCTGCCCGACGGGCACGTCGGCGACATGGTCGTACGTGTGACCATCGAACACCTGAATCGTCTTGTCGCGCGACGCCGCGACGAACAACCGCTTGCCGTGCGGACCGAACGCGACGCCGTACGGCCCGAGTTTGGTATCGACTGTCTTTACGACCTTGAACGTGTGTGCGTCGAGCACGACGAACTTGCTCAGCGATTCGAGCGTGACCACGTAGTCCTTGCCGTCGGGTGAGAGCCGGATGCCGCGCGGCCGTCCGCCCGCAGCGAGCTTCACGGTGCGCAGCGGCGCACCGGTGCGCGCGTGATAGACCGATACCGTGTCGTCGCCTTCGTTGGTGACGAGCATGCTGTTGCCGTCGCGCGAGAATTCGATGCCTTCGGTTTCGTGGCCGCTCGTCACCGAGCGCAGCACGCGCCACGTCTTCATATCGACGATCGCGATTTCGGCGGGCGGCTTGTTCGCATCGTCGTCGTCCGCGCCGGGTTTGCCGCCCGATGCGGCGGACGGCGGACCACCCTCCTCGCCGGGCTCGTACGTCACGTACGCATAGCCGCCGCGTACGCGCACATATTCGGGGTTCTGGCCGATCTTCACGCGCTTGACGACCTCGCCCGACGCAGTATCGATCACCGCGAGATCGCCGGTGTTCTTGTTCGCGACGAGAAGCCGCGTGCCGTCCGCATTCAGGCTGAGGCCGCGCGGACCGTCGGCGCCGTCGGTAAAGGTCTTCGCGAGCGTCATGCTGTCGATATCAATGACGCCGACGCCGGCCTTCTCGCTCGTCACGTACGCGAGCGGCGCGGCGGCCTGGGCCGCGCCCGCCGCGAGCGTCAACGCAGCCAGTGCGAGCGCGCGCAACGAGGATGTAGGGGAAGTGAAACGAAAGCGTGTCTCCAGCATGTTTGGACTCCGTCATGTGATCGGGTGGTTCATTCAAAGTATCCCACCGGAGGATTGTTTGACAACGGACAACAGGCGGGAGAATTTCCCGAATTGCGGTTGAACTTCGCGATATCCCGGGGAAAACGGCGGGTTAGCGGTCCGCTGATGCAGCGATCGCGCACCGTATGCACACAAAGCAGCCCTTATCGCAGCCGAAACAAACTCTGAATTCAAATCGGCGGGACGCTCCGCTATCGTGAAGTCATGACTTCTTCCGGCGTGTTGCGCAACCGCCTCGGCACCTGACACGCTGGACAAGGACCGCGATCATGCAAGCCCTCATCTTCGACGTCGACGGCACGCTCGCCGATACCGAGTCCGCGCATCTGCGGGCGTTCAACGCCGCGTTCGCCGAGGTCGGCCTCGGCTGGTTCTGGGACGAGGCGCTGTACACGCGGCTGCTGAAGGTGGCGGGCGGCAAGGAGCGCCTGCGACATTACTGGCGCGTGGCCGATCTGGACGAAGCCGACGGCGCGAAAGTGCAGGACGTGATCGACGCCGTGCATGCAATCAAGACCCGCCACTACACCGAACGGGTACGCGACGGCGGTTTGCCGCTGCGTCCGGGCATCGCGCGGCTGATCGACGAAGCACGCGATGCCGGCATTCCGGTCGCGATCGCGACGACCACGACACCGGCGAATCTCGACGCATTGCTCGGCGCATCGTTCGGCAGCGCATGGCGCACGCGCTTCGCCGCGGTTTGCGATGCCGGCACCACGCAGATAAAAAAACCTGCCCCCGACGTGTACCACGACGTGCTGCGGCAACTCGGTTTGCGTGGCGCCGACTGCATCGCATTCGAAGATTCCGCGAACGGTCTGGTCGCCGCACGCGCAGCCGGCGTGCCGACCGTTATTACGCCGACTGCGTTCACGTCGCGGGATGGCTTCGATGGTGCGCTGGTGGTGCTGCCGCATCTTGGCGAGCCGGATGCGCCGGTTGAATCGGTTGGCCCGCCGATGCTGGATCAACGTGCGGGCTATGTCGACATTGATACGTTGCGTCGCTGGCATCGGCTGACGCTGCACGAGGCGGTGTGAGATGAATACCGCATTCAAGGCCGTGCTGGTCGATCTCGACGGCACGCTGATCGACACGGCACCCGACATCGTCGAGGCCGCCAGCCGGATGCTGCGCGAGTTCGGCGCCGCTGTGCTGCCGTTCGAGACCGTCAGCGGTTTCATCGGCAAAGGCGTGCCGAATCTCGTGCGACGCACGCTCGAAGCAGCCGGCCTCGCGCAGCGCATCGATTTCGCGAACGCGCTGCATGCGTTCAATCACCACTACGCGCAAACCAATGGACGCATCGGCCGCGTATTCCCCGGCGCGGCATCCGGGCTCGAGTCGTTGCGTCGCCATGGCTACCGGCTCGCGTGCGTGACCAACAAGCCGGAAGCGCTCGCGGCCCCCTTGCTGCTGATGACAGGACTCGCCGGCTATCTGGACGTACTGGTCGCCGGCGATTCGCCTGCCGGCATGAAGCCGGAGCCGGGACCACTCTGGCACGCGTGCCGGTTACTCGACGTCGAAGCGGCGCACAGCACGATGGTCGGCGATTCGCCGGTCGATGTTGCCGCCGCGCGCGCGGCGGGGCTACCGGTGGTGATCGTCCGCTATGGTTATGCGGGGCCGACTGGGGCCGCGATGCTGGATGGCGATGGGTTTGTCGATTCGATCGAGGAGGTGGTGGGGGTGATTGAGGGGTGGCAGCGGGTGGGTGTGGTGCGTTGAGCGCGTCAGTGAACGGGAACGTTGGGGCTGCGTCGACGAAGCGGGCTTCTATGTGCAGGACACAAAACAAAAAGCCCCACAATGCGGGGCTTTTCCACCTGCAACCACAACACCCATCGTCACTTGCACTGAAGCCGCACAACCGGATTGCCCGACGCATCGACCTTCAACGGCGCGCTGGAACACCGCGAAATTCCGTCCGGCAATTTTTTGGAAAGAAGCACCAGCCATTTGCCGTAACTGCATGACGCCCAGTACGAACGTCCAGTGTGATCGCCGGACAGGTCCCACACGACCGTGCCTTTCCCCTCTGCACCTTCGGGCTTCAGATCACCTCTGTCGGCGGGCGGCCCGTCCGTTACGATCAAGCCATCAACCCACAAGCCGTCCGCGCGCTGCGACGCGGACCAACCGTCGGGTGCGCTTTTGACATTCGCCGAGATGGGAGCCTTTGCCGGACACACTAATTCGTAGGCGTGAACAACCGGTACGGTGAACGCGAATACAAGCCATACCGTCAATTTCATCCGTATCGATCCGGCATTCACGCTGTTCCCCTCATTCAGTTCGATGCGATGCGTTGCATTAGCCGTGAAGCCCCTCACCTCACTTCTCCGGCGCCCCACCCACCGAAGTACCGATATCGCCCTTCGCCCCCGCCTCACGCGCAGCACTCCGCCTGCGCCACCCACCCTGCGCAACCGACACCACCGCATAAAACGCCACCGGCGCAAACACGAGCCCGAGCAACGTAGCAGCCAGCACCCCACCAAATACCCCTGTACCAATCGACCGTCGGCTCTCCGCCCCACCGCCACTCGATATCACCAGCGGCACCACGCCAAGCAGAAACGCCGCCGACGTCATCACGATCGGCCGGAAACGCATCCCCGCCGCATCGACGACAGCACGCATCAACGGCACGCCGCGCGAATACAGATCGCGTGCAAACTGCACGACCAGAATCGCGTTCTTCGCGGACAGGCCGATCACGGTAATCATCCCGACCTTGAAGTACACATCGTTAGGCATCCCGCGCAACAGCACCGCCGCGACCGCGCCGATCACGCCGAGCGGCACCACCATCAGCACCGAGAACGGAATCGTCCAGCTTTCGTACAGCGCCGCCAGCGCCATGAACACGGCGAGCAGCGACAGCGCGACGAGCAACGGCGTCTGCCGCGCGGCGACCGTCTCTTCGCGCGCCGCGTCCACCCAGTCGTACGCGACGCCGACCGGCAACGACGCCGCGAGCTTTTCCATCTCGGCCATCGCAGCGCCCGAGCTATAACCCTGCGCCGCGCGTCCGCTGATATCGAGCGACGGGTAGCCGTTGTAGCGGCTGAGCATCACGGGACCGACACTCCAGTGCGCGGACGCGATCTCCGACAGCGGGACCATCGCGCCCGTCTGGTTGATCACGGCGAGGTTCATCAGGTCGGTGACGTTCATCCGGGTCGATGCTTCGCCCTGCACGATCACGCGACGCATCCGGCCCGACGCCGGAAAATCGTCGACGTAGTACGAACCGAAGGTGTTGCCGAGCAGATCGCCCAGCTTCTCGAACGGCACACCGAGTGCATACGCCTTCGCGCGGTCGATATCGAGTTCGATACGCGGTGCATCCGGCAGATCCTCGGAGCGGATCGACGTCAGCACCGGATCGGCCTTCGCCTGCGAGAACAGTTGCGCACGCGCAGCCTTCAGTGCATCGATACCGACGCCGCCACGGTCCTCCAGCCTCAGCACGAAGCCGTCCGAGTGGCCGAGACCGGGCACGGCGGGCGGCAACTGTGCATCGACCTCGCCGTCGAGAATCTTCGCGAACTGCCGGTTCAGCGAATCGCGCAGCGCCATTGCGGTGACGTCGCGTTTGCTCCAGTCCTTCAGTTCGACGAACGCCATCCCGACATTCTGGCCGCTACCCTGAAAGCTCCAGCCGATCACGGTGGTCACGTTCGCAATCGCCGACTCGTGATGCAGGATCTGTTCGACACGCTCCGCGACCGCCAGCGTGCGCGCCTGGTTCGCGCCCGCCGGTAACTGGATCATCACGTGCAGCTGGCCTTCGTCCTCGGCCGGCAGGAAGCCGCCGGGCATCTGCCAGTACAGCACGCCGCAGACGCCGACCAGCACCGCATACACGGCGAGCACGGCACCGACGCGCCGCACGGTGCGCGTCGTGAGCCAGCGGTAGCCGCTCGATGCGTGGTCGAAGCCGTCGGCGAAACGCGTCGCGCAGCGCGCGGCGAAACCGAGTGGTCCGCGTCGTGCGTCGCGCTGCTGCGGCGTCTGCTTCATCGGCTTCAACAGATTCGCGCACAGCGCGGGCGTCAACGACATCGCGAGGAACGACGACACCAGCATCGACGCGATCATCGCGACCGAGAACTGCCGGTAGATCCCGCCGACGCCGCCCGGAAAAAACGCCATCGGGACGAACACGGCGGTAAGCACGACGGTCACGCCGATAATCGCGCCGCTGATCTGCGACATCGCCTTGCGGGTCGCTTCGCGCGGCGGCAGATTGTCCTCGTCCATCACGCGATGCACGCTTTCGACAACGACGATCGCATCGTCGACCAGAATACCGATCGCCAGCACGAGGCCGAACATCGTGAACACGTTGATCGACAGACCGAACGCGTACATCGCGAGAAATGCGCCCATCAGCGTGACCGGAATCACGACGGTCGGCACCAGCGTATAGCGCAGATCGCGCAGGAACAGCCACATCACGCAGAACACCAGCACGACCGCTTCGAGCAGCGTGATCACGACCTCGCGAATCGCAATCTGCACGAAATGCGCGCTGTCGAATGGAATCTCGATCTTGACGCCGGACGGCAGGCTCTTCGACAGTTCGTCGAGCCGCGCGCGAATCGCATTCGACGTTTCGAGCGCGTTGCCGCGCGGTCCCAACTGGATGCCGACGGTCGCCGACGCGTTGCCGTTCAGCCGCGAATAGAACGAGTAATCGCTTCGGCCGACTTCGATCCGTGCGACGTCGCGCAAGCGCACGGACGAGCCGTCGGGTTTCGCCTTCAGCACGATCTGGCCGAACTCCTGCGGCGATACGAGCTGGCCCTTCACGATCACCGACGCGGTGGTCTGCTGGCCCGCGACGAACGGCGCGTTGCCGAGCGAGCCCGCCGTGATCGTCGCGTTCTGCGCGGCGATCGCCGCATTGACGTCGCCGGCGGCGATGTCGTATTCGCGCAGCTTCATCGGATCGAGCCAGATCCGCAGCGCCTGGTCCGCGTCCCAGATTTCGGCCGCACCGACGCCGGGCGCGCGCTTCAGTTCGCGCAGCACGTAGCGGCTCAGGTAATCGCTCAGTTCGACGGAATCGCGGGTGCCATCGGTCGAACGCAGCGCGACCAGCATCAGGAACGTGTTCGCGGCCTTGAAGACGCTGATGCCCCCCTGCACGACCTGTTGCGGCAGACGCGGCTCGACCTGCTTCAGGCGATTCTGGATGTCGACCATCGCGATGTCGGGATTGGTGCCCGGCGAGAAGGTCGCATCGATTTCCAGGTTGCCGAGGCCGTCGCTGGTGGTCTCGTAGTAGAGCATCCCGTCCGCGCCGTCGAGGCTTTCCTCGATCACGCTCGCGACGTTGTTATCCACCCCTTCGGTCGAGGCACCAGGATAGGTGGCCGAGATGATGATTCGCGGCGGGGCGAGACGGGGGTACTGCGCAATCGGCAGTTGCGGAATCGCGAGCGCGCCCGCCACGACGATGGCGAGTGCGACGATCCACGCAAAGACCGGTCGGTCGATGAAAAATGATGGCATGCGCGAACTGAACCTGTGCGGCTCTGGATTAGAGCCCGGATTGGAGCAAACGCCTGTGCATCGGGTCTGTGCAAGGCGTCGGCGAGCACGTTACCACAGAGGTCCGGGGGTTCGTGCCGCTCGAAAAGAATTCGTCTGATTATGTTAGCGATGCTTTACGTCGAAAGAGATCTGCAAGGCGACGGAGCGGGCGTTGGCTGGCCGTCAAACGGACGCCTCGCACTCGTGCCGCAGATGCTCGACGAACGCCTGCTGCAGCGCGGTGCCGAGCCAGTCGCTGCGCACGGTGAAGCCGACCACCCGGCTGGCCTCCGGTGTCTCCAGCTCCAGCGCGACCATCTCGCTGCCCGAGTACGCTTCGCGAATCTGCGAGCGCGACAGCAGCGTGATGCAGTCGCTTTCGACCAGCATCGCCATCATCATCGCGAGCGAACTCGTTTCGACGACCAGCGGCGGCTTAGTCGGCAGACGCGCGAAGATCGAATCGATCACCGCGCGTCGCGGCACGTTGCGCTGCGGGACGACCCAGTCGTAGTCGGCGAGATCGTGTGCGGCAATCGAATGTTTCCGGGCCAGCCGATGGCCTTTGCGTACCGCGACGATGTACGGGTCAGCGAACAGCTCGGTTTCCTGCACGGAGCCGGTGAGCCGTGGTTCGCGCAACCCGCCGACGATGATGTCGATCGCGCCCATCCGCAACTCGCGCAGGAGCCGCGCGTGCGAGCCCTCGTCGACCGTGATGCGTGCGGCGGGATAGCGTGCGCGTAGCCGCTGGATCGCGCGGGCGACGAGGCGCGGCGGCATCAGCGGCAATACGCCGATCGCCACTTTCCCGGTGAGTCGTCCGCGCGCGTATGCGAGTTCTTCGCTGGCCTGCGCGATTTCGTAGAGCGCGAGGCTCAGGCAACGCGCGAATTCGACGCCTGCGGGGTTCGCCGACACGCTGTGCACACGCCGTCGATACAGCGATGCGCCGACGTTCTGCTCGATCTGCCGTGCCGCGCGATGCACGGCAGGCCGAGAAATACCGAGCGCCTGGGCCGCTTCCGCCGCCGACCCCGCGTTCGCAATCGCGATGTGGCAACGCACCTGCGTGTCGGTCAGATGGCGGCAGATTTTCGCGGGGTTCGCTGCGCTTGCCACGCTTGCCGCACTGGAACCGGTGTAGCCGGTCAGGTTCGCGACCGCCCGTTCCATCTGATCGAGCATCCGGCGCACCCGCCGTTGAAGGATTGCCCCCTCCTCCGTCAGTTCGCTGCCGCCGAAACCGCGCTCGAACAGCTTGCCGCCAAAACTCTCTTCCAGCTTGCCGATCGCGAGACTCACCGCGGGCTGCGTGCGCCCCGCGAGCGCCGCAGCCTGGCCGATTCCGCCGGCCTCGCACACCGCGTCGAACAGGAACAGACGCCTCAATCGCGCCTGATCGACTTCCGCTGCTGCCCGCTCGCTGTCAACCATTCAATCTCCGAAACCAGCCCTGTGAAAACCCTTAGCTTAACCAGAATTTATGTCCTGCGGCGCACTTCATATTGAGGACTTCGGCTGCATCGCCCTTACAGTGATGCCCATCCGATCAAAAAGTCTTTCCTCAGGAACAGCATCATGTCCGTCATCATCGACACGCACACTCACGCAATTTCCACTGATACACAGCGTTATCCGCTTGCCCCTGTCGGCGGGCATCAGTCGGAATGGTCGGCGAAGCGGCCCGTCAGCTTCGAAGGGTTGCTTGCGTCGATGGACGCGGCGGGGATCGATCGTGCGGTGGTCGTGCAGGCATCGACGGTTTATGGCAACGACAATAGTTATGTGGTCGAGGCGGTGCGCAACCACCCCGACCGCTTCGCGGGCGTGTTCTCGATCGACGTGCTGGCCGGCGACGCCGTCGCGCAGATGCAGCGCTGGCTCGACGCCGGACTGTCGGGCCTGCGGCTCTTCACGACCGGCAGCACGATGCCCGGCCAGGCCGGTTGGCTCGACGACGAGCGTTCGTTTCCGGTGTGGGAATACGCGCAGCGCCACAAGGTGTCGATCTGTCTGCAGATGACCGCGCAGGGTATTCCCGCGCTGCTGAACATGCTCGCGCGCTTTCCGGACATCCGCGTGCTGCTCGATCACCTCGCGCGTCCCGAACTCGCTGGCGGGCCGCCGTACGAAGCGGCCGCCCCGCTCTTCAGCCTCGCGTCGCATGAAGGGGTGTATCTGAAGCTCACGAATCGCACGATCGCCGAAGCGGCGCGCGGCGCATCGACGCCAGCGGCATTTTTCCCGCGCGTGCTCGACGCGTTCGGTGCCCATCGGATCGCGTGGGGCTCGAACTTCCCGGCCGCCGAAGGCGCGCTGCCGCAACTGCTCGCCGACGCGCGCGAAAGCCTGTCGATGCTGCCCGCCGATGCACGCGATGCGATTTTCGCGGGCACAGCGCGCACGATTTATCCGTCGCTTGCTGCTTGAACAGGAACACTCGATCGTGAATACCGCTGCCCATCCTCTACGCCTGAAAACCGCGCTGAAAACCTATCCGCACACGCGGCCGCTGAAAACAGGCGAACTCACCGACCCTGCGATCGAACTCGTATTCGAGGACGTCGAACCGATTCACCGCGCGTTCGCACCGATGGCGCGTCGGCAGGTGTACGACGTCAGTGAAATGGCGATCGTCACGTATCTGCAGGCGAAAGCGTATGGCAAGCCTGTCGTGCTGTTGCCCGCAGTGGTCGCCGCGCGCTTCCAGCAAGGCTGCATTATTTATAATGCGCGGGCCGGAAAACTCGACGTCGGCAGTCTCGCGGGCAAGAAGGTCGGTGTGCGCGCGTATTCGCAGACCACGGGCATGTGGGTCCGCGCGATTCTCGCGCAAACCTACTGCGTGCCGCTCGAGCAGATCGACTGGGTCACGATCGAAGGCGCGCATCTGGATGAGTATCGCGACCCGTCGTTCGTGCGGCGCGCGGAACCGGGCGCGCAGTTGCTGCCGATGCTGCGCGCGGGCGAACTCGATGCCGCGATCCTCGGCAACGATCTGCCCGACGAACCCGGCCTCGAACCGCTGATCGACGACGCAGCTGCCGCTGACCGTGCGTGGTACGCGCTCCATCGCTATGTTCCGATCAATCACGTCGTCGTGGTGACGAAGGCGCTGGCCGACACGCAGCCGCATGCGGTGCGCGCGGTGTACGACTTGCTGTGTCGTGGCAAGGCAGTCGTCACTGCGGAGAATGCGGGGAAGCCTGACAAGCTGCTGTTCGGTTATGACGCGTTGCGTGGGCCGCTTGAGGAAACTTTGGCGTTCTGTGAGCAGCAGAAATTGTTGCCGCGCAAGCTGAGCGTCGATGAGATTTTCGCGGACAGTGTGGGCGTTTTGGGGGATGCGGGGCGTTGATGCATCGCTCGCTGGCTGATGCGTCAGCCGGACGCGTTTGTCCGTTTCACGAATCACGATTCATGAGCGAACCTGAGTTCGCCGCTGCTTTGGAGACATCATGAGCTTGCCCGGCCAGTCCGCCGCCACGAAACCCAAAGGACGTCAGCCTTTCTATCGCGACCTGTCGTTCCAGGTCCTCGCCGGCATGGCGTTGGGTATCGTCACGGGCTATTTCTTCCCGGAGTTCGGCGTGAACCTGCAGCCCGTCGGCGACGCGTTCATCCGCATCATCCAGATGCTGATCGGGCCGATCATCTTTTGTACCGTCTGCAGCGGCATCGCAGGCGTCAACGACGTCAAGAAGGTCGGCCGCGTCGCGATCAAGGCGCTCGTCTATTTCGAAGTGGTGACGTCGCTGGCACTGGTGATCGGTCTCGTCGTCATCAACGTGCTGAAGCCCGGCGTCGGCATGAACGTCGACATGCACAGCGTGCATTCCGCCGCCGTCGATGCGTACGTCGCGAAAGCCCATCACGTCGTCACGACCAGCGAATTCCTGCTGAACGTGATTCCGCACACGGCGATCAGCGCGTTCGCCGGCGGCGATGTGCTGCAGGTGCTGTTTTTCTCGGTGCTGTTCGCGTTCGGACTCGCCGCCATCGGCGAACGTGCGAAGCCGGCGCTGAACCTGATCGACGCGGTGTCGGGCTCGCTGTTCTGGGTCATCGGCCTGACGATGAAGATCGCGCCGCTCGCCGCATTCGGTGCAATCGCGTTCACGGTCAGCAAGTTCGGCTTCGGCACCCTGCTCTCGCTCGGCAAGCTCGTGCTCGAGTTCTATCTGACGTGTGCGCTGTTTATCCTGCTGATCCTGTGGCCGATCGCCAAGGTCAACGGTTTCAGCCTGCTGCGGTTGATCCGCTACATCGGCGCGGAGCTGCTGCTCGTGATCGGTACCAGTTCGTCGGAAACGGTTTTTCCGCAACTGATCGACAAGCTCGAACGGCTCGGTTGCGAGAAATCTGTCGTGGGTCTCGTGCTGCCGACCGCGTACACGTTCAATCACGACGGTACATGCCTCTACTTCGCCGCTGCGGCCGTGTTTCTCGCGCAGGCCACCAATACGCCGATGAACTGGCACGACCAGATTGTGTTGCTCGCCGTACTGCTGCTGACGTCGAAAGGCGCAGCAGGCGTGTCCGGTGCGGCGATTGCCGTGCTGGCCGCGACGCTCGCCGCGTCGAACACGATCCCGGTGGAATCGATCGCGCTGATTCTCGGGATTCACAAGGCGATGTCCAGCGCGTTCGTGTTCACCAATATCGTCGGCAACAGCGTGGCGACGATCGTCGTCGCGAACTGGGAAAAGGCGCTCGACCGGGTCGCGCTGCGACGCGAGTTGAAAACAGGTTTTCGGCCGGTCGACACAGCGCCTAACCGGCTTCATCAGACAAGCGGCAGTCAGGTAGGCCACTAGCGGTACACGTCTCGCGGCAGGCACAGCGTGCCGCGAAAAACGAAGACAAGCAGATCCAGAAGTCCATGTATTAATTAGTCATACGAATGATGTGGCGAATTTTCATCAAGCCACACGTTCCACGACATACAACACTAAATCGGAGACCCGTGATGAGAAAGACGGCTTGGAGAGCCATTGGAGTGGGATTGTCGGCCGCGGCCGGCACGCTGGGTGCGGTGCCCGCACACGCGCAGTCGAGCGTTCAGCTCTACGGCACGGTAGACGGCGGCGTGCGCTATCAGACGAATGCAGCAAAAGGCGGCGGCACGGTGGTCACGATGAATTCGAACGGCTACTACAGTTCGAACAAACTCGATTTCCGCGCGAAAGAAGACCTGGGCGGCGGCTGGAACGCGCACTTCCTGCTCGAGAGCGGTTTCAATCTCGGCAACGGCCAGTACGACAACACGACAGGAACGGAATTCAACCGCCAGGCGTTCGTCGGCATCGGCCACAGCAAATACGGCTCGCTGGACATGGGCCGTCAGTACACGATCTCGCACGACATCATCAGCATCTACGATCCGTACGGTTTCCACTTCACGCCGATCATTCCGTTGACCACCGCATCGGACGGCACGCGCAACAACAACGACGTGAAGTACAAGAACGTCGTCGGTCCGCTGCTGTTCGAGGTCGACAATTCGTTCGGCGGCGTGGCCGGCGATTTCAGCAGTGGCTCCACGCGCGCAGTCGGTATCAGCTATACCCAGGGACCGATGGGCGTCGGCGGGGTGTACGGGCATCGCAACATCCTGACCGGCACGAACTATCTCGGCGACACTTACTACATGGTCGGCGCGGGTTATCGCATTGGCCCGGTGCGTCTGTCGGGCGGCTTCATGTCGGAGGATCTGCAGAATCCGGCGGCCGCGCATCAGGTGACCAACAATGGCTTCGGCGGTCTGTCGTGGACCATCACGCCGGTGCTCGTGTTTCGCGGCGCGTACTACCAGACCACGGTATCGAACGACAAGGCGAGCCGGCGCGGGCTGTCGGTGCTGTCGCTCGCGTATCTGCTGTCCAGGCGCACGACGCTCTACAGCGAATTCGACTACACGTCGTATAAACACGCGACGGTCAGCACACTCAATCCGGCCGGCGTGTCGAGTCAGACCGCGTTCACCGTCGGTCTCGACGTGCTGTTCTAGCGCATCCTTCGCATCGACGTTGCACGACGATGCGAGACGCGTCATCCTGTCGATTCCTCCGAGCCTTTCGAGCCCAATGCGGCGGGAGATCGACAGATGAACCGGCTACTGGAAATCCGCACCTATCGTCTCAAGCCCGGCAGGCTGCAGCAGTTTCATGCAGCGATGCGGGACGAGGCGGTTCCGATGATCCGCGCGCGTGGGATGGATGTCGTGTGTCACGGACACTCGGATCATGAAAGCGAGAGCTACTACCTGGTGCGGGCTTATGCGGATCGTCCATCGCTGGAAGCGGAGCAGAACGCTTTCTACAATTCCGTCGAATGGATCGACGGCCCGCGCAAGGCGCTGATCGTGCACATCGAGACGTATCTGAACACCTTGCTATGGGCGTCCGACGATGCAGTTGCCAATATGCGGACGCTCAATCCTCCACCACAAAGCTAGCGCGTCACAGCAGCGAAATCCCCTCGGCTTTCGCAAGCGCACTCGTGCGACTTCTCACGCCGAGCTTCGTAAAGATGTTGTGAAGATGCCATTTGATCGTGGCCTCGGACAGAAAGAGGTTCTGCGCGATCTCGCGATTACCGAGCCCCGCCTTCAAGAGACGCAAAATCTTGCGTTCGCGTTCGGTCAGCGTGTCGACGGGTGCGCGTTCGCCGGATGCAGGCGATACGTCGTGCACTTCCACGCGACGGCCCGCCCCGCTCAACAACCGATGCAGGTAGCTCGGCGGAATCGATTGACCGCTGTCCGCGTGCAAGGACGTCCGCGTGCCGGCGAACGACTTCATCATGTGAGGCACCGCAGGATCGACATCCAGGAGACTGCGCTGAAGTCCGCAGCGAGCGGCAATCTGCAGCGCCTCGTCGAGCGTGCGCAACGCTTCCTGCGCGCGCTCGGGATTGCGATACTGATAAGCCGCCCTTAGCACCAGCAGCCTCGCGAGTTGAGCCTTGTGCCCGTTGTGCTGCGCGCGGCGCACCGCATCCGCAAGAAGACCCAGCGCCTCGCTACCGACACGACGCGCAAGCCGCAGACGCAGCACCAGCAGTTCCACACTGTCTTCGCGTACCACGCCCACATCAGGCTCGACGACATGCCCGCCGGGATACTCGACGAATCCATATGAATGCGCGAGCCGCAGTGCCTCGTCGAACGATCCGGTTGATAACCGCAGCACGCAGCGTTCCGCGGACAGCAGGCGCACGAGACGCGGCAGCCGCAGACGATGGCCGAGCGATTCACCTTCGAGCAGACAGACGTCGGCGCCGACCATATCGCCGCGCAACCGCAGCAGCCGCGCCCGGGTCAGATAGCCGGAGAGGCTCATGTCCGCGAGACCGTGCTCGTCCATGAACGGGCGGCCCAGGTCGAGGTAGCGTTGTGCCTGTTCCAGCTCGCCTAGTTCGTAGCAGATGTCCGCCGCGAGCAACGTCAGCATCGAGCCCGCATACGAAGCGACGCCGAGCTTCTGCTCGACTCTCGCGAGACCGTGCCGCGCATGTTCGAGTGCTTGCGGAAAATCGCCCTGACGCATCGCGATCAACGTCGTCAGCGCGCTGGCCCATGCGAGCCCGTACTCCGCTCCGCATTCTGTGAACGCACGTCGCGCGATGGCCAGTGCCTGAATGCCTTTTTCGAAATCGTCGGTGACGCAGCAACCGGCAGCCAGCACGTTGGCTACGACACCGGTTGGAAATGCGGCTGCGCGCGGCCATTCGTTCAGCCATGCGGCGCTGGTCGTGCGGGCCAGCAGTGCCTGATCCGACAGCGCGTAGTACACGCAGCGGATCATCTCCACTTCGCTGCGCACGTCGCCGCCCTCTTCCGTGACATGCATTTTTTCTAGCGCGTTGAGTTCGGCATCGGCTTCCGCGTAGCGACGCGTGAGCACCAGCGACCACGCATGTCCGGTCCGGATTCTCGGCCGCACGTCGACCATCGTCTGGGGCAGCCGCGAGAACCAGTTCAGTAACGTCCCATGTTCGCCACGGTATTGCACGAGTTCCGACGAAAACTCGGCGACGAGATCGGCCGCATGCGCGATGTCGCCGGATTCGAACGCATAGCGCACGGCCTCGTGTGGCAGATGATGGCGCATGAACCAGTGGCTCGCACGCAGACAGATGGCTCGCGCAGCATCGCCGTTGCGCTGCTGGTTGCGTCCGCGCAGGTAGTCCGCGAACAGATGGTGATAACGAAACCACGTGCGCGTTCGATCGAGACCGGACAGGAACAGGTTGCGGCTCTGCACTTCGCCGAGCATCGTGTGACTGTCGGATCGTCCTCGCACTTCGTCGCATAGCGGAGCGCAGAAGCGGTCGAGCACGGCGGTATCGAGCAGAAAATCCCGCAGATCGGCGGACAGGCTGTCCAGCACCTGTTCGCCCAGATAGTCGGTGATGTCGCGATCGGAGCCGGAGAAATCGGCGAGAAAGGTACTCTTGTCGTCGCTCTCGCGTAACGCCAGCGATGCGAGCTGTAAACCCGCGACCCATCCTTCGGTACGCCGGTGCAGCGCTTCGAGCTGCGGTGCTTCGAGCACGGTGCCGCTCACGCGTTGCACGAGATCGGCGGCTTCGTCGACATCGAGGCCGAAGTGCGCGCCGTCAAGTTCGAGCAGATCGTCCTGCAACCGCAGCTTGCTGACCGACAGCGGTACACGCGTGCGGCTCGCGACCACGATCGACACCGTCGACGGCAAGTGGCCGATCAACCATTCGAGCCGGTTATGCACGTTTTCGTCGTGCAGCAGATGGAAATCGTCGAGCACCAGCAACAGCCGCTCTTTGTGCGCGGTCAGATCGTGCAGCAACGACGCGACGATCGAATCGAGCGACACCATCGTGCCGCCCTGCGTTTGCGCGAGCACACCGCGTCCCAGTTCCGGGTCCGCGCGATGCAGCGCGGCCGCCATATAGCGCATGAAGCGCAGCGGGTCGTTGTCTTCCAGATCGAGACTGAGCCACGCGCTGCGAATGCCGAGCCCGTCGAGCTGCGCGACGAACTGCGCGAGCGCGGTCGTCTTGCCGTAACCCGCAGGCGCTGCGATGCAGACGAGCCGTTTCGTCAGACTCGCATGCAGCATCGACGAGAGCCGGAAACGCGCCAGCAGCCGCTCGCCGAGTTGCGGCGGCGAGAGCTTGGAGTCGATCAGCGCGGCATCCGCAGTGGCCGTTCCGATCGCGTTGACCGATGCGCTCGCCATGACGGTGCTCAAAACATGAACCCACCGCTGCAGACGACCACCTGACCGCTGATGTAATTGGACTCGGGCAAGCAGAACAGATAAACGGCCCCGGCCGCTTCTTCCGGCGTCCCGGCACGGCCCAGTGGAATGCCGCTTTCCATCGACTTCATCACGTCGGGATTCACACCGACCTTGATCTCGCGACCTTCGACCTGGATCGCGCCAGCCCCCGCAGCGGCTTCGGTCAAACGCGTGCGGATCAGACCGAACGCGACGCTGTTCACGTTGACCTTGAAGCGGCCCCACTCCTTCGCCATCACACGCGTCATCCCGTTGACGCCGGCTTTCGCCGCGCCATAACCGAGTTGGCCCGTATTCCCGCCCACGCCCGCAAGCGACGAAATATTGACCACCTTGCGAAACACCTCACGCCCCTCATCCGCTTCCTTTTTCGCGGCCTGACGAATCACGTCGGAAGCTGCGCGCAGGATGCGAAACGGTGCGGTCATATGCACGTCGATCATCGCGTACCACTGCTCGTCGGTCATCTTCTGCACGACGTTGTCCCACGTGTAGCCCGCGTTGTTGACGATGATGTCGACACCGCCGAACGTATCGACTGCCGATTGCACGAAGCGATTGCCGAAATCCGTGTCGACGACACTGCCCGCACACGCCACCGCATCGGAGCCGATTGCACGGATCGCGGTCACGGTTTCGTCGGCGAGCGCTGCGTCGAGATCGTTGACGACGATCCGCGCACCATCGCCCGCGAGCTTCAACGCAATTTCCCGGCCGATACCGCGACCCGAACCGGTGATGAGCGCCACCTTGCCGTCCAGCTTCTTCATGCGAATGCTCCTTCTGGTGACAGCACAAAATCCCTGACGACACGGCCCGCTTCGGCGGCTTCGGAAATCAGGAACAGGTGCCCATCGTTGAATACGTGCAACCGGCTGTTGCGGATCAGACTGTTCAGCACTTTCGCATTCACGAGCGGAATGACAGGATCGTCGTCCCCGCTCATGATCAACGTCGGCTGACGGAGCAGCGGCAGCCACGGCAGGCTCGTCCATCCGGCGAGCGCGGCCTGTTGCAGCAGATAACCGCGCTTGCTGGTCTTTCGAAACGCGTCGATCGACGTCGCGCCGGTGCGTGCCTTGCCGCCGTAGATTTCGCCTGCGATGGTCTGCCGATAGTCGGGATCGTTGTGTCGACGTGCCGTGAAAAATTTCGCGAGCACGGACAGCTTGCCGGGCACCATCAACACGCCTTGCGACGTCGCAGCAAGAATCAGTCGACGGCAACGCGTCGGGTTCTGCAACGCGAACTGCTGCGCGAGCGCTCCGCCCCACGACACGCCGAGCGCATCGACCTGGTCATAACCAAGTTCCGTCAGCAGCCGGCCAGCGAGCATCGCGAGCATCCACATCCGGTACGGCACTGGTGGCTGCGACGATTCGCCGACGCCAGGCACATCGAACGCAATCACTTCGACGTCGCCCATCGCATCGGCAAACGGCACGAGCAGTTCGAGGCTCGCGCCGATTCCGTTGAACAGGATCAGCGGTGTATGCGCGCGGTCGCCGGGCCAGACAGCGGCGCGGATGGTCGTGCCGTACACGTTGACCTGGCGAATGTTCATCTCGCGGACCGACGTGTTCCGCACGAGTTTCATCGTATCGGTGCCCATGATTTCCTTAGCCGCGCTCGTGAACGTAGGTGCCCGGTGCGGGGCACAACGGAGGGAACGCATCGTTGCCTGGCTGCGCGGGCGCATCGACCAGTTCGCCCGCACGCTCGCGAGTCCACTCGACGCCATGCGCCCACCAGCTGCCGCTGTGACGCGTGGATTTCTCCAGCCATTGCTCAGGGGTGCCGGACAGATCGGAACCGGTCGAGAAACTGGCCTTCGGGTTATCCGGCGGACAGACGATCGTCTGCACATGACCGCTGTTGCCGAGCACGAACTGGCTGCGCGGACCGAGCAGCTGCGCGCTGCGGTAAACGCTTTGCCATACGCACAGGTGATCGTTTTTCGCACCGAGCACGTAGCTGTCGATGTCGAGGTCCGCGACGTCCGCGATCGGCGTATCGCGCACGATCATCGCGCCGTCGGTGACGAATGGATTGCTCTCGACGACCGCGCTGAAGTCGTGATTGAACTGTGCCGTCATGCCGGTGCCGTCGCCGTTCCAGTACATCACGTCGAATGCGGCGGGCGTTTCGCCCATCAGATAGTTATTCACCCAGTAACTCCAGATCAGCTCGTTCGAGCGCAGCATCGCGAACAGCAGCGTGAATTCGCGTGCGCTGATGCGGCGGCTGCGCTGCGCTTTCTTCATCAATCCGCCCTTGCGGCTTGCGGACGATTGCTGATCCATCAATGCGCCGATCGTCGGTGCAGACGACAGTGCGGTCATGTCGAGCGGCGACACAACGAGCAGCAGGCTGTTGATCTTGCGCTGCTTCGTCGCCGCGTAATAACCTGCCATCGACACCGCCACAGGACCCGCACCGCAGACTGCCCACAGGTTCACATCATCGGAACCGCTGATTGCGCAACTCGTGTCGATCGCCGTGTCGATCGCATCCTGGTAGTCGGGCATTCCCCAACGGTCGTGACGCTTCTGCGGATTGCGCCACACCATCACGAACACGGTGAAGCCGTTCTGCACGTAGTACTCGAGGATGCTGCGCCCCGGCGCGAGATCGAAGATGTAGTACTTGTTGACGATCGACGGCACGACCAGCAGCGGACGCCGATGCACCTGCGGTGTTTGCGGTGCGTACTGGATCAGCTCGAACATTTCGGTGCGCAGCACGACGGAGCCCGGCGTCATCGCCAGATTGCCGCCGACTTCAAACGCCTTCTCGTCAACCTGCGACGGAATCGGCCGCCGTTGACGAATGTCGCCGAGCAGATTGCCGGCACCGCGCAGCAGGCTCATCCCGTTCGTTTCGCGCGCACGGCGCAACGCCTTCGGGTTGCCGAGCAGAAAATTACTCGGTGCCACCGCGTCGCCGATCTGGCTCAGCAGAAACTGCGCGCGTTCGTCGAGCTGCGAGATCTGCGCGTAGTCGGTCATCGATTTGCGCAGCGCCAGGTAGCTCTGCAGCAGGCCGGAATACAGCGTGCTGTGCTCCCACGCTTCGTCGGTGAAGCGGCGATCGCCGGGTTCGGTGGCGAGACGCGTGCTGCCTGTCGCGACCTTGCCCAACGTGCTCCAGAAACCCAGCGTCGCATCGAGCAACGCGAACGGACGCGTGATCGCGCGGCTCGTGAGTTTGCTTGCCGTGCCCCATAGATCGGACGGACGGAAATCGCCGAGCAGGTTCTGGCCGAGCACGTTGTCGGCGGTGCGTTCGGGCGTTTCCTTCGGTGCCGCTGTTTGTGAGGCTTGCGCCGATGCTTTAGCGTTTTTCGTTCCGGCGCTCGTCTTGCTCGCCGTCGACCGGGCCCGGGTCGTGGTCATCTGGCCGCTCCTGTTTTCAATGATTGCAGTGGGTCAGGTTTTCGACCATCGCGCTACCCAGCGCACCGGCAGACGGCCCAGTTCCGCTTCGGTCTGCGCGATCAGCGCGCCCCGGTTCTCGACATCGGCGAGCACGACGGTGACGTGCGATTCGAGTCCCAGCTTCGGATGCGGCCGCACGTCGACGTCGACTTTCGCGGCACTCCCACATACGCGTTGCACCGTGTCGGTCAGCGCCTTCGCGATCGCCATCTCGCGCAACGCGGGCTTGAAGATCTTGTTGACCGCGGTGAGCGGCATCGCTTCGAGTACGAGCACCTGGACCGGTATTGCCGCGCGTTCGGTGATTGCGCTGCGCGCATGCGTCAGCAGTTCCTCCGCGCTCGCATGCGTACCGGCGCGCAGCGTGACGTAGGCCATCGGCAGTTCGCCCGCATGTCCGTCGGGAATGCCAACGGCGGCGGCGATGTCCACGGCGGGATGCCGCATCAGACCTTCCTCGATCATCGCGGGGTCGATGTTGTGGCCGCCTCGGATGATCAGATCCTTCGCACGTCCGGTGAGCCAGAAATAGCCGTTCGCGTCGCGACGTCCGAGGTCACCGGTATTGAGCCAGCCGTCCGCGAGACAGACGTTCTTGTTGTCGCTGGCCTTCACGTAGCCGGAAAACACATACGGGCCGCGCAGTACCACCGTGCCGATCTCGTCCACATCGCATTCGCGATCGATCTCGCCTTGCGGATGCAGCTGGACGATCTTCATTTCCTGATACGGCAGACGCAAACCGATCGAACCGATCGGCCGTTCGCCGTCGCGCGGATTGATCGAGCTCACGCAGGTGGCCTCGGTCATCCCGTAGCCTTCGAGCAGTTTCAGGCCGGATGCGCGCTCGAAACGCTGGAACAGTTCGGGCGACAGCGGCGCCGCGCCGCAGATCGCGAAGCGCAGCGAACTCAGATCGACGCCGTCGCGTGGCACGTTCAGCAGCGCGGACAACACCGTCGGAACCGCGCTGAACAGCGTCGCGCGATAGCGCTGCACCGAGCGCCAGAACGACGCCTGAGTCTTCGGGCTGCGATAGCCTGCGTCGGACAGCAGCACGACATGTGCACCGACGCTGAACGGCGCGAGCCCGGTCACCATCATCGCGTTCGAATGGAACAGCGGCAGGCCGCACAGCACGGTGTCCTGCGGTCCCATGTCGACCGCAGACGTTACGCCCCACGCATTCGCCGATTCGTTGAAGTGACTGCGACGCGCGAGCTTCGGCGTCCCGGTCGTGCCGCCCGTGTGAAAGTACGACGCGATGTCGCTGCCGTGCGCTTCCGGGCGACGGAATTGCGGCTCGGTCGGCTGCTTCGCCAGCCACGCGTCGAAATCCTGCGCCCACTCGGGACACGCATCGATCCCGCCGATGCGCACGATCGCCTCGAGACTCGGCACGTGCGCGCGCAGCGCTTCGACTTTCTCCCACACGCCAGCGGTAGTCTGGCGCCCGAGCGCAACCAGCACGCGCGTCCCAGCCGCATTCAGAATGCCGGCGATGTGATCGACTTCGAGAAACGGGTTGATCGGATTGACGATGCCGACCGCTTCTGCGCCCCACAGCGTGAAATGCGTTTCCGGCAGATTGGGCAGCATGTAGGACACGACGTCGCCCCGCTGCACACCCAGGCCGTGCAGCGCGTTGGCGACCTGCGTGATCCGCGCGAGCAGCATCGCATACGTGTAGCGCTGCTCGCCGTCGTCGGGGTCGCCGGTGGGGACGAACGTGATGGCCGTGGCCATCGGTGCGTTCGCGGCCTGGCGCGCGATCGCCGCGTAGCTCGAGATCGGGCGTTCGAGCCGGTCCGCGAGCGGCACGCGCTCGAGCAAGTCGATGTCGACCTGGTCGCGCAGAGGGGGACGTGTGGTGGTCATCGCGATGCGTCCGCTTTAATCGTGCATCGTGAGGATCGGCTCGCGAACGAGACCGAACGCACGCAACTGCCCAAGCAGCTCCCGATGCCCGAACGCCTGGCAACCTGACGCGAAGCCGACTTTCTTCGGCGGCGTCTGCAGCAGCGACAGCGCGGCATAGGCCTGCAGCAACCCGGTCTGCTTGTAGTTGCTGTTGCCGTGAATCACGCAATGCGCGCGACCGAGCGGCCCCGATGCATAGACCGAATCGATCGAACGGTTGATCCGCGGATTCTCGCGCGGCGGCATGCTGCTCTGAACCGATGCGGCGACCTTGGCGAGTTCCGCTTCCTGCTGATCCATCGGCAGCGTCTTGATCTGCTCCTCGTACAGCTTCACGGTCGCAATCACGCCTTGCATCACTTCGCGTGCGAACACGCCGGCGGCAACCTTCACGTTGGCCACACGCGGATCGTCCTTGAACCACACCGGATGACACGTGCCGCCCCACGGAAGCGCGATCCCCAATCCATGCTGGCCGGGAATCACGACGTCGAACTTCGTCGACAGCGGCCACTCCTTGTACTGGTTCTGCTCCAGGTAGTACCACTTCGCTTTCAGGATCGTGAAGATGGTCGCCACCGATGCCGTCGTCGGAAAACCGCCGAACATCGCCAGGATATCGAGCGTGTCGAGCCCCGGTGTCTCCAGGCAGATTTGCGCGGCGATCTCGCTCGTCGTGTACATATGCGCAATGCCCGGCGACAGCAGCAGTCCCTTCTGCGCGTATTGCTCGCCCCACTTCTCTTTTGCGAGCATCACCCAGTCCTGTTCGCCGGTCGTGTCGGAGTAGTGGCAACCGGCGGCCAGGCTGGCCTCCACCACTTCCGGACCGTACTTGATGAACGGCCCGACCATGTTGCTGACGAACTTCGTGCCGCTGAACAGCTCGGTCAACGCGTCGACGTTGTGCTCGACGCCGACCACTTCGTAGTCGGCGGTTTCGATGCCCGGAATCTTTTCGACGACGGCCTGCACTCTCGCCTTGTCGCGTCCGGCTGCGATGAACGGAATGTTGTATTCCCGCAGATATTCGCAAACCAGACGTCCTGTGTAGCCGGATACGCCATAGACGACTACCGGTTTTTTTGTTGCGCTCATGTTTGCGTCTCCTGAGTAGAGGTAATGGGCTTGCGTGACGGTCAGAGCAGCGACGAGCTGACGCCGCCGTCGATGACGAACGCGCCGCCATTGCAGAAACTGGATCGATCGGATGCGAGGAACACGGCGAGTCTCGCGATCTCGTCTTCCTTGCCGTAGCGGCCCTGCCGTTGTGCGATCACCGCGTCGAAATCGGGAATGCCGAGCTGCTGTTCGAACTCGTGCTTGTGCGACGTGACGAGTTCCGTCGCGATGAACGACGGCAGGATCGCGTTAGTGCGAACGTTGTGCGCGCGCAGTTCGACGGCCGCCGTTTTCGCGATCGACACGACGCCCGCTTTCGAAGCCGCATAGCTGCCGATCAGCGCGCACGCCGCTTTGGCGGTGACCGACGACATGATCACGATCTTGCCGCCGCCGTTGCGAATCAACGCGGGTGCTGCATAGCGCACGCACAGGAACACGCCGTCGAGATTCACCGACGTCACCGCGCGCCACTGTTCGAGACTCTGTTCCGCGAGCGGCGCGACCACCGCCACGCCGGCGTTGGGCACCATGATGTCGAGCTTGCCGTGCCGCTCGACGGTGATGGAGATCATCGCCTGAACCTGCGCGGGCTCGCGCACGTCGCAGGTAATCGCGCTCGCACGCGGCAGCGATCGCGCGACTTTCTCGGCGGCGACGCCGTCGATATCGGAGACGACCACTGTCGCACCTTCCGCAGCGTAGGCGCGCGCAATCGCTTCGCCAAGCCCGCGTCCGCCGCCGGTGACGATGGCCACCTTGTTCTTGAGGAGCATCGTGTCGTGGTTCATAGCAGGCTCGCGGACATGCCGCCGTCAAGGAGGAAATCGGTGCCGGTCGTGAACGACGCGGCATCGGACGCAAGATAGGCGACCGCTTCGGCAACCTCGACCGTCGTACCGAGACGGCCCTGCTTCAGCGCGACGAGATCGGAGAACGGCACACCGACCGCCGCTTCGACCGTCGGGATCAACCGCTCGACCATCGCGGTGCCGACGAAGCCGGGACACACCGCGTTGACGCGGATCCCTGTCGGACGCAACTCGGCGGCGGCCGTGCGCGTCAACTGGATCACCGCGGCTTTCGACGCGGCATACGCGCCGAACAACGGCACGCCGTTCGTGCCCGCCAGCGACGACATGTTGACGATCACGCCACGCCCCGACGCGAGCAGCGCCTGCGCGCTGTGCTTCATGCCGAGAAATACGCCGGTCACGTTGATCCGCATCAGACGTTCGAACTCTGCTTCGCTGTGTTCGAACAGCGGCTTCACGATTTCGATGCCGGCGTTGTTGACGAGGGTGTCCATTGCGCCGAACGCGGCGACCGTGGCAGCGACCGCGCGATCGAAATCGGCGGCGACGGTCACGTCGCAGCGTATCGAGCGCGCCTGGGCTCCGAGTTCCGCGGCCGTGCGGGCTGCGCCGGCTTCGTCGATGTCGGCGATCATCACCTGCGCGCCGCGTTCGACGAAGAGCCCGGCGATAGCCTTGCCCAGACCTTGAGCGGCACCCGTGACGAGAGCCTTTCGGCCCGTTAGTTCGATCACGTGCTGTCTCCTTTGTTTAAGATGTGTTCCGCTAGTGGGAACTAGCGGTCATTCAACCGCGCTAAACGTTGTGTGCCGCCCATCTAAAGATGGGTTTTTTCTGCTGCGGCGCCGCGACCTGGGTCTGATGGTTCGTTGACCGCTAGTCCCGGCGGTACATCGTGACGACGCACGCGCCGCCGAGCCCGATGTTGTGCTGCAGGGCGACGCGCGCGCCGTCGACCTGCCTTGGGCCCGCTGTCCCGCGCAGTTGCCACACGAGCTCCGTGCACTGCGCGAGACCGGTCGCACCCAACGGATGCCCCTTCGAAAGCAGCCCACCCGATGGATTCGTCACCACGCGGCCGCCATACGTGTTGTCGCCGTCGACGATGAATTTCTCAGCGCCGCCTTCCGGACACAGACCCAGCGCCTCGTAACTCAACAGTTCGTTGGTCGTGAAGCAGTCGTGCAGTTCGACGACCTGCACGTCTTGCGGTCCGATGCCCGCCGATTCGTACACCTGCCGCGCCGCGCGTGCGGACATGTCGTAACCGACCATGCGGGTCATCGACGGCGGCGTGAAACTGCTCGGGTAATCGGTCGTCATCGACTGTGCGGCGATGTAGACCGGATCGCGGGCGCCGTGACGTCGCGCGAAATCGTCCGAGCACAGCACGGCCGCACCCGCGCCGCACGTCGGTGGGCAGCATTGAAAGCGGGTCAACGGATCGAACACTTCTTCCGACTGCATCACCTGTTGAAGGTCGAGCTTCTCGCGGAACAACGCATTCGGATTGCGGCTCGCGTGCTCACGCGCCTTCACCGAGATCATCCCGAACGTCTCGCGCCGGATGCCGTAACGCGCCATGTATTCGCGCCCCGCTCCGCCGAACATCTGCGCGGCCAGCGGATCGGTCGACGGTCCCTGCACCTGATCGACCACGCGGATATGCAGACTCAATGGCGTTTCACGATCGTCGAATTTCGCGGTCAATGCGCCGCGCGACATCTGTTCGAAGCCGAGCACCAGCACGCACTCGGCCGCGCCGCTCTCCACCGCCTGACGCGCAAGCCACAGCGCGGTGGAGCCTGTCGAACAGTTGTTGTTGACGTTGACGACCGGCACTCCAGTCAGGCCGATCTCATACACAGCACGCTGACCGCAGGTGGAATCTCCGTAGACGTAGCCCGCGTAAACCTGATCGACCTGCGCATACTGGACACCTGCATCGGCGAGCGCGGTGCGACCCGCGTCGCTCGCCATCTGGTAGTACTGCGGACTCGCGCCCGGCTTCGTGAACGGAGTAATCCCAACCCCGATGATGTTGACGCGACGACCCATAAGTGATCCTTAATTCCTAGAAGATTTTCATTAAACGGAGCTGCACGCTGTACTCGTTCTTGAAGCCCCCTTCCGTCGCGACCGCTTTGCCGAGCATGCCGGACAGCTGCCATGTCGGCGTGAGCATGTGGCTCGCGAACAGACGGATCTGGCTGGAACTTGTCTCCTGGTCGTTGTAGACATCGTTGATGTATTGCTTGCCGCCGAAATACCCCGCGTACCCGAACGAAACCGATGACGCTGCCGAGAGCTGGTAACGCAGGTACGTCTGCAATTCGATCGATGGGTGAACCGAAATATGCTGACCGGCGTTGTTGTGTCCGGTCTGGACCGCGACGTCGAGCGAGCCGTCGAAGAAGAGGCTGTGTCCGAGGCCTTGAATCAAACCGAGCTGCGGCGTGAACGTCACGGCACCGGCCCCCAGGTTCGCCGCACCGACGTTGTACCGGCCGGTGGGAAGCGACACATAGCTGGTCAGCCCGACGGTCGTGCCGTAGTTCGGATCGGGGCGGTTCACGAGGAACGCGGTGAACCCGAGCGTCAGATCGCCGAGACCGTTGTTCGTCTGTAACGGCGCACCGCCGACCTTCGCATCGGTCAGTTTTCCGAATGGCAGATACGCCTGATACGCGACGGGCATGCCGAAGAGCTGGTTGTAGTACAGCACCCGCGCGATGCCGACCGTCTGATCGATGCTCGAACCCGGAATGTTGCCCACGCCGTCGAGATGGAACGTGTTGCTCGGCGTATAACCCGCGTAAGCCAGCGCGAGCGTCGTTCCGGGAGGCAGGATCGTGTAGTCGCCCGGATAGATGTCGATCGCATACGCCGATTTCGTGATCGCCAGCATGCCGGCCAGAACGATCGAAGGGCGCAGCGATTTCGTTGTCATTTTCATGTCTCCCACCTTTATATTTAGTAAACCTAAGTTTGTTGGCTGATTTTTTTATCGACTACCTGATTCTTCTGTCTCAGGACGATCCGGGTTGGTTGCTGTCAGAGATGCCCGGTGCTTTCCGCATCGGGCATGCGTTGCACCGATGCGTTACATGCCCATGCCGCCATCCACGGGCACGCCTGCGCCGGTGATGAAGCGCGCGTTGTCGGAACACAGGAAGACCACTGCATCGGCGACCTCGTCGACGGTGGCCAGCCGGCCGAGCGGCGTCTGCTCGACCACCGACGCGACCGCCGCGCCGACGTCGGCTGCCAGGCCGTTCGTCACGATGTCGGTGGCGAGCTTCATGCCCATGTCGGTCGGAATGAGACCGGGATAAACGCAGTTGACGCGCACGCCGTAGCCGAGCTTGCCGGCTTCCATCGCCGCGACCCGCGTCATCCGGTCGACGGCGGACTTGGTCGCCGAATAGCCGGCGATCGCGGGAAACGCGATGGTCGCCGCCACCGACGAAATGTTCACGACCGCACCGCCCTGCCCCGATGCGCCACCGGGGCGCATGCTGCGAAACGCGTGCTTCATGCCGAGCCCGACGCCGACGATGTTGACCTCGCACATGCGACGCAAGTCTTCGGCGCGCAGATCCGCGATCAGCGATGTGATTTCGATGCCGGCGTTGTTGATCAGGATGTCGAAGCCGCCGAGTTGCGCATTGACTGCGGCGACGGCGCGTTCCCACTGCGCGTCGTCGGTGACGTCGAGCAGGACCGAACCGGTCTTGCCGCCGATCGCCGCCAGTGTCTCAGCGGTTTCTTTCGCGAGATCGGCGAGGACGTCGCCGATCACCACGTCGGCACCTGCATTCGCCAACGCCTGCGCGATCGATGCCCCGATGCCGCGTGCGCCACCCGTCACCAGCGCCTTGCGCCCGGCGAGACTGTTGCTCTTCATCTGTCGTCCTCCCATCCCTGTTATGTGCCGCTCCGGGCAAACCATGGAATCCCTTCGGGAACCCCTGATCTGCCGACCGTTTCGCCAACTTTCTAACCAGATGTAAAGTTTATTTTTAACAAATGTTTGGATATTTCTAACCACATGTCAAGTTTTATCTTGACGAGCGGTTGGAGATTTCTTGACAGTTGGTTCGTTGCTACGCAAAATTGTAAGAATGCGAAGTGGATCTGGACACGTCGGGCGTCCGGGCGCTCGCACAACGAAGATCCGGGCGAATCGCGACGGTCGGCAGACAGGCGCGCAATGAGCACACAACAAGCAGGCACTGAGGGCACACGCGGAATGGCACAACGAGGCGACACCGAATCCGATCTGGCAGAGCTGCGCGGTCCGCGCGCGCGGCGGCTCCCTGCCGACAAATACGAAGCGAGGCGCGTCGAGCTGGCCGAAGCCGCGCTGGAAACGCTCGGCGAACTCGGCTACGCGAAGACCAGCCTGCGCGAGATCGCGCAGAAATCCGATTTCACGCACGCGGTCCTGCACTACTACTTCACCGACAAGCTCGACCTGATCCGCTGCAGCATCCGGCACTTCAAGGCGAGGTGCATCACGCGCTATGACGTGGTGACCGCCGAAGCGCAGACCTGCGAACAACTGATGGAAGGTTTTCTCGAGAAGCTCGCCGAAACGATCCGCGACGAACAGCAGATGCATTGCCTCTGGTACGACCTGCGATCGCAGGCGCTGTTCGAGGAGTCGTTTCGCGATGTCGTCAACGAGATCGACGAGAGTCTCGAAGACATGGTGTGGCGGATCGTCAAGCGCTATGCGGAACTCGGCGGAAAGCAGCCGACAGTCACGTCGAGCGTGGCCTACGCGTTACTCGACGGTTTGTTTCAGAAGCATCTGCTGCGTCATGTCTCGAAGGATCCCAACGCGATTCAACGTCTGCTCGACGAAGTACGCGACCTGCTTCCGAAGCTGACTGGAAATCGCTGAAAGAGCGATCGGCCGGACCTCACTTCGGACAGCGCATCCTGGCGCCCGCTCATTTCATCAGCACATTGACGAACGCGTCCTCCCCCAAAACGACGCAACGCGTTCACCACGCGTAAGCATCAGGTGCATGGCATGTGCGGAATACGAGTTGTCGCGCTTTGCTAGTTACATCGCGCGATTCCACTGTCATCATCAGTCCCATCATTTCTCTCGGGTGGGCACACGTGAATATCGACAAGACTCTTCCGGTCATGGTGACTGGCGCAACCGGCTACGTCGCGGGCTGGCTGGTCAAGCGGCTGCTCGACGAAGGCTTTACCGTCCACGCACCGGTCAGGAATCCGGACGATTCCAGCAAGCTGAAATACCTCGATGAAATCGCGGCTAGATCGCCGGGGAAAATCCGCTACTTCAAGGCCGATCTACTGCAGTCTGGCTCGTATCAGGAAGCGATGGCCGGTTGCCAGGTGGTGTTCCACACCGCGTCGCCGTTCAAGATCGACGTCAAGGATGCACAGAAGGAACTGATCGAACCCGCGCAACTCGGCACGCTCAATGTGCTCGATACCGTCAACCGCACGCCGTCGGTCAAACGCGTCGTGCTGACCAGCAGTTGCGCGGCCATCTACGGCGACAACGCCGACCTCGACAAAGCCCCGAACCGCGTATTCACCGAAGCGATCTGGAACACCAGCTCATCGCTTAAACATCAGCCGTATTCGTATTCGAAAACGCTCGCCGAACGGGAAGCGTGGAAAATCGCGAAAGAGCAGAATCGCTGGGATCTGGTGACGATCAATCCGTCGCTCGTGATCGGCCCGGGCATCAATCCGGACGGCACGTCCGAGAGCTTCAACATCGTTCGTCGTCTCGGCGACGGCACCGCGAAGGCGGGGCTGCCGAATATCGGCATCGGCCTGGTCGATGTGCGCGACGTCGCCGAAGCGCATTTGCGCGCGGCATTCACCGCGGAGGCTAACGGCCGCTATATCACGTCCGGTCACAACTCCAGCTTCCCGGAAATGGCTTCGACGCTGGTAGCTCGCTATGGTCGCGACTACCCCATTCCGCGGCGCACGCTACCCAAATGGCTCGTCTGGCTGGTCGGGCCGATCGCGGATAAATCGGTGACGCGGAAAATGATCGCGCTGAACGTCGACCGTCCGTGGAAGGCCGACAACAGCCGCAGCCGCAATGAACTCGGCATTCGTTATCGGCCGCTCGCCGAATCGATGAACGAGTTTTTCCAGCAGTTCATCGACGCAGGACGGTTTGCAAAATGAACCGCTTCCAGATCGGGCCGGGTTGGAGAATCCTGTTGATCGATGTCGGCATCGCACCCGAGGCGGCACTGCGGCGCGCACAGTTACCCGTGGATCTCTGCGCGCGAAAAGACGCGAGTCTTTCGAGCCGCGAATATTTCCGCTTGTGGAAAGCCATGGAAGACCTCGGCGGCGGGTCGTCACTCGTGATGCGCATTCTCGACAAGATGTCGGTCGAAGCATTCGATCCAGCGATCTTCGCCGCGCTGTGCAGCCCGAATCTGGAAGTGGCCGCGCGGCGCATCAGCGAACTCAAGCCGTTGATCGGACCGATCCGGCTGGATGTGGAAACCACAGCGGACGCACTGACGTTGAAGATCGATTTTCTCGACCGGGAGACGACGGTTCCCGGCAGCCTGATCGCAATCGAACTCGGCTTCTTCGTGCAGCTGGCGCGAATCGCGACGCGTACCCGCGTCGTTGCACGCAGCGTCACGACGCCGGACGATCTACCTCATCTCGACGGATACACCGATTTCCTCGGCGTCACGCCGCGACGTGGCAATGGGATCAGTATCAGTTTTTCGATGACCGAGGCGAAGCGGCCGTTTGTCACCGCGAACGACGCGATGTGGGAGGTGTTCAAACCGGAGTTGCGTCGGCGGCTCGTGCATCTGTCGTCGGAAGCGAGCATGGCGGAGCGCGTTCGCGCGGCATTGCTCGAATCGATTCCGAGCGGCCAGAGCAGCGCCGACGACGTCGCGCGCAGACTGGCCGTCAGCAAACGCACGCTGCAGCGGCGGCTCGAAGAGGAAAACGCCGGCTTCAAGGCGATACTCTCCGACGTCCGCGAACAACTCGCGCGGCACTACGTGAGCAACTCGCATCTGCCGTACGGCCAGATCTCGTTCCTGCTCGGCTATCGCGACCCGAACTCGTTCTTTCGCGCGTTCAATGCATGGACCGGCATGACGCCGGACACCGCACGCACGCAGGCCGTGCATTGACCGCGCGAGATTACTTCGATTTCTCGACCGCCTTGACCAGCGTGAAGCCCGACGGCTGCAACTGGTAGTAGTACACGCCGCCGCCCTCTTCATTGCGGCTACCGTGCACGACGATCAACCGGCTGTCCGGCTTGAATCCGATCGGATCGGTGACGTCCACGTCCCAGCAGCAGACGGTGAACGGCAGCCAGGTTACGTGGCCGTTCTTCGCGTCGATCGCGGCGGTCATCACACACGAAGCGCCGCATCCCCAGTTCACCAGCGAGTAATGCCCGGCGAAGTTGGGTTTCTGTCCGCTGAGTTCGCGTAACCGCGTCGCAAACTTGCGATCCTGCGCCGATACGATCCGCACCTTCGCCGGCTTGCCGGTGAAGCTGTCCGTCACCTTGTAGTCGTCAAACGCTGGCACGGCGTCGTCCGCACGCACCTGAGCCGCGCAGAAAAAAGTCGCAGCAAGCGCCGCGATAAGAAATGTCCGCATCGGATCAATACCAGTGATGTTTTTGCCAGAACAGCTTGGCGGTTTGCGAGCTGTGATAGCGACCGAGAATATAGTGAATGCCGCCTTGACATTCCTCGACCGCATTGCCGAACGATTTTTCTCCGTGCGGATTCAGATCGTATTGAGGACGCAGCAGCTGATATAAACCGCGCGCCGTCGAACTGCTATTGCGCGCGTTCACGACGCCCTCGGATTCCTGAGCCATGATCCACAGGAAATCGTCGAATTCGGTCGCCGGCACTTTCTCGATCGTCATCGCCTTGCGCAGTGCGTCCTGCGACGAAGCCGGCACGCTTGCCGGATCTTTCTCTTCCCATTTCTTCTTGGCCGGCTTGGGCTGCCGGTGTTTATGCACGGGCTTTGTTGGCATGAGTCATCCTGCATCGATGGACAATATTGAGCGGCGCCGAAAAAACAGTCTCGCCTGTCTGCATGACGATAATCGCCGGCGCTTTTTCAAGCCGCGCGGTTTTAAATATCAAACCAGGTCAAAACCGTCGGCGCAGGCAGCAATATATCGCCATTGATTCCGCTTCGTCTATCGGATGCAGGGTTAAATCCGTGTTTTACAAATAAGAATATAGCCGTCACCGGAGCGTCATCCGGAGACGGCCCTCCTTCAATCAGATCGCGTCGTCTAGATCGTTCAGATTGCGCCCGCGCGTTTCGGTCGACAGGAACACGCCGGTCAGCGTCAGCAGCGACAGCACGGCGGTGTACACGCCCATCACCCAGAACGCGCCGTCCGCCTGCTGAACCAGGTAGATGCCGAGCACCGGCGCGAGGCCGCCCGACAGCACCGCGCCCAGTTCGCGCGCGAGCGCAACGCCCGAGTACCGATACCGGTTGCCGAACAGTTCGGCGAAATGCGCACACTGCGCGCCGAGCATACTGTTGGCGCCGAGCGCGAGGCCACCGAACATCGCGAGCACGATCCACAGCGGGTCGCCGGTGCTGACCATCCACCACGACGGAATCGACCATAGCACCATGAAGATCGCGCCCGCGCGATACACGGCAATGCGCCCGATCCGATCCGACAGCGCGCCGAACAGCGGCGTCGTGATCACGCTCGCGAGCGTCGCGATCAACGCGCCGGTCGTGCCGATCGCGGCCAGCTCCGACGGTCGCACGCCGAGTTTCCCCGCGACCGTGCCGCCAAGAAACGCGATCACGATGGTCGTGTAGATCGTCGAGCCGCCCTGCTCCGCGAAGCGCATCAGCACCGCCGCCAGTACCGGCCGCCGCGCATCGCCGAGCACCGCGCGAACCGGCGAGCGCGCGACCTTGTGCGCGCCTTCGAGACTGAGGAACACCGGGCTCTCGCGTAGCCGCAAGCGGATCCACACCGCGATGCCGATCAGCACGATGCTCGACAGAAACGGAATGCGCCACGCCCACGCGAGGATCGCTTCGTGGCCGAGCGTGTGCTGCATCACGCCGAACGTCGCCGTCGCAAGACCGAAGCCCGCGAAGATGCCGACAAACGGCAGCGCCGCAAAGAACCCGCGACGCGGCACCGGCGCGACCTCGGCCATCAGCGTCGACGCGCCCGCCTGCTCCGCGCCCGCGCCGAAGCCCTGCAGCAATCGCAGCAACACGAGTGCGACCGCGCCGACAGTGCCGGTCGGCAGCAGACCGATCAGCGTCGTCGATGCACCCATGATCGCGATCGTCACGAGCAGCACGAACTTGCGTCCCTTGCGATCGCCGAGCGAACCGAAGAAGAGTCCGCCGAACGGCCGCGCGAGAAAACCCGCGCCGTACGTGCCGAAGCTCGCGAGCAGCGCCGCCTTCGAACCGAGCGCCGGGAAAAAGATATGGTTGAACACGAGCGCGGTTGCGAGTCCGAAGATCGCGAAGTCGTAGTACTCGAGCGCGCTGCCGACCGCGCCCGTGAGTATCGCGCGCCGCAACTGCTCGGGCGGCACGACGGTGCCCTGGGTCTCGATGCGGCCGGCGGCCGCATGCTGTCCTCCTGACAGGCTTTGCTGCGCATCCATCTATGTCTCCTTGAAAGCATGGTTGTCCGGTTGATCGGGCATGCGTTTTCTGTTTGTTCTTGTTGTATGCGGCCGGCTGATTGCCGGTCCGTGTATCGCCTAGCGATTGCGTTCGTGCTCTACGAATTCGAGAAGTACACCGCTGTGGTCGATCTCTCCGTGCGCGGCGAGCAGCGCTTCGAAGAGATCTTTGGTGAGTTCGGTATAAGGCATGCGCGGCAAACCTGACGTACCGTCATGCATTTCGCGCGCGGCATGCAGCGCGTTGTCGAGATCCTTGATCTGCGTGGTCGTGCGGCCGGCTACCGTGAAATCGCGTTCGGCCATCCGGCGTCCGTGCAGGCGCAGGACCGTACCGTCCGCGTAACCGCCGGAAAGCGCATCGACGAGCCGCCCGGCATCACCGCCGCCGCGCTCCACCAGCGCCATCGCCTCGGCGACCGCGCCGATCGTCGCACCGACGATCACCTGATTTGCCAGCTTCGCAAGTTGTCCCGCGCCGCTCGGTCCCACGCGCACCGGACGCCCCATCGCACGAAGCACCGGCACGACGCGTTCGAACGTGTCTTCGTCGCCGCCGCACATGATCGCGAGCATGCCGCGCTCGGCGCCGCTGACGCCACCCGACACCGGCGCATCGAGATGCGCGATACCGCTCTGCGCGAGCAGACGGGCATGCTCACGCGCTTCGTCCGGACGGATCGAACTCATATCGACGACAACCGTGCCCACACGCATCGCCTTTGCAGCGCCGCGCGCGAACAGCACATCGTGAACGGCAGGACCGTCGGCGAGCATCGTGATCACGATGTCGGCATCGGCGAGCGCGGCCGACGGATCGTCCGCGACGCGTGCGCCATCCGGCACGAGCCGCTCGGCTTTCTCGCGATTCCGGTTCCACACCGTCACCGAAAAGCCCGCGCGCAGCAGCACGCGCGCCTGCCGCTCGCCCATCAGGCCGATTCCGAGAAATGCCACCCGCGCCACCTGCGGTAAAGCCACCGTCGAATCCACCATCGCGCACCTGTTGGATCGTGCTGCTGGACATGAACCGGCAAACCGGGCAAACTTGAATTTATGGTTACCGGTAACCTAAAACAAATCTAACACGCGGAGATAGCATGCACAAGGCGGATTTACTGGTAGTCGCGCGATATCCCGACGCCGACATGGCCGAGCTGGAGCGGCACTACACGCTGCATGTGCTGCAAGGCGCAGCGAACCCGGACGCGCTTCTTGCCGAGGTCGGCCCGCGCATCCGTGCGCTCGCGACGAACGGCGAAGCCGGTGCGAGCCGGCAGTTGATCGATGCGCTGCCGAACCTCGAAGCGATCGTGTCGTATGGCGTCGGCGTCGATGCGATCGATCTCGAACACGCGACACGTCGCGGCATCCGCGTGACGTATACGCCGGACGTGCTGACCGAAGACGTCGCCGATCTGGGCATGGGTCTGCTGCTCGCGATCGCCCGTGAGATTCCGCAGAACGACGCCGCCGTCCGCGCAGGCGAATGGGGCAAGCGCACGCTGCCGCTCGCGACGCGACTGTTCGGCAAACGGCTCGGCATCCTCGGGCTCGGACGCGTCGGACGCGCGCTCGCGAAACGCGCGGAAGCGTTCGACCTGTCGATCGCGTATCACGATCGTAACCGGATCGAAGGCGTGCGCTACGCGTACCACGACAGCGCAGTCGAACTCGCGCGACACGTGGATTTCTTCGCAATCTGCGCAGCAGCCGACAGGAACAATCGCGGATCGATCGGGCGCGAGGTGTTCGATGCGCTCGGACCGCAAGGCATTCTCGTCAACATCGCGCGCGGCAGCATCGTCGACGAGCCGGTGCTGCTCGACTATCTTGCGACGCAGCGTATCCGTGGCGCCGCACTCGACGTATTCTGGAACGAACCGTCGATCGACGCCCGCTTCGCGACGCTGCCCAACGTCGTGCTGCAACCGCATCGTGCGAGCGCGACGGTCGAGACGCGTGCGGCGATGGCAAAACTGGTGCGCGACAATCTGGAAGCGTTTTTCGCGGGCACACCGCTCGTGACCGAATACCCTCTGCCAGCGAAGACCATCTGAACGAACACGGAGACACCATGACCGACGCCCGCTCCCCACAAGACCGTCACGCCGAAGCAGCGGACGCGCACGACACGACCGGCACGAAACGCCTGCGCAGCCGCCGCTGGTTCGACGACCCCGCCGACCCGGGCATGACCGCGCTGTATATCGAGCGCTACATGAACTACGGCATCACGCGCGAAGAACTGCAATCGGGCAAACCGATCATCGGCATCGCGCAGACCGGCTCCGATCTCGCGCCGTGCAACCGCCATCATCTGCAGCTCGCGCAGCGCGTGCGCGACGGCATCCGCGACGCCGGCGGCATTCCGCTCGAATTCCCGGTGCATCCGATCCAGGAGACCGGCAAGCGCCCCACCGCCGCGCTCGACCGCAATCTCGCGTACCTCGGCCTCGTCGAGATCCTGCACGGCTATCCGCTCGACGGCGTCGTGCTCACGACCGGCTGCGACAAGACGACGCCTGCCTGTCTGATGGCGGCGGCAACCGTCAACATTCCGTCGATCGTGCTGTCCGGCGGACCGATGCTCGACGGCTGGTGGCAAGGCAAGCTCGCCGGTTCCGGCACGGTGATCTGGGATGCGCGCAAGCGGTTGTCCGCCGGCGACATCGACTACGACCAGTTCATGGACGAAGTGTCGGCGTCGGCACCGTCGGCGGGTCACTGCAACACGATGGGCACCGCGCTGTCGATGAACTCGCTCGCCGAAGCGCTCGGCATGTCGCTGCCCGGCTGCGCGGCGATTCCGGCGCCGCATCGCGAGCGCGGCTGGATGGCGTATCACACGGGCAAACGTATCGTCGAAATGGTCGGGGAAAATCTGCGTCCGTCCGACGTGATGACGAAACACGCTTTCGAAAACGCGGTGGTTGCCGCAGCCGCGCTCGGCGCGTCGTCGAACTGTCCGATCCATATGATCGCGATCGCGCGGCACATGGGCGTCGAACACACACTCGACGACTGGCAGCGTCTCGGTCCGGATGTGCCGCTGCTGGTCGACTGCCAGCCGGCCGGACGTTTTCTCGGCGAAGCGTTTCATCGCGCGGGCGGCGTGCCCGCCGTGATGCGCGAACTGCTCGCGGCCGGCAAACTGCACGGCGACGTGCGCACGGTCAGCGGTCGCACGCTTGCCGAAGATCTCGCTCCCGTGCAGGCGCCGGACCGCGAAGTGATCCGCGCGTATGACTCGCCGCTGAAAGAAGCGGCCGGCTACGTGGTGCTGTCGGGCAATCTGTTCGACAGCGCGGTGATGAAGATCAGCGTGATCGACCCGGCGTTCCGTAAGCGCTTTCTGTCGGACCCCGCGCATCCGAACGTATTCGAAGGAAAGGTCGTCGTGTTCGAAGGACCGGAGGACTATCACGCGCGGATCGAAGACCCGGCGCTGGGTATCGACGAGCGTTCGGTGCTCGTGATCCGCAACTGCGGTCCGGTGGGTTTTCCGGGCGGCGCCGAAGTCGTGAACATGCAGCCGCCTGCCGCGCTGCTCAAGCGCGGCATCGACGTGCTGCCGACACTCGGCGATGGACGGCAAAGCGGCACGTCGGCGAGTCCGTCGATCCTGAACGTGTCGCCCGAGGCGGCGGTCGGCGGCAATCTTGCGCTGCTGCGCACCGGCGACGCGATCCGTATCGATCTGAACGCGCGCAAGGTCGACGTGCTAATTCCCGATGCCGAGATGGCGCAGCGGCGCGCGGACTACCGGCCGCCTAAGCTTGACCACAAAACGCCGTGGGAAGAAATCTCTCGCAGCATGGTCGGGCAGCACGGCAGCGGCGCGTGCCTCGAGCCCGCGACGCTGTATCTGAACATTCTGGAAACGCGCGGCGAGTCGCGGCACAACCACTGATCGCTTGGCGCGATCGCATTAAAGGGGGTCACGCGCTTTCGCGCGCGATCACCTCGTAGTGGATCTTGAAGACCTTCGGCATGTCGGCCGGTTCGGTTGATGTCGTGCCGGTTTGCTCCGCCTTGTGCTCGCGGCGTGAACGGCTCGGCTGCTCGCGGCCGTCGAGTGCGGCGAGCAGCGATGCACCGGCGGAACGACCGATCCCGTATGCGTCGACCGATACCGTCGTGATCGACGGGAAGCAATGTCGCGACACTTCGAAGTCGCCGAATCCCGCGACCGCGAGATCGCGCGGCACCGACAAGCCGCGTCGATGGCACGCCATGATCGTGCCGAACGCGTGGATGTCGCTCGCGCACATCACGGCATCGGTGTCGGGCCAGCGTTCGAGCAGTTGATCGAGCGCTGCGGCGCCGTGACCCATCGCGGCGCCGTGCGCCATGTCGGTGGTCCACTCGGTGTGCGTGATGTCGCGTGGCTCTGCGAGCCCGGTGGCCTTCACTTCCTTCAGATAGCCATTACGCCGGTCGATGCCGCGCAGGTCCAGCTTCGACGCGCTGCTGACGAAGCCAATGCGCCGATAGCCGCGTTCGTACAGATGACGCACCATCGCGCGCGCGGCATCGCTATTGGAAAAGCCGACGACGCGATCGATCGGATCGCGCGGCAGGTCCCACGTTTCGATCACGGGAATGCCCGCGCGTGCGAGCAACGAATGCGTGTCTGCCGTGTGATGGCCGCCCGTCAGCACGACGCCGCGCGGTGCGTAGCGCAGCAGCGCGCGCACCAGCGATTCCTCGCGCTCTTCGCGATAGTCGGTATAGCCGAGCAGCAGTTGCATGCCGCGCGCTTCGACCGTGTCGCTGATCCCACGTACGGTATCGGCAAAGTTGGAACTGGTGAGCGATGGCACGAGCACGACGACGAAACTCGATCGCCCCGACGACAGCGCGCCCGCCGATGCATCGGCGACGTAGCCGGTTTCCGCGACCACGCGCAGCACCTGCTCGCGTGTTGCGGCACCGACCCGCTGCCCCGTCAGCACGCGCGACACCGTCATCTTCGACACCCCCGCCAGCCGCGCGACATCCGCCATGCGGACCGGCGCGGATGTGTCGGCCTGCGTCGAGGACGTTGGGGGCGGTGGTGCGTTGTCGTGATCGCTCATCGCGCTGCATGCAAAGGAAAATAACGCTCGAATCTTACCGTAAGCGTCTGCCTCCGCGATGCCGCGCGCTTATGTCTGACATCACGTCTGCAGCGCGAGCGGTTCGGCGTTGTCGTACAGACGGTTCAACAGCTTGCGCAGCACGTCGACTTCCGCTTTCGTAAAGCAGCCGAGCGCGACGTCTTCATAGTGCTTCGCGAGCGGCACGATCTCGCGCGCCAGCTTTGCGCCGGCCGCGGTCAACGACAGTCGGATCGCGCGGCCATCCTCGTCGCTACGTTCACGCGACACAAGTTTCTGCGCAATCAGCCGGTCGACGATGCGCGACAGCGTCGACATGTCGACGCACGCACGGACGACGAGTTCGGACAACCGTTGATGCGGCGTGTGCCCGAGCGATGCACACACGCGCCACTCGCTGAGACTCAGGCCATACGGTTTGAGCGCCTTCGCAAAAGCCCCGCCCATCCGGCTGCCCGTGCGTGCGACCAGATACGGAACCGCTTTCTCGAGATCGTGGTCGACCGTGATCGACGTATCGCCGCGTTTGATCATTTTATTTTCATCCCTTTTTGATACTTTGTTTGCATCTTCAAGTATAGCTTAGGCCTCTCTTGCAACAGGCAGCGCGCCAGGGTTATCCCGAGTATTTATTTGAATATTCAAGTATAGACTACGCCAAAACTTACTTGATTTTTCAATCAAACCATTGTGAGAGCCCCATGAAAGACAAGATTGCGCTGGAAGAACACTTCGCCATCGATCTGACGATCGCCGATTCCGAGGTCTACGCCCGCCCCGAAGTGTGGCCGACGCTGCGCTCGAACCTGCTCGACTTCGAGCAGCAGCGCCTCGAAAAAATGGACGAATGGGGCACCGCTCTTTCGATCCTGTCGCTGAACTCACCGGCCGTGCAGGCCATTCCGGATGCGCACCAGGCAGTCACGGTTGCAAAACGTGCGAACGATCTGCTCGCCGAACAGATCCAGCGCCACCCTACCCGCTTCGGCGGATTCGCTGCGCTGCCGATGCAGGATCCGCACGCCGCCGCGCTCGAACTGGAACGCTGCGTGACGGAACTGGGCTTTCACGGCTTTCTCGTGAACGGCTTTTCGCAGGTCGGCGATGCCGACACGGTCGCGTACTACGACGCACCCGAGTTCACCGACTTCTGGACCCACGCCGCCGCATTGAACAAACCGTTCTACATGCACCCGCGCGACCCGCTGGCGTCGCGCGAACCGATCTACGAAGGCCGTCCGTGGCTCACCGGACCGACATGGGCATTCGCCGCCGAAACCAGCATGCACGCGCTGCGTCTGCTGTCGAGTGGATTATTCGACCGTCATCCGCGACTGCAGATGATCCTTGGACACTTCGGCGAAGGCCTGCCGTTCAACATCTGGCGCGTCGATCACATCCTGCGTAAGGGTCGCCGCGGCATGCCGTGCGCGCGCGAAATCGGCGACTACCTGCGCGACAACGTGTACATCACGACGAGCGGCAATTTCCGCACGCCGACGCTGCTGTCGACGATGCTCGAAGTCGGCAGCGACCGCATCATGTACTCGGTCGACTATCCGTTCGAGAAGCACGAAGACGCCGCCGGCTGGTTCGATCGCTGCGAGATCAGCGAGCTGGATCGTCGCAAGATCGGTCGCGACAACGCGCGACGTTTATTTGGCCTGTCATGACGACGTCTGACGAAAGAACGGTCGTCGATATCGCGGCGGTCGTCGACACGCAGCCGATCGGCCGCTTCCAGATCGCGACGATGGTGCTGCTCGGTCTGTGCGTCGTGATCGACGGTTTCGATGTGCAGGCGATGGGTTTCGTCGCGCCGTCGATCATTCACGCGTGGGGCGTGTCGCGTGCCGCGATGGGGCCGGTGTTCGGCGCGAGCCTGGTCGGCATGCTGGTCGGGTCGCTCGCGCTCGGGCCGCTGGCGGACCGCATCGGCCGTCGTCCGGTACTGATCGGCTGCACGTTCTTCCTTGCGCTGTGCATGTTCGCGACGTCGTTTGCCGCGACGTTGCCGCAACTGCTCGCGCTGCGTCTCGTCACCGGCGCGGGGCTCGGCGGCATCATGGGCAACGCGATCGCGCTCGTCAGCGAATACAGCCCGGCACGCCGGCGTGCGACGCTGATGATGTGGGTGTCGTGTGGATTCACCGGCGGCGCGGCGTTCGGCGGTGTCGTGTCCGCGCTGCTGATTCCGCTCGCCGGCTGGCAGGCGGTGTTCCTGTTCGGCGGCGCAGTGCCGTTCGTCGTCGCGATTGCGATGGCGATCTGGCTGCCCGAATCGATGCAGTTCATCGTCGCGCGCGGCCGTGGCGGGAACGATATGCAGCGTGTCGCACACTGGTTGCGACGCATCGCCCCCACGTTGCCGTTCGATGCACAGACGCGCTACCGGCTGCACGAAGCCGCGCCCGCAGGCAGCCCGGTCCGCGCGTTGTTCTCCGATGGTCGCGCACGCGTGACGCTGCTGTCGTGGGGCGTCAACTTCATGAATCTGCTGAACCTGTTCTTTCTCGCGAACTGGCTGCCGACGATCGTCACCGACGTCGGCTATAGCGTTGCCGACGCGGCACTGGTCGGGACGATCCTGCAGGTCGGCGGTGTGATCGGCACGCTCGCGATGGGTCCGTTGATCGATCGATGGGGATTCTTCCGTGTACTGACGCCGTGCTATCTGATCGCTGCTGCCGCGATCGTCGGCACCGGACAAGCAGCACCTGTGTCGCTCGCGCTGTTGCTGGTCGTGGTTGCCGTCGCGGGCTTCGGGATCGTCGGCGGACAGCCCGCGAACAACTCGCTGTCGGCTACGCTCTATCCGGTGACGTTGCGTGCGACCGGCGTCGGCTGGAGTTTAGGCATCGGCCGCGCGGGATCGATCGTCGGTCCGATCGTCGCGGGTAGCCTGATGGAATTGCACTGGAGCGCGCAGCAGCTGTTTTATGCGGCGGCTGTGCCTGCATTGCTGTCGTCCGTGATGCTGTATGCGATGTCGCACGACAGACTGTTTGCGTCGTCGCGGCGTGAAGCAGAGACGGTGTAAACGACAAAGGCCGGCGCGTTACTTTCGCGCCGGCCTTTTATTCACGCTTCGATTTATTCCGTGCTTCTTGCACCGCTCACACGAGACGGAATCAGCAGCAGAAATCCGCCAACCATCGCCATGTTCTTAAAGAAGTTGTTCAACTGCCCGTTGAATTGCGCCGGATCAGCAGCCCAGAAGCGATGCGCGACGAACGCGGTGAGAAACGTATAGATCGCGAGAATCACGGACAGCTCGCGAATCCGCCAGCCAGCGATCAGCGCGATGCCTCCGCCGATTTCGAGCAGGATCACGAGCGGCACGATCCACTGCGCGGCGGGCAGACCGAGCGTCGAGAAGTACGCAACGGTCGCCGACCACGTCAACACTTTGCGGACGCCTGCAATCAGGAAGAGCGCCGACATCATCGTGCGGGCGACGCGCAGTTTCAGCGTGTCTTCTACGGGGGCTGCAGCGTGCAGGGAGAGATTCATCGGATGCTCCATCTAAGAGTAAAGGTAAAAAAAGCCTTCTGGAATGCGATGCACGGAGGTTCAGTACGCGGTCGGCGGATCGCCGTCGAAGGCACGCTGAAGCAGCGCACGGATCGGTTCGCGTTCGACGGGCCGCGGATTCCAGTACGGATTGCTGCATGCGATATCGGCCGCGCGATCGAGGTCCGCTTCCTGCATGCCGATCTCTTTCAACGCGACGGCGGCGCCGTTGTCGCGCGCGAGCGCATACATGCCCGACGACGCATCGTCGCTACGCAGTGCGCGCGCGATCCTGTCCATTGCATCGGGCGCAGCGAGCGCGTTATAGGCAAGCGCATGCGGCAGCAGGATCGTGTGCGTCTGCGCATGCAGCAGATTGAAACTGCCGCCAAGCGTATGACAGAGCTTGTGATGCAACGCCATGCCGACACTGCCGAGCACGGTGCCGCACAGCCATGCGCCGTAGAGCGCGTCGGTTCTTGCATCGGTGGCATCGCGATCGTTGATGCCCGCGACGATCCGCGGCAGGCTGCGTGCAAGCGCGGCGATACCCTCTTCCGCCATCAGGCTCGTGACTGGATTTGCGTCGCGCGAATAAAGGCCTTCGGCCGCGTGCGCGATGGCGTTGATGCCGCTGGTGAGCGACATCTGCAGCGGCAGCGTTGCGGTCAGATCAGGATCGTAGATAACGGTCTTCGGCAACACACGTGGATCGGTGCCCGTGCGTTTGAGCCCGCCTTCAGTGATGCCGTACACCGGCGTCATTTCGCTACCGGCATAGGTGGTAGGAATGGCAAGCACCGGCAGCCCCGACTCCAAAGCAATCGCCTTGCCGAGCCCGATCGCCGATCCTCCTCCGACTGCAACCGCACAATCGGCCCCGAGCGACGCCGCAATTTCACGCGCCTGAATCGCGAGCTCGAGCGGCACGTGCATCGTCGCACGATCGAAGAGTCCGGCCGCGCGTGCACCAAGTCGTTCGACCACCGACGCACCGAGCGCACGCTGTTCGGTCCCGCACAGCACCAGCACGCGTTGCGCACCCAGTGCGAGCACTTCGCGTTCGAGAAACCCGAGACTGCCGCGACCGAACACGACGCGTGCGGCACGACCGGTGTAGACGAATTCACGCGCGGACATCGTCGGGCTCCGATGCATGAATTTCATGCGCTGCGTCCGCTGCGCATGCGGCATCACCGACCTCGTAGTCCACCTGAAACCGCGCGGTCCGCAGATCGCCGAGACGCTCGCGCACTCGCATATGAGCAGGATGCGTCGCATAAGCGGCCAGCGCCTGCGCTGACGCGAAATCCGCAACGAGTGCAACGTCGCACGCGTAATCGACGCGACTGCGATCGATGCCGACTTCGATATGCAACAACCCGTCGACCACATCACGCAGGCTCTCGAACTCCTGCTTCACACGCAGGCTCGATGCCAGTCGTTGATCGGCCGTTTCGCCCTGCACGCGCCACATCACGAGGTGCCGGATCATTGCGTACCGCCCTTTGGATTCAACACGAACTCATAGTCAAGCGTATAGAACGGCTCGTTCATCACGGTGCCGTCCGGTGCGACGCCGGGATCGTGACGGACCCAGTCGGCGATCAGTGTCGAGCGCACGCCGAACACCGCATCGGAATCGAGGTACTGGTCGCCGTCGCGGAACACATGCGTAATCAGCGGCTCGTAGCCGGCCGCGTCGATCCAGAAATGCAGATGCGCCGGCCGCCACGGATGTCGACCGAGGGCCGTGAGCATCCTGCCGACCGGACCGTCATAAGGAATCGGATAAGCCTCCGCGAGAATCGAGCGAAAGTGGAAGCGGCCATCGGGCAGCGAGCGCAACCGGCCGCGTCCTTGAGGCTCGATTGCACCGGACGCATTGGGTGTCCCCTGCACGTCGTAGAAGCCCGCTTCGTCCGATTGCCACACGTCGATCGTCGCGTCGGCGACCGGTTCGCCCGCGAGACCGCGCACGCGGCAATTGACGAAACACGGCGCACCCACCGCGCCGTTCGACACGTCGTCGCCGTTCTCGAACTCGGGCGCCCCTTCGACGAAGAACGGACCGAGCACGGTCGCCTCCGTGCATTCAGGAGGCTTGCGATTGTTCTGCGTGGTGACGAGCATCGAGAGTCCGAGCGTGTCGGACAGCAACACGAATTCCTGGCGCCGCTCGTCGGTGATGTGGCCGACGTCGGTGAGAAAGAGCACCGCCTGCAGCCATTCGGCTTCGGTGAGTTTGACGTCGCGCGCGAACGCATGAAGGTGCTGGATCAGGCTCGTCATGACGGTGCGTAAGCGTTCGTCGGTGGTCTCCGACATGGCCGCGAGCACGGCCTGGGTGATGGTGTCTTCGCTGATGTTTTGCACGGTGTCTCCTGCGTTCGGGATAGGCAGGCTCACGGAGCCGACCCGCTGTCGGAGCCACTTTAACGGCACAGCGTGCGGAAAAATATGCTCTATAGTGAAAACATCTTTCCGGCAGGTGGAAAAGTAATCGTATGGATCGCTACACGCAGATGGAATTTTTCGTGCTCACCGCGGACCTCGGCAGCCTGTCGAAGGCGGCGGATCGGCTCGGCATGTCGAATGCGGCCGCGAGCCGCACGCTCAGCATGCTCGAGGACCGGCTCGGTGCGCGGCTGGTCGAACGCACGACGCGGCGTCTGTGGCTCACCGACGCGGGCCGCGAATATCACCGGCGCTGTACCGCACTGCTCACCGAGATGGCCGAAGCGGATGCCGCCGCGAGCGAGATGGCGCTGCGTCCGCGCGGCGTGTTGCGCGTGACCAGTTCGGTGTCGTTTGCGTTGTTGCACATCGCACCGTGGCTGCCCGAGTTCAATCAGCTTTATCCGGATCTGCTGGTGCAGATCGTCGCGGCAAACCGCTATCCGAACTTCATCGAAGCAGGCATCGACGTCGCGATCCGCACGCGCGAACACGAAGGCGATTCAGGCATCACGATTCAACGTCTCGCGCAAACGCGACGCGTGCTCGCGGCGTCGCCCGCGTATCTGTCGCAATACGGGCGACCCGACACGCCTGACGATCTCACGCGTCACAAGATGCTGGTCTATAACCTCACGGCCGAGCCGTACGTGCTGCATCTGGAGCGCGACGGCAAGCGGCGCGACGTTGCCGACATCGCGATTTCGGCCGCGTTCGAATCGAATGAAGGTCAGGTGATCTGTGCGGCGGGACGCGCCGGCATGGGCATCGTGGTCCAGCCGCTGTATATCGTGCACGACGACATCGTCGCCGGCCGGCTCGTGCCGATCCTCGAAGACTGGCGCCTGCCCCCGCTCACGATCAATCTCGCGTACCAGAGCCGTCGACATCAACCCGCAAAGATCCGCGTGTTCGCCGATGCGCTGCGCGAGCACGTGAAGAAACTCGACCTCGAAAAGCGCTGGAACGCGGTGCCGTCGCGCTAGGTCGGTTTTTGTCGGAGGACGAGGATCGTCACGCTCAAGTTTTCTGCCGGGCGGCCGTTACGACAGGCAGTGCCCCTTCGCTCCGACAAAAACCATGAGTTCCTCGATCGCTTCAATCGCCTCGGCGACCGCATCCCTTCCGTCCACGTCTTCCGGTACGGCATCGACAGGCAGTACCGGTTTGCCCGACACGGGTTCCACTCAGCCGACCAGTTCCGGCACAACGAAGAGTGCCGGACAAAGCGTGGGCGGTTTGACGCCACCGGCCTCGTCTTCGTCGTCGGAATCGCCGGCAGTGAAAGCGCTCAAGGATGAGATTGCGCGGCTGCAGGCGCAGATGGCGGCATTGCAGGCGCAGATTGCGCGCGCACCGGAGACGATCGCCGCGACACTGCGCGGCGAACTCACCGTCATCAGCGGCGCGTTGCAGGTGGCCCAGCAGGCGCTCGCCGAACTGATGCTGGGCAGTGGACAGACGACCGGTGGTCTCGTGAGCACGCAGGCCTGATGCGCGTGCGGCCGCGATACATCACTTCTTTCGCGTAGCCGGCGTCGATTTCGCTTTCGTCTTTGTCGCAGGCTGCGCGACGACAGTCTCGTCGTGCGCCACGGGTGCATCGCCCTCGCCTGACTCCTTCGACTCGTTGCTCCACGCGTCGAGCAGCGTACGCGTCTGCGCCCCCATCGTCGATTTCAGCAACGCGATCTTGTCCGCGTCGAAACTCTCCCAGCCGAGCAGCGTCAGCGCCGAACGATGCGCGACGTGGAAGATCATCAGTTGCCCGTGCAGGCTGAGCATGCGCACCAGCATGACCGGATCGTCGGCCGCGCGTCCGGTGATGCGCCCGACCAGCGCCGCGCTCACGTCGTTCAGCGGCTTGCGGATGCGGTGCATCAGGATCTGCGTCGCGCTCGCGGGCTCGTAACCCGCCTGTTCACGCGCGAAGAACAGCCGCTGACCCGGCGTATGCGCGTTCACCAGTATCTTGTCCGCCATGGTCGCCTGGATCCGCAGGAACGCTTCGATCAGCGCTTCCCTGTCCGCCTCCGTGCGCAACACCTCGTGTGCGTGCTCGATCGCCGGGCCGAACTTTTCCCACGCTTCGTCGGCGAACGCCTCGATGCACGCGCGATAGACCCCTTCCTTGTTCTCGAAGTAGTACTGCAGCGCCGGCGCGTTCACGCCTGCCCGCGCCGCGATGTCACGCGTCGATGCTCCGTCGAATCCATGTTCGCCGAACAGGTCGACAGCCGCTTCGATGATGCGGCGCCGCGTCTCGTCGCCACGCGCATAGCCGCCTTCCGACGGTCGGCGGAGCTTCTTTGCGTCGTTCATGCCTTTCTCTGTGGGGATACTCACACACAAATATAACACTTGACACAATTTGAACGGCTGGAATAATTGTGCCGACTGGAAAAAATTGGACCCAAAACGATGTCAACCACCGCAGGTACTTCTCCCGGCACTCTGCCCAAGGACGACGCGTCCGCGTCGCCTGCCCGACGCCCGTCGCGGCGCCTCGTGCTGATCGTGCTGGGCATGATCGCGCTGATCGCGGCCGCCGCGTGGGGCGCGCGCTGGTGGACGGTCGGCCGCTTCATCGAAAGCACCGACGATGCCTATCTCCAGGCCGACAGCGTGACCGTCGCGCCAAAGGTCGCCGGCTATATCACCGAGGTCTACGTCGCGGACAACCAGGTCGTCAAACCCGGCGACCCGCTCGTGCACCTCGACGCGCGCCAGTATCAGGTGTCGCTCGACCAGGCGCTCGCTACCGTCGACGCCCGCACCGCCGACATCGAACGCGCGCAGGCCGACATCAAGCAGCAGCAGGCCAACATCGAACAGACCGTTGCGCAGCAGCAGGTCGCGCGCGTCAGCGCCCGCCATGCGAGCGACGAAGTGCGCCGTTACGCACCGCTCGCCGCGACCGGGGCTGAGAGCACCGAACGGCTCGCGGAACTGACCAGCACACGCGATCAGGCGGTCGCGACGCTCGCCGCGAATGCCGCGGCGGTCGCGGCGGCCCGCACGCAGATCGCGTCGAGCACCGCGCAGCTGTCGCAGGCACGCGCGCAACTCGAAGCGGCACGCGCGAGCGCACAGCAATCGCGTCTCGATCTCGAGAACACGATCGTGCGCAGCGTACTCGGCGGGACGGTCGGCGATCGCACTGTGCGCGTCGGTCAGTATGTGCAGCCGGGCACGCGTCTGTTGACGGTCGTGCCGGTGCAGAACACCTACCTCACCGCGAACTTCAAGGAAACGCAGATCGGCCGGATGCGTGTCGGCCAGCCGGTCGAGATGCGCATCGATGCGCTGTCCGGTCAGACGCTGCATGGTGTCGTCGACAGTTTCTCGCCGGGCACCGGTTCGCAGTTCGCGCTGCTGCCGCCGGAAAACGCGACCGGCAACTTTACGAAGATCGTGCAGCGGGTGCCGGTGCGCATCCGCCTCGAAACCGGTCCTGAAACACGCAGCGTGCTGCTGCCTGGGCTGTCGGTCACCGTCGACGTCGATACCCGCTCCGCACGCGATCGCGACCAGCGCATCGAAGCCGAGAATCACCGTGGCTGAGTCGACCCTCGACGCGGCCGCCGCGGCTCCCGCGCCGGCTAGACCATCTGCGTCACCGTCTGCGGAACCGGAACGCGCGAGCGTCGGCGACTGGATCGCTGTCGCTGCAGGCGCGCTCGGCGCGCTGATGGCGACGCTCGACATCTCGATCACGAACTCCGCGCTGCCGCAGATCCAGGGCGAAATCGGCGCGACCGGCACCGAGGGCACGTGGATCTCGACCGGCTACCTGATGTCCGAGATCGTGATGATTCCGCTCGCCGCGTGGCTCACGCGCGTGTTCGGACTGCGCAACTTCCTGCTCGTGAATTCGGCGCTGTTCATCGCGTTCTCGATGATGTGCGGCTGGTCGCACTCGCTGCCGATGATGATCGCGGGCCGCATCGGCCAGGGCTTCACCGGCGGCGCGCTGATCCCGACCGGACAGACGATCATCCGTACGCGGTTGCCGTTGTCGCAACTGCCGGTCGGTATGACGGTGTTCGGGCTGATCGTGCTGCTCGGGCCGTTGCTTGGGCCGGTGGTCGGCGGCTGGCTCGCGGAGAACATCAGCTGGAGCTGGTGCTTCTTCATCAACCTGCCGGTGTGTCTCGCGCTGATGACGCTGCTGGTGGTCGGCCTGCCGTCCGACCGGCCGCATTGGGAAACTTTTCTCAAGGCGGACTGGCTCGGCATCGTCGGCCTCGCGATCGGCCTTAGCTCGTTGACCGTCGTGCTTGAGGAAGGTCAGCGCGAGCGCTGGTTCGAATCGTCGATGATCGTGTCGCTGACGTGGGTCACGCTCGCCGGCATGCTGATGATCGCGGCTTCGCAGATCACCGCGAAAAAGCCGATCGTGCGGCTGAGCCTGATGCGCAATCCACGCTATGCGAGCGTGATCGTGATCGTGTCCGCGGTCGGCGCGGGGCTGTATGGCGTGTCGTATCTGCTGCCGCAGTTTCTCGGCATCGTCGCGGGCTATAACGCGCAGCAGTCGGGCGCAATCATGCTGCTGTCGGGATTGCCCGCGTTCATGGTGATGCCGATTCTGCCGCGCCTGCTGGCCAAGGTCGATTTCCGCATTCTTGTGATCACTGGTCTCACGCTGTTCACGATCAGTTGCATGCTCGACATCAGTCTGACCGCGCAAAGCGTCGGGCACGACTTCGTGTGGTCGCAGCTGATTCGCGGCACCGCGCAGATGCTCGCGATGATGCCGTTGAACCAGGCATCGATGGCGGCCGTGTCGCGCGAAGATTCCGGCGATGCGGCGGGTCTGTACAACATGGCGCGCAACCTCGGCGGATCGATCGGTCTTGCGATCATCGGCACCGTGATCGACCGGCGCACCACGTTTCACACCGCGATGATCCGCGAATCGGTCAGCGCGAATTCGCTGATCGGTCAGGAACGGCTCGCGGCGAACGCAGCGAACTGGTTCGCGCATACCGGCGATATGGCGTACTCGCAGATGCGCGCGCTCGGCCAGCTCGGCGTGCAGATCACACAGCAGGCCACCGTGATTACTTATTCGGAAACCTTCTTTCTGCTGGGCATTGCGCTGGCTGCGTGCATTCCGCTCGCGCTGCTGCTGAAAACGCCCAAGCGGGCCGGCCCACCGCCGCCCTCCGACGCTCATTGATGCATTCATCGACCAGCCATGATGTTTTCTCGCTCTTCTAGTTTTGCGTTGCGTTCGGCACCGCTCGCTCTTGCTGTCGCCGCTGCGCTCGCCGTGCTCACGGGCTGCACAGTCGGCCCCGATTACCACGGCGCACCGACGGTCGCCGACAGCGCGCTGCACAGCGAAGGATTCGTACGCGCACCGGCCGCCGGCATCGCGGCGACCCGCGCGCCGAACCAGTGGTGGCTCACGCTCGGCGATCCGCAACTGAACGATCTGATCGAAGCCGCGTTTGCGCACAATCCCGATCTGCACGTCGCGCAGGCGCGTCTGCGCGAATCGCGCGCGCAATTGCAGCAGCAGCACGCGAACGAACTGCCCAAGGTCTCCGCCGACGCTGCCGCGCTACGCACCCGTTCGCCCGACGTCAGCACGCTCAACGCGTCGTCGCAGGGCAACAATCCGTCGAGCGGACGGGGTCCGCTGCAGCTCTACACCGCCGGCTTCGACGCGACGTGGGAGATCGATCTGTTCGGCGGCACGCGGCGCGCAATCGAAGCGGCGTCGACGCAAGCCGAAGCCGTCGATGCCGATCTCGCCGATACGCAGGTGTCGCTGGCGGCAGAAGTCGCACAGGCGTACATCGATCTGCGCGACCAGCAGCAACGTCTCGCGCTTGCGCAGCAGCAGGCCGATGTCGAACAGAAGATGCTGACGCTCACGCAGCAGCGCCGCGCACGCGGCACCGCGGCGGACGTCGACGTCGAACGGCTCACCACGCAGGTCGAAAACACGCGCGCGACGCTGACGCCGCTCGACGCACAGGTCACCGATTCGCTCGACCAGCTCGCCGTGCTGACGGGCCGCGCGCCCGGCGCGCTCGATGCGCAGCTCGCCGCGTCGCAACCGCTGCCCGCGGTGCCCGCCGAAGTGGCAATCGGCGATCCGTCGTCGCTACTGCAACAGCGTCCCGACATTCGCGCGGCCGAACGCCGGCTGGCGTCGAGCAACGCGCAGATCGGCGAACACGTCGCGGACTTCTTCCCGAAGGTGACGCTGCTCGGCGATCTCGGCTTTAGTGCGAGCGATCCGGGTCACCTTTTGCGGAAGAACAATTTCAGCTGGCTCGCGGTGCCGTATCTGCAGTGGAATCTGCTCGACTTCGGTCGCACGCTCGGCACCGTGCATGCCGCCGAAGCGTCGCGCGACGAAGCCGAAGCGCGCTATACGAAAGCCGTGCTCGGTGCGTTACAGGACGCGAATTCTTCGCTGTCGCGCTACGGGCATCAGCGCGAACATCTGGTGACGCTGCAAAAGGTCGAGACGTCCGCCGATCACTCCGCGACGCTGATGCGTCAGCGCTATACGGCCGGTGCGTCGAGTCTGATCGATCTGCTCGATACGCAGCGCGAGGAATTCAGCGCACAGCAGAACGTTGTCGCGGGGCACGCGGAATTGCTGAAGGATTTCGTGTCGGTGCAGAAGAGCCTGGGGCTCGGCTGGCGCGTGCAGCAGGGACAACAAACGCAGCAAACGCAAGAAGTGCAACAGGGGTAAGCCAAAGAAATACGCGAGCTTCACCGTCGTGCGTTACGTGACGGCGAGGCCCGCGTAGCTGCTGCGAGTGGCGCTATGCGCGATACCGCGCGCCGTGCGTTACGGCGAAACCGTGAAAGCCGGGTTCGGGCTGACCGACAGGCTGTTGATCTTGCAGTTGCCGGACAGCGGCTGGTTGCTTGCGCTCAGCGTGTTGGTCGCGTTGCTCCACGCACCGTTGATCGTCGACGGACCGCAGTTCGCACCGAGCACGCTGAAGCCGACGTTCTGAACATTGCCCGCCGTCGTGCTGGTCGCGACCAGCTTCCACGGCAGCCCGATGATCTGCGGCACACCGCACAGGCCGCCGCCGGTCACAGCCACCGAGTTGATCTGCGCATACGATCCATCGCTCGCGACCACGCCGCTCAACGTCACGCCGCACGACACGTTCGGCGCAATCGGCGTACTCACGTTCATCGTGCCGGGCGCGCTAAACGACGCGCCTGCCGGTCCGATGGTCGCCGCCGATGCCAGCGACGAGAAAGCAATAACCGCGACCGCAGCAGCACCAACGCATGCACGAATCTTGAGGGTTCTCATAATTTGCCTTCCTGATAAATGGCAACGAGGTTGCCGGGCGAATGACCCCACCGAAAGCGGCACCGTATGCGCCGCTTTCTCGAGGTACGGACGAACTGAACTGCCGATACCGGCACGACAACGCGCGCTGCTTCGTCGCACTGCCGCCGGTGTCGCCCGGTCGTCCGGATCTCGGGTAGATCTCCGGACTGCCGGGCCGCCTGCCTGATGCGGAAATTCAACGGTTCAATGCGGGGACGATCCGGCCTCGCTGCAACGCTGTGGTGTTGCGCCGGATGCGTTCGACGGATTCGCGACGTGCGGGTAACGGAAACTGGACGCGGGCTCGCGTGGGTAGCCTGAATACTCAGGATGGCCTGGGTATGGCGATGCAAACTCCGTCCGGCACGGCGGATATGTCATCGATGTCTCCAATCAAGCGATTATTGGTAATTCCGCTTTTATTCGTTCTGCATTACTGCCAAGCGTCTTAAACTGTCTTTTCAGAATTGATTTCGCGATTTTCGACATGCTTTTCCCGCATGCGCCGGCCTCTTTTTAGAAGGCTGATCGCATGGCAAAATAATGCCTGCTGCATCAATTCAAATGAATCATCGGGCACACGCATCGCAGCGCCTCGCTGGCGCGCTCGAAACGGCTGCCCTCAAGGGTTCGGGCGTCGTTCGCAGACAGTCCTCGCTGGCCTGATATTCGGATATTTGTGTTGGGCGTACATTAGTCCCAGTGATCGGGTATGTACATAGAGCCTTTGATCCAAACTAAGTGCATTCAAGAAGAACATTGACTGGATTCGATTTGCACGATGTTTCAAACGAATGAATTAATACGTACAACGGCAGGCACGCATTTGGCGCTACTCGATCGAATGCGATCTGGGTTATCTTGAGCATCGCAGGAAGCGGATCGGCTACGGAAAATAGGATGCCGAAAGAAGAAACACAGCGAACATCGAGGAACGCGATGGCGTCATCACCCGAAGCGGCAAAACGCACTGTCGCCCATATCGCGCGATGGGCGATATGGCCTGTGTGCGGTGCGATCGCGGTGGCCGTCACGCTCGCGTGGTTGGGACACGGATCGCTGCGCACAGAAAGCGCGGTCACTCCGGTGTCGACGTCGACGACCGCTGCGGCACCGCACCACGAACGCGTCGACGCCGCGCAGGCTGCGGCACACACCTCGTCGGCAGTTGTCGCGCATACGGCAATCGACGCGCTCGCCCGGTTGGAAAAAGCCCGCGCCAATCCGCTGCCGCCGAGCGCTGCGAATGCGAGCAACACATTCGACGAAGCGCTGCAACATGCGCTCTCGTATCCTGCCTTCGATGCGCTCGACGGACGCACCGACGCAGAAGGATTAATCGAAGCGGCAGCATGGGCCGACGCCTGCGCACGCTCGACGCTGCCGGCTCAAGACCAGACGTTGCGCTGCACCGACGCACGCCTGCGCGATCCGCATTACGCGGACACGCTGCTGCGCAAAGCGGCCGAAGCCGGCCAACCCGCGGCGGCACTGACGCTCGCGAGCCGCAACCCCACGCAATGGATGGAGGTTCCTCTGGCGAACGACGATACGCTCGGCGAGCACATCTTCACGCTCGCCGCGCACGGCAACGCCACCGCGCTCGCGATGCTCACGCAATGGTGTGCGACGCCCGATGCCTGTACCGACTCCCAACTGACGCGTAACACCCTCGCGTTACTGCAACTGGGTCTGTACAAGACCGGCACGTCGGATGCCAGCCAGTACCTGACCGGCAATGCCGACGAACAGCGCGCAGCGGTCGATCGGGCCGACGCGTTGCGCAAGCTGCTCAAGTGGCCATCCTGATTATTGATATCTCGATAATCGAGCGATAAAGGAGCGATTGCGCTACCAGATCGACTCAAATAGAAATATAAAAAATGAAACGCGGAAACAAAACTCAACAATTTAATTTCATGCGATTGCAAATGTTTGCAAATTCAGTCACGAAATAAACAATCCGACACAATCATCCCATCCCCGAATCGATTGTGAATTATATAATTCGCCGATTCGCTCCTCCGCTGCACAACTCATGGCCTGCCCCGCTTCCAGATCGACTATCCGGGCGGTTCACGCTGCGTGAGGGCGTGAACAATGCTGGTAGCGACCCATGCCGGCACTCATTTCAATATCAAATTAATTTTTTGACGAATCCATAAATTCTAATGAGCATCGGTTGATGAGGATTGCGATAAACAACCGACTCGACGGTTAATTAATCGATCACCGTCATCAACCCAAGTTTCGGTGTTTCCTGCATCGAATCAAAACTAGAAATCAAGGCCAGATTTAACGGGGCAATCATGCAGATACTGTTGGTAGAAGACGATGCGGCACAGGCAGAAGCAGTTGCGGCCACGGTAACCGCCGCCGGGCACGACGTCTCGCGGGTCGACAGCGGCGAGAAAGCGGTCGTCTTTCTCGAAAAGAACTTCGTCGATCTCGTTATTCTCGACTGGCGGCTGCCGGGCATGTCGGGGCTCGACGTACTCGGATGGATCCGGCACCGGCTCGGCGCGCAGCCAGGCGTGCTGTTCCTCACGAGCAAGATGCTGGAAATCGACATCGTGCAGGCGCTGGAAGGCGGCGCCGACGAATACATCGTCAAGCCGTTTCGCCAGTCCGAGCTGGTCGCGCGCATCAACGCGCTGCGGCGGCGCCTCAACAGCGAATCGCAATCGGGCAACGTGCTCCGGCTCGGCCGATATCTGCTCGACACGCACAACCGCTATTTCTCGCTCGATAGCCGTCCCGTCACGCTCACCGACAAGGAGTTCGACATGGCCGTCGTGCTGTTCAAGCATCCCGGCCGGATCATTTCTCGCGACCTGCTCGCGCGGCTCGCGTGGGGACGCGAACACGACGGCACATCGCGGACCATCGACACACACATCTCGAGAATCCGCAGAAAACTGTCGCTTGGCTATGGGAGCGGCGTGCGTCTCGTGTCCGTCTATACGCACGGCTACCGGCTGATCGAAAGCGATCTCGAAGAGCCTGATGTCGCAGACGCGCATGTCGCAGACCCGCATGTCGCAGACGCTCCCGAGGTTCCGGACGCCGACGAGGATCAGACCACCGAGTGAGCCGGCAGCCGGCGAGCGCGGCGTCGGCCCTACCCGCCCTCAACGCGCATTCGACCGCGACACGACATCGATCCACACGGCCAGCACGAGAATCCCGCCCTTGACGATCATCTGCCAGTAAGCATCGACGTCGAGCATCGACATGCCGTTGTCGAGGCTCGCCATCACGAGCGCGCCGATCAGTGCGCCGTGCACCGTGCCCGAACCGCCGCGCATCGACGTGCCGCCGATAAAGCACGCGGCGATCGCGTCGAGTTCACCCATCGTCCCGGCCGACGGCGAGCCGGCCGCGAGTCGCGCCGTATTGACGATCCCAGCGAACGCGCACATCAAGCCCATCAGCGCGAAGATCGCGAGCTTCACGCGGTTCGTGTTGACGCCCGACAGACGCGTCGCCTCCAGGTTCGAACCGACCGCGTAGATGCGCCGGCCGAACACAGTCTGCGTCGCGATGTAGGTGAACACGCCGAGCAGCGCGAGCAGCAGCAGCACGGGCACCGGAATGCCGCCGTAGTGGTCGAGCATCGACACGAACGCAAACAGGATCGCCCCCGCGCCGACGATCTTCGCGATGTCCTGCCACAGCGGCACGACCGGCAACTGATAGCGTTGCCGGCTGCGTCGCTGCATGACGGTCAGCACCGCGAGCAGCACGAACAGCGCGACCGCGAGCGTATCGCCCGCCACACGCGGCAGATATCCCTGGCCAAGGAACACGAACGAATCGGACACCGGCGCAATCGTCGAGCCGCCCGTCAGCCCGAGCAGCACGCCGCGAAACGCCAGCATCCCGCCGAGCCCGACGATAAACGACGGCACCCGCCGGTACGTCGACCACCAGCCGTTGAACATGCCAACCAGCACGCCGAGCACCAGCACCGCCGGCACCGTCGCGGCAATCGGCCAGTGACGGTTCACGTCGAGAATCGCCGCGACACCGCCAAGCAGACCGAGCAGCGAACCTACCGACAGATCGATCTCCCCCGCGATGATCACGAACACCATCCCGCACGCGAGCATCCCGGTAATCGACATCTGCCGCAGCAGGTTCGACAGATTGCGCGGTGTGATGAACGCACCGTGCGTCAGCAGCGAGAAGAACAGCCAGATCGCCGCCACCGCGATCAGCAGCGCGAGAATCTTGTAGCGCGAGAAAAATTGCTGGGCCTGCGCCGCGCCGAAGGAAGTTTTCGGTGCGACCGGTTTCGCGTCGTGAGTCGTCGCGTCGGGCGTCATGCTGCACTCGCTGAGGAAGATGAAGATGATGAGGGAGCGGGCCGCGCGGACTGCAGCGCGGCCGTGAGAATCGATTCCTGCGTGAGGCCGTTGTTCGCGAAATCGCCGCGCAGCCGGCCCTCGCCGATCACCAGCACGCGATCGCTGATGCCGAGCACCTCGGGCAGTTCGGACGACACCATCACGATCGCAACGCCGCGCTGCGCGAGTTCGAAGATCAGCTTGTAGATCTCGTACTTCGCACCAACGTCGACGCCGCGCGTCGGTTCGTCGAGGATCAGCACTTTCGGATCGGTGAGCAGCATCTTCGTCAGCACCGCTTTCTGCTGGTTGCCGCCGGACAAACTCGAAATCGGCAGCATCGGATTCGCCGCGCGCACCGACAGGCGCTTCATCTGCAGATGGATCGCATCGAGTTCCGCGCTCGAATCGATCCGCCCGCCGCGCGCAAACCGGTTCAGCACCGCGAGCGTGATGTTGTGGCCCACACCCAGGTGCGGCACGATGCCGTGTCGCTTGCGGTCCTCCGGCACCATCGCAACGCCTGCGCGGATCGCGTCAAACGGCGAGCGGATGCGCAGCGGTCGGCCTTCGAGCGACAGCGTCGCTTCGCTCGCACCGGGCCACGCACCGAAGATCGCCTGCATCAACTCCGTGCGCCCCGCGCCGACCAGACCCGCGACGCCCAGGATCTCGCCGCGCCGCACGCTGAACGACACGTCGTCAACGCGCTTGCGGTTGCGATTCTCCGTGTCGAATACAGTCACGTGCTGCGCTTCGAACACGACGTCGCCGATCGGGTGCGCGACGCGCGGAAACAGGTTCGCGATTTCGCGGCCGACCATCAGCGCGATGATCCGCTCGGTGGTCAGCGCGTGCATCGGCTCGGTCGCGACATGCCGGCCGTCGCGGATCACGCTGACGGTGTCGCACACCGCTTCGACCTCATCGAGCTTGTGCGAGATATACACGCATGCGACGCCGCGCCGCTTCAGATCGCGGATGATGTCGAGCAGGATGCGCGTCTCGGTCGACGTCAGCGACGACGACGGTTCGTCGAGAATCAGCAGCCGCGCCTGCTTGGCAAGCGCCTTCGCGATCTCGATCAATTGCTGGTGACCGCCGCCGTAGTTCATCACCGGCTGCGCAACGTTGATGCCGGTAATGCCGAGGCCGCGCAGCAGTTCGTCGGCGCGCTGATACATCGCCGCGTAGTTCATCCGGCCGCCGGGCAGCGTGATTTCGTTGCCGAGAAAGATATTCTCCGCGACCGACAGTTCCGGCACGAGCATCAACTCTTGATGGATGATCACGATGCCGGCGCGTTCGGTGTCGCGCACGCTCGATGCCTTCAGCGGCGCACCGTCCCAGAGGATTTCGCCGTCCCACGTGCCGTGCGGATAGACACCCGACAGCACTTTCATCAACGTCGATTTGCCGGCGCCGTTTTCGCCGCACAGTCCGACGCATTCGCCTGGCTGCACGGTCAGGTCGATGCCGTCCAGCGCCTTCACGCCGGAAAACGTCTTGACGATGCCGCGCATCGCGAGCAAGGGGTGAGCCATTCGCAGTTCCCGTTGCAGGAAAAAAGCGGCGGCGGACACGTCCGCCGCCCTTGTGCGCTCGTGCGCTTGTGAGCGCCGGCCTTACTGGCCCGCGAGCTGCGCCTGCGTGTAGAAGCCGTCCTTCACGACGACGTCGACGTTGCTCTTGGTCAGCAACGTCGGCTGCAGCAGCACCGTGTCGACCTTCTTCTTGCCGTTGTCGTATTGCGCGTTATAGGCGGGCTTCTCGCCCTTCGCAAGCTGCACCGACAGCTTCGCGGCTTCGCTCGCGATCAGTTTGAGCGGCTTGTAGACGGTCATCGTCTGCGTGCCGGCGATCAGTCGCTTGACGGCCGCGAGGTCCGCATCCTGGCCCGAGATCGGCACCTTGCCGGCCATGTGCTGCGCGGCCAGCGCCTGGATTGCGCCGCCAGCGGTGCCGTCGTTCGACGCAACGACCGCATCGATCTTGTTGTTGTTCGCGGTCAACGCGTCTTCCATGATGCGCAGCGCCGTCGCTGCGCTCCACTCCGGCACCCACTGCTGACCGACGATCTTGATGTCGCCGCGATCGATCGCCGGCTTGAGGACCTTCATCTGACCTTCGCGCAGCATCTTCGCGTTGTTGTCAGTCGGCGCGCCGCCGAGCATGAAGTAGTTGCCCTTCGGCTGCGCGTCGTAGACGCCCTTCGCCTGCAGTTCGCCGACCTTCTCGTTGTCGAACGAAATGTACGCGTCGACGTCCGCGTCAAGAATCAGCCGGTCGTACGACACGACCTTGATGCCCGCCTTCTTCGCTTCGGCGACGACGTTGCCGAGCGTCTTCGAGTTGAACGGCACGATCACGATCACGTCGACGCCGCGCGAGATCAGGTTCTCGATCTGCGAGATCTGCCGCTCTTCGCTCGCATCGGCGGACTGCACCGAGACCGTTGCGCCGAGTTTTTCCGCGGCCGCAACGAAGTAATCACGATCGCGTGACCAGCGTTCGACGCGCAGATCGTCGATACAGAAACCGATCACCGGATGATCCTTGCTCGCATGCGCAAGCGGCGCTGCAAGCGACAGACTGGCCAGCACCGCTCCACAAACGAGCGATCCCAGCACGGAACGACGGGTAGTCAATTTCATGTCTCACTCCTATCTTTTTGATCACCGGCTTAGCGGTGTGGACGGCTCGCACGTGTTGTGCGGCCGGATATGGTTGTAGTGCGCGTTGTATTGCAACTGCTGTCCGGCGGATCTCCTCGCCGGAGGGACTTCACTTCATGCGCGGCGGCGCTCAGGCACCGCCGTAAATTGCCCGGTTCACGACGCTTTCGAGCCGTTCCTGCTGGCCGCTCGTGTGGTGTGGATCGAGCGCGCGTGCGAGCGCGTCGTCGGCGAGCGAACCCAGCGAATGCTCGCCTTCGAGAATCGCGCGGCCGAACGGCGTGTTCCAGCCCGCGTAGCGTTCGCGCCGGAACTGCTCGAGCAGATCGCGCTGGATCAGCTTCGCTGCGCGCTCGACGGCGAGCGCGAGATTGTCGATCGCGCCAATGTGGCCGTAGAACAGGTCTGCCGCATCCACGCTCTGACGACGCACCTTCGCGTCGAAATTCATCCCGCCGGTCGTGAAGCCGCCGTGCCGCAGGATCTCGTAGAACGCGAGCGTCAATTCCTCGACGCTGTTCGGAAACTGGTCGGTGTCCCAGCCGTTCTGCGGATCGCCGCGATTCGCATCGACGCTGCCGAAGATGCCGAGCGCGTACGCTGTCGCGATCTCGTGATGAAACGAGTGGCCCGCGAGCGTCGCGTGATTCGCCTCGATGTTCACGCGGTACACGTCCTGCAACCCGTACTGCGTGAGAAAACCGTGCACGCTCGCGACGTCGTAGTCGTACTGATGCTTGGTCGGTTCCTGCGGCTTCGGCTCGATCAGCAGCGTGCCCTTGAAGCCGATGCGCGATGCGTGGTCCGCGACCATGTGCAGGAAACGCGCGAGCTGTTCGCGCTCGCGTTTCAGTTCGGTGTTGAGCAGCGTGTCGTAGCCTTCGCGGCCGCCCCACAGCACGTAGTTTTCTCCGCCTAGACGATGCGTCGCGTCGAGCGCGTGACGCACCTGCGTCGCTGCATACGCGAACACGTCGGGATTCGGATTGGTCGCCGCGCCCGCTGCGTAACGCGGATGCGAGAACAGATTCGCGGTGCCCCACAGCAGACGCACGCCGGTGTCCTGCTGCTTCATCGCGAGGTAGTCGGTGATGCGCGCGAAGTTGTCGCTGTATTCCTTGAGACTGCTGCCTTCGGGGGCTGCGTCGGTATCGTGGAACGTGTAGAACGGCGTGCCCAGTTTCGTGAACATGTCGAACGCGGCGTCGGCCTTTTGCCGTGCGCGCTCCATCGGGTCGCCGGCTTCCTGCCACGGTCGCTGGAACGCGCCCTGGCCGAAGATGTCCGCGCCTGGCCATACGAAGGTGTGCCAGTAGCAGACTGCAATCCGCAGATGTTCTTCGAGCGTCTTGCCGAGCACCTGCTTTGTTTTGTCGTAGTGGTGGAAGGCTAGCGGGTTGTCGGAATCCGGTCCTTCGTAGGTGATGACCGGGATCTGTTCGAAGTACGACATGGTGTCTCCAATTTTTGGTGCGTTGCATGGCGACTGCGTCGTCGCACGCATCGCCAGGTGACGCCATGCTGCCGCGCGCACCCGAGCCCCGCAATTATGAAATTGCACAAGCGGCGTGATGTTTCTTACCGCTGCGGCTGCGCCCTTACATCGCGGTGACGTTCCCGGACTAGAATGTGCGCACACCTGCCTGTACATGGCACCGTAGCGAACGCTACGAGACCAGGGTAAGTGCTTAAGTACCGACATCAGGACGGCCAGGAGACGACGACTGTTCGACGCTTCGCGCGACGCACGGTCAATCACGACGATGACCAGAACCCAGACGCCCCCGCCGCCTCAGACCACACATCGGATCGCGCTGCTGTTCAACGCGAACAAGGTCTACGACCGCGAGATCATCGCGGGGATCGGCAAGTACCTGCTGTCGACGCGCGTCGCGTGGGATCTGTTTCTCGAAGAAGATTTTCGTTGCCGGCTTGCGGGCATCGAGCGCTTCGACGGCGACGGGATCATCGCCGACTTCGACGATCCCGCCGTGGCCGACGCATTGCGCGGCTGCGCGCTGCCAGTCGTCGCGATGGGCTCGTCGTTCGAAGACCCCGCGCACTATCCGTCCGACCTCCCCTATATCGCCACCGACAACGCGAAGCTCATCTCGCTCGCGTACACGCATCTGATCGGCGCGGGGCTCGCGCACTTTGCGCTGTACAGCCTGCCGGTCGCGGAAGAAAACCGTTGGGCGCAGCAGCGCGAACTCGCGTTCGCCCGTCTGCGTTCAGCCGATGGCAGCAGCGCCGACGACATCGACGCCGAGATCTATCGCGGCCTGTCGACCAGCGCGCCGTCATGGAACCAGGCAATCGAGCAGCTGGGCGCCTGGCTCGCGAGTCTGCCGAAACCGGTCGGCATCATCGCGGTCACCGACGCACGCGCGCGGCAACTGCTACAGGCCTGTCTGATCGCCGGCATCGCGGTGCCCGAGCAGGTCGCGATCATCGGCATCGACAACGATCCGCTCACGCGCACGCTGACGCGCATTCCGCTTTCGTCGGTGATCCAGGGGACCGAGGAAATGGGCCGCACTGCCGCGCACTTGCTGCATCAGATGCTGCGCGGCGCGCGCTTTCCGGGTCGACGCATTCTCGTGCCGCCGGTCGGCATCAACGTGCTCGAATCGAGCCGGCATCAACCGCTGTCGAGCCCCTATGTGATGCGTGCGCGCCACTTCATCCGGCAGTACGCGTGCCAGGGCATTCGCACCGAACAGGTCGCCGATTACGTCGGCGTGTCGCGCTCGTCGCTAGAAGAATATTTCCGCCGCGAACTGAACTGCACCGTGCATCAGGAAATCCTGCGACACAAACTCGATGCGGCGAAGGCTCTGCTCGAGAAGCGCGATGTGTCGAGTGCCGAAGTGGCGATCCGTTGCGGCTTCACGTCGCTGCAATACATGTACGCGGTGTTTCGCCGGGAACTCGGCTGCACACCGCGCGAATATCAGGAGCGTCCGCGCGTGACGGTCAATACCGACGCGACGTGATGCATGCTTTTTCTTTTTTTCCCAACGACATGATCAGCACAGCCCAGATGTCTTCAGAACCGTGGGGCCAGTTACCGGGCGGCGACCCGGTGCGCCTCTACACACTGCGCAACGCGCACGGGATGAAAGTCGCGATCAGCGATCTCGGTGCAACGCTCGTGTCATGGCATGCGCCTGACCGCTCGGGACGCCTCGCCGACATCCTGCTCGGCCACGACACCCCCGCCGACTATCACGCAGCGACGACTTACATGGGCGCGCTGGTCGGCCGCTGGGCGAACCGTATCGCGGGCGCGCACTTCGAACTCGACAGCATCGGTTATGCGCTCGATCGCAACGAAGGCAACAACTGCCTGCACGGCGGTGCGGCGGGTTTTCATCGGGCGATCTGGAACGCGCATGATGATGACGGCACGCTGCTGATGCGGCTCGAATCGCCGGAAGGCGACGGCGGCTTTCCGGGCAACGTGACCGTGCAGGTCCGCTATACGCTCGACGACGACGGCGCGCTGACGCTCGACTACGAAGCACTCACCGATGCGCCGACGCCGCTCAACCTGACCAGTCATCCGTACTTCAACCTGACGGGCGTCGCCGGTGCCGACGTGCGTGGCCACGTCGTGACGATCGATGCGGATGCGTTCTTCGAAGTCGACACGTCGATGATTCCGTGCGGCCGCGCGGACGTCGCGGGTAATGCGTTCGATTTCCGCCAGAGTGCGCCGCTCGGCGCGCGGCTCGACTGGCCGCATGCGCAGCTCGCGCGTGCCGGCGGTTTCGATCATTGCTACGTGCTGCGCGAGTCCGCCGATGAAAACGCATGCCGACGTGTCGCATCCGTGTACGACCCGGGCAGCGGCCGCGAGCTGAGCGTCGAAACCGACCAGTGGGGATTGCAGTTCTACACCGGCAATTATCTGCAGGGCGTGCACGGCAGACGCGGCATCGTGTACGGACGGCACGCGGGGCTGTGCCTCGAAGCCGGCGCGTTTCCCGACGAAATCCACATGCCCGACGCCGAGCGAACCGTGTTGCGTCCGGGGCACGTGTACCGGCAGCGCACGCGTTACTGCGTCGGCGTACGCGCGGCTAGCTGAACGACGCAACACGCCGCGACGCGTGGCTCCAGAGAATCGATGAGTGCTGGGTCTGGCGCAGGCGCCAGGCTTTGCCTATCCTGCGGGAAATCATCGAGGAGCCTTGAATCGTGGATCACGTGGATCAGGTGGAAGAAAAAGCCGGCCCGTTGTCGGATCGCGCGCGCGTGCGACGCGAAGCGCATCGTGCGGACTACGACCGCGCGACATTGAATGCGATCGTCGACGCGGCGTACGCGTGTCACGTCGCCTTCACCGACGCGCGCGGCACCCACTGTATCCCGACCGCCTGCTGGCGTCAGGGCGACTACCTGTACCTGCACGGCTCGAACGGCAGTCAGATGCTGAAGGCGGCCGCGAGCGGCATCCAGGTATGCGCGACCGTCACGCATCTTGACGGCCTCGTGCTCGCGCGCTCGGCATTCAATCATTCGATGAACTATCGCACCGCAGTGATCTACGGCGTGTGCGAGACGGTGACTGGCGAGCACAAGGCGGAATCGCTCGACGCGCTGGTCGAACACATCGCACGCGGACGTTCGCATGAGATTCGTCGCGGCAACGAGAAGGAACTCGCAGCGACGACGGTGCTGCGCCTCCCGCTGACCGAGTTCGCGTGCAAGGTTCGCGCAGGCGGTCCGAACGATGACGACGATGATCTCGATCTGCCGGTATGGGCCGGCGTGCTGCCGTTCGAACTCGCGCAGCGGGCCGCCATTGCCAATACGCCGCAGATCGATGAGCCGGCGTACGTCTCGCAGTGGGCGCGGGACGAACGCTGACCGCGTCCGCTACCTACTTGTGCGTAGCTACGCCTGCGGAACGAAGCGGCGATGTCTCACACCGGCGGCGATTCCGGTGACACGGACGCGGTGCCGGAGGTCGCAAGATACGATGCGAGCGCGTTGAACCGTCGTCGCGTTTCGCGCGCGAACATCGTTGCGGCAAGCGGATCGAACAGACGCCCGATTACACGCGGCCGCAGCTTCAGATCGAAGGTGTAGATCAACTCGGACGTGCCGTCGGTGCGATCGCGATGACGCATCGATGCGCCCCAGTATGCGAACGGCCCCGCCGGTTCAACGATCACCACGCAGCGCGCGAGTACGAAATGCTGTGCGTGCTGCCGGGTGTCGTGCGGCGTTAGCGGACCGCGCCGGGGCTTAAGAAAATCCGCTGCGCTCTACTAAGTCGCCGGCCGTGCCGGCACCTTCGGCGCGAACTTGCGTAGCCGTCCGGCGAGCCGGTGCGACGGCCGCTCGACTGCGAGATAAAACGCGTAACTAAGCGCGAACGCGAACACCATCGTCGTCAGCCACGCCACCGGACGACCGGGCACCAAGCCCAGCACATCGAGCATTGCGGACGCGAACTTGTGGCACAGATACAGGCTGTACGACCACGCGCCGAGCGCGCCGATGCGCGTCCACAGCCACGCGCGCATGCCGGGTGTCGTCGTCGCGGCGGTCGACGTTTCGGCCGCGAGCCACGCGGCGACGAGAAACTGGAACAGCGTCAGCGTGACGTCGGGACCGATCGACGGCAGAAACGCCGGCTTGATATGCGACGTCGACGCGAGCACGAAGGTCAGCGAACCCGCGACGATCACCACGCAGCGCGCGAGCACGAGATGAGTCGACAACACGCGCGCCGCGTCGCGCAATCGCCGGACGAGCCATGCGGTGAATGCGGACGGCGCGCGTGCTCCTTCAGCTGCGGCGAGCGAACGCGGCGTCGCGGCGCCCGGCGTGGCGACGCCCTGTGTAGCGCTGCCCGGCGTGACGATGTCCGACCTGGCGACAACCGGCATAGCGACGGCCGGTACGGTCACGCCGAACGCAACGGCACCCGACACCACGCCTCGTGCGTTACGCAAGGTCTCCGCCACGGACGCAGTGGACACATCCGAACGGACAGCACTCTTACGCTGCGCATCGGCGATCAGACAGCCGAGCAGCCAGCCCGGCAGATACAGCAACGCCGTACCCGCGACGCCGTAGTTCTGATAGACGCAGTGGTCGCAGACCATCTGTCCATGCTGATGCGTGAACCACACCATCGCCGCACCGAGCAGCGTCGCGCCCGCGATCATCTCGCCGATCCGGTGAAAGCGCAGCCGCACGAGCGGATACAGCGTGTAGTAGACGATCTCGCAGTACAGCGACCACAGCACGGACTGCAGCAGCGTCGGTGCATCGCCGACCGGTTGCGATACCAGCGCGACGATCGCGAGCGGCACGCCGATCCGCACGTAGCGTGACGCGAAGTAATTGATCGGACGCAGTGCCGCGTCACGGTGATACGCGTTATGGATGCAGTAGCCCGAGATCACGAAGAACACGATCACGGCGGCCGGTCCCGCAAACAACACGACGAGCGACGACCACAGCGCACCGCCGAGCGGCGCCAGATGCCCGGTCAGCATCGTCTTGAACGGCGGCGGCCCGAAGTGATAGAGCACGACCCAGGCGGCAGCCATGAAACGGATCGCGTCGATTTTCAGCGACTTCGCGGACGGCCCAGCGCCGGGCGGGCTCAACGGATTCGCGCGCATCATGGCGTCCCTTTAGACGCCGGAGAGCGCCCCTTTGAAAGTTCCGGAAAGGTTAGCGCCCGATATCGGGAAAAAAATCTGAAATAAATCGATGGGCGGTCGGGGACAGAAGAGAGGGCATTCGATGCGGATCGGGCGGTCCGGCACCGTCCGGTATGGGCGCGCGGCGGTCCGTCCCCTGGAGGCTATCTGTATCGTCAGACAGGTCCGGCAACCACGCCGATCTGTGCACCAATCCTTACCCGACAAGGGTTTGCCAGCCGCCGGGCGCTCGCCTGCGGGCCGAATATCGGTATCGCGGACGGCCTGGGCCTCGCGCCCTCGCCCACTGTTGGCAAGACGCGACACACCGCCCCGCCCGGCCATTCCCATAAGACTCCCGCCGTCAGGCTGGTCGAACGGAAATCGCGGTTTGTGAGATCATGCCGGATGGTCGGAAAACCGGTTCCGGCAACCCATCCAGCGTCATATCGGCAATTCGTGGCAATTCGGCGGTCAGCCCCATTGGGCGCGCCTGCAATGGCGGCTTCGCAGCTTGATGCTGCGAGCGATAACAGGCAACGGCAGGCAGTCCGCGTCGCACAGACCAGGCCGCTCGAGCCAGCCCCGCCGCCCGCGCCGTTTTGCCGCAATGGCCCTATGTGTGTGCCCGCCGGGCACGACACGGAATATCGAGTGACAGCCGCCGGCCCAGGGCCCGCGGCGTAACAGGTTATTGAGGAGAATCCCCAGCATGGCAGTGCCAATTTCGCAGGCATGGACGGTCGCCACGTATGTGCTGAAGCAGAAACTGATGGGACGCAAGCGCTATCCGCTCGTCCTGATGCTCGAGCCACTGATGCGCTGCAATCTCGCGTGTGCGGGTTGCGGCAAGATCCAGTACCCGGCGCACATCCTGAAGTCGGAGTTGACGCCGGAGCAATGCTTCAAGGCCGTCGAGGAATGCGGCACGCCGATGGTCGCGATTCCGGGCGGTGAACCGCTGCTGCATCCGCAGATGCCGGAGATCGTTGCCGGCCTGGTCGCGCGCAAGAAGTATGTGTACATGTGCACGAACGCGCTGCTGCTCGCGGAGAAGCTGCATCTCTTCAAGCCGAGCAAGTACCTGTCGTTCTCCGTGCACGTCGACGGCCAGCGCGAGCACCATGACTTCGCGGTGTGCCGCGAAGGCGGCTACGACATCGCGATGGAAGGCGTGCGCGCCGCGGTCGCCGCCGGCTTCCGCGTCACGACCAACACCACGCTCTTCGACGGCGCCGATCCGAACAGCGTGCGTCTGCACTTCGACGAAATGATGGAAGTCGGTGTCGAGAGCATGATGGTTTCGCCCGGCTACACGTACGACAAGGCACCGGACCAGCAGCATTTTCTCGGCCGTGCCCGTTCGAAGAAGCTGTTCCGCGCAATCCTGTCGAACCGCAAGAAGAGCTGGCGCTTCAACGCCTCGCCGATCTTCATGGAATTCCTTATGGGCAAGAAGCAGCTGACCTGCACGCCGTGGGGGATGCCGACGTACAGCATCTTCGGCTGGCAGAAGCCCTGCTACCTGCTGCAGGACGGCTACGCGGATACCTTTGCCGAACTGATGCAGAGCGTCGAGTGGGCGAACTACGGCACCGAGAGCGGCAACCCGAAGTGCGCGAACTGCATGGTCCACTCGGGCTATGAAGCGAGCGGCGTGAACTACACGTTCGGTTCGTTCAAGGGGCTGTTCCAGACCGTCAAGGCGATGCTGCTCGACGGCTACAAGGATCCGGAAGCGAACAGGATTCTTGCCGACTGGAAGACGCCTTCGCGCGAAGTGCCGATGGTGTTCGTGCCGAATTCGGCGCGCAAGGAACAGGCTCAGGCAGCTGAGGTCATCAAGGCCGTCGAACCTGCACCGACCGCAGCCGTCGCCGAACCGGTCAATCCTGATCTGATCGAAACCGCCAGCGGCACGGTCCACGAAAAGCTCGAAGGCTGGACGCCGTCGCTGAACACCGAAGCCGAAGTACGCGAAGCGCTCGAAAAAGCATTCGACTATCGCGGCGACGTGACCGTTACGCGCCGCGACGGCACGTCGGTCACCGGCTATCTGTACGACCGCCAGTACGGCGCCGCCTTCAAGGACTGCTTCGTGCGGATCATCGCGAAGGGCGAAAAGGACAAGCAGGTAATCCCGTATCCGCAAATCGCGAGCCTCGGCTTCACCGGCAAGGACACCGCAGCCGGCAAGTCGTTCGAATCGTGGATCAAGCGCTATTGGGAAAAGAAGGCCGCTGGCGAGAAGAACATCCAGATCGAGCCGGAATATCTCGACGAGTAAATCGCCCGTACAATTGCTGTAACCCGCGCTGTAACCGCTTTACTTTGCTCCGTTCGCCGGCCATGCCGGCGAACGGCACGCAGAACCGCTACCCAACCGCCTCATCGCTGACCGCACGCACGCCATCAAGCGCCGCGCGCAACCTCCCCAAACGTCAGCGTCACCGCAAAGCCCCCACCCGCTACATTCGCCGCGACAAAGCTCCCGCCGTTATAACGCGCGAGACGTCGCACGATCGCAAGGCCAAGCCCGCAGTGTGCGTCGCCGCCGCGTGCCGCATCGAGCCGCACGAACGGCCGCAACGCGCGCTCGAGTTGATCGGCCGGAATACCTGCGCCTTGATCGCGCACGGTCAACGTAAAGGCGCCGGGCCGCGACGCGGTCGAGATTTCGACCGGCGCTTCGCCGTACGTAAACGCGTTCTCGATCAGGTTCGACAGGATGCGATCGAGGTCGACGAGCGGCAGACTGAAACCGTCGCCGGCTTGCAGCTTCAACGTGACGAGCGCTTCATCGGCGAGACTGTCGCCGTAGTGGCGCCGGCAATGCTGATCGACCTGCGTGCGCGGCGACGGATCGGCGCCGTCGCGCGCGAAGTCGAGGAACTGCGTGACGATGCGCGACAGCGACTCGGCATCGCGCATGAAGCCGGCGCGATTCGCCTCGTCGGGCAGCAGATCCGCGCGCACCTGCATCCGCGTGATCGGCGCGCGCAGATCGTGCGCGAGGCCCGCGAGCATCACTGCCCGCTCCTGCTCGCTCAACTCGAGCTCGTGAACCATCTCGTTGAAATCGCCAATCAGCTTGCGGATTTCGCGCGGACCGCTTTCCTGTACCGCGACCGCACGATGACCGACGCGAAACTCGCGAGCCGCACGCGCGAGATGCCGCAGCGGACGCTGCAATCGCCACGCGCCGAGCACCGCGACGACGATCGCCAGCGCGAGCGTCAACGTCGATGCGCCGAGATAGCGGCTCAACGGCAGCACCACGTTGCGAACTGCGATCCATTCGTTGCCGGCAGGAGCCACGCCCTTCGCATCACTTGCCGGTGGAAACTGCACCCACAACGTACTGCCGGCTGTGACGACATGACTGCCCGCCGGCAACCGCTCGCGCAGTTTCATTTCGAACGGCCCATAGGTATCGGTGCACGGTGCGGGACAGCCTGCCGCGATCGCTGCGGGCGGCTCGATAAACGACAATCCGAGCAGCGACTGGACCGCCGTCAACGCGCCGCGATGTTTCGTCTGCACCTGGTTCGCGAGCGTCAGCACGCGCGCGGCCTGCGTGACCGCGAGCATCGAGCGGTCGCGTTCCACCAGCAGCATCGACGTGATGTGCACGAGCACGATCAGGCTGACCGTCATCAGCGCGAGACGGCCGAACAGCGTGTTAAACGGATTTCTCATCGTCGGGATTGTCGCGATCGTCGGGGGCTTCGGCAGCGGAGTGTTCCGCGTAGCCTTCGTGTTCATCGTCGGGAACGAACAGGTAGCCGACGCCGCGCACCGTGCGGATGAGTCGCGGCTGCGACGGATTCACTTCGAGCAGACGACGCAGTCGCCAGATCGGCACGTCGATCCCGCGCTCGGTCAACTCCGCATACGGACCGTGCAGCAGGTCGAGCAGCTTCGCGCGCGACAGCGTCTCGCCCGCATGCCGCGCGAGCACGTCCAGCAACGCGTATTCGCTGCCGGTCAGCTTCACCGGTTTGCCGTCGCGAAAGAGCGTGCGCTTGACGAAGTCGATCCGGTGACGACCGAAGGACAGCGGTTCGTTCGCCGTCGCTTGCTGCGCAGGGGATGCCTGCGTATGACGCCGCAGCACCGCATGGATGCGCGCGAGCAGTTCCTGCGGCATGAACGGTTTGCCGAGATAGTCGTCGGCACCGAGTTCGAGACCGACCACGCGATCGACACCCTCGGCACGCGCGGTCAGCATGATGACCGGAATCGTCTCGCCGGCGGTGCGCAGCTGCCGCAACGCGGTCAGCCCATCGACGCCCGGCATCATCAGATCGAGCACGACGATCGACGGCCGCTCGCGCTCGATCCGGCGCTGCAGATGCGTCGCTTCGTGCAGCACCGAGAACTCGACGCCGCGCTGCTGAAAGAACGTTCTCAGCAGATCGCGCAGTTCGGCGTCGTCGTCGACGAGCAGCACCTGGATAGACGTGTCGGACATGATTGTGGCGAAGAAAGAACCGAAGGAAGCGGTGTGTTGTGCGTCTTGTGGCCATGGCGGGCTAATGGAAGCAAACGGCAGCACACGTCAGCAGACGGCAGCAGACGGCAGCAAGCCGTAACGGATGCGATACGGGAATATCGCCATGACGCCAGATCTGCCGCAGCCGCTGCGGCCCATCGCCACGCTACCCCACCACGCGCACGAGCGACTATAGCAAGGCCCGCAAGCCGAAATCTTGCGGGGCCTTAGCGAATATTAATGTGGATTACAGAGATGAATTACCGCGCTGGAGCAACGCCGCCGACTGCGGCGATCGATCAGCATCGCTAACACACGACATCAATGCGCTTCGAGCAGCGCAGCGCCCTTCGGCGTAAGCACGACAACCGCCGTTGCAAGCGTGTCGCCAGGCGTGCGCGACATCCCGACGAGCCCGTCGGCGGTCGCGTCTTCCCAAGCGGACAGTCGTGGACACGTCGTGCGCCATGCATCCATCGTGTCGGCGTAGGTGCGCGGCCGCTCGCCGACCCACGCGAGAAACTGCAGCAGGTTGCCGACCTGCGACGTACCGGTCTGCATCGCGATGCTGGACATGATCGATCTCCTGGCGTGACATCGGTGACATCGTTCGTGTGCCTCCAGCATAGGCGCGCGGCGTGCGAATTGCCAATGATCGCCAATAGAATGCGCGCTCTTACCTGCTGACCGGCTAACGCGTCACGCGTCGGCTGGATCGTTCAGACGTCCTTCCATTCCCGCCACGTTGCGGCCTGCCCGCGATAGACGCCGTCGGTATCGACGAGATTCCACACCGTCACGTTCTCGATCCAGAAGCGCCGCCCCGACTTCGCGATGCGCAGCCCGCGATAGTCGCGCGAAAAGCCGTGCGTGCGCACTGCGTCGAGCAGACGCGCGCGCTCGTCGCGATTCGGCTGCTCGGCCGACAGCCGCGAGCGCAGCGCCGTCACTTCGTTCCAGTCGTATTCGAAGCAGCGCTGCGCGGAACGGTTCGCATAGATGAAGCACGGGTCGTCGTCGGTGTTGTGCGCGAGTACGCAGAAGGATGCGTCCTCGTAGAGCCAGCGCGCGGCCTCCGCGTATGGCAGGTTCTGCGCGTGCGGATCGTCGAGCAACGGCGTACCGGTGAGACGCCGGTGGCTGCCGTCGAGCAGCGCGCAGAAGTCGGCATCGAGTGCCAGTGATGTCGTCATGAGGGCGGGTCCTGGATGGATGAGGAGAACGCTTCTGTCTTCTCTGTTCGGGCGAAGCCGCGGGCTTATGGGCTATGACGCGTCGCGGTGGTCTTCGCGACCGCCATGTTATCTGCGTCGCGTGAACCGTGCTCGCCAGCGCGCCATCGTGCGCGCCGGCCTTCGTTGCGAAGGTGGTCGGCTGAGCCGCTGCCGTCACATCCGGAATCGCAGTCGCGGCCGGGCACGCCGCACACGTTCTATGCAGCACGTGCGGCACGCCCAGCCAGCGAACCGCCTTTACAGCTTCTGCACCTGCACCGGCGCACCCGCCTTGCCACCCACCGCAGGCGCGATCACCAGATAACGACGCTTGTCGGTGGCCTTCGTATCGTCGGGCGCGACCACCTGGCGGATCTGTCCGATCGCGTTGACGATCGCCGAGCCTGCCGGGTTCGTCATGAAGCTGGCCAGCGATTCGATCGGGCCCGAGCCGTCCGCAGCATCGGCGAGACCGAGCACGTACGGCGACTTCGGCTGCAGTCCGGTCGCGGACGCCTGCAGCACCTGCAGCAGACCTTGATCGAACAGCGTGACGCTGGTCGGCGCGGTCGCGCCCTGCTCGCCCACGCGCGCAAGCGTCAGATGCGCAGCCTGCCCCGCGACGCCCAACGGCTGCGTGTTCTGCCGACCGTCGCCCTGCGGCACTGCGTCGGGTACATACGCCACCGCCTGCGGCGCCTGGCCGATCGGCACGGTCGCGATCACGGTGTTGGTCAGCGTGTCGATGGCGGCCAGCGCGTCGGCGTTTTCGAGGCCGACATAGACGCGAGTACCGTCGCCCGACGGCCAGATGCCGTGAGGCAGATTGCCGACCGGAATCGTCGCGACCTCGGAGAAATCGTCGGTGCGGAACACCTTCACGACGTTCAGCCCGCCGACCGTCACGTACGCGAACGTGCCCTTCGCGTTGTGCACGATGTTCACATGATTCGTGATCGGACCGGTATCGAAGGTCTTCAGCAGCGCGAACGGCGGACGTGCGTCGAACACCTGGGTCTTGCCGACGTCCTTCAGCGTGAACCACACCTGACGACCATCCGGCGTCGCCGCGATATTCGGGCAGAACGGGCTTGCCTGCACGACCTTGCCGACGATCTTGTGATCCGCGACCGAAATCACATCGGTCTCAGGATTGAACGACGAGCACACGTAGCCGTACTTGCCGTCCGGCGAGAAGATCTGCATGCCGGGACCGGCCGGCACGATGATGCGCGTCTTTTCCTCGAAGGTCTTGCCGTCGAGTACCGACACGTAGTTCTCGCCGCGCACGGTGACCCACACTTCGCTGCCGTCCGGCGTGAAGAACGCTTCGTGCGGCGAGCGGCCGACGTAGGTCGTATGCTTGACTGCATTCGTCGCGGTATCGATGAAGGTCACCGAATTCGAGCCGATCGACACCACTGCAAGCGTTCGATGGTCCGGCGAAAAACCCATCCCGTGCACGAGCACCTGGCCGCGGTACAGCGGACTGAAGTTGCCCGGCGACGGATCGCCCAGACGGATCACGCCGACGAGCGTGTTGTCTGCCGGATCGGTGACCGACACCGTGTTCGAGAACTGCTCGGCTGCATACACGCGATCGCGATGGCTGATCGGCACGTCGGGCGCGGACGCCGCAGCGGGCGCCTGACCGGCCCAGGCCGGTACCGCAACTGCAAACGAAACGGCAAGCGCAACCGACGTCAGCGTCGTGGCGAAAAAGGAAGACGGTTTCATTGAGAGTCCTTGGTGGGGGTATTCGGTGCGCTCATCGACATGCCGTGCATCGACATGCCATGCATCGCGTGATCGACTGGTGAAGAAGAGGAAGACGAAGGCGTGGGCTTCTGTTGATCGGGGGCCGGTGCGGACGGCGGCAGCTTCTGCCCGAGCGCGACGCGCATCGCGACGATCTCCTGCTGCTGCTCGACGACGATCTCCTGCGCAATGCGTCGCAACTGCTCGTTGTGACCGTAGCGCAGCTCGGCCTGCGCCATGTCGATTGCGCCCTGGTGGTGCGGCACCATCATTGCAACGAAATCGCGATCGACGTCGCCGCTCGGCGACACGGTCATGTCGCTCATCATCTTCGTCATAGCCGCGTCGTTCTCGGCAAGAAACGGTGCTTCGGATGACGTAGCAGTTGTATCGGCGGCGAGCGCTGGTTGTGCGAGCAGCGCGCCGAATGCAGCGCTCAACGCGACGGCAAATGCCGTACCGCGTGCACGCCATAGCTGCCCAGGAAAATAACGCATGACGGATGTCTCCTCGAAAAGAACCTGCACATTGTCATCGAGGTGAACGCGGCTACGTGCAGGTTATTCCATCGAAACGTCGTTCGTTTTGTCGATTGATCGCGATTGCATACGTATTGCGGCGACGCAATGAAAAACGCCTGACCGTACGATGTAAATCGCATGGTCAGGCGTCGTTAAAAGGTGCTTTGTTTATTCCTGCTTCGTCGCCGCGCTACCGTTCGCAGTCAACTGTTCATACACATCGTGCGCAAGCTCGAGCAGTTCCTTGCGATCGATCCCGCCCGACACTGCATAACCAAAATCGCCGTCGATCCAGTAGAACACGTTGACCGGCCCGTCCTGATACAGCTTGAACGCGGTCATATCGGTGCTGGTCTTGCGATGCGAGATGCACAGCGTGATGCGGTCGCCGTGCGCGTCGTGATACATGAACTGCGCGACCGGACCATCGTTGCCCGGCAGCATCCGGCCGCCCATCAGTTCGAAACCGGTGCGCGACAGGATCGGCGGCCGTACGTTCGTGCCGAGCCGGTTCGATACCCACGTGACGAGTTCCTGTTCGCGATCCGCGCCGACCTCGACCGGTCGCATCACTTCGGGTGCATACATCACGTGCGCGATCGCCGACTGCCGCGCGAACGATTCGCCCTCCGTAGCAACTGCGCTGACCGTGCGCCCTTGCGCGTTGCCCGGCTCGTACGCGGTCTGGATTTCCCGGCCCATATTCGCGCCCATCCGGGTTCCCATCGTCGTGCCGACACCGATGCCGATCCCCAGCACGAGCGCAGCGGCCAGGCCCGCGAACTGCGGCCAGTTCGCTGCATCGCGCCAGCGCTTTTTCGCGGACATCTGCAGCCGCGCCGGCACCGGCTCGGCGAGCACGCGGTCGTAGCGCTCATGGAACATGTTGTTCAGCGCGAAGTAGTCGCTGATGCGCGCGGCCAGGTCCTCGTTGGTTTCGAGCAGCCGGTCGATTTCGTCGCGGCGATGTGCGCCCAGCGATCCGTCGACGTACGCGTGCAGTTCTTCGTCGCTCACTGCGCCCGGTTGTTCGTTCATCGCACCACCTTCAGTTTCACGCCGGGCTGCGAGCCCGCCATCAATGCACGCAGCCGCTCGCGCCCACGCGAGAGCCGCGACATCACGGTGCCGATCGGCACGCCGAGCGCAAGCGCGACGTCCGCATAGCTCATTTCCTCGAGACCGACCAGCAGCACGACTTCGCGCTGATCGTCGGGCAGGCGCTGCAGCGCATAGTCGAGATCGCGGACCTCGAGCGACTGCGACTGGTTGCCTGCTACGGCGAATTCGGCCTCCTGCACGTCGTCGTCGACCGAGACGTGGACCGCGCGCGTGCTCGCCTTGCGGACCTGGTTGACGTACACGTTGTGCATGATCGTGAAGAGCCACGCCCGCAGATCGGTGTCGGGCCGGAACTGGCCCGCGTTGCGCAACGCGCGTTCGAGCGTGTCCTGGACGAGATCGTCGGCCAGCTCGCGATTGTTGATCAGCGCGCGCGCATAGCGTCTTAGACGCGGCACGTGATCCATCAGTCCGTCACGGACGTTCATCGCCCTTTCCTTTCCTGTCGTTCCGGCGGCCCGGTGCTCCGGCGGCCGGGACCTGCCTGGTGACTGTCGATAGCGTATGAACACTACGCCGTCGCGGTTATTCCTGCATCGAGAAACTTTTTTGCGGTTTCGTCGCTACCAGCGCCGGTCAGCGCGGCGCCATTTCATCTGCTGCTCGCATCAGACCCGCCATCTGCGCGCGTCCGGCTAACACATAGCGCGTATGCGCAGCCGTCCAGCCAAGCAGCCGCAACCCACCGACCCGGCGCGCCTGCCACTGTGGCTGTGACGCGGCGGTCCAGTCGCGCACCGTCAGCAGCACCGCGCAATCCCCCGCGCGGTTGCGGTAGATAAAGCCGGTCGCGTGCGCCCACGGTCCCACAGGCGCCGACGTCCGCGCGACGGCCTGCCAGCCGAGATCCGCCAGATTGGGGGAGTCACGCAGCGGGTTCGGGTTCGCGTTTGCAGCAGCGCCGGCAGGGAGCGCACCGGGCTGGGCCGAATGCTCCAGCACCATCAGCGCGGCGGCGTCGAGCACCATCGACGGCACGCGCTGCGCCCACAGCGCGGCGCCCAAGACCGCAACCAGCAACAGCGCGAGCAACGCGACCCTGCGAGCATGCGCGCGGAGCCAGCCGAACACGGCGGCGATGCGCAGCGCACGGTGCGAAGATTGCGCGGCCGACGCATGCGCGTCGAACATCGACGGCAACGCAGCCGTGCCGTCCTCGAACGACATGCGCATCTGCTGGTTCAGCCGGCCGTAGAACGCGACCCGCCGTGCTTCGTCGGGACGCGTGCTCAGATAGCGCTGCACCTGCGCGGCGCGCTCGGGTTCGAGGCTGCCGTCGGCAAAGGCCTGGACGTCGGCCTCGGACAACATCGTGGGATCGGGTGGAAAAACGGTTCGCATGACGCGTAAATGGTAAGAACTGTCATGACCGGGCTAACACGGTTGGCGGGCGTTTATTCCGTGTTTATTCGATCCATGCGGTATCGCCGCCCGAGCAGGCCCGCCAGTTGCTGTTCTCCCCACAGTACTTCAAGCAAGGAGAACCTGCGATGAGCGAAACCAAGCACGACGACGCCCCCGATCTGGCGCACCCGAAGCCCGCCCAGCACAGTGACAATGAAAAGAGCAAGCTGCCCGAGCGGCACGATGAAAACCGCAAGCAATCCCCTGCCGACAGGCCCGGCAAGAAATCCGGGGAAGGCGAAACGCCGGTCGGTTGATGCGGCAGCCTTAAAGGCATGAGAGGGCTGGAGATCGCCCGGCGCGACGCACACCGTTTCGCCGGGCGATTTTTTCTTCGTAGCGCCCTTTCGGCACAGCCCTTTCGATCCGCAAGCTTTTCCGCCACGCAGCAGTCCGGAGAAACTTTTGCCGGTTCCCGCGCCTGCGCGCCGGGTCTGCCGGGCAAATACTCCGACCAATCCGATGCACAGCCGGCACAAACCGCCACCCGATTAAATCCCGGATTATTTTCCGTTTTTTTTCGTCTACCTTCACCGATGCGACGGCCCCGGTGCAGCGGCCCCCGGTGCATTGGCCCCCGCTCTGCCCGGCCCATCCGTCACGCCCTACAGCATCGAGACGAAGACCATGACGACCCCGCCGAACGTGCCCACGAAGGTATCCATCTGCGTGCCGACGTACAACCGGCCGGAATTGATCGCCCAGTGCATCGATTCGTGCCTCGCGCAGACGCATGCAAACATCGAAGTCGTGATCGGCGACGATTCGAAAGACGATCGCACGCGCGACCTGATCGCCACCCGCTACGCACACGACGCGCGCATACGCTATCTGCGGAACGAGCCGTCGCTCGGCCAGGGACGCAACGTCGCGAGCCTGTTCGAGCGCGCAACCGGCGACAAGATCCTGCTGATTCACGACGACGACTACCTCGCGACGAACGGCGTCGAGCGATTGCTCGATCCGTGGCAAACACACCCTGACCTCCAGGTTGCGTTCGGCAACCAGTATGAGGTCGCGCTGGACGGTACGATCGATAGCGCGGTCAGCGACCGGCTCAATGCGGACTTTCATCGCGTGAAGGAAGCGGCCGGCATCCAGCCGCTCGCGGGCCGCACCGGGCTGATCCAGATGTTTCCGAACAACGGCTGGCTTGCGAACGCGGACCTCGTGAAGCGCGTCGGTTATCACGAAGAGTACGGAATGTGCTGCGACTACGCGTTCGGCGTCGAGCTGTGCGTCGCCGCGCGCAAGGTCTATTACGTGCACGAGTACGTGTCGTACTACCGGAAAACGGCCGTGTCGATTTCGGCGAATACGCGCGGCTCGACGACGGCCGCATCGGTCAGCGCGTACGCGTTTCTCGCGCAGCTGAAACTGCCGCTCGAACTCGAACCCGCGCGCCGGATCGCACTGCGGCGAATCGTACCGATCGTCGTGTCGGTGTATGCGAAGAATGGTCGCGCGTGGGCCGGGCTGCGGATCGCGCTCGCGCATCTGTACGCGTACAACTACGGTCTTAGTGCGCGCTTTGCGTATCACATCGCGATGCTTGCACGCGCGACGCTTGCGGCAAAGCCGAAGCAAGCCGCCGAGCGGACGTGGACACCTGTTGCGGCATCGGCGCGCGCTGCGCAGTCCGATACGGCAACGCAGCCGTCGTCGAATGCGCCGAGACGGCGGCTCGACAAGCCGTTATAAGCGAATGGATTGTCGCTGTGTGGAGATACGTCTCACCGCTACATCGCGCCGTCACTGCGCGCGGGACGCCACCACATTCCGCACAGCACCGCGTTCGACGCGCCGACGATTGCGCGTCAACGCCCGGGTAGCCAACCTGTCGAGTGCGGTGCACATCAGCAGGTACACGAAGCCGACGAACAGAAAGATCTGTGCGGGGTAGACCATCAAACGATTGTTGATCTGCGTTGCGACGAACGACAGTTCACCGACGCCGACGATATAAGCCAGCGACGTGTCCTTCACGAGGGATACCCACTGGTTCACGAACGACGGCGTCATGATGCGGATCGCCTGCGGCAGCAGCACGTAGCGCAGTGCTTCGACGCGTGTAAAGCCAAGCGACAGTGCTGCCTGCCACTGCCCTTCACCCACCGCGAGAATGCCCGCATACACCGAGTGCGACAGATACGCACCGCCGATCAACGACAGCGCGCACACCACCGCCGCGAGTCCCGGCACGTCGACGTGAAACACCATCGGCAGCAGGAAATACGTCCAGAAGATCAGCATCAGCACCGGAATCGCGCGAAAAAATCCGATCAGCGCGAGCAACGGAATGCGCAGCACGCGCCCGACGAGCGCGAGCGCAATGCCGCCTGCGAGCCCGAGCAATGCGGACGCGACCGCCGATGTGGCAGCGAGCACCAGCGTCAGCGCGGCGCCACCAAGCGGTCCTTCGGGAAAAGCACCAACAAGCAGATACGGCAGATTGACGGCAAGCATCGACCACGTCATGTATCAGCGCCTCCCGAATGCACGGAGCGACCGGTCGCGCCGATGCACGATGACGTGCGACGCCGCCTCGATCGTCGCCACTGCGACGACGTACAACACGGTCGCGATGCCGAATGCGGCGAAGGTCCTGAAGGTTTCCGTCTCGACCTGCCGCGATGCATACGACAGCTCGGCGAGACCGATTGCCATCGTCAGCGATGTGTTCTTCACAAGGTTCATGTATTGACCGAACAGCGGCGGCAACGCGATGCGCACCGCCTGCGGCAGCACGACGTATCGGAACGCCTGCAGCGGCGATAACCCGAGCGCCGCAGCCGCATGATGCTGCGCGACGCCGACGCCGCGCAGCCCGGCCTCGAACTCTTCCGCAATGAACGCAGCCGTATAGCACGACAGCCCCACGCACCCCGCGACGAATTCGAACGACGGCCAGCGCAGACCGAACACCGCAACATGCACGACGTGTGGTGTGTTGAGCCACTGCATCGCAGCGTCGGGCAGCAACGTCGCCGCGCCGAAATACCAGAACAGCAGTTGCACGAGCAGCGGCGTGTTACGAAACGCCACGATGTACGCGGCGGCCGCGCGACGCACAGCGCCGTAACGCGCATGCCGCGCGATCGCGAGCACGAAGCCTGCGGCGGTCGCGGCGACCGCAGCAGCTGCCGCGACACCGAGCGTCACACCGAAGCCCTGCCACAGCCACATCAGATACTTCGGTGCGAGCCACGCCTGCATCATCGGCACCATCGAACGCTCAGGTCTTGTCGCCGATCTTGAAGATGCGCGCGAGCGGCGTCTTCGTCTGCGGACCGAACCAGCGGTTGTAGATCTTCGCCGCCGAGCCGTCCGCTTCGAGGCCCTTCAGCGTGTCGTTGACGAACGCCGTGAGACGCGGCTCGCCCTTCGGAATCCCGACGCCCATGTAGTCGTTCGTGATCGTGAACGCTGGAATTTCGTAGTTCTGCTTGTCCGGCACATTCGCGAGCAGGCCGACGAGCTTCGGACCGTCCTGCGTGATCGCCTGCACGTTACCCGCGCGCAGCGCGGCAAACGCGAACGGCGTGTCGTCGTACGCGACGATCGTCGCCTGCGGGAATTTCTCGCGCACCGCGATCTCGTTCGTCGTGCCCTTGTCCGCGCCGATACGCAACCCGTTGATCTGGTCCGGCGATTTCAGCACGCCCTTCTTCGCAAGAAACTGCTGGCCCGACGAGAAATACGGGATGCTGAAATCGACCTGCTTCGCGCGTTCGTCGCTGATCGTGAAGTTCGCGAGCACGAGGTCGACCTTCTTCGACGTCAGGAACGGAATGCGGTTGGCCGGGTTAGTAGGCTGCAGTTCGAGCTTCACGCCGAGCTTGTCGGCAAGCGCCTTCGCGTAGTCGACGTCGAGACCGACGATATGGTTGTTCGACGGATCGACGAAACCGAACGGCGGATTGCTGTCGAATGTCGCAACGCGCAGCACGCCGGCTTTCCTGATGTCGTCGAGACGGTCAGCGTGCGCGACGCTCGAGACCGCGACCATCAACCCCATCACACACGTAGCGAGAGTGCGGAATTTCATATTTTTATGCCTTCGATTCGAGTAGCCACAAGAGGCTGTCCGCGCTTTAGCTTAATCGCGCGCGGACAGCTTTGTGCATCGCTCGTGGCGATGCACGGGTGGTCACCTTATCAGCGGCCAAGCCTATGCCGAACCAACAAATGGTCCTGTAAAAAGCGCTATTTCTGCTAAGAGGCTTCAGCAGCCGGCGGACGTTGTGAAGCGAGGAGACGGTGCGCTCGATGACCCGGTGGGTTTTGCCCGGACCGCAGCCGTGAGGCCGGCCGCGCCGCGCCAGGAGAGAAAGGCCGCCTCACGATGACGCGGCCCGCATGTGTGCCCGAGAATGGGCAATCTGCAGCGATGCGGTCGAAAACGCAACCGCAACGGCTTCAGCGATTCAACGGCCCAGCCCCATCGAAGGCAGCCAGTTGTTCATCTTGTCGACGATCTTCTGAAAGCCGTACATCGGGCTTTCCGCTCTTACGAACGAACCCGACACGCCGAGGCTCTCCAGATGCCTCGCCACCGAAAACTGCACTCTGTCCGGCACGTAGTGCGCCGAGTGGCCGACGATCCTCATGTCGCCGAACACGCGCGATTTCCAGTAGTGGCCCGCGCCGGCCACGTCCGCACTGCCGCCATACGCGGCGAGCACCGGATGCGGCAGTACCTTCGGATCGCTTTTGGCCGGGATCGTGCCGACGGTCTGATCGCCGTCGCGGTTTTGCGAGAGCTTGTAGACCTTTCCCGACGACGCGTTCTGGTCGAGACTGCTCGCGTTCCGGACGCTCGCGACATGAGCCGAGGCGGCGCTTTCGTGCGCGTCGCTGAGGCTGCCGCCGTTCTGGAAGAGATGGGTCGTCTGGGTCGACGCCGTGTCGTCGTCGGAGCCGTGACCGCCGGACGAACTGCCTGCATGTGCCCCTGCGCTCGTGCCGCCCGCTGCCGCGCCAAGGCCAGTGCTGGCGGTCGAGCTTGCGGAACGGCTTCTAACGGCTCCCTCGACGGTTGGCGCTGCCGTTTCGTTGCGCGCGAGCGAGGTGGCCTGGCGATATTTGACGACGCTCTCACCAATGTTCGCGCCGATCGACAGCCCGCCGAGTCCCAGCGACACCCAGCCGAGCACCTTGGATGCCCCCGGGTGCGACTCTTCGGTCGCGCCGCTCGCGATCGCTGTGGCGTCCGCCAGCACCCCCAGGCCGCCCGAGATGCCGACTTCCGTGGCACCCGCCCATAACGCCGCCGCCATGCCCTCCGCCGCATAGATCGGTGCCGCGGCCGCGCCGAACGTCACGACCGCCGCGACGATGCCGAGCGCAGCGACGCCGATCGATATCCACGTGAACAGGCTCAAATGCCCGGTCGGATCGACCCGGTTGATCGGATCGCCGAGACAGTACGCATACGGATTGATCCCGCCCGAGCCGAACGGGCTCCAGCTATCCGGCGACTGGAAGCGCATCAGCAGCGGGCTGTATGTGCGATAACCGTTGCCGAGATGGTAAGTCCCGCTGACCGGATCGAGCCGCTCGCCGGTGAAGCCGAGCATGGTCAGATCGCCGCTGCCCGGTGCGCGGAAACCGTACGGCGAGTACGCGTAGCCCTGCTGCGCGTCCGGCGTGCTCGCGACCAGCACGCTGTTCTGCGCATCGGTGCCGGTCAGCACGGTGCGCGCCTGTGCGCCTTCGCGCCGTTGCGCGACGCACGCGTTGTTTGCGCGCAGGAAACGCGTCGTCTCGCCGCTTTCGCGGATCGCTTCGTTCACCAGCAAATCGGCGCTGTAGTACAGGTCGTGTGTTTCGCCGTTGCTCACCACCTGCGCGACGAGGCGGTCGTGCGCGTCGTAGCGGTAGCTGCCACCGGGCGCGCCGCCGCCTTCGACGCCGGCGAGGCGCCCCAGCGCATCGTAGCGCAACGTGCGTCCCGCTTCGTCCTTGATCAGGCGGCCGCACGCGTCGTAGGTCAGTTCGATTTTCGCGGGGTAGCCGGCGTGCGTGTGCGCGACGGTGACCAGTTGATTCGGGTCGGTGGCGTCGTAGGTGAACGTCGCGGTGTCGCTGCCGCCGTCGAAGGTCGTCGCGCAGCGCACGAGGTTGTCGAGCGGATCGTAATCGAACGTCTGCAACTGGATCGGGTTGCCGTAGCCGTCGAGCGGACGCGCCGACGCGGGGCCGCCGCACTGGTATGAGACGAGCCGGCTGCGGACGTCGTATCCGAACGTCTCGGTGCGCAGCGCCGTCCGGTTGTGCTGCGTCGTGCGCGTGCATAGCTGGCCGTTGGCCGCGTAGCCGAGCGCAATGGTCCATGTGTCCGCGCCGATCGTCACGTCGCGTTGCTGCTCGCGATTGAGCGGGTCGTAGGCGAACGTCGTCGTGAGATTGCGTTTGTCGCGCAGGTCGGTCGCGGTCCACGACTTCAGGCGGCCGATCTCGTCGTAAACGATCTGCACGCCGACGTCCGGGTCTGCGATGCTGACCGGTTGCGCCTGCGCGTTGTACGCGATGCTGCGCGTCACGCCCGCGATGTCGGTGTAGGTGAGCGGCAGGCCGTTCGGCGAATGCGTGTAGTGCGCGGTTTTCGACGCGCCGCCGGCCGGCGCGAACGTTTCGTCCTGCAACTGGCCGAGCGGTGTGTAGACGAGCCGGTGTTCGAAGCTCTCCGCTTCGAGCGCGGACACGAGCGACCCGGTCGTCGCGTCGTAGCCGAAGCTTTGTGCGATCGGGCCGGCATCGACCCGGCTCACCGCGTTACCGAGTTCCTTCACGTACTCGCAGCGCGTGACGGTGCCGTCGGGCGCGGTGATCGTCGCGGGCACGGGCGCCGCCGCGTCCGCGTAGGTGTAGCGATGGGTGCGGCCGCCGTTGGCCGTCGACAGCAGACGGCCAAGTCCGTCGAACGTCTGACTGCCTTGCGATACGCCGTTGACCGCGATCGACGCGAGCCGCGCGTCGCCGCCCGCATCGGGCGCGTACTGCCGCGTGACGACGGTACCGTCGGGAAGCGTGGTGCTCACGACGCGGCCCCACGCATCGTAGGCGTAGCGCGTGCAGTTGCCGAGTTCGTCGGTGGAATCGACGAGCCGGCCGAGGCCGTCGTAAGTGCGCTTCACGCTGGCGCCGGGCTTCGTGATGCCGTCGGGGTGCTTCGTCACCGTGTCCGGCAGATGTAGCGAGTTGTAGTGCACGACCTGCACGCCCTGACGCGGGCCAGCGATCTGCGTCGCGACGGTCATCGCGACCGGATCGTTCGCGCAGTCGATCGTGCATCCGATGTCGTGCTCCAGTTGCCCGATGCGGTTCCAGCCGTCGTAGGTCAACTGCTCGGTGACGGCGATCGACGTCGCGTCGGCGTTACCCGCCTGGGCGTTGCCCTGCGGCTTCGGCGATCCGTCGTGCGACGTCGACGAAAGCAGCCGGCCCCGCGCATCATAGGCGCGCGAGTCGGTGTCCTGCCAGGCCTTCCCGTCTTGCGCCTTCTGCGCCTGACGCACGACGCGGCCCATCCCGTCGTACCACGTGTTGGTCTGGTTGCCCTTCGCGTCGGTCATGACGGTGAGCGGCTGATTGTCCTGGTCCTTGTCGAAGCCGTACGCGTAGCGCTTCGCGTTTTCGTAGCTGGTGTTGCGATTGGCGATCGACGAAACGATGCGGCCGATCGAGTCGTACGCGTAGTGCGCGGTGTTGCCCTGCGCGTCGACGGTTTCGCCGATGCGTCCGCTCCAGCGCGACTGGCTGCGGCTCGTCGTGACGACGAGCTTGTCGTGCGTCGTGCCGGTGACGGTCTGCGCGAGCGTGTCGCCGTCGAGCGAGAACGCGAAGTCCTGCGTGTACGTGTAGAGCTGGTCGCGCTCGACGCCTTCGCCCGCGTACGCGTAGCGATCTTCCTGAAGCCGCGTGATGCGGCCCAGTTCCGTCGATGACGCGTCGGCCTGATAGCGGGTTGTCCGGCGGTTCAGCAGCCGGTCCGCGGACCGCAGATCCTTCCTGACCGGCACGACCGCCGTCGCGGGCATCTGCGTGCGATTCCCGGCGATCGTCGGCAGTGTCGCGTACGCGTAGCCGATCGACTGCACCGGCGCGTCGGGATAGTCCGGCGAAGGCGTGACGGTCTGCGTCTGCAGCAGCCGCTCGAAGCCGTTCGGGTCAGCCGGCGCGCCATCGTCGCCGGGCGCACCTTCCTTCGGGAAATAGCGCCACGTGGTGACGGTGCCGTCGGGGGACGCCTGCTTCGTCAGATTACCGTTGTCGTTGTATTCGGCGAGCGAGGTTTCGACGCGCGTCGGCCACGTGCCGTCACTGTTTTTTCCCTGGCTGTGGTCTTCGTAGGCGACGTCGGTCTGCTTCGGAAACTGGAACGTCGGCGACTGCTGGTTGAAGGGTTTGCCGGCCTTGATGTCGTAGTAATTCGTCGTGGTCCGCACGCGCTGAGCGTCGGCGACGCTTTCCTCGGTCATCAGGTGATAGCTGTTGTAGGTCCGTTTCGTGACCTCGCCGTCGCAGGTCGCGGTCGATCCGTAGCGGTACGACGTCGGCATGCCGTAGAGATAGTCTTCGTCCGCGGACCACGAGCCGCTGCCGGCCGTGTCGTAGCCGAGAAAGTTGGTGCCGGTGTAGTCGTAGGTCGTGACGACCTTCGGCTGCTTCGCCGACGGCGCGAGCGTGTGGCGGACCACTGCGGGCAGCCCCTTCGCGATGTGCGCGGCGAGCGGAAAGCGCTGCACGTTGTCGTTGTACACGACGCTTTCGACAAACCCGGTCGGCGCCGTGACGCTCGTCAGCAGCGTGTTCGAGCCGACAGTGTCGTAGCCGAGCGCCCACGCGAGCGACAGCGTCGGCGACCGATGCTCGATGCCCTTCAGGTAGCCGTTGAAGAACGTGAGCCGGATGTCGTGCGACTCCGGGCGATCGGGCCAGACAGTCAGCGTGGTCAACGAATCCGTGTAGGCGATCGACAGCAGCACGTGTCCCGCTTCGTCGGTTACGGTGGTCAGGCGCGGGGCGCCGTGCCGCAGATCCCACTTGAGGTCGAGACAATGGCCGACCGGCGTGAGCAGCTTCAGCGGCACCTTGACGTCGGAGCCGGTGTCCGGACCGGCCAACCATTCGACGTCGCCGGACTTGCGCGTGATCTTGTACGCGTTGTCGGCCGCGCGTTTCTCGAACAGGAGCGCGGGGATCAGGCTCTGCTGCAGCGTGACGCTCGACGTCGTTTCATGGATCTTGTAGCGCTCGCCCGACGCGAGCGTCAGCGTCTTCGTGCCGCGATCGTACTGCGACAGCCCGAATGAGCAACCGATGCCGAGCCCGGCATTGACGGTGCTCAGCGGCGCATAGCTCAGCGTGAGCGGAAGATTCGGCCCGAGGTTGTCGTTGCCGATGAGCGACGCGATCGGCATGCTCAGCGAGAAGAGTCCGGTGCGCGGATCGACGTGCCCCTGGGTGGCGCTGGCGAAATTGAAGGCCTGGCTGTAGAAGTCGGTCACGGTGCTGCCCCCGTTTGCGTGGTGAGACGGATGACGCCGGACTGTGCCGCCGTCCGCGCGAGGCGGAGGCGGCGTGTCCGGTTATTCGCTGCGTGCTTGTCAGGAACGAATGACCTGCGAGGTGATCTGCGGGCCCGTGCCTTCGTCGGTGGTCGTGATCGGCGCGAAGCGGAGCCGCCGCCGCGTGCCGAAGTTGTCGACCACGTCGACGTAGGTGTAGGTGTAGTTGCTGCAGCGATCCCAGTCGTCCTTGTAGAACGAGAAACCCGTGCCGATGACCTTGTTGACGACGATCTGGTTGGCCTGCACGGTGACGTCGAAATAGACGTAGTCGTTGTAGTTCTTGCCGTTGAAGCCACCAAGGTTGTAGATGAGGCAGTCGCCCATGAAACGGCTATAGGTGCGTGCCGAAAGCGAGCCGTTACCGTTGCTGTTCGGCAGATAGACCGAGCCGTAGATCAGCCAGCTGGCGTCCACGCCGCGCCGGTAGTAGTCCCTGTCCGAACATTCGCCGGCGCTGCTGCCGTTCGCCCAGTCCATGCTGTAAATCGTGATCCACGACGGCGCGGTCCACGTATGGATGTCGAGATAATCGTGATCGTCCCGGCCGGGCGGCCGGTGGTTGTCGATCTGCCGATGAACCGACGTTTGCAGCTCGCTCGCGCTGAAATCCTGCGGGTCCTTGGCCGCCAGCGTGACGATGCTCTGCGCGATGCCCGACGTGTTGCCCGCGCAGTCGAAGGTCTTCGTGCCGCTGTGGCCGTCGGGCACGTTGAACACGGCCGCGGCGATGCCAATGCCGCGACGATTTTCGGTGGACGGGCACAGCACGTAGAAGACATACGTGATCGTGCCGTCGTCGCCGACCGTGAAGAACGTATCGACTGGCGGCCGCTCTGCGAGCACCTGCTGTCCCGACGGATTGCTCAGGAACGCGTTGGGCTGGGTCGTGAACCACCATTGTCCGTGTGCGTTCGTGTTCCAGTCGAGCTTGCTCATGTCGGCGCGGTTCACGAGATACAGTGCGCTGAATATCGAGCTCTGCAACTGCTGGCTCGGATTGGTGATCGCACGGTTGCTGCTGTCCTGCGCCTGCACCCGGACGATCACGCAGATCTGGTTGTTGCCGTTGGCGTAGATCTGCCCTGCGCGCGCGCTGTTGGGGTTGCTGTTGCTGTCGCCGAACGACACTTCGAGCTTCTTGATGCCGGTCGCCGCGTCCCACGAAGCAAATTCGGCGGGGCGTTGAAATTTCGAAATTTCAGCTTTCATCATGGTCCTCCTTGCGGGGTGGGGTTCAGGCTGTCTATCAAGGTATGCAACCCGTGCTCAGTCGCGCCCGGGCAGCACCTTGAATTCGTCGAGCAGATCGTCGGTGGTGGGATGGAAATCGCTGGAATTGCCGTACTGGTCCCAGACCGTGAAGAACAGCGACGTCCCGCCGATGGCCGGCGTCGTGTCGTTCACGGGCGAGCCCGGGTAGCCGAAGCCCGTGCTGTCGCCGATCGTCGAGTCGTACTCGGCGACGGTGAAGTACTGCGCGCCTGGCGTCTGATTGATCTGCACGGGCCACTGCTCGGGTTGCGCGCCCTGCGATGGACGCAGGCCGAAGACCTGCTGGCTGGCGGCATCGTCCGCGCGCCATGCGTAGGCGAGGCGGAATTTGCGGTAGCGGTCGAACGACTCGTTGCCGTTGTGATAGGTCGCGTCCTCGTCGTAGACGTGGAAATACTGGCGGCCCGCAAAGTTGTCGCCGAAGCGGAACAGCACGAAATGGAACTGCGGCTCGTTGCAGGAAAACCAGTAATTGCGCGCGAGCTTCGTGAGGCTGCTGCCGTTTTCCGGCGCGCGGTACGCGACCGTGTTCTTGAGCAAGGTGTTCGAGTCGGTGTAGCGGACCGGTTGCAGTGCCGCGACGTGTACGTTGGACGCGCTCGGGCTATTGCCCCCGCCCGATGTGTCGACGGTACCCGACGGCGCGGCGACCTGTGCGAGGATCGAGATGCCGTCGCGCTTTTCCGCCGGCGGACACATCACGTAGAAGATGAACTGCAGAAGATCGCTGTCGTCGTCGCTGTTCCCCTGTACCGCGGCCACCGACGCCCCGGAGGGACCGCCGACGTTGAACTGGTTGCGTTGCGCCGTGTAGCACCAGGCGCTGGCGCCGCATTCGCCGATGCCCGAGAGCGTTTCGACGAACGGCAATGCAGCGAGCCCGCTCGAATTGATCAGCTTCAGCTTTGACAGCACCTGATTCCGGATGCCCGGCGTGTTCTGTTCGGTGAGATGTGTACCGTCGGTGTCGACTGGAAGGACGACCACCTTGACGCCGATCTGGTGAAGTCCGTTACGGAATACCTTGCCGCTCGACGGATCGCTGTCGTCTTCAAACGAAATGACGAGTTTGGTGACGCCGTCCCACGGACCGACGTGGGTTGCCTGCCTTTGAGTGGTCATACCGAATTCCCTCCCCCGGTTAAATCCGTCCATTCGATATTGGGACGAATTAAGATTTAAATCAGAGAATTAAACAAACGTGTGTATTCCTGCGTTTTCGCGCATGAAATTATGAATGAGGCAAGGCCCGGCATTGGCCTGGCGGGCATGGGGGCGCGGAAGAACGCCCGGTCTCCAGAAACGGCTAAAGCGTTTTAATGGCGTCTTTTTTGAAATTTTGCAACTGGCGCCAAGGATTGCATAACGCGAACTTTATAAGCAAGCGAAATTGATATTTTATTTGCTTTGAATAAATACCTCGATCCATGTCGAAATAATGTGTAATTTATGATTGAGGGTTTGTGCTGATTTAATTTTTATCGGGTGGCGATTTTTATTGATTCCGGATAATGGTGATCCGCTCAATGAATCAGACTGGGTCGCATGATACTGTCCGAGTACGATCTCACTCCACCTGCAAGGACGAACCATGACTCACGCACAATGGAACGCCGTCGACGATTATTTCACTGCCGCACTCAAACTGTCCGACGACGTACTCGATGCGACGCTGAAATCGAGCGCCGATGCCGGGCTTCCCGAGATTGCCGTCGCGCCGAATCAGGGCAAGCTGCTGTATCTGCTCGCGAAGATTGCAGGCGCAAAGCGCGTGCTCGAAATCGGCACGCTCGGCGGCTACAGCACGATCTGGCTCGCACGCGCGCTGCCGTCGGACGGCACGCTGGTGTCGCTCGAATTCGACGCGCGGCATGCCGATGTCGCACGCATGAACATTGAACGAGCCGGGCTTGCAAAGATCGCGTCGGTCGTCGTGGGCCCCGCCGCGCAGAGTCTCGACCGACTGATCGCGGACAAAGCGACGCCGTTCGACTTCGTGTTCATCGATGCCGACAAGGAAAACAACGCCGTCTATCTGCAGCGCGCGCTGGCGCTGTCGCGCCCGGGCACGGTGATCGTCGCCGACAACGTCGTGCGCGGTGGACGTGTTGCCGATCCGGGCAATCGCGATACGGATGTTGCCGGCGTGCAGCAGTATTTCGAAGCGACCAGCGCCGATCCGCGCCTCGATACCACGGCGGTGCAGACCGTCGGCGTGAAAGGGTGGGACGGGTTTGCGATTACGGTGGTGTCCGCGTAAAGGACATGCCGCTCAAGCGGAGGCGCTAGCGAATATCGACGACGATATCGTGGGCGTCTACACGCCTCGCGTCCATTCACGAAGCTTTCCTGAAGCTGGCCTGCCATATCATCTGTTGGCGCCGGCTGCAAAAATCATTTTGTTCAAACCTCCTGACGGTCGACGCGAAAAAATTGCTCGATGCGAGTCGGAATGAGCTCGTCGCCATCTCTACTGCGTTGCGCAAAAATCCGACAATGGCGCACACAGCACTCCGCGACGCCGCGTGTTATTCGAGGCCCCACTCGAAAATTGTCAATTAGGCGATTTACTTCAAACACCGCGAGAAGCGGCTGAAAATGCTGCAAAAGCCGGATCGTTGTGCTTCAATGATCGCGCCAGGCACCGCGTGCAGCAGGTGTCTCGGATAGGTAATAGATAGGATGGCGAATTATTAAGATAAGAATGGGAACGCCCTCCTGTCTGTATTCAAGCGAACAGCATATGCACCCGGGACGTCGGACCTGTCTGTGAAACCAGACCGCTTCCGCTCGTCCGTGCTCGTCCGTTTTGAGCTGCACGTATCAGCGTATCTGTGTTTAAGCAGCCGGCATTCACGAGGCATGAGAACCGGCCAGAAAATCGCCAACATCATTTCAGAGGAACTCACATGGGCCTGAAACTTAGCCTGCTTGTGGCTGCTTCGATAGCAACGACGACTCCGTTCGCCCTTGCTGCTCCGGCACCCGATCCGTTCTATACCTATACGGGCAGCACACCACTGGCATCGATTCCACCCGGCACCGTGCTCAACACACGGAACGTGACCTACCATCTGGCCGGAGTCGCAACACCGGTCGTCGCACAGCAGCTGCTTTACCGGACGAACAACGCGCAGAATCAGCCGGTCGTCAATGTGACCTCGGTGATCCAGAGTCCGGTCAGCAACGGACATGCGATTTCCTACCAGTCCGCCTACGATTCGCTGAACCCTTTCGATGAACCGTCACGGGTAATCGCAGGCGACCGCGACATCACGAAGATCATCAATCTCGGCACCTTCATCTACAGCGCCGAATCCGTTCCGCTCGCGCTGCTGGTCTCGCTGGGATACAACATCATCGTGCCCGACACCGAGGGTCAGACAGCCGACTTCCCGGTCGGCCCCGAAGAAGGCATGACTACACTCGACTCGATCCGCGCGGTGCTCAACACACCGGCCACCGGACTGACTCCGTCGAGCAAGGTGGCAATGATTGGCTACTCCGGCGGAGCGATCGGTACGAACTGGGCTGCGCAGCTCGCGCCGATCTACGCGCCCGACGTCAACAAGCAGCTCGTCGGTGCAGCGGAAGGCGGCGTGCTCGTCGATCCGATTCACAACCTGAGCTACGTCAACGGCAGCCTCGTCTGGGGCGGCGTTGCGCCGGCGGCGATCTCGGGTCTCGCGAAAGCGTATGGCATCGACACGACGCCTTACCTGACCAGCCAGGGTGTCACCGTATTCAACGACATTCAGGATCAATCGCTCGCCTACATCCTGCCGAAGTACCTCGGGTTGCAATGGGGTCCGCTGTTCAAGCCGCAGTATGCGAACGATCTCAACAGTATTCCGGCACTCGTCGACGTGATGAACAAGGTCGACGCCGGATTGATCGGATCGCCGACGATTCCGATGTACATCAGCCAAGGCACCCTGGGCATTCTGAACGGGACCGTTAGCCCGCAGACGGGCGACGGTGTGATGCTCGCCGGGGACGTGCGAGCACTCGCACAAAAATTCTGCGCGAGCGGCATACCGGTCCAGTACAACGAATCGCCCACAGAGCATGCGGCTACCGCTGCGGTGTGGGCGGTCGGGATGTTGCCGTGGCTATACGACCGCTTCGCCGGGAAAGCTGCTCCGAGCAACTGCTGGTTGACCAATCTGTTGCCGGCCAATTCACTGGCGGCGCAGACGGTCCACTAGTTTTCGCTTGCTGGATTCGCGCAGCATGACGTGACACGCGCCCGCTTAGGCGGGCGTGAATTTTTGGCGCGCTGGTTTCGGTCGATGCTCGCAGCGTCTCGTCGACAATCGGCGTATCGGTTCTTTTCGCGCTCGTCATCGTCAGGCTGTGCCACAGGTTTGCGCCGCTCACCTCGTACGTAAACGTGGCGCCAGGCTTTTGGAATCGCCCTTCCTCCGCATAACGAGCATCGCGCTCATTTGCATACGCAGATTTCTCGTTTGGACGCGAGTGTGCGCACGTCTACGATGAGCACATGCCGTCCTGCACGAGGAGAGGTTCGCGATGTCAGAGAGTGCCTGTTTCACGCCGCGCGTCGTCGAACCGGTGGTCGACAACGGTCCCGACGGTCTGGGGCTCGCGGTCGAGCTGTGGTTCCTGCGTCCGGTCGATGGTGTAGCCGGACGCGCGCTGCGCATTCATTTGCGCAGCGGCGCGCGGATGACGCAGGCCGAAGCGTTACGCGATCTGCTGCACGAACTCGCGACCGATATCGTCGTCGCGTGATGTGTGACGCAAGCCGCTAGTGCTGCACGCCCCAGCGACGCACGGTCACGCGTTCGAGCGTGTCGAATACCAGATGCTCGACCAGCAGCCCGATCACGATCACCGCCGCGAGCCCGGCGAACACGCGATCCGTGTACAGCTCGTTGCGGTTCTGGAAGATGTACCAGCCAAGGCCACCGCTACCCGAACTCGCACCGAACACGAGTTCGGCCGCGATCAGCGTACGCCATGCGAATGCCCAGCCTACCCGCAGCCCCGCGAGAATCGCCGGCAACGCGGCGGGCACGAGAATCAGTAGCACGTGGCGCAGTCCGGTCAGGCCATAGTTACGGCCAGTCATCCGCAGCGTGGCGGGCACCGACTGAAAACCCGAGTACGTGTTCAACGCAAGCGGCCACAACACCGCATGCACGAGCACGAACAGCAGACTACCCGTGCCGAGCCCGAACCATAGCAACGCGAGCGGCAGCAGCGCAATCGACGGCAATGGATTGAACATCGCGGTCAGCATCGACAGCAGATCGCGGCCGATGCGCGTCGATACCGCAAGCGATGTCAGCACGAACGCGCATGCGGCGCCGAGCAGATAGCCGCGCAGCAGCACCGACAGCGAGATCGCGGTTTTCTGCAGCAACTCGCCGGACAGCACGCCCTGCACGAACGCAGTCAATGTCGCGCCGAAAGTCGGCAGCAGCAGATCGTTGCCGACCGCACGCGCGGCGATTTCCCAGCCCGCGACGATCACGAGCGCGATCAGCGTCTTGCGCACCCACGCATAGCTCGCGATGCGTCGTGCGAGCGGCAACGGTGCTTCGATTGCGACGTCGCCGAGCGGTTCGAGCGGTCGCTCGTATTCGTCACGAACCGGGGGCACGGTGGCGGCGGAGGTCAATAACGTGCTCATACGTGCGACTCCACTTCGGCGACCTCGTCGAACAGCAAACGATGAATCCGCTCCACACTCCGCTGAAAATCGACCCGCCCAAAACTATCGTGCGTGTACTGATGACTGTTGATCTCCGCGCGCACGCGCCCCGGATGCGGCGACAGCAGCAGAATGCGATTACCGACCACCAGCGCCTCTTCGATCGAATGCGTGACGAACAGCAGCGTGAAGCGCGACTCTTCCCACAGGCCGAGCAGTTCCTCCTGCATCTTGCGACGGGTCAGCGCATCGAGCGCGGCGAACGGTTCATCCATCAACAGCACGCGCGGCTGCATCGCGAGCGCACGGGCAATCGCGACGCGTTGCTTCATGCCGCCCGACAGCGTGTGCGGGTACGCATCCGCGAATGCCGCGAGCCCGACGCGATCGAGATAATGCAGCGCCTCGTCGCGTGCTTCGGCGCGGCTTAATTTGCGCGCGACGCGCAGCGGGAACGCGACGTTCTGCAGCACCGTTTTCCACGGCGGCAACTGATCGAATTCCTGAAACACGACGATGCGATCGGGGCCTGGACCGCGCACCGGTTTGCCGTCGAGCGAGATCGTGCCGGCACTCGGCTCGACAAAACCCGCAATCGCCTTGAGCAGCGTCGACTTGCCGCAGCCCGACGGTCCGAGCAGCACGAAGCGATCGCCGCCGTAGACGTCGAAGCTCACCTGATGCGTCGCGCGGACGATGCGCTCTTTCGTTCGATACGTGAGGTCGACGCGGTCCACCGCAAGCAGCTTGCTGCTCGTCGCAACGTCCGCGTCGTGATCCGGTGCGGCCGGAAAGAGGTGTAAGGGATTAGCCACCATGACGGCGCCGGCTCCATTGATGCAAAGCATCAACATACGATTGCCGCCCCGCCGCTGACAAACAATGATTCTGCATATTCAATGCGCTCTGCCGTATATGCAGTTTCGTCGCTGCGACAGCGGGCCGCGAACGCCAGGTCAGCTACCGCCCGCGAGCGCCGGATCGTCGAAGAAGTAATCCTTCCAGCTGTGCGGCTCGTTGCGGATCGCGCCGATGCGATACATGAACTGCGCGAGCGGCAGCGTGTTCTGCGGCGCGATCTTGAACTGCACCTCTGGATTGCGGATGATTGTCAGCAGCAACGCACGGTCGATCTTCGCGTGATTCACGCGGATGTAGATGTCGGCGGCTGCGTCCGGATTCGCCGCGATGAAACGTGCGGCATCGGCAAGCGCATCGACGAACGCGCGATACGTCTTCGGATTGTCCGTGCGGAATTTTTCGGTCGCGTAGAGCACGGTCGCCGAACTCGGACCGCCGAGCACGTCATACGAGCTCAGCACGATATGCGCGTTCGGATTGCCGGCCAGCTCCTGCTCCTGGAACGGCGGATTGCCGAAGTGTCCGGTAATCTCCGTGCCGCCCGCGATGATCGCAGCGGCTGCGTCGGGATGCGGCATCGCCTGCGTGAAGCGGTCGAGCCGGTCGAACGATTTCTCGCCCCACTTTTTCGCCGACGCAAACTGCAGCACGCGCGACTGCACCGACACGCCGACCGCCGGCAACGCGATGCGATCCTTCTCCGTGAAATCGGCGATCGTCTTCACGCGCGGATTATTCGACACGAGGTAGTACGGCAGATTGCCGAGCGACGCGACGCCCTTCACGTTCTGCCTGCCGTGCGTACGGTCCCAGATCGTCAGCAGCGGACCGACGCCCGCGCCCGCGATATCGACCGAGCCCGACAGCAGCGCATCGTTCACCGCCGAGCCGCCGGACAACTTCAACCAGTCCACCTTTATGTCGATGCCCTGCTTGCGCCCTTCCTTCTCGATCAACTGCTGATCGCGTGCGACGTTGAGCAGCAGGTACACGACGCCGAACTGTTCGGCGACCCGGATCTGGCCTTCGGCCATCGCAGGCACAGGCACGACGACGCCAAGCGTAGCCACGCCGAACGACAGCGAAACCATCAAACGACGGACGAGCGAAGACCGCGGCGCGGTCGGACGGCGCAAGAACTGCATCGATACTCCGGGAAACGTGGAAGGATGAATCGGGCGGCCTAGAACGGCGCGTCGCCCTCGATCGTCGTGCGATACATCCGGCGCCGCAGATGGTCGGGCGTGCCGGCGGCGAGATGCATCAGCGAGCGGTTGTCCCAGAACACCATGTCGTGCTCGCGCCAGACGTGGCGGTACAGGTGTTCGGCACGCACGCTGTGCGCGAAGAGTTCTGCGAGCAGCGCGGCGCTCTCGTCGTCCGGCAGATCGACGATGCGGGTCGTGAAATGCTCGCTGACGAACAGTGCCTTGCGACCGTTTTCCGGATGCGTGCGCACAACCGGATGCACGACAGGCTTCACCTGCTCGATCTGCTCCGCCGACAGGTTCGGACGCCACGGGCTGCGCTTCTGCAGCTCCGCGTATTTCGCGAGATACGTGTGCTCCGCGCGCCGCCCTTCGACCGCGCGACGCAGATGCTCGGGCAGCGTATCCCACGCGAGATGCATGTTCGCGAACAACGTATCGCCGCCTTCCGACGGCAACTCCTGTGCGTGCAGCAGCGAGCCGAGACTCGGCGTTTCCTTGTACGACAGGTCCGAGTGCCAGAAGTGGCCGGCATCGCCGAGCCCGATCGGCTTGCCGTTCTCGACGACGTTCGACACGACCAGCACTTCCGGATGACCGGGCAACTGGAACTGATGCAGCACGTGAATCTGCAGCGGACCGAAGCGGCGACTGAATGCGATCTGCTGGTCGGGCGTGATGCGCTGATCGCGAAACACCAGCACGTGATGATCGAGGTGCGCGCGGTGAATGCGCGCGAAATCGTCGTCGGCGAGCGGCTGGTTCAGGTCGAGACCGAGCACCTCGGCGCCGACCGGGCCGTCGAACGCGCGGATCTCGATCGGCGATGCGCCGGCAGACGCTGCGCGGGTGGGCTGGGCGGAAACGGAAGCGGTCGTCACAGTGGGCTCTGGGTCGGTGTCGGGGGTATTACGTGAGTCGGTGCATGATTTCTTGCGGGACGCAGCACGTCTCGCCTCGTCAGACGTAGAATCTAACGCCGCGCGCACGCGGGAGCAACCAAGCAAATCCGATACGTTTATCTGTTGCAGTGATAAACCGGCTGTTGAACCGGATAGCAACACGATACCGGTTAACGACAAACGGCGACTGGAACCTCCCCAGCCGCCGTTTTACGGACTGCAACAAGCGCTGCGTCAACTCACGCTCAAGGCTCGTGACGCAGATACCCTTCCTTCGACGGATCGCGCATCCGCAGCGACACCAGGCCCGAAATCGCGCACAGCAGCGTGACGTACCAATAGAACATCGATTCGCTGCCCGCCTGCTTCAGCCACAGCGCGACATACTCGGCCGTGCCGCCGAACACGGCGTTCGCGACCGCATACGACAGCCCGACGCCCAGTGCGCGCACTTCCGGCGGAAACATTTCGGCCTTGATCAGACCGCTGATCGACGTATAGAAGCTGACGATCGCCAGCGCGACGATTACCAGTCCGCACGCGACGTACGGGTTCGTCACGTCTTTCAGCGTGTACAGCAGCGGCACCGTGCAGAGCGTCGCGAAGAAACCGAACAGCAGCATCGAACGACGCCGGCCGATGCGGTCCGACAATGCGCCGAACACCGGCTGCATCAGCATGTAGACGAACAGCGCGGCGGTCATCACGTTGCTGGCCGTCTTCGCGTGCATGCCGGCCGTGTTGACCAGGTACTTCTGCATGTAGGTCGTGAACGTGTAGAAGATCAACGAGCCGCCGGCCGTGAAGCCGACCACGGTCATGAACGCCGCGCGATGCTGCCACAGGCCGCGCAGCGTGCCCGCTTCCTTGCGCGCGCGGCTCTCGGCCGTGGTGGTTTCGTCGAGCGATTTGCGCAGGTACAGCGCGACGAGCGCCGCGACCGCACCGACGACGAACGGGACGCGCCAGCCCCACGCTCTCAGTTCTTCGGTGGTCAGTGTCTGTTGCAGGATCACCAGCACCAGCAGCGCACACAGCTGGCCGCCGATCAGCGTCACGTACTGGAACGACGCGAAGAAGCCGCGCCGACCTTTCAGCGCGACCTCGCTCATGTAGGTCGCACTCGTACCGTACTCGCCGCCGACCGACAACCCCTGGAACAGCCGCGCGACCAGCAGCAGCGCCGGCGCGAGCGCGCCGATCTGCGCATACGTGGGCAGCACCGCGATCACGAGCGAGCCGCCGCACATCATGAACACCGACACCATCATCGCGGTGCGTCGGCCGTGCTTGTCGGCGAGCCGGCCGAAGAACCAGCCGCCGATCGGGCGCATCAGGAAGCCCGCGGCAAACACGCCGGCAGTGTTCAGCAACTGGGTGGTCGAATTGCCGCTCGGGAAAAACGCCGGCGCGAAATACAGCGCGCAGAACGAGTACACGTAGAAATCGAACCACTCGACGAGATTGCCCGACGACGCACCGACGATCGCGAAGATGCGTCGCCGGGTGTCGTGAGCGTCGGGTGTGGCGAGTGTGGTCGGGTCGGTCTGGGTGTTCATGCTGGGAGATCCTCTGGGCTGGGCGTAAGGCAGCGGTCTGATGCCGCTTTGCCGTCTGGGCTGACGCGTCGTTGTACATTCCGTCGCGTGCGCGGAATTTTACAGAATTGCAAGGTTGGGTAGAGTCAGTATCTTGCCGGATAGGCGGGAATAACCGGATGTGGTGCCGGGCGGGTCATGACGAAGAAAAGCGACCATGAAAAAAGCCAGCCCGAAGGCTGGCTTTTTTATCGAAGCATCGAAGCGAAACGACGCTCAGAGACTCACACGTTCACACCCGCACCGTCGGCGGCACGTAGCGGCACTCGTAACGCTTCCTGACCGTCCCATTCTCGTCGACGCTTTCGAGAAACACATCGAACTGCCACAGCCGCGCCATGTGCTTCAGCACTTCTTCGCTGTCGCCGGACAGATGCCGGTTGTCACTCATGAAGTGCCGCAGCGTGAGACTGCGGTCGCCGCGCGTGTTGACCGACCACACCTGGATGTTCGGCTCGCGATGATGCATGTCGTACTGTCTCGACAGCGCCTGGCGCACGTACTGGTAACCGCTGTCGTCGTGGATCGCGGACACTTCGAGCGCATCGCGCATGTCGTCGTCGAGCACCGAGAAGAGCCGCATTTCGCGGATCAGATGCGGCGACAGGTACTGCGCGACGAAGCTTTCGTCCTTGAAGTTGCGCATCGCGTAGTGCATCGCCTGCAACCACGGGCTACCCGCCAGTTCGGGAAACCACTTGCGGTCTTCGTCGGTCGGGTTCTCGCAGATGCGGCGGATGTCGCTCATCATCGAAAAACCGAGCGCGTACGGATTGATCCCGTTGTAGTACGGCTTCGTCACGGGCGGCTGGTAGACGACGTTGCTGTGCGAATGGAGGAACTCCATCATGAAGCCGTCTTCGAGCTTGCCCTGGTTATACAGCGTGTTCAGCAGCGTGTAATGCCAGAAGGTCGCCCAGCCTTCGTTCATCACCTGAGTCTGCCGCTGCGGATAAAAATACTGGCCGATCTTGCGCACGATGCGGATCACCTCGCGTTCCCACGGCTCGAGCAGCGGCGCGTTTTTTTCCGCGAAATACAGCAGGTTTTCCTGCGGCTCCGGCGGATAGCGATCCTCGGTTTCCTCGGGCAACGGCTCGTTGCGAGCGGGCAGCGTGCGCCACAACTCGTTGATCTGCGACTGCAGATACGCCTCGCGTTCGCGCCGTGCCGCAGACTCCTTCGCGAGCGACAGTTTCTGCGGACGCTTGTAGCGATCGACACCGTAGTTCATCAACGCATGACACGAATCGAGCAGTTCCTCGACGCGATCGAGACCGAAGCGCTCCTCGCATTCGGCGATGTAGTTCTTCCCGTACACAAGGTAGTCGACGATTGCGTGCGCGTCGGTCCACAGCTTGAACAGGTAGTTGCCCTTGAAGAACGAGTTGTGTCCGTAGGCCGCGTGCGCGATGACGAGCGCCTGCATCGTCATCGTGTTCTCTTCCATCAGATACGCGATGCAGGGATTCGAATTGATGACGATCTCGTACGCGAGCCCCATCTGGCCGCGTCGATAACTTTTCTCGGTGGAAAGGAAGTGTTTGCCGAACGACCAGTGACGATAGTTGACCGGCATGCCGACGGACGCATAGGCGTCCATCATCTGCTCGGCGCTGATCAGTTCCAGCTGGATCGGGTACACGTCCAGCTCATACTGCTCTGCAACATGAGCAATATGCGTGTCGTATTCCTCGATCAGTTCGAAGGTCCAGTCGGACGGGCACGGCAACGGCCGTCGGTCGGCTACGTTCATACGGACTTCCCTTTGCCCTTTGCTGGGCATCCCGGTGGGCCCTGTGGCGGCCGTTTCGGCGTGAGGCGCTTCTCCCTCGCGATCCGGCTTGCCCTCTGACTTACCTTCAGACTTGCCCTTCTTCCCGCGCTCCGGCTGATAGCCGCGCGCTTCGTTGTGCAGATGCTTGGTAGTCATGCGGCCGCCACCTGCTTCTCGAACAGCTCCCGGAACACCGGATAGATATCCGCCGCCGTTTCCACTTTCTTCATCGCCATCTGCGGCGCGGTGGCGGCCAGCTGCGCGTATTCGAGCCACAGGTTCTGCTCTTCGGGCGTCACCTGAATATACGCAAAATAGCGCACCTTCGTCAGGATGTCATCTGCGAGGATCTTGCGGCACTTCGGCGAATCGTCGGTCCAGTTGTCGCCGTCCGAGGCCTGTGCGCCGTAAATGTTCCATTCGCTCGGCGAGTAGCGCTCGTCCATGACCTTCTGCATCAGTTCGAGCGCGCTCGACACCACTGTGCCGCCGCTTTCGGTCGAATGGAAGAACGTATCTTCGTCGACTTCCTCGGCGCGCGTGTGGTGGCGGATGAACACGACTTCAATGCGTTCGTAGTTCCGCTTCAGGAACAGGTACAGCAGGATGAAGAAACGCTTCGCGAGATCCTTGCGCTGCTCGTCCATCGAACCCGATACGTCCATCAGACAGAACATCACGGCCTGGCTCGACGGCTGCGGCTGCTTCACGCGGTTCACGTAGCGCAGATCGAACGGATCGATGAACGGGATGCGCCAGATGCGGCCGCGCAGATGATGGATCTCTTCCTCGAGCAGCTTGATTTCCTCGCGACGATCGGCCGGATCGGCCTTCATCTCGTCGAGTTTCTGTTCGAGTTCGTGCAGTTCGTTGACGAGCGGCGCACCGAGCGCGATGCGCCGGCCGAGCGCACTGCGCAGCGAACGGACGACGTCGATATTGTTCGGCGTGCCTTCGGCGGCCCAGCCCGCGCGGATGCTCTTCCATGTCGGCACCGCAAGCAGATGGGTCTTTACGAGGCGCGGCAGCTCGAGGTCGTCGAAGAAGTACTGCATGAATTCTTCGCGGCTCAGTTCGAACACGAAGTCATCCTGCCCTTCGCCTTCGTTGCTCGCGCTGCCCCCGCCGCCTCCGCCCCCACCACCCGGCGGACGCGGAATCTTGTCGCCGCGGATGTAGTCGGCGTTGCCTGGGTGCACCATTTCGCGCTTGCCGCCGGGACCATGACGGAACGACGGCTCGGCGATGTCCTTGCGAGGAATGGTGATGCTCTGGGTGTTCTGTATGTCCTTGATGCTCCGGTCGCGCACCGCCTCGGACACCGCGCGACGAATGTAATTCTTTACGCGACGCAGAAAGCGTTCACGGTTTGCAATGCTCTTGTTCTTGCCTGCCAGCCTGCGGTCGATGATTTGATGAAGCACATCCAGTCTCCCTTGATCGCGAGACGCAAGTGGCGTGCGGACTCATGTCCAGACTGCCTGCGCGTCGCAGGGCGCCCGCGCAGCGACGCCGCGCGGGCCGTACGCAACGTGTCTCATGAACAGGTCATGACGACTTGCGCACACGCAGATACCAGTCGCACAGCAACCGCACCTGCTTCGGCGTGTAGCCCTTCGCCACCATCCGGTTGACGAAGTCTTCATGCTTGCGCTGCTCTTCCGCCGAGCCCTTCGCATTGAACGAAACGACCGGCAGCAGTTCTTCCGTGTTCGAGAACATCTTCTTTTCGATCACGACGCGCAGCTTCTCGTAGCTGATCCACGCCGGGTTCTTGCCTGCATTGCCTGCACGCGCACGCAGCACGAAGTTGACGATCTCGTTGCGGAAGTCCTTCGGGTTGCTGATGCCCGCGGGCTTTTCGATCTTCTCCAGCTCCGCGTTCAGCGCCGCGCGGTCGAAGCTCTCGCCGGTGTCGTGGTCGCGGAACTCCTGGTCCTGAATCCAGAAGTCCGCATACGTGACGTAGCGATCGAAGATGTTCTGCCCATACTCGGAATACGACTCCAGGTAAGCGGTCTGAATCTCCTTGCCGATGAACTCCGCGTAGCGCGAAGCAAGCACGTCCTTGATGAACGACAGATACTTCTGTTCGGTTTCCGGCGGGAACTGCTCGCGTTCGATCTGCTGTTCGAGCACGTACATCAGATGCACCGGATTCGCCGCGACCTCGGTGGAGTCGAAGTTGAACACGCGCGACATGATCTTGAACGCGAAGCGTGTCGACACGCCGGTCATCCCTTCGTCGACACCGGCAAAGTCGCGATACTCCTGATACGACTTCGCTTTCGGATCCGTGTCCTTCAGGTTCTCGCCGTCGTACACCTGCATCTTCGAGAACAGGCTCGAATTCTCCGGCTCCTGCAGACGCGTCAGCACCGACATCTGCGCCATCATCTTCAACGTGCCCGGTGCGCACACCGCATTCGCGAGCGACGAGTTGCGGATCAGCTTCTCGTAGATCTTGATCTCTTCCGAGTAGCGCAGGCAGTACGGCACCTTCACGACGAAGATCCGGTCGAGCAGTGCTTCGTTGTTGCGGTTGTTGCGGAACGCCTTCCACTCCGACTCGTTCGAGTGCGCGAGAATCACGCCGTCGAACGGAATCGCGCCGAACCCCTCGGTGCCTTTGAAGTTACCTTCCTGTGTCGCGGTGAGCAGCGGATGCAGCACCTTGATCGGCGCCTTGAACATTTCGACGAATTCGAGCAGCCCCTGATTCGCGAGACACAGGCCGCCCGAGTAGCTGTATGCGTCGGCATCGTCCTGCGCATACTGTTCGAGCTTGCGGATGTCGACCTTACCGACCAGCGAAGAAATATCCTGATTGTTTTCGTCGCCCGGTTCGGTCTTCGCGATACCGATCTGCCGCAGGATTGACGGATAGCGGCGCACGACGCGGAACTTGCGGATGTCGCCGTTGTACTCGTGCAGGCGCTTCACCGCCCACGGGCTCAGAATGCTTTTGAGGTAGCGGCGCGGAATGCCGTACTGCTCTTCGAGAATCGGACCGTCTTCGTCGTAGTCGAACAGCCCGAGCGGCGATTCGTTGACGGGCGAGCCCTTGATTGAATAGAACGGCACGCGCTCCATCAACTGCTTCAAACGCTCGGCAATCGACGACTTGCCGCCGCCCACCGGTCCAAGCAGATAGAGAATCTGTTTCTTTTCCTCGAGCCCCTGGGCTGCATGCCGGAAGTACGACACGACCTGCTCGATGACTTCTTCCATTCCGTAGAACTCACGGAATGCGGGGTACACCTTGATCACCTTGTTCGCGAAGATGCGCGACGTGCGCGGATCGTTGCGAGTGTCGATCTGTTCCGGTTCCCCGATTGCCGTCAACATGCGTTCGCCCGATGTGGCGTACGCGGCGGGATTGTCTTTGCAGAGCGCGAGATACTCCTCGAGCGAGAGTTCATCTTCTCGCGTTTTCTCGAAGCGGGTCGCGAAACTGCTGTAGATATCCATGCTACCTCCTCGCCGAAGTCTGGATCGATGTCGTGCGCGGCGCGCTATTCGGAAACGACATCGCTCGAATTCATCCTAAACCCTTTTAAAATTTTTTTCACGAACTACGTTACGAAAAACAGGACTCTCTAGACCCCGTGACAATCCTCTCTTGGAAACACGGAATCGCTCACATACAATCTTCCGTCCAGGCTGCGTAAAAAGCGCATCGATCGCGACGGTCTTCGCTGCTGTCGCATGCGAAATGTTCTTCGTCGCGGCGTCGGTCGCACCACCCGCCGTACTATCGATGCCGTTGTAACACTTCGCTCTCACGTCTGCTCCGCTCGCGGCATCATTTCTTCCTGAACGCGCGACGCCCCACTTTCGTGGACATCGCTACACGCCGTTACAACTCCGCGTCCTCGCATCGCATATCGATGTGACATACAACGTTAAACAGATCGACAGCGCGGTTTCATCCACCACGGCACGCGCTCTGGAGATTCGTCCGTGCGCCGCGCATTTCGTTCAACGGTATTTCGTTCGGCAATGTGCGCGCCGATAACCACGCGACAGACAGGGTCGCGCGTGCTTCTGCCTGCCTTATCGGCGGGCATCTCGATATACGGTATAGGTGTAAGTACGGCGGCGGGTGTGACCCGTGCGACCACCACCGTGTCGCCGCTGCGCGGCATGCGCGCAGCCGGTAAAAATAATCAGCGGCTCAGGTGAGCTCGATTTCGACTTCGCCGAGGCCGTCGATATGGCCGTGCACGATGCCGGGCCGGTCGAGCGCGTGTGCGCCGACGTAAGAGCCCGTCGTGATCGTCCAGTCGGGCTCGATCGTGATGCCCATCGCGGCGCAATGGTTGACGAACCACACCAGCAGCTCGCGCGGATCGCCTGCTGGATTGCCGACGGTGTCGGCGGCGAGCGGTACACCGTCGAACGTCAATTCGAGTACCGGCGACACGAAATCGAACTGCCGCGCAAAACCCGCATACGGCAGCGCCTGTCCGGTCACGAGCGCGCCGTTGTTCTGCGCATCGGCCAGTTGCGCGAGCGGCGCGACATTCTTTGGCCACTCGGCAAACCGGCTGTCGACGATCTCGATCGCCGGCAGCACGGCGCCTACCCGCGCAAGCACTTCGTCGCGTGCATAGGCTTCGCCGCGGGGCGCGATCGGTTCGGCAAAACGGAACGCGATCTCCAGTTCGACCAGCACGCGAAAGAAGCCGCCATACGCACTGCGGGCCGGCGACGCGAGCACCAGCGGTGCCGGAATCGGCGCACCACCGGCCGCACCGCCGGGCGATCGCGCGCCGATTTTCCACGCACCCGTCGACGTGTCCAGCCCGGCGATCACCGCCTGCTGGATCGCATACGCGGTGGCCGCGTCGGGCGGCACGTCGTCCGCGCGCAATGCGTCGATCAGCCGGTGCTGGCGGCGAGCCTCGACGAGGCGAAGCGCGAGATCCTGATGCATCATGTCGATCCTTTGGGGCGAGCGGGCGGGCACGGAATCAAACCGCCGCGTGGCTGGCGACGGTTCGAATGCGGCGGTGCACGACGGCAACCGCGCCCGTCAATGTACCGGAACCGGGGTCGCTCCAGGGGGCCACGGTTCATTCAGCCCATGAAAAAAGACCGGGGTTGCGATGGGTGTCCCGATGGGTGCCCATTCACAAACCCGGTCTTTCGACGCTGCTTTAACGCTTCGCGGATTATCCCGACTGTCCGATCGATCGTCGCCGATTCATTCCGATTGTTCCGTCGCAACGGCTATCTGTGCGCGATGTCGGTGCATGCGGCTGCGATCGCATCGCGGCGTCAGAAGGTCTCCCAATCGCGGTCGCTTCCGGCGCTTCCAGCGGTAACCAGTGCTGGCGCGGTCGCCGGCGCGATCGTCGTTGCAGCACCGGCTGCCGCGAATGCTGCAGGCTTGCGCGTCGCGGGCCTTACCGCTGCCCGCGCCGGCGCAGGCGTTCTCTTGACGGCTCGCGCCGCCTGCGCACCCGCATGCAACGGCTCCTGTGTCGTGCCGGTATCGTCCAGCTGGAACACCGCAACCGCCTGGCGCAGCTTCGATGCCTGATCTTCAAGCGATTGCGCAGCGGCGGCCGCTTCTTCGACGAGCGCAGCATTCTGCTGGGTGACCTCGTCCATCTGCGTGACGGCGCGCGCGACCTGGTCGATGCCACCACTCTGCTCGCCCGACGCGGCCGCGATCTCGCCCATGATGTCGGTCACGCGCTGCACTGCACCGATGATCTCCGTCATCGTGCGGCCCGCGTCGTCGACGAGCGCCGAGCCGGATTGCACGCGCTCGACCGACGTGTCGATCAGCTCCTTGATTTCCTTCGCCGCCGCCGACGAACGCTGCGCCAGACTGCGCACCTCGCCCGCGACGACCGCGAAGCCGCGCCCTTCCTCGCCCGCGCGCGCCGCTTCGACCGCCGCGTTCAGCGCGAGGATGTTGGTCTGGAACGCAATGCCCTCGATGATCGAGATGATGTCCGCGATCTTCGCCGAGCTCTGGTTGATGTCGCCCATCGTGCCGACCACCTGACCCACCACTGCGTTGCCGCGATTCGCGATCTCCGATGCGTTCGCCGCGAGCGCGCTCGCCTGGCGGGCGTTGTCCGCGTTCTGCTTCACGGTGCCGGTCAGTTCTTCCATGCTCGACGCCGTCTGTTGCAACGCCGAGGCCTGTTCCTCGGTGCGCGACGACAGATCGATGTTGCCCGCGGCGATCTGCCGCGTCGCGGTCGCGATCGATTCGCTGCCCACGCGCACCGAGCGCACCGTCGCGATCAGGCTGCGCTGCATCTTGTCGATGCCTGCGAGCAACTGCCCCATTTCGTCGCGCGTGCGGACGACGACCGGCCGGCGCAGGTCGCCAGCGGCGATCGACTCGAAATGCGCGAGCGCGTCGGCGAGCGGCACGCCGATTGCACGGCGCAACGCCCAGTACGAGAAGAACGCTGCGAGCAGCCCGGCGATCAGTGCGCCGATGCTGACTGCACGGAACACGCTGAAAGCGGACTGTGCGTCCGTATAACCTCCCTCTGCCTGCGTGAACTGGAGCTGGCGCAGCGCATCGTCGGCAACCGCCAGTTCGTTGTAGCCCTTCTGCAGACGCTTCGCGTTGTCGATCAGCTTGGTCTGGTCGTTAGCGGCGACCATCGCGGCGAACGTGTCCATCGATTGATGCAGCGCATCGCGTTTCGCGACGACGGCTTGCGCGAGACGGTCTTCTTCGGCGTCGCGGGGCAACGCGAGGTATTTTTTCCACCAGTCGTCGGAGGTTGCGCGCATCAGCTTCGCGCGCTCAAGCGTCGGTGCGGCCTCGGGCGTGTTCATCATGAACGCGGCGCGGTCGAGTGCGAGACGTTCGCGCGCCGCGTACATCTCCGCACCGTCGATGGCGACTGCACTGGGCATCTGGTTAGTGAAGGTGTCACGGTACGCGTCGTTCGAATTGCTCATGCCGACGAGCCCCAGTACACCGAGCGCAATCAGCAGCACGGCGAGAAAACTCACCGTGAGCCCGATGCGAGCCTTGATGGAAATGCCCTTGTTCATGTTCTTCCCTCTGAGAGTGATCTGCGAATAAATGCGCGGCGCATTGTGTGACGCTCTACGCGCGTTTACGGCCTGCTCGGGGTGAACTTGAAGCTTCTATATGGTCCGACGAATTCGCGCGGGTGCGCGAGTACAACTTACAAAATCCTACACATCAATGGTGGCCGGACTCGCGGCGGCAAACGTTGTCGGGGCCACGGAAAATGAAGACCGTGGCCCCGTTTCGATCAAAGCGTCGCGTGTGAATTCGCGCGACTCGGTTCGCGCTCTTCAATCACGCGTTCGAATGCGTTCGATATGGCGTCACCACGGAATCGTTTCGTTTTCCCAGCGCGTGAACGAACCAGTCGGACTGTCCGAGCCCGGCAGCGCGAGACGCACGATCTCGCGCGCGCCCTGCTCGACGGTGTCGGTCCCCTCGTAACCGTTGAGGTTCGTCTTCGTAAAACCCGGCGACACCGCGTGGACCTTGATGCCGTCCGGCTCCAGTTCGATCGCCATCGCGAGCGTCAGTGCGTTGAGCGCGGTCTTCGACGCCGGATAGACCGGGCCGAAGATCGAGCGATGCGCGTACGCCGGATTCGAGTTTTGCGTCAGCGAGCCGGCGCCGCTCGACACGTTGACGATGCGCGCGGCCCTGGCCTTGCGCAGCAGCGGCAACATCGCCTGATAGACGGCGACGACGCCGAACACGTTGGTGTCCCACACCGCGCGCATTTCGTCGATGGACACGTTGCTCGGCAGCGTCGTCTTCACGTAGTCGTCGAGGGACTGGCCGGGCTGCTTGCTCGTGTTCGAGATCGCCGCGTTGTTGATCAGCACGTCGAGGCGGCCGAATTCCATGCCGATCAGCGCAGCGGCATCGGTAATCGAAGCGTGGTCCGTCAAGTCGAGCTGCAGCGCGTGTGCGTCCGGCCCGACTTCTTTTGCGGCGGCCTTGCCGCGCGCCAGATCGCGCGATCCGACGAGCACGGTGAAGCCGTGTCCGGCGAGATCCTTCGCGATCTGCAAACCGATTCCCTGATTGGCGCCGGTGATCAGCGCGATGGGTTTGTCCTGCATGTCTTTCTCCGGGTTGTGCGAATGTGATGCGATGGCGGTGTGACTGAGGTTCAGCCGGCCTCCGCGCCCCACAGTTCGGCGTCGGCGCCGGCCGGGATGCGCATCGGCGACGACGGATCGGTTGCCGCGCGCCATACGGCTTCGGCGACGTCCTGCGAGTGGGTGACGGGCGAAGACGTGTCCTGCAGCCGCGCAAAGACCGCCTTGACGGTATCGGCATACGCTTCGTGGTCGAGGCCGACCATCCGCGCGCCTGCGTTCTCGCCGAAGCGTGTCTCGGGCGAGCGGCCCGGCAACACGAGACGCGCCCGCACGCCGAACGGCTCGAGTTCAAGCGCCATCGATTCGGTGAACGCGTTCACCGCTGCCTTGCTCGCACGGTACGCGGCGATCAGCGGCAACGGCCTGTACGTCACGCTCGACGTGACGTTCACGACGACACCGGCCCGGCGCTCCCGGAACTGCGGCAGCACCGCCTGCGTCAATGCGATCGTGCCGATGGTGTTGGTCTCGAACAGCTCACGCACGGTCGGGATCGGCACGAACTCGACCGGCGATGCCGCACCGAAACCCGCGTTGTTGACTAGAACGTCGATCGGGCCGGCAGCCTCGACGGCATCGCGGATGCTGTCGGAATTCGTGACGTCGAGCGGCAGCACGCGCAGACGGTCCGAAGCCGGCAGCACGTCGGCGGTCGGCGTGCGCATCGTCGCAATGACGTGCCAGTCGCGGGCGAGGAAATAACGGGCGATCTCGAGGCCGAAGCCGGACGAGCAGCCGGTAATCAGAACAGTAGGCATGGAGGTTCCTGTTGGGGTGGACGTGTACCCCTACGATAGAGCGCCGAACCCGTACTTGCTACAATCCAGAATCCGAATTTCATTTGCAGGAGTCCGGCAATGATCGATCCATTAGCCGAAGTGGTGACGCTGCTGCAGCCGGGCGCGCGGTTCTCCAAACTCGTCTTCGGCGCGAGTCCGTGGCGTGTCAGTCGTTCGGATGCGGGGGAGCCGTTCTATTGCGTGGTCCTCGACGGCGGCTGCCGGATGGCGATGGACGGACACGAGCCGATCGAGCTGCTGGCCGGCGACTTCGTGCTGGTTCCGGCGGCCTACGGCGTCGCGATGTCGAGTCTCGTGCCACCACCACCCGATGTCGAGACGGCGAGGCCCGTCGCGCTCGGCGTCGGCGAGTACCGGATCGGCGCGCCGGACAATCCGGTCGACGCACGCATGATGGCCGGCCACTGCAGCTTCGGTTCGCCGGATGCGGCGCTGCTCGTGTCGCTGTTGCCGCAACTCGTGCACGTGCGCGGCGAACAGCGGCTGGCGACGCTCGTGGATCTGGTCCGGGAGGAATCGCGCGAGCAGCGGCCGGCGCGCGAAGTCGTGCTGTCGCGATTGCTGGAGGTGCTGCTGATCGAAGCGTTGCGGTCGGCGGGAACGAACGCGTCGCCGGGTCTGGTGCGCGGACTCGCCGATGCCCGGCTCGCGGCCGCGATCCGCGTCATGCACGAACGCCCGACCCACGCGTGGACCGTCGCCGAACTCGCGAAGGAAGCCGCGCTGTCGCGTTCGACGTTTTTCGAACGCTTCAGCCGCGCGGTCGGCATTGCGCCGATGGAATATCTGCTGACCTGGCGGATGGCGCTCGCGAAGGATCTGCTGCGTCGTAACGAAGGCAGGGTCGCCGAGATTGCGCTGCGGGTCGGCTACAGTTCGGCGAGCACGTTCAGCGTCGCGTTCACCCGGCACGTCGGCCAGCCGCCGACGCAGTACGCGCGGGAACAGGCGGCTGGGGTTGCGGATGTCGCGTGAGGCAACGCATGCGGGTCATACAGAATCGGCGTTCAGCCTTCGACTTCATCCCGCGTCGGAATCGACGGCTGCGCACCCGCACGCGTCACCGAGATCGCCGCAGCCCGTTGCGCGAAGCGGATCGCGTCGTCCACGGCCGCGCCTCGCGCCAGCTGCGCCGCGAGACCGCCGATAAACGTATCGCCCGCAGCCGTCGTATCGACCGCTTCGACACGCGGCGCCGCGTAGTGCTGCGTCGTGCCGTCCGCGAGCGCCACCTGCACGCCCTGCGCGCCGAGCGTGACCAGCACGTTGCGCGCGCCGGCCGTGCGTAACGCAGTGGCTGCCACGGCGGCGTCAGCCGGCGACGTCACCGGCAGACCAGTCAGCGTCGCTGCTTCGAGTTCGTTCGGAATCAGATAGTCGATCAACGAAAACCATGCGGTCGGCAGCGGCCCGACCGCAGGCGCGGGATTCAGGATCGTCGTCTTGCCGAGCCGGCGCGCGGTGGCGAGCGTCGCTTCGACGGCTGCGTCCGGCGTTTCGAGCTGGCACACGACGACGTCGGCCGCCGCGAGCACCGCCTCGTGCCGTGCGATAGTCGCGGGCGTCACTTCGCCGTTGCTGCCCGCGACGATCACGATCGCGTTCTGACTGCCGTCGTCGACGACGATCAGCGCGACACCCGTCGACGCATGCTCGCTCGTCTCGAGCGCCGCGCAGTCGATCCCTTCCGCTTCGAGCCCCGCGCGCAGTTGCGCGCCATTCGCATCGGCACCGACGCAACCGATCATCGCGACCTGCGCGCCGAGTCGCGCCGCCGCGACTGCCTGATTGCCGCCCTTGCCGCCGGCCACCTGCGCGAACGCGTGGCCCGCGAGCGTTTCGCCGGGACGCGGCAGGCGCGGGGCGCGCGCCACGAGGTCCATATTCAGACTACCGGCCACGGCCACCCGGCCGTGCGCTGCATTGTTCGTCACGTCATTCTCCTGCTGCGCGCTGGGCGCATATGACTCGTCGTCTAGCTCGTAGGGCTAATGTGATTGGATTGAGAGAGGGGTAACGGCGCGTGGAGTCGACGGACTGGACCGAGTCGCGGCCGCACCCGGTCCCGGTCCCGCGCGATGCGCGGATCAAAACCGGACGGCGAACGACCGCACGGTGCTCCGTCAGGCCGCGAGTCCTTCATTGCCGGCAGCGGCAGCCGCCCCGCTCCACGGCCCGGTCGATTCGCGCAAAATCAGCCGAGGCGCAACGACGCGCCGACGCGCCGCCGTCGCGACACCGCCGCCGGCACGCGCGGCGATCCGCTCGATCAGTGTCTGCGCGGCCATGTCGCCGAGCGCGCGCACCGATTGCCCGACCGTCGACAGCGCCGGATAGGTGAAGCGGCCCAGTTCGATATCGTCGAAGCCGATAATCGAGCAGTCGGTCGGCACACGCAGTCCGCGTTCGGCCGCCGCACGCAGCGCACCGATCCCCATCATGTCGTTGCCCGCGAAAATCGCGCTCGGCTGCACCGTGTCGAACAGTTGGCCCGCCGCGCGATGCCCGCCGTTGCCCGAAAAATCGCTCTCGACGATCGCATCCGGCGGAATCTCGATGCCACGCTCGGCCATCGCGCGAATGAAGCCGTGCACGCGCATCGCGCTGACCGCGGTCGCAACCGGCCCGGTGATGCAGCCGATCTTCACGTGACCGAGTTCGAGCAGATGACGCGTCGCCAGATAGGCGCCCTTCTCGTGATCGATCTGCACGAGGTCGGCATTCAGCCCCTCGATGTTGCGATCGACGACGACGAGCGGTTCGCGCGCATCGGCAAGCGTCTGCGCGAGGACCGCATCGTCGCCGGCCGATGCGACGATCAGCCCGTCGATGCGCTTTTCCTGCAGCACGCGCAGATAGTTGCGCTGCTTCGCGGGGTCGTCGTCGGAGTTGCAGAAGAACACGCAGTAGCCGTTACGCGAGCAGCCGTCCTCGATGCCGCGCGCGAGTTCCGCGAAATACGGATTCGTGCTGTTCGGCACGACGAGGCCGATCGTCGTCGTGGCCCGCGCCTTCAGCGAACGCGCGACCGCCGACGGCACGTAGTGGAGCTGGCGGATCGCATGCTCGACTTTCGCGCGCACGTCGGCCGACACCGGCCGCGAGTTGTTCACCACATGCGATACCGTCGTGAACGACACGCCAGCCACGGCCGCTACATCCTTGATCGTCGCCATAACCCGTTGCTCTCCTGCCCGTTGTGCCCACCGTTCGCGCGAACGGCCCGCCGCGTTTCGTCATGCCTGCGAGCGCGGCCTTCCGCTGTCATTTCGCCGTTCTGCATTTACTACTCTTTACCGTGTGCCCGCTACTACACGTTCACGCAGTGCGCGCCGTGCCCGCTGTATCACTACACGCGCTTGCGCCGGCTGCGGTACGTATCGAGCACGACCGCCACGACGATCACCGCGCCGGTGATGATCCGTTTGGTCGGCTCGCTCGCGCCGATCTGCGCGAGGCCCGCCGCCAGCACCGAAATAATCAAGACGCCGAAGAACGTGCTGATCACCGATCCGCGTCCGCCCATCAGACTCGTCCCACCGATTACGACCGCCGCGATCACCTGCAGTTCGAGCCCGACGCCCGCGTTCGGATCGGCGGCTTCGAGGCGCGAGATCTGGAACAGCGCGGCGAGCCCCGACAACGCACCCATCAGCGCGAACACGATGATCTTGTACGGCTTCGGATTCACGCCCGCGAGCCGCACCGCTTCCTCGTTGGTGCCGATACCGATCAGGTAGCGGCCAAACACCGTGCGCGTCAGCACCAGCTGCGCGACGATCATCACCGCGACCGCGATCAGGAATGCAGGCGAAATGCCGAGCGCGATCGGATTCGACAGCACGTCGAACGCGTCGCCGATATACGCGGTGCGCGAGTTCGTCATCTGGTACGCGATGCCGCGCGCGCCTTCAAGCACGCCGAGCGACACGATGAACGACGGAATCCGCCAGCCGACCGTCACCGCGCCGGTGAACGTGCCGGTCAGCGCAGCCGCGACGACGCCGAGCAGCGCGGCCGGAATCGGCCCCCAGCCCCACTTCAATGCCACGACGCTAACCACCGACGCGCCGAGTGCGAGCACCGAACCGACCGACAGGTCGATCCCCGCGATGATCAGCACGAACGTCATGCCCACCGACATCACGACCAGATCCGGAATCTGGTTCGCGATCGTGCTGAACGTGTCGTAGGTCAGAAAGTGCGAACTGAGCAGCGAGAACAGCACGATCATCGCGAGCAGCGCGCCCGCGAGGCCAATGTAATTCGAAAAGCCGAGGCGTGTGCCGGCCGGTTTGCCGCTGGAGAGCGGCGCCGACGGATCGTTGGCCACGGTTGCGACTGTTTTCGTGCCGTCCTGCGGCACCGGTTGATTCGTCATGACAGACTCCCTGCTGCGTGCGTGTCGTGTGTGTCCAGCAATGCGTCGCGGCTGCGATAGCCAGCGAACGCGGCGGCGAGCAACGCGTCCTGCGACCACTCGTCGCGCGCAAAAATGCCCGTCATGCGTCCCGCCGACATCACGCCGATCCGGTCGCAGATCAGCATCAGTTCGCGCAGATCGCTCGACACCACAACCAGCGCCCGGCCCTCGCGGGCGAGCGCTCCCATCAATCCATAGATATCGAACTTCGCGCCGACGTCGATGCCGCGCGTAGGTTCGTCGAACAGCAGCACCCGGCAGTCGCGCGCGAGCCAGCGGCCGATCACGACTTTCTGCTGGTTGCCGCCGGACAGCTCGCCGACTGCCTGCGCCGGTCCCGACGTGCGGATGCGCATCGCGTCGATCTGCCGCTGCGCGAGCGCGTTCTCGCGTTTCGCGTCGACGATGCCGTGACGCGCGACGCTGCCGATGTTGCCGAGCGACACGTTCGCCGCGATCGGCTGCGGCAGCAGCAGGCCTTCGCCCTTGCGGTCCTCGGTGATCAGCGCGATGCCGGCACGCACCGCATCGGCAGGCGATGCGATCTCGACCGGCTGCGGCGTCTCGCCCGGACTGCGTGCGAGCGACACGGTGCCGCGATCCTTCAGATCGGCGCCGTAGATCGCGCGCATCAACTCCGTGCGACCCGCGCCGATCAGCCCGCTGATGCCGAAGATCTCGCCGGCCCGCACGTCGAACGACACGTCGCGCACGATCTGGCCGCGTCCGAGACCCGCGACGCTCAGCAACGGCGCGCCGATGTTGCGCACGCCGAGATCGATCTGCTCGCCGATCTCGCGACCGACCATCAGCGTGACAATGCGGTCGCTCGTGAGGTTCGCCATTGCGTCGGTATGCACGAGCCGGCCGTCGCGCAACACCGCGACGCGCTCCGCGACCTTCGCGAGTTCTTCGAGGCGATGCGAGATGTACACCAGCGCGACGCCGCGTGCCTTCAGGCGCGCGATCTGCTCGAACAGCAGATCGACTTCGCGCGCGGTCAGCATCGCGGTCGGTTCGTCGAGAATCAGCACGCGGCAATCGCCGATCAGGTTGCGCGCGATCTCGACCATCTGCTGATGGCCGATGCCGAGTTCGCCGACGAGCGTGTCGGGATCGATCGCGTCGAGCCCGACCTGCGCCATCGCGGCACGCGCATCGTCGCGCAGCTTGCGGCGGTCGATCCAGCCGAAACGCGACGGTCCAACGTACGGCAGGCGGTTCAGGAACAGGTTCTCCGCCACCGATAAAGTGGGCAGCAGATTCAGCTCCTGCATCACCATCCGCACGCCGAGCGCTTCGGCCTCGGTGCGGCTTGCCGGCGCATACGGCGCGCCCGCGAGACGCATCGTGCCGGCCGTCGGCTCAACCAGCCCGCCGACGATCTTCGACAGCGTGCTCTTGCCCGCGCCGTTCTCGCCGGTCAGCGCGAGCGCCTCGCCGGCGCGCAGCACGAGACTCACGTCCGCGAGCACCGGTTCGGCGTAGGTCTTGCCGATGCCGCTCACGGACAGTACGGCAGACGATGCGTCGTTGTCGGTCAAATCCATTGCAATCCTGGTTCCAAAGCCGCCGCGCACGGTATCGCCGGGGGTTGGCCGGTAACGACCAGCCAGGCCGGGTGACGTGCCGAGTATCGAGAGGCAGCTTCGCGCGTCGCGACGCTGCGGATCCCCGCTACGCGTGCGCATCGTCATGACGCTTACCTCTGGGATATCGGCTACGCAGCGGTTTTCTTGAGCGGCTGCTGAATGGACACGATGCGCGGGCCGCGAAGCCCGCGCAGTGTCACGTCTGGTTGCCTCGTTACTTCGTGATGAGGTCGCACGGCGTTTCGACGACGCCCGACAGCTCGCTCTGCTTCTTGTGCTCGGAGATCGCCTTCAGCGCAGTGTCGATGCCGAACACAGCCTGCTTGGCTGCGTATTGATCGGCGGTGGCGAGCACGCGGCCGTCCTTCAGCATCGGCTTGATCGCGCCGATGTTGTCGTAGCCGACCACGTACACCTTGCCCTGCTTGCCGGCCGCGCGCACGGCGGACACCGCGCCGATCGCCATGTTGTCATTACCGGCGAGGAGCGCCTTCAGGTTCGGGTACTCGTTGAGCATCGCGGATGCAACCGCATTGCCCTTGTCGATTTCCCATTCGCCCGACTGCACCGACACGACGTTCGCGCCGACCTTCTGCATCGCGTCCTTGAAGCCGGCCGTACGCTGCTGCGCGTTCGTCGTGGTCGACACGCCTTCGATGATGCCGACCTGGTCGCCTGCCTTCAGCTTCTGCGCGAGGTAATCGCCGACCTTCTGCGCGCCCTTGCGGTTATCCGGGCCGACGAACGGCACGTTCAGATCCTTCGACTTCAGCACGTCCGGGTCGAGCCGGTTGTCGATGTTCACGACGATGATCCCCGCATCGACCGCCTTCTTGATGACCGGCACCAGCGCCTTCGAATCGGCGGGCGCGATCACGATCGCGTCGACCTTCGAGACGATCATCTGCTCGACGATGCGGATCTGGTTGGCCGTGTCGGTCTCGTCCTTGATGCCGTTCGTGATCAGGTCGAAGTTGTTCGGGTTGTGCTTCTGGTAATCCTTCGCGCCGTTTTCCATCGTCAGGAAGAATTCGTTGGCGAGGGATTTCATCACCAGCGCGATCTTCGGCTTCTTCGGGGTCTGGGCGTGAGCAGGCGTGGCGAACGGCAGGGAAACGGTAGCGGTCAGCGCGACAGCAGCCGCGAGCACGCGGCGGCGAAGGCGGTGGTTCATGCGATATCTCCAGTTGTTGGGCTCAGGGAGAACCCTATTTTTCGTGGACGTTACGTACGCGCAAACGTTTGCGAGCGCCTATTCTCAGCGTATCTCGTGATGCCTGTCAACGCCTCGCAGTGCTGCGCCGCACCGACGCAATGGAGCCGCCGGCAACGGGCACCCGGTGCGAGCCGCATGCGCCGTGCATTCCAGCGATACGCGGACAAGGCTTTTCGAGAGACGTGGGGCAAGGTCGAAACGCGGGTCGGGTTGCTTCGTTGTTGCTCGCGTTGTTGCTCGCTATTTGCCCGGCGCTATTGCATGCCGGGCGACCCGCACCCGTGCGCAAAACGGACGGTCGCGCGTGGGCCGCTTATGCTCGCCCTTTCTGTTGCTTGTCGCAATAGGTGGCGAACCGTTGCGCGCATGAACCGGGCACGAACGAAAGAAGGCGGATTGCGTATCATGAGTCAACGCCCTTCCTTCACGCTCGCATCCGGATTCCCGCCATGCTCGGTATCGTCCAGTTCCCGCTCTTTCTGCTCGCCGTCACGGTGCTCAACCTGACGCCAGGTCCCGACCTTGCCTATGTCGCCGGTCAGAGCATCGCGCATGGGCGCCGCGCGGGTCTGCTGTCGGCGCTCGGTGTGTCGTTCGGGGGATGTGCGCATACGATCGCGTGCGCGGTTGGATTGACCGCGCTGCTCGCGGCATCGCCGGGCGCGTTCAATGCGGTCAAGTGGATCGGCGCCGCGTATCTGACGTGGCTCGGTCTGCGAATGGTGTGGCCGGCTGCACAGGCAGCGATAACGGCTGGCGAGGCGCCGGCCGTACCGCCTCTGTCACGCGGCGCACTGCTGTTTCGCGGCTTCGTGACGAACGCGTCGAATCCGAAAGTGCTGCTGTTCTACGTCGCATTTTTCCCGCAGTTCGTCGCCGCCGATAGCCCGCACAAGACGCTCGCGTTTCTCGTGCTCGGCGCGGTGTTCGTGCTGCTCGGACTCGCGAACGACTGCGTCGTCGCGTGGGTCGCGGCGACGGCCGCACGAGCGGTGCGCGGGCAGCCGGTCGTGCGGCGCTGGATCGACCGGGTGATCGGCGCGGGCTTTATCGGCCTCGGTGTGCGGCTTGCGCTGACGAAGCGCTAGCCCGCTACAACCAGCCCGCGCGCCGGAAGCGCCACCACAGGAACAGATCGACCACCAGCATCGACGCGATACAGATCGGGTAACCGTACTTGTAGTGCAGCTCGGGGATGCTCTGGAAGTTCATCCCGTAGATGCCCGCGATCATTGTCGGCACCGCGAACAGCGCGGCGAACGAACCGAGCCGCTTGGTCACCTCGCTCTCGGCGAGCGAGATCATGCCGAGGTTCACCTGGATCGCGGTGACGATCATTTCGCGGCGCCCTTCGATCGTCTTCACGATCCGCAGCAGATGGTCGTACACGTCGCGGAAATACGCCTGCATGCCGACGCAGATCTGCGGAATACGGCCGCCCGTCAGCTTGCCGATCGATTCGAGCATCGGCGTGATGTGATGCTGGAAGATCACGAGACGACGCTTTAACGAGTACAGATCCTCGATGATCGCGCGTGCCGAACCCAGGTTGTGCTTCTCGAAGATGCGGTCCTCGATCTCTTCGATCTCCGTGCCGAGCGCTTCGAGAATCGGGAAATAGCGATCGACGAGGCTGTCCATCAGTGCGTACAGCACGAACGCGGAGCCTTCCTTCAGCAGTTGCGGCTCGCGCTCGCAGCGCGCACGCACCTGCTGGAATCCGTGCTGGGTCCGGTTGCGCACCGACAGCACATAGTTCTTGCCGACGAACACATCGATCTCGCCGATCGTCAGTTCGCCCTCGTCGTCCATCTCGATCGTATGCATCACCGCGAACAGCGATTCGCCGTACTCCTCGATCTTCGGACGCTGATGGCCGTTGCGGACATCTTCAACCGCGAGTTCGTGGAGACCGAATTCGTGCTTCATCACTTCGAGCTCGCCGGGGCCCGGGTCCTTCAGCGCGACCCAGACGAAGCACTCGGGCTTCGCGACGTAGACGCTGATGTCGTCGATCTCGATGTCGGCCAGCTTTCTGCCGTCCTGATAGGCGGCGCAATTGATCAGCATGGGGATTACCTTCAAAACGGACGCCGCCTGCGCGGACCTGGGCCGCGCGTTGCAGGCGCGGCGTGGGCGCCATGTTAGCGGATGTTCGTGCCGGGAATATGTCGGACGGATCAGCAGATCTCGCCCAGAGCGCCGCCGACGTCTACTTCGGCACGCGTCTCAACGTGACGCGATGGTCGCTGTTGAACACGACGATCGCGTGATTCGTATAGCGCGAATCGACCGGAAACGAGAATTCGACGAGCGGATCGAACTGCGTCGACACGCCGATCCGGTGCGGTCCTGGGCTCAGATAAACCGCGAGGCGCTCGCCGTTCATCATGTCCGCGACGTGCACGCCGTCGACGTACACGAGCGCGTCGCGGAACCGGACGATCACGTCGGCCGAACGCTCGCGGCGCAGGTCGACCGCGACGAGGCCTTCGCCGGGCTGCACGATATCGGGCTTGAAAATGCGATCGGCGGGGACGGGCTTGAACGGCACGGGGTCGGCGGGCGTCGGCGCGCAGGCCGCGAGCAGCACGGTCGAAACGAACATCGCGACGAGCGCGGCGGTTGCACCTGAACACCGCCCGGCTACCGCATTTGCAACGGAGCGCGCACGCATGGAGGTCTCCTTCGTCCGGTTCTGTTCTTTTGAGCGCACCGCTCGCGGGCCGTCACTGCGACTCAGGCCGCGACGCGGTGCCGCACGTCCATCATACCCGCGCAGCCGATGCGCTCTTGCATGCTGGGCACTTCTTGTTCATGATCGTCGATGACGGGCTGCGCGGCAATGCCACCTGTCACGCAGACCCGCGTCGTCGCGCGGGACACCCCAGTCATGGAGACGCTGCGATGTGGTATTTCACCTGGATTCTCGGCATCGGCGTGGCACTCGGCTTCGGCATCATCAACGTGATGTGGCTCGAAGCGAACGGCAAGTTCGTCCGTGGGCATCTGCCGGATGAAACGGCTGCCTCGCCTGCCTCGCCTGCAGCCGCCAAGAGCAGCAACCCCGGCACGTGACGCATCTGATTTTCTTCTGCGGTCACGCGGGCACCGGCAAGACGACCGTCGCGAAGCGGCTGGTCGGTCCGCTGATGCGTGCAACCGGCGCGCCGTTCTGTCTGCTCGACAAGGACACGCTGTACGGGCCGACCGGTGCTGCTGCGATCGGCGCGTTGACCGGCAATCCGCACGACCGCGACAGCCCGCTTTATCTGCAGCATCTGCGCGACCCCGAATACCGTGGACTGATCGACACCGCTCGCGAGAATCTCGCGCTTGGCGTCAGCGTCGTGGTCGTTGCGCCGCTGTCGCGTGAGGTGCGCGAGCGCAAGCTCGTCGATCGTGCATGGCTCGGTGTGCCGGGCGACGTGACGATCCGCGTCGTGTGGGTGCATGTAGCGGAAGCGCTCGCGCATCAGCGGATCGCCGAGCGCAATCATCCCGACGATGCGTACAAGCTCGCGAACTGGGACACGTACCGCGCCCGCCGTTTCGAACCTGCAGGCGACGTCCTCGACGATCTGCTGATGTTCGACAGCACGTCGCCCGGCGCCGCCGATTACGATGCGCTGCTCGCGCAGCTGGTCGACATGCCGCCCACTACGGGCACGATGCTGCCGCCGCTACCGGTTTAACAAACCCCGCTGCAAAGAAAAAGCCCCGCAAAAGCGGGGCTTTTTCATCAAGCATCGACGATGCAGCTATCAGGTCAGACCGTCGCCATCGCGTCGATCGACTGTCCTTCGTACAGTTGCCCAAAGCGGTTCGCAAGAAACTCGCGCAGCGACACCTGCTCCTGACGCACGAAACCGCTTTGCGGCAGCTTCTTCTCGCGGAACAGATCCAGCACCGCGCACATCGCGCCGGCCGTCGTGATCTGGATCGCGCTCATCGGCACGCCGCAGACCGTCTTCGCGAAGATCTTTCGTGTGAACACTTCCTGCAGCAGCTGACCGTTGCGCGTGCCGGTCACCGTGATGAAAATCAGCACGACGTCCTGCTCGGTCGCGGGCACCGAACGACGCATGATCGTCTTCAGCGTGTCGCGGTCGGACGCGAGGCGCAGGTCTTCGAGCAGGAACTTCATCAGCTCGCGGTGACCCGGATAACGCACCGACTTGTAGTCGAGCGATTCGACGCGACCCGAGAGTGTTTCGCACAGCGTGCCGAGACCACCTGACGTGTTGAACGCTTCGTACTCGGTGCCGTCGAGCGAGAAATGCTCGAGGCCTTCGAGCGGCTGCACCCACTGCGTGCGGCTGTCGCGAATCGCTTCGCAGGGCTGACAGTATTCGTTGATCAGGCCGTCGACGCTCCACGTCAGGTTGTACTTCAACGCGTTGGTCGGAAATTCGGGCAGTGCGCCGACGCGCATCTTCACGTCGCGGATTTCGGTGAAACGGTTCGCGAGTTCGTGCGCGGCGAGTCCGATGAAGCCCGGTGCGAGTCCGCACTGCGGCATGAATGCGTGTTCGGCGCTCTCTGCGATCTCGCGGATCGCGCTCGTCGCGCGCACGTCTTCGGTCAGATCGAAGTAATGGACGCCCGCGCCTTTTGCCGCCGTGGCAACGTTCACCGCGAGGTAGTACGGCAATGCATTGACGAGCGCATCGAAGCCCTGAATCGCAGCACGAAGCGCGGCTGCATCGCCGGAATCGACACGGCGGGTGGGGATGCCCTGCGCGGCGAGCTTGTCGAGCGCCTGTTGATCGCGATCGAATGCGACGACTTCGTAGTCGCCGGTTTCGCGCAGCATGTGAGCGATGGTGTGACCGATCAGACCTGCGCCAACGATGGCTACTTTCATGCGCTTCTCCTTGTTTTGTGTGAGCGGCTGTCTCTAGCCGGCCGGCCTTTCGTGCGGACCAGCTGAAAGCCTGCCAAACAGTTTAGGGAGAAGGACGAACGGATCCTAGACGCAAAATGCTGCGTAATGACCAGCAGTTTCGACGATATGACGAAGTGGATCGTCGATGAGTCGAAATAGGTGTGAAGCGGGATGGAAATACGCCCGAAGACGCGCCTAGCCGGTGACCGTCCCGCGGTCGATCTTGCGCGCGAGAATGATCGACGTCGTGGTCCGCTCGACGCCCTCGAGTCCGCCGATCTGGTCGAGCAGATCGTTGAGCCGGTCGGGCGAATCCGCACGCAGCCACGCGACGTAATCGAACTCGCCGCTCACCGCGCACAGCAGCTGCACCTCGGGCATTTTCGCGAGCCGCTTCTGCACGTCGGCGCCGTAGCGCGGCGCGATGATGATGCCGACGTACGCGTAGATGCTCGCATCGAGCACGTCCTGGCCGAGCCGCACGCTGTAGCCCGCGATCACGTTCGTACGTTCGAGCCGCGCGATCCGCGCGATCACCGTAGTACGTGCAACGCCGAGCTGGCGCGCGAGATTCGCGACGCTCTCGCGTGCATTGGCCTGCAGCGCAGCTACGAGGCTGCGGTCGAGATCGTCGAGCTGGTCGAGTCGCGGAGGTCTCATCGAAGGCGAGGAAAAAGTGAGTCGAATAGGAACGAGGCGTCGGCACGCGGATTATGCCTTCGTTCGCAGTCGAGGTCTTCCGTCGGGCAATGCCACGCCTCAGTACGACACCTCAGGCACCCAGCCGCTCGATCACGAAATCGATGAATGTGGTGAGCTTCGGCGTCGCGCGCCGGTCGCCCGGATAGATCAGATGCACGGGCGAGCCTTCGGGCAGATAGTCTTCGAGCACCGACACGAGTTGCCCGCTTTCGATCTCCTTCGCGAGCAACGCTTCGGGCTGCAGCACAAGACCGAAGCCGTGCAGTGCCGCGACCTTCAGTGCCTGCCCGTTGTTCGCGCGAAACCGGCCGGCGCGCGGAGTCTCGCCGGGCGCATCGCCTTCGAGCCGCCAGATGCCCTCGCGTCCCCAATGCAGGAAACCGAGGCATTCGTGATGCACGAGATCGGCGGGCATGCGCGGCGTACCGGCGCGCGCGAGATACCCAGGCGACGCGCATGCGCGCATCCGGTACGGCTTCAACGGCCGCGCGATAAAACTCGAATCGGGCAACCGGCCGATCCGCACGGCCGCATCGAAACCTTCCTCGACGAGATCAGTGATGCGGTTCGTCAGATCGAGTTCGAGACTGACGTCGGGCCACGCGGTCAGATAGTCGGTCATCGCCGGAGAAAACACCTCGACGCCGTACGTGAGCGGCACGGTGATTTTCAGCAGTCCGCGCGGCGCCGATGCCATCGCTTCGGCGATCGACTCCGCCTCTTTCACCTCTGCAAGAATGCGCCGGCACTGCTCGTAATACTGCCGGCCGATCTCGGTCAGACTCTGACGTCGCGTGGTGCGGGTGAGCAGCCGCGTCGCGAGCCGTGTTTCGAGCGCGCGGATATGCTTGCCGGCCATCGCCGACGAAATGCCGAAGCGTTCGGCGGCCGCCGTCAGGCTGCCCGCCTCGACGACAGCCACGAAGACCTCCATGCTGGCGAACTTGTCCACCCGCTATTTCCTGTTCGTTTCGTTTGTAAGCAGTTGTCGCATCGCGGACGCAACCCTGGTATATCGTGATACTAATATCCCCCAAGGCGAAGCGGCCAGCCGCGGGCTGGTATCTTCCCGATACGAACGACCATCAGGAGTCTCGATGAAAAAAACCCTCGCTATCCTCGCCACCGCCCTCACCATGAGCGGCGCCTTCGCCCAGGCTTCGTCGCCTGCCGCGCCTGCAATGTCGGCCTCCGCTCCGGCGGCCAAGGTCCAGCATGAGCAGCGCGTCGAAGAGCGCATCGCTTACCTGCACTCGCAGCTGAAGATCACGTCGCAGCAGGAGAGCCAGTGGAACACGTTCGCCGACGTCATGCGCGGCAACGGCCAGACGATGGGCGAACTGTATCGCCAGCGCCATGACAGCAAGAACGTCTCCGCGCTCGACGACATGAAGCAGTATTCGGAAATCGCCACGGCACACGCCGACGGCACGAAGAAGCTGGTCGACGCATTCGAGCCGCTGTACAACAGCTTCTCGCCTGAGCAGAAGAAGCTCGCCGACACGACGTTCCGCGAATCCGGCCAACAGCATCGCGCCGAGCGTCCGCATCGCCGTCATCCGGCAGCGAAGGCGCCGGCTGCCGATGCGGCCAGCGACGCGAACGTCAAGCCTTAAAAACTCTGACATTGGCGTAACGGGCAACGCGAACCCGCATCGGTTGGCCTTACACCGGCTTAAGCTGTCTTACGCCACGTCATGAAGCATTACCGCGCCCGCCCTCACCGGCGGGCGTTTTTCATGCGCGTCGCATGTGCGTTTGTTCGAGTATCGTGCTTTCCCGACGCGCGCTTTAGCGTTACGCTTGCGCCCTCGTCCACCACCCGCTCCTTCGCGTCATGATCGAACTCCGTCACATCGACCTGCGTACCGATTCCGCCGCCCAACGCGTCGTCAAGGATGAAACGGTTGCCGTCGATTTCGCCGCACACGAAGGCGAGCTGATGAGCCTCGAAGGCCCGAACCGTTACGTGCCAGGTGACGCGTTGATCACCGGTTCCACCGGCGATCGCTGGGTCGTCTCGCGCGAGCGCTTCGACGCGAAGTATCTTCCCGCCGATGCAGCGCTTGCGCACGGCACGCCCGGCGCGTATCGCAATCGCCCGGCCGTCGTGCTCGCCAAACGCATGGACGAAGCGTTCTCGCTTGCGCGCTCCGCGAACGGCGGCGACGTGCTCACCGGCAATGCCGGCGACTGGATCATGCAATATGCGCCCGGTGATTATGGTGTCGTGCAGGCTGCGCGCTTCGCGAAGGTGTATCGCGTAGCAAGCGACGCATAACTGCAACGGTCGTCAGGCAAACTCGTCGCCGAGATCCACCGTCACTTCCTTCGGCACAGTCTCCCCGTTCGCATACTGCTCTTCGAGCGAGCCGATCGACGCTTCCACATACGCACGCAGCACCGCGAAACTACGCCCGCGCAACCGCGCGGGCAGCGCCCGATAGCGCGCGAACGCAGCCGGCGACACCATCACCTGCATCGCGATACGCTTCGCGGTCGACCCGAAGCGCATCGCCACCCAATGCACGACCAGTGTCGGCGTGCCGTCGTCGGCGGGCTGTTCGGCAAAGCGCGTCTGCTCGGGAAACAGATCGCTGATCACGCGCGCCAGCTCCTCGATGTCGGGGCTTGCGCAGTCGTACTGGTAGGCTTCATCCATAAGCGTCGGGACTAAAAACGTCGTGAATCGGAATGCGGCTGCGAGACGGTACCGTCGATGCAACCGCGCGCCGGATCATGCCACGATGCGCGGTCCTGCGCGACCCGTCGATACCGACAGCCGCATACAAGCAAATCAGACGACCACATCCGGCCGGCGCACGCGGCGCACCAGCACGATCGCCACGATGATCGCCGCGACCGCATACAGGCCGTCCACTTCGAACAGCGTCAGCATCCGCGCCTGAAACATCGCGGCGGGCACGTCGATCACCGCGTGCACGACGATCGCGAGCGGCAGGATGCCGCGCCAGCCGGCCCGCACGCCGCGCCACATCAGCACCGACAAGCCGATCTGGAACACCAGCGCCGACAGACGCTCGAGCGTGAAGATGCCGGTCATCATCGGCGACAGCGTCGCGAGGATCAGGTGCATCCGCATCAGCGTTTCCGGCTGCAGGTTCGCCATCTGGCTGTCGAGCTGCCCACGGTTCGCGAGCACCGCAAAGAAAATCCACTGCGCCTGCACCAGCACGCCGACGAGCCACGCCTCCGCGCCGCCGTGTCCGATGCCGTACGCGAGCCCGCGACCGTCGCCGGACTGACCCGCACCTTTCGCGCGCCGCAGCATCATCCGCATCGCGATGAAACGCCCGACCTCCTCGCAGATGCCGGCCGCGAGCCCGCCGTACACGACGAACGCAAACGGGTTCGACAGCCACTCGGAGGTCGTCGGGTTGATCCGCAGGAAATAGTCGTTCACCGCGCGCTCGATCACCATCGCGAACGCCGCGAACACCGCGATACCGGCAATCACGTCGCGCCAGTTGAACGCGAACGGCACCCTCAGGCGGCGGTACAGCAGAATGGGGACGATCGCGACGAAGAGCGTCGTGAGCGACAGACAGATCAGCGTGAGCGGGGCGACGACCATGTGGTTCCTTGCAGTGACCGGCGCGCACCGTTCGCGCGCCGCAAACCCGCATGATCGCAGATCAGCGCGCCGTCGACGCGCGTACGATCAGTTCGCCCGGCAGCAGGCAGTCGCGCGCCGGGGCTTTGGCACCGTCGATCCGCTCGTGCAGGAACTCCACCGCGCGGTAGCCGATGTCGTAGGTCGGCTGGCGCACCGTCGTGATGCCGGCAAGCTCGGCCCAGTCGGGATCGTCGATCGACAGCAGCGCGACGCGTTCGGGCCAGCGTGCGCCGAGCCGTTGATTCAGATGCAGCGCGATACGCAGCGCGACTGGCGCGTTCGCCGCGAACAGCGCGAGCCGATGCGGTGCGGCGTCGATCGCCGCGTCGAGCTGGGCGAGCGTGTGCGTGACGGCTGTTTCGTCCGCGAGATCGAGCACGACCGTTGTGCCTTTTGCGTGGTGAGCCCCGCCCGCACGTTGCTGCTCATCCAGCGTCGCGTGAAACGCAGCCTCGCGCAGCCGGCGCGAACTCACCGACTCGTACGGCTGCACGACAAAACGGATATCGTCGAAGCCCTGTTCCAGCAGATGACGCGTCGCGCGATTCACCGCGTCCGCGTTGTCGAGGCCGACCATGTCCGCCGCCAGCCCTTCGATCATCCGGTCGACGAGCACCGCCGGAATCCCGCCGCCGCCCACCGGCCGCAGCGTTTCCTCGCGCACGCCGAGCGCATTGACGATCACGCCTTCCACGCGATACGTCGTTAGCAGTTGCAGGAAGCGCCGCTCCATCTCGACTTCGTTCGCCGCGTGGCAGATCAACGGCATGTAACCGAGCGCGTGACACGCGGCCTCTACGCCCTGCAACACTTCGACCGAATACGGATTGGTCAGGTCGGCGAGCAGCATGCCGATCAACCGGTTGCGGCCGCGCTTCAGACCGCGCGCCATCTGGTTCGGCTGATAGTCGAGCTTTTCGATCGCTGCCGCGATGCGCGCGCGGATGTCCGCCGACAGCACGCCCATCTCGCCGTTCAGATAACGCGAGATGCTCGTCTTGCCGGTGCCGGCTTCGCGCGCGACGTCGCTGATCGTCGCGCGGCGCTGCGGATCGCTCATCGCGCGAGTACCTCGCGATTCACGACGTTCTGCGTCAACGTGCCGGCCAGCGCCGCGACGAGGTTTTCGGCCGCGCAGCGTGCCATCGCGTGACGCGTCTCGTGCGTCGCCGATCCGATGTGCGGCAACGCGACGACGTTGCGCAGTTTCAGCAGCGGCGAGTCGGCGGCAATCGGCTCCTGTGCGAACACGTCGAGTCCTGCGCCGTGAATCGTACCGTTCTGCAGCGCGTCGATCAGCGCGGCTTCGTCGACGGTTGCGCCGCGCGATGCATTGATCAGGATCGCGCTTTTCTTCATCGCGCGCAGTTGTTCGGCACCGATCAGATGATGCGTTTCCGGCGTGAGCGGCACCTGCAGACAGACGAAATCGGACTGCGCGAGCAGTTCCGCCAGTTCGACGCGGCGCGCGCCCCACGCGGTTTCCGCCTCGCGATTCGGACTGCGGTTCGTGTACAGCACGCGCATGTTGAAGCCGAGCGCCGCACGTCGCGCAACGGCCCCGCCGATCCGTCCCAGTCCGACGATGCCGAGCGTTTTGCCCTGCACGTCGACACCGAAATGTTCGGGGCCGATGCTGTGGGTCCACTGCCCGGCCTTCACCCAGTCGGCGAGTTCGACGACGCGTCGTGCGGTCGCGAGGATCAGCGAGAACACCGTGTCTGCCGTCGATTCGGTCAGCACGTCGGGCGTGTGCGCGAGCACGATGCCGCGACGCGTGAGGTCCGCGACGTCGAAGTTGTCGAAGCCGACCGAGATCGTCGACAACGCTTTTAATCGCGACGCACCTTCGAGCATCGCCGACGTGATCTTCACGCTCGCGCCGATCGCGCCGTCCGCGTCGCGCAATGCGGCGACGAACGCATCGTGCGCATCGTGCGAGCCGGCTTCGATCTGCACGACCTCCGCGTGTTCGCGCAGATACGCGAGCACGTCGTCGGGCAGCGGTTTGTATGCAACGATCCTGTTCATCAATGTCCTTCCCTGGGCAAAGAGCTGGCGAGTGTCCGGGCCGTCGACTGCTGCGGCTTCACCGCGAGCGTGAAAATCACCGCCGCGATCAGCGCGACGCTCATGAACGCATACGACGCAGCCGGCGAGCCGGTCGCGCCGTTCAGATAGCCGACCATATACGAGCCGACAAACGAACCGAGCGCGCCCATGCTGTTGATCAGCGCCATCGCACCGCCCGCGACGTTCTTCGGCAGCAGTTCCGGCACGATCGCGAAGAACGGCCCGTACGGCGCGTACATCGCGGCACCCGCCACGACAAGCAGCGCATACGACAGCCAGAAATGCGTCGAGCCGAGCGCATACGATGCGGCGAACGCCACCGCGCCGAGCAGCAGGAACGGCCACACGAACACCTTGCGGCGATCGAGTTTATCCGATGCCCACGACACCGCGAGCATCGCGATGGTCGCCGCGAGGTACGGCAGCGCCGACAGCCAGCCGGTTTCGACCATGCCGAGCGTCGAGCCGTTCTTCAGGATCGACGGCAGCCACAGCACGAAACCGTACACGCCGATGCTCCAGCAGAAGTACTGCGCGGACAGCTTGATCACCGCAGGCGAGCGGAACGCTTCGGCGTAATTGCGCACCGGCTTGATCGCCGCCTGTTCGGCGCGCATTGCCGCATCGAGCGCGTCCTTTTCTTCGGCCGACAACCACGACACCTGTGCCGGTTTGTCCTTCACGATAAACCACCAGCACACCGCCCACAGCACGGCAGGCACCCCTTCGGCGATGAACATGTGACGCCAGCCGAACGAATGCACGAGATAGCCCGACACGACCGACATCCACAGCACCGTCACCGGATTGCCGAGAATCAGGAACGTGTTCGCACGCGAGCGCTCATGCTTCGTGAACCAGTTGCTGATGAAGATCAGCATCGCCGGCATCACGGCGGCCTCGACGACACCGAGCGCGAAACGGATAGCCATCAACGACGGCACATTGCTGACGATGCCCGTCAGCGCCGCGCAGCAGCCCCACAAAATCAGGCTCCAGAAAACGAGCTTCTTCACGCTGCGTCGTTCCGCGTAGATCGCACCCGGAATCTGGAAGAAGAAATAGCCGAGGAAGAACAGCGCGCCGATCAGCGACGACAGCCCCTTGCTGATGCCGAGATCCTGATTGATGCCGGCCGCCGAAGCGAAGCCGTAATTCGCGCGATCCAGATAAGCGAGGCTGTACGTGATGAAAACGATCGGCATGATCGTCCACCAGCGGCGCACTGCAAGCGATGAGTTCATCAGGTGTCTCCTTCGTCTCTCCGGATTTCCGGTTTGTGGTGTCGGGTATTACATGTCAGGCTGTTGCGCCGTGCAGGTTTGTTGCCTGCTCTAACGCGTCGAGTTCGGCGCGCGTCGGCAGGCCTTCCGAATCGCCGATCACCTGGATCGCGAGCCCGCCGATCCGGTTGCCGCGCGCGACGGCTTGCTCGAGCGAACGCCCTTCGAGCAACGCGCTGACGACGCCGACCGCGAAGCCATCGCCGGCTCCGACCGTATCGACGACGCGCTCGACCGATTGCGCCGCGACCGTGCCTTCGCTATCGGCCGTGCGGTAATACGCGCCCTGCGGCCCGAGCTTCACGATCACGCCGCGCGCGCCGCGCTCGAGGTAGAAGCGTGCGATGTCGTCGGGCTGTGTGTGGCCGGTCAGGATCTCGCCTTCGCCGAGGCCCGGCAGCACCCAGTCGGCAAACGACGCGAGTTCGTTCAACGCATCGACCATCGCTTCACGCGACGGCCACAGCGTCGGACGCAGGTTCGGATCGAACGAGATCGTGCGGCCCGCCGCGCGCATCTCGCGCGCGAGATGGAACGCAAGTTCGCGCGACGACGCGGAGATCGCGGGCGCGACGCCCGTCAGATGCAGATGGCGCGCGCCGAGCACATAGTCGGCGTCGTAATCGTCGAGCGACAGATGGCTCGCTGCCGAACCTTTGCGAAAATATTCGATCGCCGGATCGCTGCCGTCGTCGTTCTTCGACTTCAACTGGAAGCCGGTCGGGTAGCACTCGTCGGTCGTCACGCGATGCTGGTCGATGCGTTCACGCGTCAGCGTCGCCCGCACGAAATCGCCGAACGAATCGCGTCCGACGCGGCTCATCCAGCCCACGTTGAAACCGAGCCGCGACAGCCCGATCGCCACGTTGAGATCGGCGCCCGCGACGCGCTTCGTGAACTGCCCGACGTCCGCGAGCGGCCCCGGTTCGTTCGCGACGAACATCGTCATGGCCTCGCCGTAGGTGACGATATCGAGTGACGGGTTCATGGTGTCTCCTTTCCTTCTGCTTGCTGTTGTGCGATGGACGTTATGCGGCGGCGAGCCACGTGACGTAGCGTGCTGCGTCGGCCGCGATGCGCGTCGGGTCGAACGGGAATTCGATGCCGCGCGGCACGTTGCGCGGCAGCAGCGGCAGGACGGCGGCGCACAGTGGATCGTCGGCGGCCGGGGCAACCGCGAAACGTCGGGCGCCCTCGCCGGTCACCGATTTGCAGTGCACATACTCGACGTGACGCGCGAGCGACGTCGCTGCTTCAACCGGGTCTTCGCCGGGCCAGCGCCAGTTGCCGACGTCGAACGTCATGCCGAGCAGATCCGCCTGCCCGTCGCGATCGAGCGCATCGAACAGCGTCGTGAATTGCGTCAGCGTGCCGCCGATCGGCAACTGGCCGTTTTCGACCAGCAGACGTGGCTGCTTATCGTTGCCAAGGTATGCGGCAAGTTCGGCGGTCTGTGAGTTGTCCATGAAACCGCCGAGTTGCAGCTTCACGAAGCGCGCACCGAGCGCGCGTGCTTCGTCAAGCGCGAGCGCCAACGCGGCGGTGTCGAGTGCGCCTTCGTCTGTGTACAGCGCGGCCGGCGTCGAATACACCGACCACATCCGCAGCGCCGCAATCGCCGCGCCGAGTTCGCGCAACGCGTGCGGCGTCGCTTCGTCGTCGGAGGCGAACAGCTCGCGACGCACCTCGAAGCCAGCCGCTCCCGCCGCCGCTGCGATCGCGAGCCATCCGTGATGCCCATCGCGGCGGATTGCCTCCGCGCCGAACGCGCTCGCGACAATCACGACTTCACTCATATCGGTGTTTCCTCTTTTACCGGCTCGTGGTCCGAAATCTTTGGATCTTTGGAACCGGTTCCATTTGCAGGTCGAAAAAAAGCGCAGGTGCGCTTGGTTGATGCAAATCATGCTCGCCACGTGGTCGACGAGCCATCGTGGTAATCCCTAGGCTGCGGGCGAATCGGCTGGTGCCATGCACAGCTCCAGGAACCGCTGCGCGACGCGCGACGGCGCACTGGCGTGCGGCACGAGAACCGAAAACCGGCGCGTGAGCGGCTCCGGCGCGAGCGACACGAGAGACAGCGCATCGTCCTCGTGACGCATCGACATCGCCGACACGAAGCCGATGCCCATGCCCGCGCGCACCGCCTCCTTCACGCCTTCGACGCCGGCAATCTCCAGAGCAACCCTCATCGGCGCAGCCGCGCGCGCGAACGCACGCTCGACGACCTGCCGCACGCCCGAGCCCGCTTCGCGCAGCACCAGCGGGTACGCGCCCAGTTCGGCAAGCGTCGCTCGGCGCAGGCCAGCGTTGTTGCCACCCGCGCGCGCCGTTTCCGCGAGCGGATGCGTACTCGGCATGATCGCGACGATCTCGTCCTCGTGCCACGGATGAACGGCGGTATCGAGCGGCAGATCGGCACCCACCGGCCCTTCGATCAGCGCAATATCGACCGACCCGAGCGCCCCGACGATCTCCGACGTATTGCCGTCGGCGACATGCAGCGTCACGTCCGGATAACGTTGACGGAAACCGGCGATCAGATACGGCAGCAGGTAACTCGCCGGCGTCGTGCTGGCGCCGATCCGCAGCGTGCCGCGCTCCATCCCGCGCAAGGCGTCGCGATACGTGTGGGCCTGACGCCAGGTATCGCGCAGACGCGTCGCGTACGTCGCGAGCTGCTCACCGGTCGGCGTCAGCCGAACGCCGCGCCCTTCCCGCTGATACAGCGGCTCGCCGAACTCGTCCTGCAACAGACGGAGTTGCCCCGACACCGCCGGCTGCGACAGATGCAGCGTTTCCGCCGCGCGGCTGATGTTCAGCTGCTCGGCGACGGCGGCAAAAGTTATAAGCTGATCGGGGGTCATGGCTTTGAATTATAGGCTCAGCCGATATTTTACGTCACAAATCACGATTTCTCATATCGATATATCCAAATTAGGATTAGGCCATCGCATCGGAAAGCCTCAAGAGGCCTCAGCCATGTCCACCGCTCATCTGAACGCCGCGCCCGCACCGGTCGCCCCCTCCACCTCGTCGACACGAGGTCATCTCAACGGAATCCTGTTCGTCGCGCTGTTTGCGGCTGCGGTGACGCGCGTCGCGCAGTTGCCGGCCATCGCCGGGCTGGGACTCAGCCCGCTGATCGTCGGGATCGCCGCAGGCGCGATCTACGGCAACGTGCTGCGCGATGCGATGCCCGACAGCTGGGCATCGGGTGTCAACTTTTCGGCGCGCAAACTGCTGCGGATCGCGGTCGCGTTCTTCGGGCTGCGGGTCAGCCTGCAGGAAATCGCGCAGGTCGGTTTGCCTGGGCTCACGGTGTCGGTGCTGGTCGTCGTCAGCACGCTGCTGATCGGCACGTGGGTCGGCATGAAAGTGATGAAGCTCGATCGCGATACGGCGATCCTCACGGCGGCAGGCAGCGCGATCTGCGGCGCGGCCGCGGTGCTCGCATTCGAATCGACACTGCAGTCGAAGCCGCACAAGAGCGCGATGGCGGTCGGCAGCGTCGTGCTGTTCGGTACGCTGTCGATGTTCCTGTACCCGGTGCTGTATCGCCTCGGCTGGCTGCATCTCGACACGCTCGGCGCGGGTCTGTTTTTCGGCGGCACGATCCACGAAGTTGCGCAGGTGGTCGGCGCGGCGAGCAACGTCAGCCCTGAAGCGACCCACATCGCAACGATCGTCAAGATGACCCGCGTGATGCTGCTCGTGCCGGTGCTGCTCGTGCTCGGCGTGTGGCTCAACCGTGCGGCGCGCGCCAAGACCTCCAGCGATGCGGCCGGCACGCACGCACCGCGCAAGCTCGCGATCCCCTGGTTCGCACTCGGCTTCCTCGCGCTGGTAATCGTCAATTCGCTGCACGTGTTGCCCGACGCCGCGACGCAGACAGTGAACACACTCGACACCTTCGCGCTGACGATGGCCATGACCGCACTCGGTATCGAAACGCGCGTGTCGCAGATCCGTCAGGCCGGACCGCGTGCGCTGACCACCGGGTTGATCCTGTATGTGTGGCTGACCGTCGGCGGTCTGGGGATTACGTGGCTCGTCGAACGCGTCCTCGGGTGAACCTCATTTGTCCTGCTCCCAGCCCTGCCTTGCGCAGGGCTTTTGCGCGTTTACGACAGCGCTCTTTGCAACACTCATCGACACATCCTGCGCGGCATACTTCATGCTCGCCCGATGGATTCAACCCGTTTGAGCAAGGACCGATCGATGACGTACAAACTCTATTACTGGGACGGCCTGCAGGGCCGCGGCGAATTCGTGCGGCTCGCGCTGGAGGAAGCCGGCGCGGACTATGTCGACGTGGCACGCGGCGACGAATCGGACGACCAGGGCACCGGTGCCATGATGGCGCTGCTCGACAGTCCCGACGAAGCCCATCCGCCGTTCGCGGCGCCGTTTCTGCAGGACAGCGATCTGATCATCCCGCAGACCGCCAACATCCTGCTCTACCTCGGACCGAAGCTCGGTCTCGCACCGCGCGACGAGTCGTTACGCTTCGTCGCGAACGGTCTGCAGTTGACGATCGCCGATGTCGTCACCGAAGCGCACGACACGCATCATCCGCTCGCGAGCAATCTCTACTACGAAGACCAGAAGGACGCCGCGAAAATCCGCTCGCACGATTTCATCGATCATCGGATTCCGAAGTTCATGAGCTACTTCGACCGCGTGCTTGCGCAGAATCCGGCCGGCGACGCGTATCTCGTCGGCAATGCGCTGACTTACGTCGACCTGTCGATGTTCCAGCTGATCGACGGGCTGCTGTATGCATTCCCGCGTGGCACGAAGCGTTTCGACACGCACTATCCCCGGCTTGCCGCGTTGTACGACCGCGTGATCAAGCGGCCGCGAATCGCCGCGTATCTGGCGTCCGACCGTCGCATTCCGCACAACGAGGCGTGCATCTTCCGGCACTATCCGGAACTCGACAAGGCAGGCCGCTGACGCTGTCGATTCGCGCTTTCACGTCGCTTCTCACCACATCCGCGTCCGCGTTGCACATCAGTTGCAACGGACGCGATGCTATCCTTCCGCTCGCGCCATTCCACTCACGTTTCACGCTCCCGTCGTGCTCTCATTCCTGCTGAAACTGCGCACCCGCGCGCAACATCTGTTCAGACTGTCCGACGCGCACACGATGCTGCTGTGGTCGGTGGTCGTCGGCGTCGCCGGCGCGTTTGCGACGATGGCGTTTCGCGAAGGCATCGCGCTGCTGCAACGCGCGATCTCGGGCGAGCCCGGCAGCTTCGTCGAGATGGCGCGTCGGCTGCCGTGGACCGTGCGCATCGTGCTGCCTGCGGCCGGCGGTCTGATCGCGGGCGTGTTTCTGCTGATCGCGCGGCGCGGCATGGACCGCAATAATCACGTCGACTACATGGAAGCGGTCGCGATCGGCGACGGCGTCGTGCCGGTGCGGTTGAGCCTGTGGCGCAGCGTGTCGTCGCTGTTCACGATCGCGAGCGGCGGCTCGATCGGTCGCGAAGGTCCGATGGTGCAGCTCGCAGCGCTGGCCGCGTCGCTCGTCGGACGCGTCGTGCACTTCGATCCGCCGCGCCTGCGGTTGCTGGTGGCCTGCGGCGCCGCAGCGGGTATCACGTCGGCGTACAGCGCACCGATCGCCGGCGCGTTCTTCGTCACCGAGATCGTGCTCGGCTCGATCGCGATGGAAAGCTTCGGACCGGTCGTCGTTGCATCGGTCGTCGCGAACATCACGATGCGCGAGTTCACCAGCTATCGGCCGCCTTACGAAATGCCCGTGTTTCCGCCGGTCACCGGCGTCGAGGTGCTGCTGTTCGTCGCGCTCGGTCTGCTGTGCGGCGCGGCGGCGCCGCAGTTCCTGCGTCTGCTCGAACTGTCGAAAGCGGGTTTCCGGCGCATCGAGCTGCCGCTGCCGCTCAAGCTCGCGCTCGGCGGCCTTGCGGTCGGCATCCTGTCGGTGTGGTCGCCCGAGGTTTGGGGTAACGGCTACAGCGTCGTCAACTCGATCCTGCATTCGCCGTGGACGTGGTCCGCGCTCGTGATGGTGCTCGTCTTCAAGATCGTCGCGACTGCGGCGACTGCCGGGTCAGGCGCGGTCGGCGGGATTTTCACGCCGACGCTGTTCGTCGGCGCGGTGCTCGGCTCGCTGTTCGGCCAGGGGATGCACGCGCTGTGGCCGCACGGCACGTCCGCGCCGTTCGCGTACGCGATGGTCGGCATGGGCGCGTTCCTCGCGGGCGCGACCCAGGCGCCGTTGATGGCGATCCTGATGATCTTCGAAATGACGCTCAGCTATCAGGTCGTGCTGCCGCTGATGCTGTCGTGCGTGGTCGCGTATTTCGTGTCGCGGGCGATCGCGAAGACGTCGATGTACGAGATCACGCTACATCGCAACCGCGAAGAGCAGGAGCGGATGCGGCTGCGCGCGACGCAGATGCGCGAACTGATCAAGCCGCCCGACACCGTCGTGCGGCCCAACGCGACCGTGCAGGAAATGACGCGCGTGTTTCTTGAGTACCCGGTCAAGTATCTGTACGTCACCGACGAAGCCGGCTGCTTTCTCGGCGTCGTCGCGCTGAAGGACATCACATCGGATCTGCTCGATCGGCGCGACACGTCCGCGCGCACCGCCGCCGATTATCTGCAGCCGCATTTCGACGTGCTGACGCCCGACATGCCGCTCGGCGTCGCGTTGCAGCATTTCATGGCGTTTCAGGGGGAGCGGCTGCCGGTGGTGGAAAGCATCAAACATCCGCTGCTGGCGGGTGTCGTCTACAAGACGTCGCTGCTCGACGCGTATTTCCGGATGAATCCGGCGCGTTGAAACGCTTCGCTAGTGATCGGGGAATCGACCGCGGATTCCCTGCCCTGACGAAACAGACCACAGTGCATCGTCCGCGCACCGGCATACCGCCGCCGCGCATCGCGTGACTGTCGGCCATTACGACTGACGAATCGTTTCGACAGGCCCCATCGACCCGGATCTCCCACCGGAAACCAGCGAAAGAGCCCAGTAAAAAGCACCCGCAGAAATTGCCGTATAAGATGTAAGAAGGCGCGTCTCGCTGGCCACGCGATGCCTGCGCTGAGCACGTGCACGCCGGGTCTCCCGAGCGGCACGGCGCTTGCTGCAGCCACGGTGCTGCATGAGGAAAGGAGGTCTGGCGATGAAAACCTCGACGCTGATGACCATGGTACTGCTGTCCGCTTCCTGTTTCGCCGCGCCCGCGCATACGGCACGCGACGTGAACGAGGCAACGGCGGTGGAGCCTGCGGGCGCGCTGCCCGCCGCGACGGACGATTCTGCACAGCAACAGCAACCGCAACACTGGCAGACGATTGCGTTGCCGAAGTCGCACCATCTGAGCCATTCGTTTGCCGGCCCCGACGAGCATCTGCAAACCTGATCGCGACCGCCCCGCACCGGAGCCCCAGATGAACGCACCGAGCATTCCCGACGAGCCGATCGATCTGCAGATCAGCGACGTATTGCAGAGCGTGCGTTATCCGGCGAACAAGGACGTGCTTGTCGATGCCGCACGCGACGCCGGTGCCAGCAACGACGTGCTGTCGATGCTCGACGGGTTGCCCGAGCAGGATTACGCGAATCTCGATGCGGTGACGCAATTGATCGGCAGCAACTATGGGCCGGGGTTGAGCGGCTAAGCCAAACGCCCGTGCAATAAAAACGAGGCGCCACGTGCGCCTCGCTTCATATCGACTCACATCGGCTCACGCCGGTCTCACCCCGCCATCCCGCGCCCAAACACCACCCGCCCGAAAAATTCCCCAAGCACCGACTCCGCCAGATCGCTCGTCACGTTCTTCGGGTCAATCGTGAACATGAAGTGCACGCCGTCGCACAGGCCCATCAATCCCACCGCGAGTACTTCCGCCGGCAACGGCAGCGGCACCCCCGTACGCGTCGCGAATTCGTCGATATAGGCGGCCATCTGCTCAAGCTTCTCGTGCATGAACGCATTGAAACGCACGCGGAAACGTGCGTCGCGCGCGGCAACCAGCTTCGCTTCCGCCCATAGCAGGAAGCACCGGTCGTCGCGATGCAGATGGCTGTAGTACAGCAGCACGCGGGCTTCCATCGCTTCGCGCGTGGCCTCGCCCGCGAAAATGTCTTGCAGCTCCGTCTGCATCAATTCGTGATCGCGTCGTAGCAGTTCGAGAAACAGTTCGGTCTTGCTGCTGAAGTTCGAATAGAACGCGCCGCGCGTGTATCCCGCCGCGGCCGCGATGTCCTCGACGCTCGTCGCGACGAATCCCTTCTTCATAAATATGGCTTGCGCGGCATCGAGCAGACGCAGGCGCGTCTGGTCTTTGCTCTGCTCGCGGGTCAGGCGTGTTCGTTTCATAAGAGGAGTCTAGCACTGATCCGATTACATATTCGCCTTTGCATTCAAATACAGGTATGTATTAGAATGCACAGCATCATCTGACCGGCGGTGTGCCGTGCCCGCTCATCGGGCGTTTCTGCGCAGTGCCCGCACCGGTTCCCCGTTTTTTTTCGCTCTCTCCTGTTCGGAGCCATCGTGGATCGTCCCGATTCCCCTGTCCTGTCTCACCCGTCCATGCGGCTCGCTACGCCGCTGCGTCGGGCAGCGTTTGCACTGGCGCTGTCCGGTGTCGTGCTGCTCGCGGCCTGTCAGAAGAAAGTAGCCGAGGCGCCTGCGCCGCGTCCGGTTGTCGCGAGCGCAGTGCAATCCGATGGCCGGTCCGCGACGTCGACGCTGCCTGCCGAAATCCAGGCGCGCTATTCGACGCCGCTGTCGTTCCGGATCGCGGGCAAGATCGTCGAGCGGCGGGTAAGGCTCGGCGATACGGTGAAGGCTGGCGAGATCGTCGCGCGGCTCGATCCCGCCGACGCGCAGAAGAACGCCGCCAGCGCGCAGGCCCAGCTCGACGCCGCGCAGCACCGTCTCGTGTATGCCAAGCAGCAGCTCGATCGCGACCGCGCGCAGGCTCAGGCGAACCTGATCGCACGCGCACAGCTCGAACAGACCGAAGACTCCTACGCGTCCGCCAGTGCGCAGCGCGATCAGGCCGCGCAGCAGGCTGCACTCGCGAAAGATCAGTTGCAGTACGCGACGCTCACCGCCGACCACGCCGGCGTGATCACCGCCGAGCAGGCCGACACCGGGCAGAACGTGTCCGCCGGTCAGGCCGTCTACAACCTCGCGTGGAGCGGCGACATCGACGTCGTCGCCGATGCGCCCGAAAGCGCGCTCGCATCGCTCGCGGTCGGCCAGCACGCGACGGTCACGCTGTCGGCGCTGCCAGGCCGCACGTTCACCGCGCGCGTACGCGAACTGTCGCCCGCCGCCGATCCGCAGAGCCGCACGTGGCGCGCGAAACTCACGCTCGACAACCCCGGCCCCGACGTGCGTCTCGGCATGACCGCCGACATCGCGCTCGCGGGTAACACGACGGCAGCCGGCCCCTCGTTCACGCTGCCCGCCACCGCGCTGTTCCATGACGGCAACGCGCCGGCCGTGTGGGTCGTGCGTGCGTCGGACAACGCGCTCGAACTGCGCCGTGTGCAGGTCACGCGTTACGCGGAGCGCACCGTTTCGATATCGCAGGGCTTGAAGGACGGCGACCGCGTCGTACTGCAAGGCGTCCACACGGTCTCCGCCGGAGAAAAAGTGCACGTGATCGCACCGCTGCATCCGGAGGACTTCGCGTCATGAACGCTGCGCACGAAGAAGGACGCTTCAATCTGTCCGCGTGGGCGCTGCGCCATCAGGCGCTGGTCGTTTTCCTGATCGTGCTCGCTACCGCGTTCGGGATTCTCGCGTACACGCGGCTCGCACAATCGGAAGATCCGCCGTTCACGTTCCGCGTGATGGTGATCCGCACGTTCTGGCCCGGCGCGACCGCGCGTCAGGTGCAGGACCAGGTCACCGACCGGATCGGCCGCAAGCTGCAGGAAACGCCGTCGACAGACTTCCTGCGCAGCTACTCGCGGCCCGGCGAATCGCTGATCTTCTACACGATGAAGGACTCGGCGCCGGTGTCCCAGGTACCCGAAACCTGGTACCAGATCCGCAAGAAAGTCGGCGACATCGCGACGACGCTGCCGCCCGGCGTGCAGGGTCCGTTCTTCAACGACGAGTTCGGCGACGTCTACACGAACATCTACACGCTCGAAGGCGACGGCTATTCGCCGGCGCAGTTGCACGACTACGCGGACCAGTTGCGCGCGGTGTTGCTGCGCGTGCCGGGCGTCGCGAAGATCGACTACTTCGGCGATCCAGACCAGCACATCTACGTCGAGATCACCAACACGCAACTCACGCGCCTCGGCATCTCGCCGCAGCAGATCGCGCAGGCGATCAACTCGCAGAACGCGGTCTCGCCGGCCGGCACGCTAACGACTTTCGACGACCGCGTATTCGTGCGTCCCAGCGGCCAGTTCGACAACGTCAACGCGCTCGCCGACACGCTGATCCGCGTGAACAACCGTTCATTCAGGCTCGGCGACATCGCGACGATCCGGCGCGGCTACGACGATCCGCCGTCGACACGGATGCGCTTCGGCGGCCATGACGTACTCGGCGTCGGCGTCACGATGCAGCCGGGCGGCGACGTGATCCGCCTCGGCAAGGCGCTCGATGCGAAGACTGCCGAGTTGCGCGCGTCGCTGCCGGCGGGCCTGAAACTCGTCCAGGTGTCGAGCATGCCGCACGCGGTCGCGCAATCGATCGACGACTTCCTCGAAGCCGTCGCCGAAGCGGTCGCGATCGTGCTGGTCGTGAGTCTCGTATCGCTCGGTGTGCGAACCGGCCTCGTCGTCGTGATCTCGATCCCGGTCGTGCTCGCGGTCACCGCGCTGTGCATGTATCTGTTCGGTATCGGGCTGCACAAGGTGTCGCTCGGCACGCTGGTGCTCGCGCTCGGGCTGCTCGTCGACGATGCGATCATCGCCGTCGAAATGATGGCCGTGAAGCTCGAACAGGGCTGGAACCGCCAGCGTGCCGCCGCGTTCGCGTACACCAGCACCGCGTTCCCGATGCTGACTGGCACGCTCGTCACCGTGTCGGGTTTTCTGCCGATCGCGCTCGCGAAGTCGAGCACCGGCGAATACACGCGCTCGATCTTCGAAGTCTCGGCGATCGCGCTGATCGCATCGTGGCTCGCGGCGGTCGTGCTGATTCCGCTGCTCGGTTATCGGTTGCTGCCGGAACGCAAGCACCCTGCACCGGCGCATCCGCACGAAGGCGAACAGGACCACGAGCATGAACACGACATCTACGACACACGCTTCTACGGACGGCTGCGCGGCTGGATCGCGTGGTGCATCGAGCGGCGCTTCGTCGTGCTCGGCATCACTGTCGTGCTGTTCATCGTGTCGCTTGCGGGCTTCACGCTCGTCCCGCAGCAGTTCTTCCCGAGTTCAGACCGGCCCGAACTGCTGATCGACGTGCGCTTGCCGGAAGGCGCGTCGTTCGACGCGACGCTGCGTCAGGTGCAGCGCCTGGAGAAGACGCTCGACGGCCGGCCCGAGATCGATCACTTCGTGAACTTCGTCGGTACCGGCGCGCCGCGCTTCTATCTGCCGCTCGACCAGCAGTTGCCGCAGCCGAACTTCGCGCAATTCGTCGTCACCGCGAAAAGCGTCAAGGATCGCGAGAAGCTCGCGCGCTGGCTCGATCCGACGCTGCGCGCGCAGTTTCCGGCGATCCGCACGCGTCTGTCGCGTCTTGAAAACGGACCGCCGGTCGGCTATCCGGTGCAGTTCCGCGTGAGCGGCGACGACATCGCGACGGTGCGTTCGATCGCCGAGCGCGTCGCGGCCACGATGCGCGGCGACGCGCGCACGTCGAACGTGCAGTTCGACTGGGACGAGCCGGCCGAACGCTCGGTGCGCTTCGAGATCGACCAGAAGAAAGCACGCGAACTGGGCGTCACGTCAGACGACGTGTCGAGCTTCCTCGCGATGACACTGTCCGGCTACACGGTCACGCAGTACCGCGAGTACGACAAGCTGATCAGCGTCGATCTGCGCGCGCCGAAACGCGAACGCGTCGACCCGTCGCAACTGCTCACGCTCGCGATGCCGACGCCCAATGGTCCGGTGCCGCTCGGCGCGCTTGGCCATCTGCGCAACGATCTGGAATACGGCGTCGTGTGGGAACGCGACCGGCAACCGACGATCACCGTGCAGTCCGACGTGGTCGCAAACGCGCAGGGCATCGACGTCACGAATTCGGTCGATCACGCGCTCGAGTCGATACGCCGCACGCTGCCGGTCGGTTACCGGATCGAGATCGGCGGCTCGGTCGAGGAAAGCGCGAAGGGCCAGACGTCGATCAACGCGCAGATGCCGATCATGGTCGTCGCGGTGCTCGTGCTGCTGATGATCCAGCTGCAAAGCTTCGCACGCGTGCTGATGGTCGTGCTGACCGCGCCGCTCGGACTGATCGGCGTCGTCGCGACGCTACTGATGTTCGGCCAGCCGTTCGGCTTCGTCGCGATGCTCGGCGTGATCGCGATGTTCGGGATCATCATGCGCAACTCGGTGATTCTCGTCGACCAGATCGAACAGGACATCGCCGCCGGCCACCGCCGCTTCGATGCGATCGTCGGCGCAACCGTGCGACGCTTCCGGCCGATCACGTTAACGGCTGCCGCCGCGGTGCTCGCGCTGATTCCGCTGCTGCGCTCGAACTTCTTCGGGCCGATGGCGACCGCGCTGATGGGCGGCATCACGAGCGCGACCGTGCTGACGCTGTTCTACCTGCCGGCGCTGTACGCGATGTCGTTCCGCGTGCGCAGCGACGAACGCGATCCGCCGGCCGACGGCAACGCGCATTCGGGAAACTGATCATGAACCACTCTCCCCTACGCCGCACGACGGCTGTCCTCTCCGGCACCGCGCTGTTCGTACTGGCCGGCTGCTCGTTCGGACCGAACGGCAACCCGCCTGCGATGCCGCAACCCGTGCACTACGGTGCCGAACCGCAGCCGCTGCGAACCGTGTCCGCGCAAGGCGTGTCGCAGCAGTTCGTCGCGGGCGCGAAGGCGGTGCCTGAATGGTGGAAGCTGTATCGGTCGGACGCTTTGAACGCGCTCGTCGAAGAAGGCTTCCGTCATAGCCCGACACTCGCCGCCGCCGACAAGAGCCTCGCGGCCGCGCACGAACAGTTGCGCGCGCAGGTCGGCAGTTCGATGCTGCCGACGATCGATGCCGGCGGCCAGGCCACGCGCGAACGCGCACTGGGCATCCCGGTGTTCGGACCGAACACGTCGCTGTACAACGTGTTCGTCGGGCAGCTGCAAGCGAACTACACGCTCGATCTGTTTGGTGCGTCGCGGTTGCAGAACGCGGCGCTGGCTGCGCGCGTCGACGTGCAGGCGTTCCAGTTCGACGCGGCACGACGCGCGCTTGCGGCGAACATAGTGTCGGCGGCGATCAGTGCGGCGACGCTGCACGCGCAGGTCGATACGACCGAACAGCTCGTCGCGCTCGCGAACGATCAGGCGCGCGATACGCAGCGCCGTTACGAACTCGGCGCGGTCTCGCATGCGGACTTTCTCAGTGCGCAGCAGAGTGCGGCATCGCTGGCGGCGAGTCTGCCGGGATTGCGTCAGCAATGGCTCGCGACGCGTCATGCGCTCGCCGTACTGCTCGGCCGCACGCCCGACGCCGCCCCCGACGATCTCGATCTCGCCGCACTGCACGTTCCCGAAGACGTGCCCGTGTCGGTGCCGTCCGATCTGCTGCGCGCGCGGCCCGACATCCAGGCCGCGGACGCGACGTTGAAGGCCGCCTCCGCCGACGTCGGCGCGGCAACCGCAGCGATGTTCCCGAGCCTGTCGTTGACCGCATCGATGGGACGCGCCGGTTTCAGCTGGCCGCTCGTGACGTCGGGTGCGGGCGCGATCTGGAGCATCGGCGCATCTTTGACGCAACCGATCTTCCACGGCGGCGCGCTGTTCGCACAGCGACGCGCGGCGATGGACACATATCAGGCCGCCGTCGAGCAATACAAGCAGACCGTGCTGGCTGCGTTCCAGAACGTCGCCGATTCGCTCGCAGCGCTCGAACACGACGCGCAGTCGCTCGATGCGGCAAGCGTCGCTGCAAGTTCGGCGCAACAGATCTTCACCGAGACATCGCAACGCTATCGACTCGGCGCAGTACCGCTGATGTCCGCGCGTTCGAGCGAACAGCAGTATCGCAACGCGCGACTCGACGAGATCCGCTATAGCGGCGCACGTCTGTCCGATACTGCGGCGCTGTTTCAGGCGATGGGCAATCCGCCTGTGAACACACCGTCGACATCTCCCTCTGCAGCATCCGCACAAGCCACCGCTATCGCAAAAGACTGAACCGAGGTTATCCCCGGTTTTTGTTGAAGAGGATGTGGATAACGTTCGGACAACCCGGCTAACGTGTTGTCCGGACGATGCTTTTGCGTGGCGGTGCGAAATGCGTCATGCGGCGGTTGCCGCAGGAACCGTCACGGTACGCCCACCCTCCCTCCGCTGACCAGTCATCCCAAAGGCCATCCACCGGATGGCCAATACGCTCCCGGATAGAAACGAACGACGAACTGATTCGAGAGGATCAAGTCTGTTATGCGACCCCGTTGCGGTGCCCGACGATCGAGTATCCGTCGCAACACAACGGGTTGAGCAATATACCACTCAGTGGTATATTTTGATCACTCTCACGTTTCACCGAATATGGCAAAACCAGGTTCAAGAGTATTCAAGACGTCGTGGTTCACCAGGAGAGCGAGAGCCGCCGAAATCTCCGACACCGACCTGTGTAAAGCAGCGTCGGAGCTGGAGATCGGCCAGGGCAGCAACCTCGGCGGAAACGTCTGGAAAAAGCGGCTCGACAGGAACACGCAGCGCGGTATCGTCGTCAACCGGATCGGGGATTTCTGGGTGTTCGTGTACCTGTTCGCGAAGAGCGACCGGGAGAACATCGACGATAGCGAGCTGCGTGGTTTCAAGACGCTTGCCCGTGACTATGGCAACACGAAGGCCGCCGACCTCGAGAGGATGTTGGCGTTGAAGGAACTCATGGAGATTTGCAATGAGCAAGACCCGTTTCAAAAGCGATGCAATGGAAGCGATTCACAGCGCAGCTTCCGGCCTGCATCGCGCGAAGGTCATCGACAAAAAAACGATGCGTGAGTACGACGAGCTGTGCATCGAAAAGGCGCCGGAGTTCAATCCCCGGCAGATCGCTCGTATTCGGGAGGGCGTGAAGGTCAGTCAAAGCGTGTTCGCGCTGTACCTGAACACCACGGCCTCCACCATTCGTCAATGGGAACAGGGCGACAAAAAGCCGAGCGGCATTGCTGCGCGCATGCTTCAGCTCGTGAAGAAGAACGGCCTGGCTATTTTCGCGTGACGATGCGGCGAGGTGCGAGCGCGCATCTATCCACAGCTTGTGTTGAGAGGTCTGTTGATAACACCCGGACAACGTCGCCAGGTGTCTGATTGAAGACGGCTTTCGTCTGGTGACTCAGGAATCGTCATGCGCGGATATACAAGGCACCCGCGAAGGTACCCGCGGGCACCCGCGCATGACTTACATCAAGGCTTGTTCGACTCGAACAGATCCATGATCTGTTGCTTCTCGCCCGACGACACCGTCGGCACCGGCGGCGGTGTCATGCCTGCCGGTCCAATCCCGCCCACTGCATCGGTTCCACCTGCGAGCGGATTCGCCGCATCCATCCCGATGCTCGCCACAAAGCCGTTGCCCGGCGTCGCGTCTGCATAGAACAGTTCGCCATCGACGGTCGTCACACCGGACGGCATCGCCGGTTCGGCCTGCGGCACACCGTGCAACGCACGCTGCATGTACTCGACCCAGATCGGCAACGCGAGCTGCGCACCGAATTCACGACTACCGAGGCTCTTCGGCTGGTCGTAGCCCATCCACGCAACCGCGACGAGCGACTGCTGATAGCCGGCGAACCAGCCATCCTTCGCATCGTTCGTCGTACCGGTCTTGCCCTGCAGATCCGAACGATGCAGCACGTTCGTGCCCGCGCCGGTGCCCGCGGTCGCGACCGAATGCAGCAGGCTGTTCATGATGTACGCGTTACGCGGCGCCAGAGTCTGCGGTGCATCGCGGCCCGCCGTCAAAGGCTGTGCCTTCGAGATCGGTTCGCCACGCGCGTCGGTCACTTCGGAGATCAGGTACGGATTGATCCGGTAGCCGCCGTTCGCGAACACCGAGTACCCGCCCGCTTCCTGCAGCGGCGTGACGAGCCCGGCACCGAGCGCCATCGGCAGATACGGCGGCGTCTTGTCCGCGTCGAAGCCGAAGCGCTGCGTCACGTAATCCTGCGCGTACTTCGTGCCGATGAACGACAGGATGCGGATCGACACGAGGTTCTTCGACTTCTGCAGCGCGAGGCGCATCGACATCGGGCCGTCGGGTTGATCGTCGTCCTTCGGTTCCCACGCTTCGCCGCCCGGCGTGGTCGCGGGAAAATACAGCGGCGCGTCGTTGATGATCGTCGCCGGTGCGAGGCCCTTGTCGAGCGCCGCCGAATAGATGAACGGCTTGAAGCTCGAACCCGGCTGGCGCCACGCCTGCGTCACGTGATTGAACTTGTTCTTGTTGAAGTCGAAGCCGCCGATCAGCGCGCGAATCGCACCGTCCTGCGGCGTCAGCGACACGAGCGCGCCTTCCACCTGCGGCAGCTGCGTAATCTGCCAGTTGCCCTTCGCATCGGCGATCACGCGGACGATCGAACCCGGCTTGAGGCGCAGCGTCTGCGACGCGCGCGCCGACAGCGCGGCCGCCGCGAAACGCAGCCCGTCGCCGTTGATCGTCGCGCCCGTGCCGTCGAGGAACTGCACCTTCACTTCCTTCGGAGCCGCCGACGTAACGACCGCAGCGACGATCTCGCCGTTGTCCGGGTGATCGGTGAGCGCATCGTCGATCGCCTGATCGCGATCGTCGCCCGGCGCCGGCAGTTCGACGAAGCCCTCGGGCCCGCGATAACCGTGACGCCGTTCGTAGTCCATCACGCCCTTGCGGACCGCGTCGTATGCGGCGGCCTGGTCGGCGGAATCGATCGTTGTCGTGACGTTCAGGCCGCGCGTGTAGATTTCGTCGCGATACTGCGCGTACATCATCTGACGCACCATTTCCGCGACGTACTCGGCATGCACGCTGTACTCGTTGCCGGCCGTGCGCGTGTGGATGTCTTCCTTCACCGCCTGGTCGTACTGATCCTGCGTGATGTACTTGAGGTCGAGCATCCGTTTCAGGATGTACTCCTGGCGGATCTTCGCGCGCTTCGGATTGACGACCGGGTTATACGCGGACGGCGCCTTCGGCAGCCCCGCGAGCATCGCGGCCTGCGCGAGCGTGACGTCCTTCAGGTCGATGCCGAAATACACGCGCGCCGCTGCAGCGAAACCGTACGCGCGCTCGCCCAGATAGATCTGGTTCATGTACAGCTCGAGGATCTGGTCCTTCGTCAGCGCGCGCTCGATCTTGTACGCGAGCAGCATTTCGTAGATCTTGCGCGTGTAGGTCTTTTCGCTCGACAGGAAGAAGTTGCGCGCGACCTGCATCGTGATCGTGCTCGCGCCCTGCGACGCGCCGCCGTGCATCAGATCCGCGACGCCCGCACGCAGGATGCCGACGAAGTCGACGCCGCCGTGCTCGTAGAAACGGTAGTCCTCGATCGCGAGCACCGCTTTTTTCTGCACGTCGGGGATGTCCTGGAAGCGCACCAGACTGCGGCGCTCTTCGCCGAATTCGCCGATCAACACGTGGTCGGCGGTGTACACGCGCAGCGGTACTTTCGGACGATAGTCAGTGAGTGCGTCGAGCGACGGCAGCTGCGGCCCCATCACGACGAGCGCATAGCCGAGGATCAGCCCGCCGATCACGCCGATCGTCGCCATCAAACCGGCGAACCACAGCATGAGCGACACGCCGAACGAACGCCTGCGCGGCGCGTCGTCGCTGCGGGATCGTCCCGACGGTTTTCCGTTGTTCCAGCTAGGTTCTCGATCGCCGGACTGGCCGGGCGACTGGGAGGAATGCGGTCGTTTGATGATAGGCATGTCTGGAGTATTAGGCGCGTCGCTGCGCACCTTCTGCGCGCGGCTGCCGGTCAGTGGATATCGGCGGTGCCGCGTGTTGCATACGCATGAACCATGAATCGGGATGCGGCTTTCGACGCTCTTGCGCCCGCCGCCGCGACCCCGCGGACGACATCGCAAACAGCCATCCGATGAATGGCCGCCCCGTGATTATCCCGTACCGGACGGCCCGCGTGCCGAACGCCCGGCCGCCGACGCATATCGTCATGCGGCTCGAAGCAGAACGCGGCCCGGCCTCGCGCGGCACGGCCCGATGAGGCCCGGCCCCGGTGGGCCGGCAACGGTCCCGGCGCAACGTAACAGCGCATTCTAAAGAAATCAAGCGGGCCGTCCGCCGATTTTTTTGTAAGAATTCTCGGGCGATAGTTCCCCACAGGCTTTCTGCGCACCGCTCATTCGCTTCTCTCCCCATCAGGCATGCGGTCAGGGTACGGTTATCAACAGAAAATGTTGAGAGCCCTGTGGACAAACCCGCCGAAAGGCGTACAACTCATTGAAGTCATGGCATTTTTGTCGCGCGCCCGGTTTCGCGTCCGTCCGCTGCGAACTATGATGAAACGATACGCGACCGCGCACCTGAGCGCCCGGCACCGGAACGACGCTAACAAAGCACGAGCCGACCATGAACAAGCCTACCGAACGCATCGTCGTATTCGTCTCGCCCGCGCAGAAACGCGCGATCGCCGCGAGCGCGGAACGCCTCGGCATCAGCGTCAGCGAACTGATGCGGCGGGCGGTGCTGAGCTTCGGCGCGACGAGCGAACAGGTGAAGGCGGCGAGCATCGTCGACCGGCTCAACGCGCCGCGCGAGCCGGATGCGCTGAACGAAGCGTTGCTGCGCGCCGCGCGGCCGGTTGCGAAAGCGCGCGGTACGCGGGCGGCTGCTGCAAAACCCGTGGCCGCATCCAAAGCACCGGACGTCGCTCCATCCAGCGCACCAACCGAAGCATTGCCGTTCTCCCAGGCATTGCGCGCACAACGCGACGCGCTCGAACCGAACAACCTCGACGGCACGCCCGTCGATCATTCCGCACTCGACGATCTGCAGGCCGCCGCGCGCGTGATCGCCGCAAAAGCCGCCGCGATCGCCGCGGGCGGCACGGCGGCAAACAGTCCCGCTGCCGCAGACACGCACAACGCAACGCCCCCCGCTACGCCCGCGCGCGACCGCCGCACGCGCGACGCAGAAGAACGCGACCCACCTGGATCGCCGACACCCGACGGCCGCTTTGCATAGCACGCAACGCACATGCGAATACCGTCACGAAACACAGGTAGAAACGGTTTCAGCACGCAGTTTTTGAAAGCGCGTCTTAAGACCGTTTTAAGAGAGGCCGTGGTGTAATATCCGCGGGCTGCCGGGACATGCGGGACATGCCGAAGGGCCTGTCCGGAAACACGATGAGCAGTACGATTAACGAACCGTTACACGCAATTTGCAGCACCGCTATTGCAATTCGTGCGACGCGCCCCGATGTCCGGCTCGACGTTCGCGCGCACATCGTGTGCGAGCCACGTCGGCGCCCCGCGGTCCGCCGGTTGCACAGGCCGTGGACACGTCGGTCAGTTGCTTCGGTAAAACAGCTGACCGGCGCCGATTTCAATTCATGGAGGGTTTCATGTCGCTTTTTGACAGCATTTCGCGCACGCTCAAAGGTCTGCTCAACGACGCCGCCGATTCCGTGCAGGACCCGTCGCGCGATTCGCGGCAAATCGTCCGCGAACTCGACGACAGCATCGCGAAAGCGGAAAACTCGCTGATCGAGATTCAGGCCCAGGTCGCGACGCAACAGAGCAAGCGCGACGTCGCCGCCGACAAGGCGAAGAAGTACGAAGACGGCGCGAAGCGCTCGCTGCAATCGGGCGATGAAAACCTCGCACGCGAAGCACTCGGCGCACAGGCCAACGCGGAAGCGGAACGCGATGCGCTCGCGCACGAACTTTCGACGCTCGAACCGTCGGTCGATCAGTTGAAGCAGCAGATCGACGACATGCGTCAGCGCCGCAACGATCTGAACGCGCGCTCGAACATCCTGCAGGCGAAGCAGCAGATCGCGCAGGCGAAGGACGTCGCGGCGTCCGCGCTCGGCGGGATCGGCGGGATCGGCGGCAAGAATCTCTCCGAGGATTTCCAGAAGCTGGAAGACAAGGTCGCACTGTCGAATGCACGCTCGGACGCCCGGCTGAATTCCGCCGACACGAAGAGCGGCAAGGCCCTCGACGACAAGCTCGCGGATCTGAATCGCGGCCCGTCGGTCGACGACCGTCTCGAAGCGTTGAAGAAGCAGTTGAATACGCCGGCGCAGTAACGTCGTAGACGTTGTAGAACAGGTTGCGCAATACGCCGATCGCCGATTCTTGTCGAGCGGCGTTGCGCGCAGCCCCGGTAGCGCGGCACAGGAATATGCCAGCAGCCATGCCGGCGCTCCACGCTACCCTCAACCGACAAGGAGACGGACGGTCAGCCGTCCGGTCCGCATGATGAAGAAATTCCTCGCAGCAGCGTGTCTGTCGCTGATGCTCGCCTCGGGTGCCGTGTTCGCGGCGGTACCGACCGTGCAGCAGATCGAATCCGCGATGGCGCAGGGCAACTGGCAGCAGGCCGACAGCGGTCTCAAGCAGGTGCTCGAAGCGCATCCGAACAACGCGCGTGCGCATTACCTGTACGCCCAGGTGCTCGATCGCGAAGGCCGCACCGCCGACGCGCTCGCGCAGATCCAGCAGGCGAAAACGCTCGATCCGCAGATCCGCTTCACCGACGCGTCGCGTTTCGCACAGACCGAAGCGCGCCTCCGCCGCGACGCGGAACGCTCGGGTGCGGCGACCAGCACTAACCGCACGGGTAATCCGTTCGTTCAGCAAAACGCGCCTGCTATCCAGCAACAAAATGCGGTCGTACAGCAAGCACCGCAACGTCACGGCCCGTCGATGGGTGCATGGATCGGCATCGTGCTCGTGATCGGCGCGATCGCGCTGGTGCTGCGCTGGACGCTGCGCCGCGCACGCAATGCAGGGGCTACGCAAAGCGACGACGAACGCCGTGCGCAATTGAAGCGCGCCACCGAGCTGCTGAACAAAGTGCGTTCGCTGAAGCTCGACGTGCGGCTGTCCACGGTGCCCGGACACGAGGCGCTCGAAAAAGAAGTCGAAGGTCTTGAAGCGCAGTTGCGCGAACAGGTCGAAGCGCTGTCGGGCGCGAAGAATCCTGTGCCGCCGTATCAGCTCGAAGAGCTCGAACGCAACGTCGAGAGTTTGCAGGCGCGCGCCGAAGGTCGTCCCGATCCGCATGCGGGCGGCAACGCGCAGACCTACTCGGGCGATTCCGCGTACGCACGCGAAGCGGACGAACGCTTCGGTCGCTCGCAACAGCAACCGCCCTATCCTCAACAGCCTTATCCGCAGCAACAGCCGCCGGTGATTGTCCAGCAAGGCGGTGGGTTCGGCGGCGGGATGGGGGGGCTGCTGACCGGTGTGCTGCTCGGCGAGGCGCTGAATTCGGGCCGCGATCGTGTGGTCGAGCGTGACGTGATCGTCGATGACGAAACGCGTCGGCGTGGCGGCGGTGGCGATAACGGCAATCTCGACTTCGGCCAGGGCTCGAACGACTGGAACGACGGCGGCTCGGGCGGCGGCGACGTCGACATGGGCAGCAACGACGATTCGGGCGGCTGGAGCGATACCTAAGTTCTGCGCCGACGACTGACGTCAACGCAAACAGAAACACCCTGCGCGCCTCACGGCCCGCAGGGTGTTTTTTCATCGGCATTCGACGTTCAACGTAGCGTTCAGGTCAGGCCTGCGCGCCGTGCTCCTCGAGCACCATCGCACCCGCAAATAGCCGCACGATGAAACGCTCCGTGTAATCGACGAGCGCGTCGCGATGTTCCGCGTTGACGATGTACTCGTGCGACAGATGAAACAGCTGCAGCACGATCTGCGTGCAGATTTCGTCGACCGTTGCACGCGACAACGTCGGCATCAGGTTCAGCTGCACGACGTCGTCGGCCATTTCGGCGGATACCTCGTGCAGGTTCGCACGCACCGCGTCGCGTAATGCAGGCAGCGTGCCGTGATATTCGGCGAGCGCGCTGAGAAACGCATCGCGGTTATCGAGCGCAAACGCAAAGAATGCAGCCGACGCTCGGCGCGGCACGCTCAGCGGTTCGTCGTGAGCAGCGAGCCAGCGTTCGCGCCGCAGCATCGGCCGCAACCGCCGGCTCACCCATTCGACAGCCTCGCGCGCGAGCGCATCGAGCGTGTCGAAATGCCGGTAGAACGTGTTCGGATTGAGCCCCGCCTCGCGCGCGAGTTCGCGCAGGCCGAGCGTCGCGAAGCTGCGGCCGCCGGCCGTCAGCCGCAGCGCGGCTTCGATCAGCTTGCGCTTGCCTGGGGCGAGATCCGGGTCGGGATCGGCGTGCAGTGTGGGGGGGAAATCGGCGGTGGAGTCCATGGTGTGACGCATGTAGCGCACGTAGAGCCAGGTGCAGTATTCAAATACCGGTAAGACGCACTGTAAACGATCTTGACGCGAAGTACACAGTTGTCTACCCTCGTCGCCATAAAGTAGACATATGTCTACGTTGCCCGGATTTATCCAGATCAATCGACCAAGGCACGCTGAATGACAACGAGCCCTACCCCTCCCCGTATTGCAATCGTCGGCAGCGGTTTCGCCGGCATCGGCATGGCGATCCGGCTGATGCGGATGGGGCTCACGTCGTTCACGATCTACGAGGCGGCCGGCGATATCGGTGGCACGTGGCGCGACAACACCTACCCCGGCGCGGCGTGCGACGTGCCCTCGCATCTGTATTCGTTTTCGTTCGAGCCGAACCCAGGCTGGTCGCGTGCATTCGGCGGCCAGGCGGAAATTTTCGCGTACCTGAAGCACTGCGTGCGCAAATACGGACTCGCACCTTATCTGCGCTGCAACGCGCCGGTGCGGTCCGCGCGCTTCGATGAAACGCGTCAGGTATGGCGGCTGGAAATCGGCGGCGCGGACGATAACAGCGCGCACGAACAGATCGAAGCCGACGTCGTGATTGCTGCGAGCGGTCCATTGTCGCGGCCGGCGATGCCGCAGATCGACGGCCTCGACCGCTTCGCTGGCAAGCTGTTTCATTCGGCGCGCTGGGATCACGCGTATCCGCTCGAAGGCAAACGGGTCGCCGTGATCGGCACCGGCGCGAGCGCGATCCAGTTCGTGCCGCAGATCCAGCCGCGCGTGACACACCTCGCGCTGTTCCAGCGCACGCCGCCGTGGATCATGCCGAAACCCGACAAGCCCGTCGGTCCGCGGATGCAGTGGCTGTTCAGGCATCTGCCGTTCACGCAGCGCTTCGTGCGCGGTGCGATCTACTGGCAGCTAGAATCGCGCGCGGTCGCGTTCGTCGTGAATCCAAAGCTGATGAAGCTGCCGATGAAATTCGGCCTCGGCTACCTGCGGCGACGCGTGCAGGACCCGGCGTTGCGCGCGAAGCTCACGCCGGATTACCTGCTGGGCTGCAAGCGCGTGCTGCTGTCGAGCGACTACTTCCCTGCGCTGTGCCAACCGAACGTCGATGTCGTCACGACGTCGATCCGCGAGATTGTCGCCGACGGCGTCGTCACGACGGACGGCACGCATCACGCAGTCGATACGATCATCTGCGGTACCGGCTTCCAGGTGAACGACTACGGTGCGCCGTTCGACGTGACCGGCATCGGCGGCGCGGATCTCGGCGCGAAGTGGCTGCGCGATGGCCCCGAGGCCTACCTCGGCACGAGCGTCGCGGACTTCCCGAATTTCTTCATGATGGTCGGCCCGAACACCGGGCTCGGCCACAACTCGATGATCTACATGATCGAGTCGCAGGTGCAGTACATCGCCGAATGCCTGCGCGAACTCGCGCGGCAAGGCGCGCGCACGATGAACCTGCGGCACGACGTGCAGCAGGCGTTCAACGCGCGTCTGCAGCACGAGATGCGGCACGCCGTGTGGACGACCGGCTGCCGCAGCTGGTACCAGACGAAAAGCGGCAAGGTCACCGCGCTGTGGCCGGGCTTCACGTTCAGCTTCCGGCGCCGCACGAAGCGTGTGCGCGCGGACGATTACCGGTTCGCGCGCTAGCGGCGCGCATGTCGAGTCGGACGTACAGATGATCGCAACGTTTTGCATGAAGTCAGAGTAAGCACCAGAGACCAGAGCACGTGCTTTACAGCGACCCGGACAGCGCGCGCCAGCGCAAACGCCGGGCCGCTGCCAAAGCGCTCACTCCGATCGACACAGGGAGACAACACATGACCCGCTTCGAATCCATTTCGCCCGCGCAACCCGCACCGTTGCCGCGCCGCTCGCTTGCCGCGCGTCTCGGCATCGTCAGCGTGCCGCGCACCGAGCTACGTCGACGCTACACGCAGACCGGGTCGAAGTTCGTGCAGATCATGGGCACCGACGTGCACTACGTCGAGCAGGGCACCGGTCCGCGAACGCTGGTCCTGATCCACGGTTTCGCGTCGTCGCTGCATACGTGGGACGGCGTCGCCGACGATCTCGCGCGCGACCATCGCGTGATCCGCCTCGACCTGCCGCCGTTCGGCGTGACCGGTCCGCTGCGCGACGCGTCGGGCCGCATCGAGACGATGAACATCAGCGTGTACCGGCGCTTCATCGATACGTTCATCCAGGCCGTCGACGCGACGCACGCCACGCTGATCGGCAATTCGCTCGGCGGATTGATCGCGTGGGACTACGCGGTGCGCCATCGCGGCGCGGTCGAGCAGCTGGTACTGATCGACGCGGCCGGGTTCCCGATGAAGCTGCCGATCTACATCGACCTCTTCAACTATGCGCTCGTGCGCATCAGCTCGCCGTGGTGGCTGCCCGAGGCGATCGTGAAGAGCGCCGTGCGCAACGTGTACGGCGATCCGCGCAAGCTGACGGCGCCGGTCTTGCGGCGCTACATCGATTTCTTCCACGGCGAGGACACGCGCGAGGCGATCGGCAAGATGGTGCCGACGCTCGATTTCCGCGACCTCGATACCGACGTGCTGAAGACGCTCGATGTGCCTACGCTCGTGCTGTGGGGTGCAAAAGATCGCTGGATTCCACCTGCGCATGCGGCTGAATTCGCGCGACGGATTCCGGGGGCGAAGTCGGTGATGTATCCGTCGTTTGGTCACATCCCGATGGAGGAATCGCCGGGCGATGTGCTGCGCGATCTGCGTGGGTTTCTTGTGCGTGAACCGGGTGGCGCGGCGGTTCGGCCTGTGTGAATGACGCGACAGTCGTGACTGTATGAATGACGCTGCGCACCGGGTCTGCGTGCGCAGCGCGATACCCTAACCGTGTGTGCGCGGGCCGCGCAGCGGACTGCGAGCGCAACCCGCTTTCAGCCCGCCTCACAGCTCACCGCAAACCTCACCGCAAACCACTAACCGCACACCATCCGGTTAGCAGAACCCGCCCCACCCTCAAACATCCGCCCGCCCGACATAAACGCGCGTCTGATACGCAAACTCGACTGTACCGTCCTGCGCCGTACGATCGAACAGCTCGCGCAACGCATCGAGCAGCGGCGCGTAATTCGGATGCCCTTCCTTCGGCGCATACGACGATGACATCAAGCGCCCCTTCAGGCCGTCGAAATCGAGCCGCTGTCCGTTCGGAAACACCGCGTTCGCGATGAACGCCGGACCGAACCAGCGAGCCATCGATTCATCGTCCGCATAGGTATCGGCCACCGCGCGGTAGTCGATACCGTAGCGTTGCAACAGCGCCTCGTAGTCTTCGAGAAACACCGACCCGTCGAGCAACCGGCTGTTCCAGAACAATGCGATGCGTCCGTGCGGCGTGAGGATCCGCGCGAACTCCTTACGCACCGTCACCGGATCGAACCAGTGGAACGCCTGCGCGGCGATCACGAGGTCGACGCTCGCGTCGGGCAGCGTCGTCGCCTCCGCAGTCCCGGCGACGCTGCGAAAACGTGCATCGCTGCCGAGCCACGCATCGGCGGCCGAGCGCATCGCGTCGTTCGGCTCGACCGCGACGACCGGATGACCCGCGTCGACGAAAAGCTTCGCCGAGATGCCGGTGCCCGCGCCGATATCCGCGACCCGCGCGTCCGCCGCGACGTCGCACTGCTCGTGCAGGAAGCGCACGACGTCGTGCGGATAGGTCGGTCGGTAGCGGACGTAATCGGCGACGCGGTCGGTGAAACGCTGGGTCGAATCGGTGCTCATCGGAAGTCCTGTTGTGACGGTCAATCGTAGCGCGCCTGCGCACGCTGAAAACGACTTCAAACGTTACCCGCGTTCGCGGGCAACTGCATGACGCTGCGCTTTCAGCCGCCGCCGAGAAAGCGCAGCAGATCCCACACGAAACGGCAGACGAGCACGATCAACTCCCACAGCTGAACCAGCTGATGCCAGAGCCCGACGCGCCAGAGTCCCTCGATCATGCCCACCGCCTGTGTGAATCGAGTCCCCATCATATCGGTCCAGCGACCGCGGGACATCCCGTATCAAGTTAGCGAGTGTTACGCCGTAAACGCGGATAGCAGCCAGCTTGTGCCGGGCGGCAGTCAGCGCGGCACGGCAACGCCCCGCCGCGATCCTCGAGGAGATCTCCGTATGCCGCGCTTCAGTCTTCGCCGCCTGCGCCCGACGACACGCTCGCAGACCGTCGTCGGCGACATTGCCGACCAGGCGGGCAAACTCGGCATCGAGATCTGCGATGTGTCGGGTCACGTCGACGAGGTCGCCGCACGCGTTCAGGACCAGGCGCGCGTCTGCCGAGCGCTACGCGACTCGGCCGCGCAGACGCTCGCGGGCAATCACCGGATCGCCGAAGCCGCGCGCGAAATGCGCAGCGTCAGCGCGCAGGCGGCGACGAGCGTCGGCGCGTCGCAGCAGACGCTCGAAACGTCGCTGGCCGATATTCACGGGCTGGTCGAAGGCGTGACGGTGATCGAGAGCCAGATCGGCGCACTGCGCGCGGCACTCGCGCACGTGAGCCGCGTGTCGGAGGAAATCTCGCTGATCGCGCGGCAGACGCATCTGCTCGCGCTCAACGCCGCGATCGAAGCGGCGCGCGCCGGCGAATCGGGCAAGAGTTTCGCGGTCGTCGCCGCCGAAGTGAAGAACCTGTCCGCGAAAACCGCGCAGGCCACCGGCCAGATCGAAACCACGCTCGCGCAGCTCACGCAGCAGACCGAGCAGCTGATCGCCGAGGGCTCGGTCAACACCGAGCGAGCGCATCGCGTGCGAGAAGGCACGCGGATGATCGGCGAGGTCGTGCATTCGACCGGCCACGCGATCACCCGGCTCGACGACGAGGCCAGCCAGATCGCCGCGCTCACCGGCGAGATCGAGACGCAGTGCAACGGGCTCGAAGCGCAGGTGCTGGAGATCGCGGGCGGCGTCGAGGATTCGAGCGAGAATTTCGCGCAGGCGAAGCACCGGCTCGGCAATCTGCTCGGCGTGTCGGAAACGCTGATCGAGCTGACCGCGGCCACCGGCATCGAAACGGCCGATACGCCGTTCATCGAAGCCGCGCTACGCGCCGCCGCGACCATCGGCAAGACGTTCGAAACAGCGCTCGCACGCGGCGAAATCACGCTCGACGATCTGTTCGACACGCACTACGAGCCGATTCCCGGCAGCGATCCGCCGCAGTTCGTCACGCGCTTCACCGCGTTTACCGATCGCGTGCTGCCGGCGATCCAGGAGCCGGTGCTCGCCCTCGATCCGCGCATCGCGTTCTGCGCAGCAGTCGACACGCATGGCTATCTACCGACGAACAATCTGAAGTTTTCGCAGCCGCAGCGCGCGGACCCGGTGTGGAACGCCGCGAATTGCCGTAATCGGCGGCTTTTCAACGACCGCACCGGGCTCGCCGTGGGTACGCACACAAAACGCTTCCTGCTGCAGACCTACCGCCGCGACATGGGCGGTCACACGTTCGTGCTGATGAAGGATGCGTCGGCGCCGATCTACGTCGGCGGACGACACTGGGGCGGGTTCAGGATCGGCTACAAGATTTGACGGAACGGGCGTGCGATGCGGGAGGAGGCTCGCATCGCGCGCCCGCTCTGGCTGAACCTCACACCGCCTCAGCAAGCCGCCGCTTCTCCGCCCGCTGCATAAAGTAATTCCCGACGATCACACCAACCGTCACGACCCCGATAAACAGCGTAGCCAGCGCATTCATCTCCGGATTCAACCCGAGCCGCACCCGCGAGAACACGACGAGCGGCAGCGTCGTCGAACCGGGGCCTGACAGGAACGCGGACAGCACGAGGTCATCGATCGACAGCGTGAACGACAGCAGCCAGCCGGCGATCAACGCCTGCGAGATCAACGGCAACGTGATTGAGAAAAACACGCGCAGCGGCGTCGCACCGAGATCGAGCGCGGCTTCTTCCAGCGACGGATGCAGCTCGCGCACCCGCGACTGCACGATGATCGCGACGTACGAGATACACAGCATCACGTGGCCGATCCAGATCGTGAAGATGCCTCGCCCCGCCGGCCAGCCGAACCACTTCTGCATTTCGATGAACAGCAGCAGCAGCGAGATGCCCTGAATCACTTCGGGGATCACGAGCGGCGCGTTGATCATGCCGGTGTACAGCGTGAAGCCGCGAAAGCGGCCCATCCGCGCCATCACGAAACCGGCCCACGTGCCGATCACCACCGACGCGAACGCCGTGAACAACGCGATGCGCAGCGACAGCCACGCGGCCGCGATCAGCTCGTCGTCCTGCAGCAGCGCCGCGTACCAGCGGGTCGAGAAACGCGTCCACACGGTGACGAGCTGCGACTCGTTGAACGAATAGACGACGAGGCTGATGATCGGGATATACAGAAACAGAAAGCCGATGCCGAGCGCGATGAACTGGAGGATGCGATTCGGTTTCATCGCTGTTTCTCCTCGAGCGCCTTCGCCTGCGAATACTGGAAGTACGCCATCGGCACGAGCAGCAGCAACACCATCGCGCAGGTCACGGCGGAAGCCATCGGCCAGTCGGCGTTGTCGAAGAACTCATTCCACATCACACGGCCGATCATCAGCGTGTTCGCGCCGCCGAGCAGTTCCGGAATCACGTACTCGCCGACCGCCGGAATGAACACCAGCAGACAGCCCGCGACGATGCCGTTCTTCGACAGCGGCAGCGTGATCTGCCAGAACGCCTTCCACGGTTTCGCGCCGAGGTCGTACGCGGCTTCGAGCAGCGTCATGTCCATCTTGACGAGGTGCGCGTACAGCGGCATCACGAGAAACGGCAGGTACGAATACACCATGCCGATGTAGACCGCCGCGTTCGTGTGATACAGCTCGATCGGCGTGTGAATCAGGCCGATCGACATCAGGAAGTTGTTCAGCAGGCCGTTGTTCTTCAGGATGCCGATCCACGCGTACACGCGGATCAGGAACGACGTCCAGAACGGCAACATCACCGCCATCATCAGGATGTTGCGCGTGGCTGGGTTCGAGCGCGCGATGTAATACGCCATCGGATAGCCGAGCAGCAGACAGAAGAGCGTCGAGATCGCCGCGACGACCACCGAGTTCACGTAGGTCGCGAAATACAGACTGTCCGTGAGCAGGAACGCGTAGTGCGACAGGTCGAGCGCGAGATGGACGACGCCGTCCTTGAACGTCAGCAGTTCGGTGTACGGCGGAATGCCCAGCCGCAGATCCGCGAAGCTGATCTTCACGACCAGCAGGAACGGCACGAGGAAGAACAGCAGCAGCCAGACGAACGGCCCCGCGATAACCGCCGTGCGCCCCGTCAGGTTGAAGCGCTTCACCGGCCACGCGGCGAGCGCATCGAGTGTGCGCCTCATGACGTCAGCACGACGCCGGCGGACGCGCTCCAGCGCACGTACACCTCGTCGCCCCACACCGGCGAATCGATCTCGGTCAGCGCGAGGCTCGACACGTTCGCGATCACCGTCTTGCCGCCGTCGAGCTTCACGTGATACAGCGAATAGCCGCCCATGTACGCGATGTTCGACACAACCCCCTTACCCCAGTTGTACGCGCCTTCGGGCGGCTTGCGCGTGAGCGCGATGCGCTCGGGGCGCACGGAGATCGTCACCGGCATGCCGAGCGGCCCGGTGATGCCGTGGCTCACGTACAACCGGCATGGCAGGTCCTTCGTTTCGATGAACACGTGATCGGGTTCATCCTCGACCACATTGCCGTCGAACAGATTCGTCGAGCCGATGAATTCCGCCGAGAAGCGGCTGTTCGGAAACTCGTAGACCTCGTGCGGCGTGCCGAGCTGCACGATCTCGCCTTCGCTCATCACCGCGAGACGGTTCGCCATCGTCATCGCCTCTTCCTGATCGTGCGTGACCATCATGCAGGTCACGCCGACCTTGTCGAGAATGTTCACGAGTTCGATCTGCGTGCGCTGGCGGATCTGCTTGTCGAGTGCGGACATCGGTTCGTCGAGCAACAGCAGCTTCGGCCGCTTCACCAGCGAGCGCGCGAGCGCCGCGCGCTGCTGCTGTCCACCCGACAGCTGATGCGGCTTGCGCTTCGCGTAGCGCGCCATCTGCACGAGTTCGAGCGCGGTCTGCACGCGCTCCTTCAGTTCCGTTTTCGGCACGCCTTCCTGCTTGAGTCCGAACGCGACGTTCGACTCGACCGTCATGTGCGGAAACAGCGCGTACGACTGGAACATCATGTTCACCGGACGCCGGTACGGCGGCATCTGCGCGAGATCTTCGCCGTCGATCAGGATCTTGCCCGACGTGACCGATTCGAGGCCGGCCATCATCCGCAGCAGCGTCGACTTGCCGCAGCCCGAACTGCCGAGCAGCGCGAACAGCTCGCCCTTGCGGATCGACAGGTTCACCTCTTTGACCGCAACCGTTTCGCCGAACTTCTTCACGACGTCGACGATCTGCACGAAGTTTTCGGCGGGGTCTCCCGCCACGCCCGCGCTGTTGCGGGGCGGCGTGCCGGCGGCGGCCGGTACGCTCGAGGGGTCACTCATGATCGCCTGCTTTTCACCTGCGTTTGACGAACAAAGCCCCCGGTCTAAACCGGGGGCTTCGGGAACTTGCCTGGGTAGCGTTGCCTGTATCGCTGCCTAGCGGCCGGACTTGAATTCCGTCCAGAGCCGCGTCTGCAGGCGCTGGATTTCAGGCGGCAGCGGCTTCATCAGGAACAGCGTCTTCACGACGTCCTGCGGCGGGTACACGGCCGGATCGTTCGCGACATCCTTGTCGACGTACTTACGGGCTTCCGCATTCGCGCTCGGATAATAGACGGCGTTCGTGATCGCGGCGTGGACCTGCGGCGTCTCGATGTAGTTGATCCATTCGAGCGCGGCTTCCTTGTGCTTCGCGTCCTTCGGAATCGCCATCACGTCGAACCACACGGGCGCACCGCCCTGCGGGATGTAATACTCGATCTTGAACGCCTTCTTCGCTTCGAGCGCGCGATGCTTCGCGATCACGACATCGCCCGAATAGCCGTACGCGAAGCACACGTCGCCGCCGACCAGGTCGTTGATGTAACCCGACGAGTTGAACTGCGTGATGTACGGACGGATCTTCTTCAGCATCGCGAGCGCGGCGCGGTAGTCGTCCGGATTCGTGCTCATCGGATCCTTGCCGATGTAATGCAGCGCGGCGGCGAACATCTGGTCGGGTGCGTCGAGCACCGACACACCGCACGCCTTCAGCTTCGAGATGTTCTCCGGCTTGAACAGCACGTCCCAGCTATTGAGCGGGACGTTCGCGCCGAGGAGCTTCTGCGCCTTCGTCACGTTGTAGCCGAGGCCGGTCGTCCCGTAGGCCCAGGGCACCGTGTACTGGTTGCCCGGATCCGCACCGGCGACGAGCGCCATCAGTGCCGGGTCGAGATACTTGAGGTTCGGGATTTTCGATTTGTCGAGCGGCGCGAAGATGCCGGCCGCGATCTGCTTGCCCGCGTAGTTGCTGGTCGGCACGACGATGTCGTAGCCCGAGTTGCCCGTGAGGAGCTTGGCCTGCAGCGTGTCGTCGCTGTCGTAGTTGTCGTACTGGACCTTGACGCCGGTCTGTTTCGTGAAGTTCGGGATGGTGTCTTTGGCGATGTAGTCCGACCAGTTGTACACGTTCAGCTGCGTGTCTTTCGCTGCTGCCGATACCCAGGGCACCGTGCACAGCACCAGCGCCGCCACACTGCCCATCACCTGTTTCTTCATCCTGTTCTCCGTTGCTGACCGGCTCGAACCGGTCGCCTGTCTCGCTCATGCCGCGCAGTCATGGCCGATGGCTCATGGTCGTTGCACGGCACCCCTGAAAAATCCGAAAACTACCATTAATTGCCGCGAGCGCCAAAAAAAATGCCGGGCTGTCGCACAAACGGTACACGGCGCGTGGCTCTCCGTGCACCGCGTGGGTTTCGCAGCGCGATAAATCGGCGGCAATTTTAACGGGTTATGCGCGCGTGTCCATGCGAAAAAAAACCATTGCTTACCACGCACCGTACGTCGCGCGATTCCATCGGCATATGAACGCACCGGCAGCAGGGAGATCGCGGCACGAACGCCGTCGGCGCGCACAATAGGCACAGGCTGGGTGACGAGGTTCGACGAGGTGCGACGGCATGGGCCGGTGCGCACCCTGTCGGCTGGGCACGCCGCCTGCGTCACGCCGGCTTTATCGCCAGGGTCCGCAATGAACACCAATCCGTTTGCGCTGCGTTCGGCGCGCCGTCCGCCGTCTGTCCCTCCACCGCCGCGTCCACCTCGCGACGACGATGGATCGCGGAGCGGCGCACACGGGTTTCCGTTTGTGGGCGCAGGCGTACTGATCGCGGTCGGCTACATGGACCCCGGCAACTGGGCGACCGCGCTCGCGGGCGGTGCCGCATACGGTTATCAACTGCTGGGTGTCGTGCTGCTGTCGAGCCTGATGGCGATGCTGCTGCAGTGGCTGTCGTCACGACTCGGCGTGGTCACCGGACGCGATCTCGCGCAGCTCTGCCGCGAGCGCAACAGCCGGCCGGTCACGCTGTGTCTGTGGATCGCGAGCGAGATTGCGATCGTCGCGTGCGATGTTGCCGAGGTGGTCGGCAGTGCGGTCGCGCTGCAACTGCTGCTCGGTGTGTCGCTGACGGTCGGCGTGCTACTGTCCGCGGTCGGCACGCTCGCGATGCTCGCGTTGCAGCGCTACGGCAAGCGCACGCTCGAGACAACCGTTGCCGCGCTGATCGTGTTCGTCGGGCTGTGCTTCGTCGTCGAACTCGCGCTCGCTCGGCCCGACTGGCACGCGGCACTCGCGGGTACTGTCCCGAGCCTGGAACTGCTGCGCAATGCCGGTATGGTCTGGCTCGCGGCCGGCATCCTCGGCGCGACCGTGATGCCGCACAACCTTTATCTGCATTCTGCGCTCGTGATGGGACACGCACCGGGCGGTACACGCGACGAAATTGTCGGTGCGCTGCGTGGTGTGAATCTCGACACGTTTGCGTCGCTGTCGATCGCGTTCGTGATCAACGCGGCACTGCTGATCGTCGCGGCGTCGGTGTTTTACACGAGCGGCCATCGCGACGTGACCGATCTCGCCGACGCGCATCGTCTGATCGCGCCGCTCGTCGGGTCGCACTGGGCCAGCATCCTGTTCGCAGCCGCGCTGCTCGCGTGCGGGCTGAACGCGACCGTGACCGGCACGCTCGCCGGACAGGCGGTGATGGAAGGCTTCCTGCGTCTCACGCTGCCGCGCTGGCAGCGGGCGCTGCTCACGCGCGCGCTCGCGATGGGACCGGCGCTCGTCGCGGTCGCCGTGTTCGGCCCGCATGGGTCGAACGAGTTGCTGGTCGCGAGCCAGGTCGTGCTGAGTCTGCAGTTGCCGCTCGCGGTGTTTCCGTTGATCCGCTATGCGTCCGATCCTGTGTTGATGCGCGACTGGTGCGTGCGCGGTGCGCCGCTTGCGCTCGCGTGGCTGTCGGCAGCGGTGATTCTCGTGCTTAACGGCGCGTTGTTGTGGCAGGTGGTGGCTGGTGTTTGAGCTGGCGGTAAGCGTGTGTTGGTGTTTCGAAGGTTCGTTGTAAACCATCGCTTACAATGCAGGCATGCGGTTCGCTACAGCGTCGTGCCGATGCAGCGATGTGCAGTACGCCTGCGCATGTCGCACGAACAACGAACCCGCCTCACACCGGACCCACAGGACTACGGACAGCCCATGCGCCTGCACGACCTGCTTACCCGCGACTCTGTTTCTTCCATTCGATCTGCACTACGCCCTCGCGGTGTTTTTTACGACCCTCGCCCGACCCGTCACGCCAGCCACACGATCCGCGCGCTGCTCGTCGCCGCGACGTTATGCGCGAGCACCGCGCATGCGACCGTCGCGATGCTCCAGCCGCCACGCGAAGCGGCAGCGAACGAGCCGCTACAACTCACACTGCTCTATTCGGCCGACGACGGACAGCCGCTCACCGTCACCGTTCCGCCGACGCTGCACGTCACGCTGACGATCGGCGATACGTCGCCGCAACCGCTCGACCTCGCACGCGACGCGACGGTGCCTTCGACGCTGCATCTGAAGGCCGGCGAATATCGCAAGGTGCGTTTCTCTGCAGCGTGGCCGAAAGCAGCACGCGGCGTTGTGCGCATTGATCCCGTAGGCTTCGATGCATCGCCTGCGCTGGTCGCGATCAATCGTGGTCCGCAGCAGGATGCGGTCGCGCAGGCCGAGCGCACGGAAGCGCAGGCCACGACGCCCACGCAGGTCGCCGCCGCGCACGCGACGGTCACTGCAGACGGCAAGCCCACCGCAGCACCAAACACCCCAACCGGCGACGACCTCGCCCCACCCGGCGACTCGCTCTCGACCACCGGACGCGGCGTGCTGTCGCACATCTCGTACTTCGAGCCGATCTTCTTCGGCGTGGGCCACAACGGCGACACGAACGCGCAGTTCCAGCTGAGCTTCAAGTACCGCATCCTGATGCCCGACGATCTGCGCTCGAAGGCACTCCTCGACAACCTCTATTTCGGTTACACGCAGACGACCGTCTGGGATCTGTCCGCCGATTCGCGACCGTTCCGCGACACCAGCTACGAACCGCAGCTGTTCTACTACCTGCCCGATACCGGCTGGCGCAGTTCATGGTTCACGCGGATGGGCATCGCGGCCGGCTTCGGCCACGAATCGAACGGCAAGGCCGGCTCGGACTCGCGCAGCATCAACATGCTGTTCGTGCGGCCAACATGGGAGTTCGGCAACCTGGACGCAAACCATCTGACCGTGTCGCCGAAGGTCTACTACTACGTCGGCAAGAGCAACAACCCCGACATCGCCGACTATCGCGGCTACGTCGACCTGCTCGTCAAGTACGGCAGCCCCGACGGCCTGCAACTCGCGACCACGCTGCGCAAGGGCACGAAGCACTGGTACGGCAGCGTCGATACGCAACTGACCTATCCGCTCGCAAAACTGCTCGGCAGCGCGTGGGGCGGCTATCTGTGGGTCGGCTATTTCAACGGCTACGGCGAGGACATCCTCGACTACAACAACCGCCAGCACTGGATCGCGCGGATCGGCTACAGCATCGCGCGTTAGCGACAGGGGTTTGGGGCGATGCGGGAGCGGTTTCGTTTACCATGGCGGGGCTCGCTTCCCGCTTTCACGTTTTCAGGTCTTTCCGATGGCATCCAATCTTCACGACCTTCCCGACAGCCCGTGCATCGGCGTCTGCTCGACGCTCTTCGACGAAATCTGCAAGGGTTGCGGCCGCACCGCGCTGGAAGTCTCGAACTGGGTGTTTCTCTCGGACGAAGAAAAGCTCGCGGTGTGGGAACGCATCCAGCGCGAAGGCACGGCGATGCGGTTTCAGTACGACAAGCTGTAGAAGGGGGCGTGCGCGCTGCGGTGATGACGATCATCGTCGTTTGATCGCGGGTGGATTGAATCAGCCGTCGCTCGATGACCGCGCTCGCGGCCATCTCCCCACTCACCCGCGCGATATCACTTGCCCATCGTCAACACGGCCCTGAAGCGTGCCTTGCCGCTCATCATCCGGTCGTAGGCTTCGGCGGCGCGTGACAGCGGGTACTCCTCGATCATCGGCTTCACTCCCGACAACGCGCTGAACGCGAGCGTCTCCTGCGAATCGGCGGCAGTGCCCGACGGCCAGCCCTGCACCGACTGACGGCCCATGATGAACTGCGTGACCGGCACCTCGACCGGTTCCTGCGCGACGCCGACCATGATCAGCTTGCCGTTGCGGCCGAGGCCACCGAGCACCGCGTTCATCGCCTTGCCGTTCGTGACCGTCGCGAGGACGACGCGTGCGCCGCCGAGCGCCTGCAATGCTTCGGCGACGTTCTGCGCTTCGCTGTCGATGTAGTGATGCGCGCCGAGCTGCTTCGCGAGCGGCGCCTTGTCCTGGCCGCGCGCGATGGCGACCGTGACGAAGCCCATCTTGCTCGCGAACTGCACGCCCAGATGTCCGAGCCCGCCGATCCCGAGAATCGCGACCACGTCGCCCGAACGCGCGCCGCTGTTGCGCAGCGCGTTGAAGGTCGTGATGCCCGCGCAAAGGAGCGGCGCGGCATCGACGTCGGACAGGTCGTCGGGGATGCGCGCCAGCGCTTCCTGCGGCGCCACCATGTATTCCGCGTAGCCGCCGTCGTAACTGATCCCGGGCATCAGCGCGGTCTGGCAAAGGACGAAGTCGCCATGCCGGCAGCTGTCGCAGTGTCCGCAATGGCCACCGTGCCAGCCCACGCCGACCCGTTGCCCGATCCGCCAGTCCGCGACGCCCCCACCGACCCGATCGACCACGCCCGCCACCTCGTGACCCGGCACGCGCGGAAACACGAGACCCGGCCAATGGCCTTCCTTCGTTAGCGAGTCGCTGTGGCAGATCCCGCAGGCCTGCACCTTGATCAATACGTGTCCTTCGGGCGGCTCCTGCACCTCGCGCTCGACGAGTTCCAGTGGACCGCCTGCTTTCGCTACCTGCACTGCCTGCATCGTTCGCATCGATTGCTCCTGGAGAGGGAAGAAATCCTTGCGGTGTGGGACGCTCTCGCATTGCAGGGCACCGGAACACCGTCAAGCCAGCGAAGCCATCGCATGTCGGGACACGCGATGGCTGAACAGAAATTCAGCACGTCTTGCACGGGTGATCTTCATTGTAGTGCGCGAATGCGGCTGGTCGGCTCCTGGTTCTGGACAAAATCCGGGCGAAAAAAATGCCCCGCGTGTGCGGAGCATGACAGGCTGGTTACGGCCGTGTGATGAAACCTCGAACTGCTCCCGGCCCGCACACGCCCCAGTGGTCAACAGCGCCTCGCTCGCTTACCATCCGACTTCACAAGAAAGCGCCAACCCTATGGCGCGTAAATCACTGAGACCAACCATGTACCCCACACGACATCGCGGACTTCCATTCGCTACGGCCTTGATTGCCGTGGCGATCATTGCTGGCACCACGCAGGCAGTTGCGCAGACGACAGATGTCGGACCCGAGATCGAAATAAGCCCTGCGACGGACGCCGCGCAGCCGCCGGCCGATCTCGCCGGGAACCTTGGGGACTTCTGCTTTTTCGCAGACCTCCCGCCCGCCAGTCAGAAATACAGGGCCATCAAGAAATTGAAGGTCGGCAAAGGTAGCTACGGCGGCGTCAAGGACATCCTGCCGAGGATGGCCGAAAAAGCCAGGCAGTACGGGGCCGATGCGATTATTGAGTACCGCGGGTCGCAACGTTTCGGCTTCTGGCCGTGGCGCATGGTTCGACCTGTCGTGCGCGGCGTCGCGGTGCAGTGGACCGAACCCAGGCAGGCGGATTGCGAATCGATCGGTGGTACGAAGCTGAGTACGATTCTGTCGTCGAATCAGCCGCCCGCACAATAAAATAGAGGACGCGAAGCCGCGTCCTCATTCGACGAATTATCCGGATTTCCGGCGTCGCCTTCGATGGTCGTTCGGGGAGCGTTACTCCACACCCTGACTCGTCAAGAACTCTTCGTAATTCCCCCCGAAGTCATTCAACGTCCCATCGGTCTTCACTTCAATGATCCGGTTAGCCAACCCGCTAACAAACTCGCGATCATGCGACACAAAAATCAGCGTGCCTTCGAACTTGTCGAGCGCGATCTGCAGCGACTCGATCGATTCCATGTCCATGTGATTGGTCGGCTCGTCCATCAGCAGCACGTTGTGACGGCCGAGCATCAGCTTGCCCCAGATCATGCGGCCCTTCTCGCCGCCCGACAGCACCTTCACCGATTTGCGAATATCGTCTGCATTGAACAGCAGCCGGCCGAGCGTGCCGCGCACCGACTGTTCGTCGTCGCCTTCCTTGCGGTAACCGTCGATCCACTCCATCAGCGTGACGTCGTCCGGAAACTCTTCGTAGGTATCCTGCGGCATGTAACCGAGATTCGCGTTCTCCGCCCACTTGACCGTGCCGTGATCGAGTTCGAGCCTGCCGAGCAGCGAGCGCAGCAGCGTCGTCTTGCCCGCGCCGTTCTCGCCGATGATCGCGATGCGCTCGCCCGGCTGCACGCTGATGCTGAAGCTGTTGAAGATCGTGCGGTCGTACTTCTTCGTGATGCTCTCCGCGACCACCGCGATGTTGTGCAGCTTCTTCTCGTACTCGAAGCGGATGAACGGGTTCTGCCGCGACGACGGCTTGAATTCCTCGATCTTGATCTTGTCGATCATCTTCAGACGGCTGGTCGCCTGACGCGCCTTCGACTTGTTCGCCGAGAAGCGGCGCACGAAATCCTGCAGATCGGCGACGCGTTCCTTCGCCTTCGCGTTGGCGCTCTGCTGACGCTCGCGCGCCTGCGTGCTCGCCAGCATGTAGTCGTCGTAGTTGCCCGGATAGACCTTCAGCGTGCCGAAGTCCATGTCGGCCATGTGCGTGCAGACCTGGTTCAGGAAGTGTCGATCGTGCGAGATGATGATCATCGTCGAGTTGTACTGGTTGAGGATGTCCTCCAGCCAGCGGATCGAGTTGATGTCCAGGTTGTTGGTCGGTTCGTCCAGCAGCAACACATCGGGCTTCGAGAACAGCGCCTGCGCGAGCAGCACGCGCAGCTTCCAGCCGGGAGCGACGCCGCTCATCGGGCCGTTGTGCAGATCGATCGCGATGCCGATGCCGAGCAGCAGTTCACCCGCGCGCGCTTCGGCGGTGTAGCCGTCGTACTCGGCGAACTTCGCCTCGAGTTCGGCGGCGTGCATGTAGTCGTCGTCGGTGGCTTCGGGGTTCGCGTAGATCGCGTCGCGCTCGCTCATCGCGGCCCACATTTCGGTGTGGCCCATCATCACGACGTCGAGCACGCGCACGTCTTCGTACGCGAACTGGTCCTGACGCAGCTTGCCGAGGCGGATGTTCGGTTCGAGCATCACGGTGCCCGAACTGGATTCCAGGTCGTTGCCGAGAATCTTCATGAAGGTCGACTTGCCGCAGCCGTTCGCCCCGATCAGGCCATAGCGGTTCCCTTCCCCGAATTTGACCGAGATGTTCTCGAAGAGGGGCTTCGGCCCGAATTGCATGGTGATGTTGGCGGTAGACAGCACAGCGCGTCCCTTTGAAAGATAGATCGGCGAAAAACCTGTGATTTTAACAGGTTATCGTGAGCGTTTCCCGTTGCAGGCACAAGGCGCTGGCGCGGCTTTGGGGCACGGTCGCGAGGGATCGGCCGGTCGGCGAGGTGCTGTTGCGTGACGTCGGCCGGTGGTTGCGTTCCGTTGCCGGCGTCGCATGTTGCACGCGGCGTGGCGCAGGCGTGGCCGCCGGCCGGTCGTTGCGCTCCGTCGCCGGTGCCGGACATCGCACGTCGCATGGCGCCCGCGGGTCATCCCGTGCCGTTGCCCGTGTCGCACGTTGAGTGCACGCCCGGCCAGCGGATGCTACCGGTGCCGGTTTTCCGGCATGTGTCGGCGGCTCATGCCCCAAAGTGTGCCTGGACCCAGGCCCGGGCACGCGTCGCGCGCCCCTTCGGCGCGGCATCGCGAATCATCGTCATCGGATCGCCATAAATCCCGCCGGCCTGATCCACGCGTTGCCTATACTTTTTCGAGGCGCCTCAAGCGGTTTTGCCGGAACGCCCCCGCGAGCGCCTTCTACAACTGCCTCACCCACCGACCCACCGAGGAGACACCGACCATGAACGACCACGTCTACAAGCAGATCGAACTCACCGGCTCGTCGAAGAAATCGAGCGACGATGCGATCAGCACCGCGATCAAAAAGGCGTCGAAGACGCTGCGCAACCTGCACTGGTTCGAGGTGACCGGCACGCGCGGCCATATCGAGGACGGCAAGATCGTCCACTGGCAGGTGACAATCAAGGTCGGCCTGCGCATCGACGACTAGCCGGCGGCCCGATCATCAGGGCAATCAGCGGATCGAGAAAAAAGCCGCGCCTCGACGAGGCGCGGCCTGGCAAACGCGGTGGCGGGTTAAACCACCCACACCGCCGCGCGGTCGATTCGACATCGAGGTTACAGCGATGCCACTGCTCCGGCGCGATGCTTCCGGCAGGCGCCGTTCATCGCGTACTCAACCGTGCCGCCGATCACTTCGGCAACACCCCATCCACCCCTTCGACATACCAGTTCAACCGCTGCAACTCCGGATCGGCGAGCGTCTTGCCGGCCGGCACCTTGACCGCGCCCGTCTGATCCTTGATCGGCCCGCTGAACACGTCCCACTTGCCGCCCGCGATCTGCGCGCGCTTCGCCGCGACGGCCTTCTGCGCATCCGCTGAAATCACGCCGGTGTTCAGGTCTTCGAGATCGACGGCCTTCTGCGGGATGCCCCACCACACCGGATCGTTCTTCCATTTACCGTCGAGCACCTGCTGGATCGCCGCCGAGTAGTACACGCCCCAGTGCCCGACCACCGACCCGAGGTGCGCTTCCGGCCCGAACGTCTTCATGTCCGAATCCCAGCCGAACGCGTGCACGTGTTTCTCGGACGCAGTCGCGAGCGTCGCGCTCGAATCGGTGTTCTGCAGCAGCACGTCGGCGCCCTGCCCGATCAGCGTTTCGGCGGCCTGCTTTTCCTTGCCCGGATCGAACCAGCTGTTAATCCAGATCACCTTCGTGTGCACCTTCGGATTCACCGAGCGCGCGCCGAGCGTGTACGCATTGATGTTGCGGACCACTTCCGGAATCGGCACTGACGCGACGAAGCCGAGCGTGTTGGTCTTCGTCACGTAGCCGGCGGCGACGCCCGCGAGGTACGCGCCCTGGTACATCCGCACGTCGTAGGTGCCGAAGTTCGGCGCCTTCTTGTAGCCGGTCGCGTGCAGGAACACAGTGTCCGGGAAGTCTTTCGCGACCTTCAGTTCGAAGTCCTGGTAACCGAAGCTCGACCCGATGATGATCTTGTTGCCCTTGTTCGCCAGATCGCGGAACACGCGTTCCGAATCTGCCGATTCGGGCACGTTCTCGACGCGCGTGACCTTGATCTTGTTGCCGAACTTCGCTTCGACTTCCTTCGATCCGGCGTCGTGCGCGAAGGTCCAGCCCGCGTCGCCCGGATTGCCGATGTAGACGAACGCGACGCCGGGGGCATCGGCCGCCTGGGCGTTCTGCGCGAGCGGCACGGCGACGCCGAGCGAAGCAGCGGCGCACGCGAAGGCGGTCAGCAGTTTTCTTGTCATGGGTTTTCTCCTGTTGTGTCGCGGGTTGTCGATTTGTTCAATAGGTTCTAACGGTCGCACGCCGCCAGGCATCACCTCAACCGGCCGCGAAAAACGGCTTGCCGAGCGATGCCGGCGCATTCAGCCGGATCGTGTTCGGATTGCGCGAGATCAGCACGAGCACGACGATCGTCGCGATGTACGGCAGCATCGCGAGAAACTGCGTCGGCACCGCAACGCCGATCGCCTGCGCGTAAAACTGGAGGCCGGTCACCGCGCCGAACAGCAGGGCACCGATCAGCAGACGCCCCGGCCGCCACGTCGCAAACACGACGAGCGCGAGCGCGATCCAGCCGCGTCCGGAGGTCAGCTGTTCCTGCCACAGATGCAGGTTGACGATCGAGTAATAGCCGCCGGCAAGACCCGCCATCGCGCCGCCGAACAGCACGGCGCCGTAACGCACACCAACCACTGGAAAGCCGACCGCATGCGCGACCTGCGGCGATTCGCCGACCGAGCGCAGCACGAGCCCCGCGCGCGTCCGGTACAGAAACCAGCCGACCACCGCGAACATCGCGAACGCGAGATAGTCGAGCGGCGTCAGGCTGAAGAACGCGGGACCGAGCACCGGGATCTTCGACAGCAGCGGAATCGGCCACACGTCGATCGTCGCGCGCACCGCCGCCGACGTGTACGGCTTGCCGACATACGCGGACAACCCGATACCGAAGATCGTCAGCGACAGGCCGGTCGCGACCTGGTTCGCGAGCATCGTCAGCGTGAGGAACGCGAACAGCAGCGACATCGCGGCACCGGCGGCCAGCGCCGCGAGCACGCCGAGCCACGGACTGCCCGTCACCGCGGTGATCGCATAGCCGCTGACCGCGCCCATCAGCATCATCCCTTCGACGCCGAGGTTGAGTACGCCCGATTTCTCCGCGACGAGTTCGCCGACGCCGGCGAACATCAACGGGATCGATGCGGCAACGGCGCTCGAGGTCAACGCACTGGCTTGCTGGATATCCATAGGAGAATCGATCGATAAAGTCAGTGGGCGTGCGGCGCGACGGTCCGACGACGCACCCGGTAATTCACGAACAGATCGGCGCCGAGCAGGCAGAACAGCAGCAGCCCCTGGAACACACCGGACAGCGCCTGCGGCAATTGCATCGACGTCTGCACCGCTTCGCCGCCGAGGTACAGCAGCGCCATCAACAGGCTCGCGAGCACGATGCCGAGCGGATGCAACCGCCCGACGAACACGACGATGATCGCGGTAAAGCCGTAGCCCGGCGACCACGTCGCCTGCAACTGACCGATCGGCCCGGCGATCTCGCCCATCCCCGCGAGCCCCGCGAGGCCGCCGCTGATCAGCAGCGACGTCCAGATCGTCCGGCGGTCTGAGAAACCCGCGTAGCGCGCGGCCAGCGGCGCGAGGCCGCCGACGTTCATCCGGAAGCCGGCGAAGCTCTTGCGCATGAACAGCCACACGAGCGGAATCGCCGCCAGCGTCACGAAGATCGATGCGTTGAGCCGCGTGCCGCGCAGGAATTTCCAGTGCCAGTCGCCGTAGAAAGTCGGGTACAGCGCGTCGCCGGAGAACATCTCCGACAGCGGGAAGTTCATCCCCTGCGGATCGCGCCACGGGCCGCTCACGAGATAAATCAGCAACTGCGTCGCGACGTACGTGAGCATCAGGCTCGTGAGAATTTCATTGGTGTTGAAGCGGCTCTTCAGCAGCGCGGGGATCGCTGCCCATGCCATGCCGCCGAGCACGCCGGCGATCATCATCGTCGGCAGGATCCACCAGCCGCTCGCCTGATCGAAGTAGATCGCGACGCCGCTCGCCGCAATGCCACCGAGCAGCATCTGCCCTTCCGCGCCGATGTTCCATACGTTCGCGCGATAACCGATCGCGAGGCCGAGCGCGATCAGACACAGCGGCGACGCCTTCAGCAGCAGCTCGGTCCAACCGTTCACGCTCGACAGCGGGTCGATGAAAAACGCGTGCATCGCCTGCAGCGGATCGCGTCCGACCAGACCAAAAATCAGGAAGCCGATCGCGAGCGTGAGCAGCGCAGCGATCAGCGGCACGGCGAGCTGCATCGCGCGGGACGGCGACGTGCGCGCTTCGAGTCGATACGGAAGGATCATGAGCGGTGGATCTGGTTTGTCGTTGTGTGTGTTGTTCTTTGCGATGCCTGTGCATTTATCTATGCATGCGCGGACTCGGCCGACGGTGCCGCACTCTGTCGTTCGCCGAACAGCCCCGCCATCCACCGGCCGATTTCCTCCGCGTTCGTATCGCCCGTTTTGCGCACCGGCGACAGCTTGCCGCGTGCAAGCACCGCGACGCGATCGCAGATGTCGAACAGCTCTTCGAGTTCTTCGGAGATCACGAGGATCGCGACGCCGCGCGCCGACAGATCGAGCAGTTGCTGACGAATGAACGCGGCCGCGCCGACGTCGACACCCCACGTCGGCTGCGCGACGACGAGCACCTTCGGCGCCTGCAGGATTTCGCGGCCCACGATGTACTTCTGCAGATTGCCGCCCGACAGACTCTGCGCGAGCGCGCCATCGCCGCCGCAACGCACGTCGAACGCGGCGATACAGCGCTGCGCGAACGCCTTCATCGCGCGCGCGTCGATCCAGCCTGTGCGGACCATCTTCTGCCGATGCGCGGTGAGCAGCGCGTTCTCCGCAAGCGACATCGCCGGCACCGCGCCGCGACCGAGCCGTTCCTCGGGCACGAACGCAAAGCCGAGCGCGCGTCGCGCGCCTGCACTGAGCCGCCCCGCCGGCCTGCCGCAGATCGCGACCGCATCGGCTTGCGCGGAACGCGCCTCGCCCGACAGCGCCGCGAGCAGTTCCGCCTGACCGTTGCCCGACACGCCCGCGATACCGAAAATCTCGCCACCGTGTACGGCGAACGACACATCGTCGAGCGATGTGCCAAACGGATCCGCGCTCGATGCAGATAAATGCCGCACGTCGAGCAGCACATCGCCAGGCGTGTGCGCACGACGCGTGTAGCCCGGCAGCGAGTGACCGACCATCAGTTGAGCAAGCGACGCATGCGTTTCGTCGCGCGGCGTCACACGGCCCGTCACGCGTCCGCCGCGCATCACCGTCGCGGTGTCGCACAGTTCCTGGATCTCGTCGAGCTTGTGACTGATGTAGAGGATGCTGCAGCCTTCGGCCGCGAGCCGGCGCAGTGTCTCGAACAGTTTGCGTACCGCCTGCGGCGTCAGCACCGAAGTCGGTTCGTCCATGATCAGCAGACGCGGATTCTGCAGCAGACACCGCACGATCTCGACGCGCTGCCGCTCGCCGACCGTCAGGCTATGCACGTGACGCTGCGGATCGATGTCGAGCCCGTAATCCGCCGACACGTCGCGGATGCGCTTGCCGAGCGCCTTCAGATCGAACGGTTCGTCGAGTGCGAGCGCGATGTTTTCGCCGACCGTCAACGTCTCGAACAGCGAGAAGTGCTGGAACACCATGCCGATGCCGAGCTTGCGCGCGGCCGCCGGACTCGCGATCTCGACAAGCTCGCCTTCCCAACGGATCTCGCCCGCATCCGGCCGCACCGCGCCGTAGATGATCTTCATCAGCGTGCTCTTGCCCGCGCCGTTTTCGCCGAGCACCGCGTGGATCTCGCCGGTCGCGACGGTCAGCGTCACGTCGTCGTTCGCGCGCACGGCCGGGTACTGCTTGCCGATGCCCGCGAGCGCAAGACGCGCCGGCACCACACCATGTTCAGAAAAAGCAGCCGTCGAAGAGTCGTTCATGAGAGTCCGTCGTGCGTCGAAACACCGTCCGCCGCGCAGCGCCTCGGCTCCGGAAGAGCCTTGTGTGCACCGCACAGCCGTTTGACGATACCTAAATCGCCCAGCCCAGTCGAGCCGCCAAAAATCCCGCAAAGCCGCGCCACAGCAAGCTTTTGCGGGTTACCCACTCTTGACGCCGCTTTATGTCCATATTAAAAGTCATATACCCCCATGCCCACTCGATCAGCCTGAACATATATTTGGAGAAGTCATGAGCCAGCAACGCGAGGCGATCGACACCTATCTGTTGCGCGTCCTGCACACCCTCTTGATGGAGCGCAGCGTCACGCGCGCCGCCGTCAAGCTCAACCAGTCGCAGCCGGCGATCAGCGCGGCGCTGCGGCGTCTGCGCGACATCACGGGCGACCCGCTGCTGGTGCGCGGCAAGTCGGGCATGGTGCCGACCGAGTACGGCCTGCGCCTGCTCGAACCGGTGCAGAACGCACTGCGCGAAATCGAGCGCATCAAGTTCCAGCAGCACAACTTCGATCCGGCGACGTCGATCCGCTGCTACCGGATCGGTTGTCCCGACTACCTGAACGTGTTGTTCGTGCCGACGGTCGTCGAACGTTTCCGCCAGGCCGCGCCGAACGCGACGCTCGAATTCCATTCGCTCGGCCCGGCGTTCGACTACGAACTCGCGCTCGAGGACGGCAAGCTCGATATCGTCGTCGGCAACTGGCCCGAGCCGCCCGAGCAGCTGCATCTGTCGAATCTGTTCGTCGACCAGATCGTGTGCCTGATGAGCAACGCGCATCCGTTCGCGAAACGCGGCAATCTCACGCTCGACCAGTATCTGAACGCACCGCATCTCGCACCGACGCCGTATTCGGTCGGTCAGCGCGGCGCGATCGACGTGCATCTCGCGCGTGAACGCCTGAAGCGCCACGTCGTCGTCACGCTGCCGTACTTCAATCTCGCGCCGTACGTGCTCGTCAAGTCGGATCTGATCTTCACGACGACGCGCCTCTTCGCCGATCACTACGCGAAGTTCCTGCCGCTCACCGTCGTGCCCGCGCCGCTCGATTTCCCGCCGATGCAGTACTACCAGCTGTGGCACGAGCGCTGCCACTATTCGGACGAAGTACGCTGGCTGCGCAGCCTCGTCGCCGAGGCCACCCGCACGTTGATCGGCAAGCCGTAAGCGGCGCGCGGCCCAGCGCCGCGTTTTTCCGTTACGCCGATGCCTGGTACAACGTCCGCGCAAGCGCGTTGTGCCGCTCGATCACAGGCCCGAGATCGAGCGTCGTCAATACGCCCTCCTTCACGACCGTCCGCCCGCCGATCACGCTGTACGCAACCTGCGACGGCGCGCAGAACACCAGCGCCGCCACCGGATCGTGCAGCGCGCCAGCAAAGAGCGGCTGACGCAGATCGAACGCAACGAAGTCCGCCGCCATTCCCGGTGCGAGCGCGCCGATGTCGTCGCGATTGAGCACGCGTGCGCCGCCTAGCGTCGCGATCTCGAGCGCGTCGCGCGCGGTCATCGCATCCGGTCCGAACCCGACCCGTTGCAGCAGCAATGCCTGACGCACTTCGGCGACCATCTGCGCGCCGTCGTTCGACGCCGACCCATCGACACCGAGCCCGACCGGCACGCCCGCCAGCCGCATCCGCTTGACCGGCGCGATGCCCGACGCGAGCCGCATGTTCGAACACGGGCAATGCGCGACGCCAGTGCCGGTACGCGCGAACAGCGCGATGCCCGCATCGTCGAGCTGCACGCAGTGCGCATGCCACACGTCGCGCCCGACCCAACCGAGGTCTTCCGCATACTCGGCGGGCGTCATGCCGAACTTCTCGCGGCTGTATGCCACATCGTTAATGTTCTCGGCGAGATGCGTATGCAGCGACACGCCGTACTGCCGCGCAAGCACTGCCGATTCGCGCATCAGATCGCGGCTCACCGAGAACGGCGAACACGGTGCGACCACCAGACGCAGCATCGAGTAACGGCTGTCGTCGTGATACGTCTCGATGAGCCGCTGCGTGTCCTTCAAAATGTCTTCTTCGCGCTCGACCACCGAATCGGGCGGCAGGCCGCCATCCTTCTGGCCGACGCTCATGCTGCCGCGACTCGCATGAAACCGCATGCCGATCTGCTGCGCGGCCGCGATGCTGTCGTCGAGCCGGCTGCCGTTCGGATAGATGTACAGATGGTCGCTCGACGTCGTGCAGCCCGACAGCAACAGCTCCGCCATCGCGGTGAGCGTCGACACCTCGATCATCTCCGGCGTGAGATGCGCCCATACCTTGTACAGATTCGTCAGCCAGCCGAACAACTCCGCGTCCTGCGCGGCGGGAATCGCGCGCGTCAGGCTCTGGTACATGTGGTGATGCGTATTCACGAGCCCCGGGATCACCAGATGCCCGCGCAGGTCGAGCACTTCGTCGGCGGTCTGCGGTAGCTCCACCGTCGGACCGACCGCGACGATCCGGTTGTCTTCGATATAAAGACCCGCGTCGCGCCATTCGTGCCGCGCGTCGTCCATCGTGACCAGCACGTCGGCGTGCCGGACCAGCATCGTCCGGCCGCGTGGGGTTGGCTGGTTCGTTCGTGGGTGAGGTGTCTGTTGTGCACCCGCCTGCTTCGTCATGCTGTGTTCCGCCTCTGGTTCGTGCCGTGACGGCGGGTCGTCCGAACGACGTCCTGCCGGCGCGGCGTGTGCAACGTCGTCCGAACGCGGTGAGGCGGCAGCACCGGCACACCCGAGGCGCCGCGCTGTCGCGCCGGACGGACGCGAGAGCCCGGTTACCCGGCGCGCTGCGCCGTCTTCGGGATGCGCAGCGGTGCCGCGCATGGACATAACCTTCGCGGGCCAAAATTGCGCTGGCAATTCATGCGGCTGCGATACCCACCTTCACGGAGTCAATATAGTGGTGTTTTTTGGCGCCGGTACGATCGATTCCGCCACGCGGTCCGGCTGGGCGAGATTGCCGCGACGGTTCGAGATCGGTCGCGACGGCGCGGGATTTCGGCAGGATTTTTGCGGGATTTTTGCTGGGCGCTTTTCCGGCAGGTGCACCACAGCCTCCGTCGGCGCATGCTGGGCGGGGTTCGCCCAGGCGTCATGCGTGCTGCTTTATGTTGCCTATCGCTCGCGCCCGAGCGCATCCGTTCTTCTTACAATGGCTGCCACGGCGCTCGCATCGATCCGCCGACGGGTATGTAGCCACTGACGTGGAGCCTCGATCCGCCGCATGCAACAGGGATCGGGTCGCCGCTGAAACCTCGCATTCAAGCAAAGGAAAACTGCGAATGGGAAAGCTCACTACCCACGTACTCGACACCGCGAACGGCCGTCCCGGCGCGGGCATCAAGGTCGAACTCTTCGCGCTCGCGGGTGACACGCGGCGCGCGCTGAAAACCGTCGTCACCAACGACGACGGCCGCTGCGACGAACCGCTGCTCGCCGGCGATGCGCTACTCACCGGCGAATACGAACTCGTGTTCCATGCAGGCGACTACTTCGCGGCCATCGGTGCTGATCTGCCGCAACCGCGTTTTGTCGATCGTGTCGTGCTGCGTTTCGGTATCGCCGATGCGCAGTCGCACTATCACGTGCCGCTGCTGGTGTCGCCGTGGTCGTACAGCACGTATCGAGGCAGCTGAGGCGGCGCCTGAGCATCGCCGATCGCGCGATCGCTTCATGCGTGCCGCGTGTGTCGTTGCACGGAACACGCCGCCGCATTTCGCAGCTAAGAGGAGACATCTGCGAAATACGACGGACAGCGGGCTTCCTGCAACGCACGCAGCAAAGCGGCCGTGCCCTGCAGGCCGCTGCGCAACGACACAACCCGCGCTTCGCCCGCAACGCAAAGCGCCAGCACATACATCGAACAAGCGCGCGCCCCACATACCGCGCCGCGCGCAACGAACTGGAAGTGGAGGAGTTTCATGGAAGGCTTTATCACCGACTGGCTGAATCTCGCGATTCGCTGGTTTCACGTCATCGTCGCGATCGCGTGGATCGGCGAGTCGTTCTATTTCGTCGCACTGGACAACAGCCTGAAACCGCCCGAGGACGCGAACCAGCGCAAGCGCGGCGTATTCGGCGAACTGTGGCATGTGCACGGCGGCGGCTTCTACAACATGCAGAAGTACACGGTCGCGCCGCCCGAAATGCCGGACGACCTGCACTGGTCGAAGTGGCCGTCGTACACGACGTGGCTGTCCGGCTTCAGCCTCTTCACCGTGCTGTATCTGATGGCACCGAACACCTACCTGATCGATCGCAACGTGCTCGACATGGGCCCGGTTGTCGCGATCTTTTCGGCGCTCGGTTTTCTCGCGGCAGGCTGGATCGTCTACGACTCGCTGTGCCGGTTCCTCGGCAACAAGGACAAGGTGCTCGGCATCTGCGTCGGCCTGTACGTGCTGATCGCCGCGTGGCTCGCGTGCCATATTTTTGCGGGACGCGCTGCGTACCTGATCGTCGGCGCGATGCTCGCGACGATCATGTCGGCGAACGTGTTCTTCGTGATCATCCCAGGCCAGCGCAAGATGGTCGCCGCGATGCTCAAGGGCGACACGCCGAACCCGATCTACGGCAAGCGCGGCAAGCAGCGCTCGGTGCACAACACGTACTTCACGCTGCCGGTCGTGTTCGCGATGCTGTCGAACCACTACGCGATGACCTACACGCATCCGTACAACTGGGCCGTGCTCGCGGTGATCATGTTCGCCGGCGCGCTGATCCGCCAGTTCTTCGTGATGCGCCATCGCGGCCAGGTGCTGTGGTATCTGCCGCTCGGCGGTGTCGCGCTGATGGCGGCCGCGCTCGCGTGGACGATCCCGCGTCCGGTCGTGCCGCAGGCACAGGCTGCAAACCAGCCGACGCTGAAGATCGGCGATATTGCGCCGGTGCTGCAGCAACGTTGCGTCGCGTGCCACTCCGCGCATCCGACGCTGATGGGCAGCGCGCCGGTAGGCGTGATGTTCGATACGCCCGACGAGATCTCGCAGAACGCGCAGCGCATCTATCAGCAGGCGGTGACGCTGAAGGCGATGCCGCTTGGGAACGTCACGCATATGACGGATGCGGAGCGGCAGAAAATTGCCGCGTGGTTTGAGGCGGGTGCGGCGAGGTAGGTTGGGTTGAAGGCTTCTCGGTGCCGTCGCAGATAAATGGCGCCGAAGCAGCAGCAAAGGTTTCGCTCAAACGGGCTGTGTGCGAAAGTGCACGGCCCGTTTTGTTTTGGGTGTGTGCTTTCGTATGCGGGGGAAGCGTGCGATCGATCGTATTACGCCGTCACGCGTTCATCAAACGCTTTTCGCGGGCAGCGACGTGCTGCGCTCACTTTCCGGCATCCGATTGTTCCGATTCCCCTTTGCGGGAACCATCGAAATAAACATCGGAGTCGCGCCGCTCCTTGATCTGAAAATAAATACCGACGATCCGGTCGCAGATCGCAATAACCATCAGGACGGCCAAACCAACCATGCTGAAGAGGTCCATGCGCTACCTCGACGATCGGTTCGGCAAGCGTCGTTGTCCATGCGGCTCGACGCACACGCCGCATGGATAGATTGACCCGTTACGGAATCGCGACGACGAAAGACGGCGGCACCGCAACAACGGGCCGCCGACATCTATCGCCTCTTTCGTTGCAGCGTTCAACGCCAGCCGCGATGCCATCCGCCCCGGTAGTAGCCATACCCCGGATGACCCCAGCCGGCGTGATGCCAGCCGTACCCCGGGTGACCCCACCAGCCATACCCGGTATGCCACCAGCCCCAGCCGACACCGACGTTGTATCGCCAGAGATAACCCGGCGCAGGCGCGACCCCGACCGGCGCAACATAGACCACACCTGCCGGCGCAACCGCGGGAGGTTCGACCACCACGGCGGGAGCAGGCACGACAACAGCCGGCGGTGGCGGCGCATAGACCGGTGGAGGCGCGACATAAACCGGCCCGGGCACGCCGACGTTCAGCCCGACGGAGACACCGGCCATCGCCGGCTGCGACGCAGCGAAAACTACCGTACTGAGTCCAAGGGCAACAAGCAGCATTGATTTCATGTTCAGCTCCTGCATTTGAAAAATCCCGGATACCGATGGTCTGATTCGGAGTCCATCGGCTTCGGGTTACATCGAAAATCGGCTCCCGTCGAATCGCGCATCCACATCATTCCAGGTCGTCACGGAAGCGGCGAAATCTGCAACAGCACGCTGTGATCCGGCGCGGAGGTATAAAGCGTCTGCCCGACCATCGCGAGCGCATCGATCACCGGCAGCGGCAACGGCAGTTGCCCCAGGTTCAACCCATACTGCCCGGCGATGCCCGCAACCGTGCTGACGATTCCCGCCGGCGAAATCTCGCGAATGGTCCCGTTGTTGAAGTCGTTCGCGAAGACGTTCCCTGATGGATCGGTGGTGAGGTTGTCGAGCCCGTTGAACGTTGCGACGGTGCCCGCGCCATCCGATGCGCCGGACGTCGCCGTCGATCCAGCCAGCACCGTTGCCGTACCCGTGGCGCCGTTAAGTGTCACCTGATAAAGCAGACCCGCATTGCCGTCGATATCGTCATCGGAGATGTAAAGATGGTTCGCGCTGTCGACCGTCATGTCCTGTGGATTAACGAGACCGACCGGCGCCCCGGATGCGTTGACCAGCTGGATCACATTGACCGCGCCCGCAGGTGTGATCTGCGTGAGCACGCTCGCACCGGTGCTGGCATTGGTCGTGAACACATACGCATTGGATTGCTGATCGACGGCGATACCTGTGCTGCCGTCGGTCAGCAGAGCCTGTCCGGTCGCCGGATTGGTTACCGTCGTGACCTGCCCTGCCGCGGTGATCTTGCGGACGGCGAGATCGTCGGAGTTGGGCACGTCGTCAGTGACGTACACGTTCTGCGCCGCATCGACGGCCAGCTCTTCCGGGCCTTCGAACTGCGCGGCGGCGCCGGTCCCGTCGGCGGAACCGCTCGCAGCGACCGTACCCGCGAGCGTCGACACGACGCCATTCGTAATCTTGCTGACCGTGAGGTTCGCGTGATCGGCGACGTACAGATTGCCCGAGCTGTCGGCAGCAAGGCCGAGCGGCGTGTCGAACTGCGCCGATGCGACCGGGCCGGTCGCCGAGCCTGAATTATTCAGTTGCCCTGCATACACGCTGATCGAAGCATTGCTGGAGTTGCCCGGCGGAGGTGGAGGCGGCGGTGAGTTGTCGTCGTCGCCTCCTCCGCCGCAGGCTGCGAGTCCACACGTGGCGATCACGATGCCGATGGCTACGGACATCCGAAGGTACCGCTGTTTACACGTTGTCATGGTTGGGTAAGCGCTGGTTGCGTGATCCGGACATGCGTAATCACCGACGCCGGAATCAACGAAATCGCCTGGCTGAACCAGGGGTTGTCGTTTTCTTATACGGAGCGAGCAACGGGAATCCGTCGCGTGTTGAGCAAATTTTTTTGTTCGAACGGAATGGGCTTCAAGCTTTCATCTCGAAAAGTGATCCGAGAAAGATCGGCCGCGCAGTCTCGCGGCCAGGTGCGGAAGGAAGAGGACTGCTAGAGAAATGGAGACTCGACGGAAGCCGGCGAATCGGTGATGGTGGAATCGGAGCCGATGATCGGCATCCGACGTGTTAGAACGTGTGGCTAATCCCGGCAGTCAGTAACGATCAGCTTGGCAGAGTGCGTGCAGTCGACTGAACCTAACGCGTTACTGTGATATTGCGAATGCGCAATACGCTCAAACCGTCGGAGTCGATTTCAAACCGTCTTATCGATATGTTGTAGTCGTACAGATACGAGTCGCGTGACTCGTACTTCACACCCTTGTCCCATATGGCCTGGCAGCTGACATCGACGGCATCGCCGGTCAGATCCTTTTCGATAGTAGAAGCCGGGTACTTTTCGAAGGTCTCGCAACGAATCTCACGCAGCCGTTCCCGCGACGGCTGAGGCACGGGTTCCCGGTATTTCGAATTGGGCTGAGGTATTGGGCCACCCCCGTCGAGCGTCGGATAGTCGGAGCTGGGAAATCGGCTCGGAGGGACAACCCGGTAACCCGAACCGATGGTTTGGTCCGTTAAGGCAAACTCTCCATACTCGGTAGCAAAACTTCCGGACGTGGGATTCCCTGCATCGTCCAGCCCGCGGGAAGCCGTCGCTACCACACCGGTATCGTGCAAATTCCAGTACGTCTTCTGGTATCGGCCGTTAACGCTCGGGGTGGAGCGGTTTTCCCAATCTGCGTCGACAACGATACGCTTGTAACCCAGCGGCCGCGAACCTGCGGCAGGCAGATGCTCAACCAGATGCGGCGGTAGCGCGGACACGTCGAAGTGCTGATCGATGTATTGGTCGGGGTTCCGCAACAGATGCTGGAAGATAAATCCCGCCCATGGCGACGACAACAAGTCCCATGTTGCAATGCTTCGTGTCGGCTCCGCAGTTTGCAACAGGGTCTTCAGCATCGTGGTGACGACCCCACACGCGTGGCGGCTCGCCAATAGTGCGGGGGGATCTTGCAATAACGCCGGTTCAATCGAATGTTGCTTTGCGACAGCCGCCTCTGCGTGCATCTCCACGGCGTTATCTGCGTCAAGCAGTTGCTCGGTCGTATAAGACTCATGCTGAGTGTGAGATTGCACGCTCGTCTTGAGTGTCCACTCAATCAAACCGAACATTTCATCAAGCTGTACGGGGGACAGTTGCGATATCGCTTTTGTCGTATAACCTTGGCCCTTCGAAAAAGTTGCGCACTGCCGGGAAGTCAAACTGGAAAGAAAGTGCAGGACAGACCGGATGAAATGTACGCGCTGATCCGCTGAAAACGACATGCCCAACGGAAATCTCGATGTATCCGATGTGGGTGTCGTTTTGCTTTCCAGTAGGGAGCGCAGCGGCTCCCGCAGGTCCGGGTCGCTAAATGCATGCTTGAACCACCGCGTTGCGACACGTCCGGCCTCGCTGTCCGGCTCAAGGCCCATCGCCTTCACCATACTGTCGACTACAGTTGGAGGTAGGGTAACGGCCGGAGTGGGAGCGGTTGCAAAAGCGTAGCCCGAGGGACGTGTTTCTGCAGAGGGTGTAGTCGAGTATGCGAGCAGGCAGAACACAATCGCCGTTAGCGTGCGAATCTTCATCGTTAATCCCATTATTATCCCGACAGGATAACGGCAAAAAGCGAGCGGGATTTAGGCCACCTGATATCCCGGTACGTCAGGCGTATCATCATGCATTAGCGCCCTCACCCGTCTTTTCGACTCTCCAAAAACAAAACGCCCGTCGCATTTTCGACAGGCGTTTCCGATTCCACGCTCAGGCTGCTCAACAACAACCCACTCACTAACGACCCGCAACACATCCTCCGTCAACCAGAGCGACTCACGCAACGACGAACCAACTTACCCAACACCCTCAAGCCTCAAGCTGCTCCAACACCTTCCCCTTCGTCTCGATCCCAAGAAAATGCACCGCGATCGCCGCAAGAAACGGCACCGCCGCGAGAATATAAAACGCGATATCGAGATGCCCACCGATCATCGTCTTCGACACGATCGCCGGCGCGAAGATCGCCGCGACTTTCAGCCACGCCCCGCCGACACCGCAGCCCATCGCGCGGATACTCGTCGGGTACAGTTCCGGCGTGTACACATACGCGGTGATGAAGCCGCAGGCGAGAAAGCCGAGCGAGAACGCGCAGCACGTCGCGACCACATAAACCGACGCATCGTGGAACACGCCCGCCAGCAGCAACGACAACGCGCACAGCACGAACGACAGATTGATGATCGGCTTGCGTCCGACCTTGTCGACAAGCAACGCGCAGGTCAGCGAACCGACCACGCCGAGCACAGAAGCCGCTACCGCCAGATTCAGCGCGAGCTGCAACGGCGCGTGATAGACGGTCCGGTAAATGGTCGGCAGCCAGGTCGACAGGCCGTACTGAATGAAGCCGCAGGTGATCCACAGCATCGCGACTGCCATCGTCCGCTTCAGATACGCCGGCCCGAACAGGTCGGCCATCCGGCGCTTCGGATGCCGGTTCGCCATCGCGTCGAATTCGGCGGCCTGCGTGACCGGCGCAAGCGGTTGCTTCGACGAGCGCTCGAATGCGCTCACGGCAACATCGGCATCGGCCATCCGTTCGCGTTCGGCGAGCCAGCGCGGCGACTCCGGCACCAGTCGACGCAACACGAAGAACAGAATCAACGGCATGCCGCCGATGAAATACATCGCCTGCCAGCCGAAACGCGGCACGATCCACGCGCCCAGCGCGTTCGATGCCAACAGGCCGACCGGAAACACGATCTCGTACAACAGCACGAAACGCCCGCGGCCATGCGCGCGGCTGATCTCGTTGATGTAGGTCGCGGCCACCGGCAATTCTCCACCGAGCCCCAACCCCTGCAGCACACGCAACGCGACGAACACCGCAAACGTCGGCGCGAATCCGCACGCGATGCTCGTCAGACCGATGATCCCCGAACTCAGCGCGATCGCCCGCACGCGGCCGCCGCGTTCCGCGTACCACGGGAACACGAATGCGCCGACGAGTTGCCCGATCGAACCGGACGCGATCAGGAAGCCGATCTCCCAAGGCGTCAAATGCCACTTCGCGATCAGCAACGGCAACGTGGCCGCGATCGCGATCACGTCGAAGCCGTCGAAGAACGTCGCGAGGCCGATCAGGATCCGTGCGCGCACCTGCAACGCATTGCGCGGCATCCGCTCGAGGCGCGCGATGATCGAGCCTCTCGTCACAGGGCCGGACACTCCGGCGCTGCTGCGGTCCCCTATTGTGTTATCGATGGTTCTCATGCCGTGGTGCCGTCCGTGAATGGGGTTAGGCAAGCGCCGTACTGGCGTCGGTCAGGGTGGCCAGGTCGATGGTTCGGCCCTGGTTCATCCACTTGCGCGCGAGCTTCAGATCGCGCGCGGTATTGATCGCGATCACGCCGCGAATCGCGTTGTCTTCGAGGTGGAACAGCGTCGCGCGTTTGCCCGCGAGGTCGCCGCGCACGGCGAGCTGAGCGTCGGCGGGAATGTCGCCGAGCATCTGCAGGTTCACGTCGTACTGATCGGACCAGAACCACGGAATCTCCGCATATGGTTCGCTCGCGCCGAGCAGCGCTTTGGCGACGGCGATCGCCTGGTTCTGCGCGTTCGCCCACGATTCGAGCCGCACGCGGCGCTTGAGCCACGCGCTCGGATGATTCGCGACGTCGCCGCACGCGTAGATGCGCGGGTCGGCAGTCGCGCCGAAGTGATCGACGACGATGCCGTCCGCGACCGGAAGGCCGGCCGCCTCGGCCAGCGCCGTATGCGGCGCGAGGCCGATGCCGGCAACGGCGAAATCGGCGTCGAGCGTCGTGCCGTCGGCGAACGTCGCGCGAATGCCCGCGTTGACGCCCGGTTGATCGTCGAGCGACACCAGCGCTGCATTTAGCCGCACGTCGACACCGTTCTCGCGATGCAATTGCAGCAGGAAATCGGACACAAGCGGCGGCAACGAGCGCGCGCACAGACGCGGCGCCCCTTCGACCACGGTCGCATCGACGCCGAGCTTGCGCGCGGTCGCCGCGACTTCGAGACCGATCCAGCCGCCGCCGATCACCAGCACGCGCTGGCTGCCGTGCAGGCGCTCGCCGAGCGCGACGGCTTCGTCGAGCGTGCGCAGGTAAGCGACGTGCGACGTCTTCACCAACGCATCGGGCAAGCGACGCGCTGCGCCGCCGGTCGCGATCACGAGCCGGTCGTACTGCACTTCGCGGCCCGAGCGTGTGCGCACGACGCGCTGCTCGCGATCGATCGACGTCGCGCAATCCGGCTGCCATGCGTCGACGTTCAGCGCGGCGAAATCGTCCGGCTTCACGAGGCGGACGGTGTCGATATCCGCTTCGCCCGCAAGCACCGCTTTCGACAGCGGCGGACGTTCGTACGGCAGATGAATCTCGTCGGCGATCATCACGAGGCGACCGTCGAAGCCCTCCTTGCGCAACGTCTTCACGACCCAGCCCGCCGCCTGGCCGCCGCCGATCACGACGATCGTCTTCGGCACGTGGGGTGTATCGAGCGTGGCCGCGTCAGTCATTTTTCCGCTCCGTCATGAACTTGCCCTCCGGCGCCTTCGCGTTCTTTTGTCGACGCGTATTGCCGTCGATACCGCCGTCGATCGCCCACTCGGCGAACACCGTCGGACCCGGTTCGAAATCGCGCGGCTGCCAGTCGGGCGTCAACTGGTCTTCGTCCGCGTAGTACTCGATCAGACCGCCCGCCGGATTCTGGAAGTACCAGAAGTACGCGGACGACACCGGATGACGTCCCGGCCCAAGCTGCGTGTCCCAACCACACCGGCTGATGTGCATGCCGCCGCCGAACACTTCGTGGATATCGCGCACGGTGAACGCGACGTGATTCAGACCGCGCTTGCCGCCGGGCAGCGCGAGCAGAAAGATGTCGTGGTGGCCGCCGTGCGGCGCGCAACGCATGAACGCGCCGCGTTCCGGATAGCGATCCGACATCTCGAAGCCGAGCAGTTCCTGATAGAACTTTTCCTGTTCCGCGAGGCAGTTCGTGAAGAACACGACGTGCCCCACTTCGACCGGTTCCGCGCGTTCGTAGATCGGCGACGGCCGGTCGACGCGCAGCGTCTGCCCCCACACGTTCGACGGCGAGCCATGCACATCGAGCGCGCGTTTGCGCGTGACCTCGATGCGAATCGCCATCCCGTTCGGGTCGATGCATCCCACCGCTGCATCGGTTTCGAAGTGCCCCGGTTGACCGGCGAAGCGGCCGCGCAACGCGTCGAGTTCGGCGCGCGTCGCGACGCCCCACGTCACTTCGCGCAACGTCGGCCCCGCTTCGAACGCGGGCGGCAGCGACGGATCGTTCGCATCGACAGCGAGGATCGTGCAGCCGTTCAGCGTTTCGAAGCGCGCATGGGTTTCGTCGTGCGCGGTTTCCTTCAAGCCCCAGTCGGCGAAAAAGCGTCGACAGGTGGCGAGATCCGTCACGCCGTAGGTAATCTGTTCAATGCCGAGAATCGTCATGTCCTGCCTCTGATGTCCTGTCTGCCGCGTATGTGATGGGTTCAGTTCGCCCACGCGAGCGGCGCGTCGTTCAAGCCCCAGTAGAGGCTCTTCTGCTGCATGTATTCGCGGATGCCGAGCCGGCCTTTCTCGCGGCCCATGCCGCTCTCTTTCCAGCCGCTGAACGGCGTCGAGATCGAAAACAGCTTGTACGTGTTGATCCACACGGTGCCCGCTTCGAGTGCACGAGCGATCCGGTACGCGCGCTTGTAGTCGCGCGTCCAGATGCCGGCCGCGAGGCCGAACACGCTGTCGTTGGCTTGCTCGATCAACGATGCTTCGTCGTCGAACGGCATCGCGACCAGCACCGGCCCGAAGATTTCTTCCTGGCAGATGCGCGCGTCGTTCGACAGGCCTTCGAGAATCGTCGGCTGGTAGTAGTTGCCGTCTTCGCGGCCATCGCCCACCGGACGTTCGCCGCCGCACACGAGGCGTCCGCCCTCTTCCAGCCCGAGCGCGACATAACGCTCGACCGACTCGCGGTGGGCGGCGGTAATCAGCGGCCCCATCTGCGTATCGGCACGCGACGGATCGCCGACGCGCAACTTGCGTGCACCTTCGGCGAGACGCTTGACGAACGCGTCGTAGATCGAGCGCTGCACGAACAGCCGCGAGCCCGCGATACACGCCTCGCCCGACGAACTGAAAATGCCGTACAGCACGCCGTTCACCGCGTGATCGAGATCGGCGTCGTCGAACACGATGGTCGGCGACTTGCCGCCCAGTTCGAGCGACACGGGCATCAGCTTGTCGGCGGCGATGCGCGCGATACCGCGACCGACTTCGGTGCCGCCGGTGAATGACACTTTCTTCACGAGCGGGTGACGCACCAGCACGTCGCCGATCACCGAGCCCTTGCCCGGCAGCACGCTGACGACGCCCTTCGGTACGCCCGCTTCCTCGCAGATGCGTGCGAGCGCGAGCGAGATCAGCGGCGTCACTTCGGCGGGTTTCAGCACGACTGCGTTGCCGGCGGCGAGCGCGGGCGCGAGCTTCTGCGCATCGGACGCGATCGGCGAATTCCACGGGACGATGGCCGCGACCACGCCGATCGGTTCGTGAAGACTCATCGTCAGATAGTCGCCGCGCGATGGCGTGACGTCGTCGTCGAGCGTTTCGAGGCAGGCCGCGAAATAGCGGAACGTGTTTGCCGCGCTCGCGACCAGCACGCGCGTTTCGCCGATCGGTTTGCCGTTGTCGCGGCGTTGCAGTTGCGCGAGCGCTTCGTGACGCGCGGTAATCAGATCGGCGATCCGGTACAGGATCAGCGCACGCTGATGCGGCTTCAAACCGGACCAGTCGCTTTTGCGCCACGCGATATCGGCGGCTTCGATCGCGTCGTTCGCATCGTCGGCATTGGCCGTCGAGATTTCGAGGTTGACCGACTGATCCGCCGGATACAGGCTTTTATACGGCGTGCCGCGCCCGCGCCGCCATTCGCCGCCGATGAAAATATCGCCGGTGGGCACGAGAGAAGTATCGAAGTGAGTCATGTCGGTCGTTCCGGTGCGCTTCTGTTCTGAGGGTTCAAATCACGCAACGCGCCGCGCGATTGCGCAACGCGCGGATCGCGCTGAACGCGGTCAACGCGGACGTCTTCGGGTTCGCGGGCAGCGGCTTGCCGCACATCTCCAGCGACATTTCGCCGAACGCGCCGCGCGCGACGATCCGGTGCACGTTGCGCGTCACGCCTGGATCGGCGATCAGGCGGACTGTCGTGTGATCGAGGCCGAGGCCGGCCAGCGCGATCGTCGCGGCGACGTTCGCGTTCTTCGGATAGAGCCGCGCCGCTTCGCGCGCGCTGCCTTCGAAGATCACGCGTTCTGCCGTCAGCGTGTGCAGATTGCAGACCTGTTCAGCCGGCGTGCCGAGCCAGCCGGTCGGCGGCTTGCGGCCCGTGTACAGCACTTCGTCGAGGCCGCCGAGCTTCGCGGCGGCCAGCGCATCGACGCCGCCGATGGCGCCGGACAGCAGCGTCAGCGTCGCGTCGCCTTCGTCGGCGGCAGCAGACAGCGCGTCGAGCAACAGCATGTCCGACAGCGCGCCGATCGACGCGACCGCGCAATCGGTGCCCGCTCTCAGCAACGGCACGACGTGATCGACGAGCGCGCTGTGTCCCGCGCATTCGAGCGCGAACTGCGGCTTGCTGCTGAGCGCCGCGACCGACGACACAACGTCGACCGACGCGCCCACCACGTCGCGCACCGCAGCCGTCTGCTGCTCGGGAACGATCACGTGCGACACATGCACCTGCGGATCGGCGACGACCGAGCGATACACCGCCTGACCGATCGCGCCGAAGCCGATCATCGCGACGTCGACCGGCGCGTGGCGGCCCGCATAGCCGATGCGATCCACGCCGCCTGCGTTGCGAGCATCGCGTGCATCAAGCATGTTCCGGCTCCTGCTTCTTGACCGGCGGCCCCGCGAACGCGGTCGCGAACTGGCCGACCGACAGCATGTCCACTTCGACCAGCACGGGCCCCGTCTTCGCAAGCCCTTCGCGGATGATGTCACCGGCCCGATCGAGCGACGTGATCCGGTAGTGCGTGAGTTTCAGGCTGTCGCAGAACTGCGCGAAATCCGGTTGATGCAGATCGACGTAGCAACGCCGGCCGCCGTACTGCGCATCCTGAATGTTGCGGATCACGCCGTAGCATTGATCGTTCATCAGCACGATCATCACGTTGGCGTTTTCCTGCACGGCCGTCGCGAGTTCGCCGACATTCACCATCAATCCGCCGTCGCCGACGAGGCACACGGTCTTCGCCGCGTTGCCCGCGAGCGCCGCGCCGATCCCCATCTGCATCCCCTGGCCGATGCCGCCGCCCAGTGCGTGAACGCCCGCGCGCGGCGTGAAAATCTTCAGCAGGCGATTGCCCCACGTGCTGTTCGAAATCGTCACGTCGCGGACCCAGTTGTAGTCGCGGCCGACGGCCTGCTGCAACGCGTCGACGAGACGCTTGTACGGTCCGAGCCCCTTGCCGACGTCGGCGATCGCGCTGTCGCGCGCGGCGGCCAGATCGGCGGCGAAAGACGGGTCCACCTTGATGCGGCCTTCGAGCAGCGTCGCGAGTTCGTCGAGTACCGCTGCGGCGTCGCCGTGCACGAACATCTCGTTGCGATAGCCGCGGTTGTCGGCGAGCGCGTCGGCGTCGATCCGGTACAGCGGGCGCGGAAGGCCGAGTTTGTATTTCAGCGTTTCGTTGCCGCGCAGCCGCGAACCGACCACGAGCATCGCGTCGCAGGTCGTGTAGAACGCTTCGACCGATGCGTGCACGTTGAACGCGCCGAGCGTCGCCGGATGATCTTCCGGCAACACGCCGCGTCCCTGCACGCTGGTGACGACACCGAAGCCGAGTGCGACCAGACGTTCGACCGCGCTGCGCGCATGCCGCGTGCCGCCGCCGAGCCACAGCAACGGACGCTTCGTGTTCGCGAGCGCGTCGGCGAGCTGCGCGACGTGCGCGCTGCTATGCGTGAGCGTGGTCAGATGCGGCGCGGCCAGATGGGCGGGCCATTCGATTTCGGCGGCCTGAATGTCGATCGGAATCTCGACGCTGACCGGACCGCTCGGCGCCGTTTGCGCGACGCGCACGGCTTCGCGGATCGTCGGCAGCGCGGTTTCGACCGAGCGCACGCGATACGCGGCCTTCGAGATCGACGCGAGCATCGACAGTTGATCCGGCGCCTCGTGGATATACGCGAGATCCTGATCGAGATATTCGGTTTCGATCTGACCGGTGATGTGCAGCAGCGCGGTACCTGCAGTCAGCGCTTCGACCATCGCGCCCGCTGCGTTGCCCGCTGCGGTGCCGGTGCTGGTGAATGCGACGCCGAGCCCGCCCGACACGCGCGCGAGTCCGTCGGCCATGTTCACCGCGCCGGCTTCGCCGCGCGCACCGACGTAACGGATCGCGCCGCGCTGGTGGATCGCGTCGAGGATCGGCATGTTGTGGATCGAGATCACGCCGAATGCGGTTTTGACGCCGCACTGCTCGAGAAAGGCGGCGATCAGTTCGCCAACGGTGGTTTTATCAGACATGTCGTGCAACGCCTCCGGAAACATCGATGTGGCTGCCCGTCGTATACGACGACAGCGCGGTAGCCAGGTAAAAGAGTGCTTGAGCGGCTTCTTCGGGACGACCGAAGCGGCCCAACGGAATGTGTCTCTTGCTCGCGAGTTCGGCGGTCCAGTCTTCCCAGCTCTGGCCGGGCTGCGCCTGCGCAGCGAAGCGACGGCGCCATTGCCCCGATTCGACGATGCCGATCAGGATCGAATTGACACGGATGCGGTGCGGCGCGAACTCGACGGCGAGCGACTTGATCAGGTTCTGCACCCCCGCGCGCGCCGACGACGTCGCGACCATGTGCGGCTCGGGCTGCAACGCGAGCAGCGAATTCACGCAGACCACCGACGCGTTGCCCGCAGTGGCGGCTTCGCGCAGCATCGGCAGGAACGCGCGGGTCGGACGGATCACGCTGAAGTACTTGAGATCGAGTTCTTCGCGCCACGCGTCGTCGGTGGTGTCGGCGAACGTCGACACGCGACCTTGGCCCGCGTTGTTCACCAGCATGTCGGCGCGGCCGAAGCGTGCCTGCACTGCCTGCGCGAACGCCTGCACCTGGTCCGCGTCGAGCACGTCGCAGGTTTTCGCGAGCAACGGCGCGGCGCCGAAACGTGCTTCCAGTTGTGCCTGCGCTTCGGCGAGCCGGCCCGCATCGCGACCGCAGATCGCAACCGATGCGCCCGCTTGCAGAAACAGTTCGGCGGTCGCGAGGCCGATGCCGGACGAACCGCCCGTCACCACCGCCACCTGGCCGGTCAAGTCGATTTGAATCATCAGAGTCCCAATGCCTTCATGTATTTGCTGCGGGAAGCCGGCCGATAGTTGAGTCGGTGCGACAGTTCGTCTGCCGCATGGCGAACCCGGTCGATCAGGCCGCTGTCGATCAACGATGCGTCGATCTCCGGACGCGGAATCGTCGCCGCGATCACCGCGACGATGCGGCTGCTGTCGTTGCGAACCGGCGCGGTGACCACCGAAATGCCCCGCTCGAACGACGACTCGCTGACCGCGTAGCCGCGCTTCGCGTCGTCGCGGATACGTTCGAACAGTTCATCGATGGTGTCGGGCGTCTGCTTCGTGAAGCGTTCGAGCTGCGGTTCCGGATACAGCACGCGCAATTCGTCGAGCGTCATGTCGCCCATCAGCACCTGACCATGCGTGGTCGCGTGCGCCGGCAGACGCGTGCCGACGTTGACCTTCACCGAATTGAAAATCGGCGCATGGCTTTGTGCCTTCGCGACGAACACGACGTCGCGGCCGTCGCGGATCAAGATGTGACTCGTCAAACCGGTCGCATCGCGCAACGCTTCGATGATCGGCAGGCCGAGGTCGGTCAGTTCGAGCGAACTCAGATACTCGAAACCGAGCCGCAGCACCGCGACGCCGAGGCGATAGTTGCGATCCTTATCCGCGCGTTCGAGAAAGCCGAGCGATTCGAGCGTCTGCAGCAGACGGAACACCGTGGTGCGCGGAATGCTCAGACGTCTCGACAGTTCAGGTGCGCCGAGCACCGGCTCGCGCGGCGAGAACTGCGTGAGAATCTGCAGACCGCGTTCGAGACCGGGCACCTTGTAGCCGGTTTCGCTGCGGTCGTCGTCGCGCTCGGCGCTGATCGTATCGGGCGTCATTGATGGACTCCGGCGTTTTGTCGTTCGTCTCGTCGTTCGTCACAGTCGCGGCAAAACGTGTCGATGATCGCGTTGTATGCGGCTGGCGCTTCGATGTAGCCGGCATGGCCTGCGTGCGGCACGAGTTGCAACTGCGTGCGCGCTGCTTGCGCGAGGCGTTCGCAGGCGTCGGGCGTTGTGATGACGTCGTCGGCGCCAGCCGCGATGTGGACGACGCCATCGAAGCGCGCGAGGTCCGCAGCAAGGTTCGCGTTCGCGAGCAGGTGCGTCGCCTGCGCGTAACCGTCGGGGACGATGCGCGCCATGTTCCAGCGCACCCATGCGCGTGCCGCGTCGCTCGCGTGTGCGGACAGCATGTTCGCGCCGCGCTTGTCGGCGAGCCCTTGCGGGCCCAGTTCGGCGAGCATCGCGAGACGCTGGTCGCGCTTCGCGTTGCGCACTTCGGCGGTTGCTGCGCCGTAACCGCCCGCCGGCGACAGCAGCAGCAAACCGCTGACGCGCTGCGGCTGCGCTGCCGCGAATGCACCCGCGACGATCGCACCGAGCGAATGGCCGAGCAGCACGCAGCATTCGATATCGAGCGCGTCGAGCCAGTCCTTGAGCACGTCCGCGTAATCAGTTGCATTCGGCGACGCCGGCACGACTGGCGTGGATGCGCCGTAACCGGGCGCATCCCATGCCAGCACACGTCGCGTATCGCCGAGCACTTCGAGTTGCTGCACCCAAGACGCCGCGCCCGAACCGATGCCGTGCAACAGCACGAGCGGCAATGCTTGCTGCGGCGCGTGTGTATTGCCGGCTTCGCGATAGCTCACCGTATGCCGCCGCGTAGTCACGATTTCACGCGCGGGGAAACGCGCAAGACGCGTGTCGAGCGTGGTCTCGGAACCGGCGGTAATGGAGGGAGCAGCGGACATGGTGTCGTTCATCGGGAAGTAGCGGGTAGCAAATAGCAGCGGAAAAGCGAACCGCTCAACGCTTGAGTTTCGCCAGCGGCGAATCCGGCGGATACGTCGGCGTCACCGGCTTGGCCGCGCCGAGCATCACGCACATCAGCGCGTCTTCCTCGCCGATGTTCACTTCCGTGCGATACACACCCGGCGGCACCGAAATCAGATCGCGTTCGCCGAGCACCGACTCCCACGTTTCGCCGTCGCGCTCGCAGATCACTTTCATCTTGCCGCGCAGCACGAAGAAGATTTCTTCGACATCCATATGGATATGGCTCGGGCCGATGTTGCCGGCCGGAATCACCATCGTCGAGAACGTGAAGCCGCCTGCAGGTACCGTGTTCATGTCCTTCGCGACACCCGTGCCGCCGGTGCCCACGTAGCGCATCTGTGCGCGGCGATACTTCGGGTCGTAGTCGGCCTGGAATTTCAGCGCGTCCCAGTCGTAGCGACGTGTTTCCAGCCGCGCGACGCGCGTTTCCATCCACTGCGCGAAGCTCGCGTCGGTGGGTTGATCCCACGATTTGCGTTCGATATCGGCGTCCGCCATCTCTTTCTCCTTTCGATTCGACAAGATCAATTCATCACGAAGCCGCCGTTGACCGGCAGCAACTGGCCGGTCACGAAGCGCGCGGCATCGGACAGTAGAAACAGCACCGGCCCGGTCACGTCGTCGGGCACCTGGGCGCGCGTCAGCGCACGGCCTTGCAGGTAATACTGGTGACGTTCGGCGGGGACGTAGGCCGTCGCCTCGACTTCGGTAAGGCCGGGTGCGATCGCGTTGACGATCACGCCGTGCGCGCCGAATTCACGCGCGAGCGAACGCGTCATCGAGATCACCGCGCCCTTGCTCGCGACGTATGCGAGCAGCTTCGGTGCGCCCCACATCGCTGTATCCGATGCGACGTTGACGATGCTGCCGCGACCCGAATCGCGCAGATGCGGTAGCGCAGCGGTACTCATCAGCCAGGTGCCGCGCACGTTGACGTTCATCACCGCGTCCCATGTGTCGATCGACAGTTCGTCGGCAAACTTGCCACCGGAATTGGTGATCGCCGCGTTGTTGACCAGCGCGTCGATGCCGCCCAATTGCGCAGCGGCCTGCTCAACGAAGTGCGCGATGTTCGCGGGATCGGCGAGATCGAGCGGCAGGAAGGTGACGGTGTCCGCATGCTCGCCGTTCAGCGATGCGGCAAGCGCGTGGCCCTCGTCGTGCAGCAGATCGCCGAATACGACACGCGCGCCGGCTTGTGCGAGCGAACGGACGAACGCCGCACCGAGTCCGCGTGCACCGCCCGTCACGACGACGCGCCGGCCTTCGAGCGCAGTGGCGAAAACGGTGGCCGTGGCGTCATGCATGGCTGTGCCCTGCATCGGCGTTTGACGTTGCAGCCTGCGCACGATGTGCATCGAGCGCTTCGAAATCCTGCTGCGCACGTTGCCGCAACAGACGACGCACACGCGTCATCCCGACATCGTGCTGATAGAGGAATTCGTGATCGCGCGCGTTCGGCGCCATGCTTTCCAGAACGTAGCGATCCTGTTCGAGCACGGCCCAGTGCAGCCCTTCCAGGCGGTTGCGATACAGGAAGCGCCACGCGTCGCGCTGCCAGCCGGACACCTTGCGCGTGCGCCAGAAGTAAACCTGGCAATGGCTTTCGTCGACAGGGGTCGCGAAGCCGATGATCCCGAAGTTGCCGCCCGGGCCAAACTTCTTCCGGTACGGAATCGCGAGACGCATCCACAGACAGCCGGTCTCACCAAGTTCGACCCAATCGAAATTCACATCACGCTGGCCGACCTTCTCGAACATCAAACCGGTCTCGGTTTTACGCACGCGCATGTCAGCCTGCTTGTCGCCTTCGGCCATCGAATGCGACGTCGCGTGCAGGTACGCGCCGTGCATCGGGTCCATTACGTTGTCGATTGCGTACTGGTAATTGCAGTCCCAGTTCGACATGCACAGGAAGTTCGCGTACTCGGCGCCGACCAGTTCTTCGGGCAGCACGAGCGGCGTGGGTTCCTTGTGCGCGTCGTCACCGAACCACAGGAAGATCGCGCCCGCATGTTCTTCGACCGGATACGACTTCACACACGTCTGCCCTTCGAGCGGACAGGCCGACACCGCCGGGACTTTGGTCACCGTGCCGCCGCCGTCGATCTCGATGCCGTGATACCAGCACGCGACGCTGCCGCCGAGATTCCAGCCGAGCGACAGACGCGCGCCGCGATGCGGACAACGGTCTTCGAGCGCGCGGACTTTGCCTTCCTGATCGCGCCACAGCACGATCTGATCACCGAGACGCGTGATGCCGACCGGCGCGTTCGCGACCTGCCAGCTCGGCGCGACGGGATACCAGTAATTGCGCAGCCCTTTGTCGAGGTAGGACTTGATCGGATCGGCTGCGCCGGCTGCAGGGCCGTGCGTCGTTGTATTCGTTGTATTGGGGGACGTCATCGAGAGACTCCGGATACGTATGCAGTGAAACGGTCTGTAGGTCTGTAGAAGCGGCTTCGGACAATCCGCCTAGTCGGCCAGCAGGCGAAATTCGGCAGTAAGCCGCTCGGCATCCCATGCCTGGCCTTCGGGTGTCCGGAAGCCCACGCGATTCAACCCGTCGACGACTTCCTGCAATTCCACTGCGCCTGCCTCGAAGACTTTTTCGAGCGCATCGCCGAAGTCGTTCTCGTATTGCGTCGGCTCGGCCTTGCGCGTCTGCCAGATGAGATTGCCGGTCTCGCCCGGCTTCTCGATGACGCCCTTGCCGGCGACGTTGTTCGGTTGCGGCGCGAGCCACGGCTTCAAAAACGGATTGAAGTTCACGACGATCTCTCGCATGTCATTCCACCTTGATCTGGATTTCTTCACCGGCGAGGCGCACCGCGTACACCTTCAGGTCGCGGCCGCCGGGCTCTTTCAGGCACTTGCCCGTCGGGATATGGAACACGGCTTCGTGCAGCGGACATTCGACGGTGTCGCCGTCGATGAAGCCCTGCGTCAGCAACGCGAATGCATGGGGGCAGACGTTTTCCAGCGCGTACAGCGCATCGCCCACCTTGTAGATGCCGACCTCGGTGCCGTCGAGCTTGAACTCGATCGGCGCATCGTCGGACAGATCGCCGGCATGTCCGGCGCAGCGCCACTCTTCAGTCATGTCCATCCTCTTTCCGGAAGCTTTATGTTCCATATAAGGAACAGTAGTTCGTGTATGGATAAGTATAGGACTCGAGCGGCTGCGAGAAAATAAAAATCTGCCGGCCCAGGGAAAACACCGAATGTGGCGTTCTCCACACATGCACGTGGGCTGCAATGCCCCGCCCTGCTTCGTGCCGCGACGCCTTCCCACAAAGGTTTTCGGGTTTTCGTCAGACCATCCATCGACCTGAAACTCCGGGTTTGTCCGGGGTCAGAAAATTTATTTTGACTATCCCTTAAGTCACTATACTTTTCCATAGGCGATACAAACGCCCATATATGGAACAAACAGAGCGGCGGCCAGGGAACCAGAATCCAGACCGCATCCGACCAAAGACAAGGATCAGGGAAGACGGATCGGGCTGACGCCGACCGTCGCGTGATCGGGAGAACCAACGGTGAAGCACATCATTGCAGCCGGCGTGACGGCAATCTGCGCAACGACGGGCGCATGGGCGCAAAGCAGCGTGACGCTATACGGCAGCCTCGACGCAGGCGTCGCATACATCAGCAACGTGAGCGGCCATTCGAAGTGGATGGAGGAACAGGGCAACATGCAGCCGGACCGCTGGGGCCTGCGCGGCGTCGAAGATCTCGGCGGTGGGTTGAAGACCGTGTTCCAGCTGGAAAACGGCTTCTATACGAACACCGGTGCGTTTGCGAAAGCGAACACGCTGTTCAACCGGCAGGCGTTCGTCGGACTGAGTTCGGATGCGTTCGGCACGGTGACGTTAGGTCATCAGACGCCGTTCAGTTTCGACGTGCTGGGTCCGCTGAGCACCGCGTATCTGGCCGCGAGCTGGTATGCGTTCCATCCGGGCAATATCGACGAACTCGCCGATACCGGCGTCGTGCCGTTCGACAACTCGGTGAAGTTTCGCTCGGCGAGCTTCGGCGGATTCACGCTCGGCGCGATGATGGGACTCGGCAACACGACGAACTTCTCGACCGGCAAGACGATCAGCTTCGCGTTGAGCTACGTGAACGGCCCGTTCAAGGCCGGCGCGACCTATGCGAACGAACACGACCGCACGCCGTCGATCGTGACGACCGGCATCGCAAACTTCCAGGGTGTGGCGGCGGCAAACTACACCGCGAGCAAGGTCGAGAATATGGGCGCGGGCGCGTCGTACCAGTTCGGCAAGCTGCTGGTGCATGGCCTGTACACGCGTGTGAAGCTGGAATCGGCGGGCTTTTCTGATACGTACCAGAGCTACGACGTCGGCGCGAATTATCAGTTCACGCCGTATAACAGCGTGGCCGGCGGCGCCGCGACGACGACGATGGCCGGTCATCGGTGGACGCAGTTCGAGATCGGCGATATCTACGCGCTGTCGAAGTCGACGCAGCTGTACGTGAATGCGTTGTACGAACGCGCGGGCTCGAATACGGATGCGGCGTTCTTTACCGCGGGTGTGTCGAGCGGACGGAACCAGACGATTGTTCTCGCCGGGATTCACCACTCGTTTTAGTCAGCCAGGCGTTAGTTCGCCACGACCGGCCTGCGGCGTGCCTGCGCCGCGGTCGGATCGTCGTGACGCGGCCGGTAGCTCAGACGCTCCGACAGATCGAGTGCCGCGCCGCAGACGGCGATCACCAGCGGCTCGCGCGCGTCCGCTTCGCCGATATCGGAACGCGGCACCGTGACGGTCAGCGCCGCGACGATCTTGCCGGTCTGATCGCGCACCGGCGCGCTGACCACCGAAATTCCCCGCTCGAACGACGCCTCGCTCACCGCATAGCCGAGCGCCGCGCATTCGCGCACGCGCCCGTATAACTCTTCGACCGTGGCCGGCGTACGCTCGGTGAAACGTTCGAGCTGCGGCTCCGGATACAGCTGACGCAACGCCTCGAAACCCAGGTCGCCCATCAGCACCTGACCATGCACGGTCGCATGCGCGGGCAGTCGCGTGCCGACGTGCACCTTCACCGAACTGAACATCGGCGCATGCGTCTGTGCTTTCGCGACGAACACGACGTCGCGCTGATCGCGGATCAGCAGATGGGAACTGAGGCCAGTCGCATCGCGCAGACGTTCGAGAATCGGCGTGCCGACGTCCGTCAGTTCGAGCGAACTCAGATATTCGAAGCCGAGCCGCAACACCGCGACGCCGAGACGAAAATGGCGATCGTCGTTCGCGCGTTCGAGAAAACCGAGCGTTTCGAGCGTCTGCAGTAAACGGAACGTCGTCGTGCGTGGAATGCCGATGCGCTTCGATAACTCCGGCGCGCCGAGCACCGGTTCGCGTGCAGTGAATTCAGCGAGGATACGCAGACCGCGTTCAAGGCCCGGTACGAGGTAGGTCGATGCGCCGCTGCTGTCGTCGTCGGTGGAATCCTGGGAATCCCTGGATTGAGCGAGGTTTGCGGTTTCGTCGCGCGCGGTGGGTGCTGTCGCGCCGCGTGGCTTCGCGTGCTTGCGTCCCGCTGCTGCGTGCTCTTCTTTTGCCATGTCCGGCTACCGTGTCTGCTGGTCGTCTACAGGTGCGCATGATAGCGCGAAGCGACGCGCATTCAGTGATTGGCGCGGATGGGTCGCACAGCCGGCGCGCGCCGCCAAACAAAAACGCCCGCCGCATTCGCGACAGGCGTTTCTTATCCTTCATTCTTCGTTCGATACGCCGGCAACCCGGCACGTATCCACTCACACGCTAACCGCCCGCATCGCATCCTCGGTCAACCACACCGACTCGCTCAAATCCTGCTCGTTGAGATTAAGCCCGTCACCGCCACGATCGACGACGACGAAATCGCTCACCTCACCCAGCGCGATCAACGGATGGTGCCACACGCCCTTCGCGTAATTCACGCCCTGCCAGCCGCTCGTGACGAACGCGCGGATCGCGTGCGGATCGAGTTCACCCGCCGGCGCAACGACAACCAGGTACGGCTTGTCGTTCAACGGCACGAACGCCTGGCTGCCGAGCGGATGACGTTCGAGCATCGTCACCTCGAACGGCAACGTGCGCGGCTGGCCGCGAAACAGGTTCACGAGCGTGCGTCCGTCTTCATCGGTGACGTCCACTTTCGCGAGGTCGTGATAGCGGATCGTCGTGCCGAGGTTGATCGGAATCTGCTTCGCGCCTTCGAGTTCGATCACGTCGCCGAACGGGGCGAACGCGGCGCGGGTCAACGGTTCGATTGCGAGCGTCTTCATCGTGTTCAGGCCAGCGTGCCCCACAGACGCAGCCGCGACACGCCGCCGTCCGGGAAGATGTTGAAACGCACGTGCGTGACCGGGCCGAGTGCCGCGAGCCCATCTTCGTAGACGTGCTGCTTGTCCATTTCGAGTTTCTGCTCGCCGAGCAGCACCGGCCAGAACATCGCCTGCGTGACGAGCGAGCTGTCGGTGCCGCCGGTTACATGCGCGGCCTGCAGCGAGCAGCGGTCAGGATAGTTGCCCTTGAAGTGCGCGGTGTCGACTTCGATCTTGCGGATCACGCCCGGCTGCGCCAGCTCGACGATCGCCCAGTCGTTGCCCGGCTCGCGACGGCGACGCGTTTCCCAACCGTCGCCCATGTTCACGCCACGGCCCGGCATCAGCAGCGTCGACGCGGCGCCGAAGTGCTGGTTATTCGTGGCGACGAGGCGGCTGCCGTTTTCCATCGCGGCCAGATCGAACAGCTCGCTGCGGCTCGCGCCGGCCCAGTCGACCTGCGGCTGGCCGTACACGCGCAGTCGCGCGATGCCGCCGTCCGGATAGATGTTCACGCGCAGATGGGTCCACGCGTTTGTATTCGCGACTTCGACGTAGTGGTGGCTGTTGCCCTGCAGCGTCTGCGACGGGACGATCTCGGTCCATTGCGTCGATGCGTTCGGCGCACCGTCGACCACACGTGCAGCCTCGACCGATGCAGCCGGCGGGAAGTTGCCGGTGAAGTGGCTCGTATCGAGATCGAGTCCCTTGACGACGCCCGCGCGCGCGAGCTTCACGATGCACCAGTCGTAGCCGGTGACGCGCTTGCGACGCGTTTCCCAGCCGTCCATCCACTTGCCGTGATCGTCGTACTTGCCGGGAATGAAAACGGCGGGCTCCGGATTCAGCATGCGCTCCATCGGCGCGAAGAAGTCGTCGCTGGTCTCGAGCGCCTGCGCGCCGAGACGCGGGTCCGCGAGATTCACATAGCGGCGCGTGAAGTCCGGTGCGTTGGGGTCGAGAATCGGGAGTGCCATTTGTCTTCCTTCCTGTCCTGAGTGTGTTCTGAATATGCGTTCGGTACTGCTCTGCGCGCTTAACCGTCGATCAGATCGTCGAGCCTGAAACGTGCGATCCGGTAGATCTGGTCGAGACTCGCGCGCAGTTCCTCGGCACGCGAATGATTCACGCGCGATTCGAAGTTCGCGATGATGCCGTGCCGGTCGTAGCCGCGCACCGCGAGAATGAACGGAAAACCGAACTTCTCGCGATACGAGGCGTTCAACGCGACGAGCCGGTCGAACTCCTGCTGCGTGCATTGATCGAGTCCGGCGCCGCTCTGCTCGCGGGTCGATTCCTCGGTGAGTTCGCCGCGCACCGCTGCCTTGCCGGCCAGCTCCGGGTGAGCGTTGATCAGCACAAGCTGCTTCGCTTCGCCCGCACTTTCGACGAGACCGGACATCGTCCGATGCAGCGCGTCGACGCTCTCGAACGGACGCAGGTCCGCCGCCGCATCCGCGACCCACGGCGAGTGTTCGAAGATGCCGGAGAGCGCGGCGACGAATGCGTCGGTGGAACCGGTGTTCAGTTGATCGAGTGTGTAGTGCATCGCCTTCATGCCGCGGCTCCGCGGGGCGTGGATTGAGTCGGTTGATAAGGGTGATGTTCGCGCCAGTGACGCGCGATGTCGACTCGCCGCGTCACCCACACGCGATCGTGCTGCTCGATGTGATCGAGAAAACGCTGCAGCGCGCGGAACCGGCCGGGCCGGCCAAGCAGCCGGCAGTGCATGCCGATTGACAGCATCTTCGGCGTGTCGGCGCCCTCTTCGTACAGCACGTCGAATGCGTCGCGCAGGTACGTGAAAAAATGATCGGCGGTGTTGAAACCCTGCGGCGACGCGAAGCGCATGTCGTTGGTGTCGAGCGTGTACGGCACGATCAGTTGCGGCACGCGCGCGCCGCCCGTCACATCGACATCCATCCAGAACGGCAGATCGTCGCCGTAGTAATCCGAGTCGTACAGGAAGCCGCCGTATTCGGCGACGAGGCGATGCGTGTTCGGGCTGTCGCGGCCGGTGTACCAGCCGAGCGGACGTTCGCCCGTCACGCGCTCGATCGCTTCCATGCCGAGCCGCATGTGTTCCGCTTCGCGTTCCGGCGACATGTCCTGATAGTGAATCCAGCGATACCCGTGGCACGCGATCTCATGGCCAAGTTCGACGAACGCGCGCGCGACTTCCGGATGCCGTTCGATCGCCATGCCGACGCCGAACACCGTCAGCGGCAGGCCGCGTTTTTCGAACTCGCGCAGGATGCGCCACACGCCCGCACGCGATCCGTATTCGTAGATCGATTCCATGCTCATGTGCCGCGCCGGGTACGACGCGGCGCCGACGATCTCCGACAGGAACTGTTCGGAGCCCGCATCGCCGTGCAGCACGCAGTTCTCGCCGCCCTCTTCGTAGTTGAGCACGAACTGCACCGCGATGCGGGCCTGGCCGGGCCAGTTCGCCTGCACCGGATGGCGGCCGTAGCCGATCAGGTCGCGTGGATAGGTCGAATCGAATGGCATGGTGTGAGCGTATGCGCTTGGTGACGGAAGTGAGAACGGAACGGCGGACGCACCGCGCGGGATGCGCGCCGGTGCGATGGAAGACAGCAGCGGGAGCGTATCCCGGAGGACGGGCGAAGCCGGCGTCAGGGTGGAACCAGTGTAGCGAAAACGCTCCTGTGCGCCCATACAGGCACGCAGATAGTGCGGGTCAGACTGGGTGTATGTGCGGGTGCCGTTCGGTGGGGGTTCCGGTGGGGGGTGTGGGCCTGTTTTCGGGGGTTTGGCCGTTTGGGGCGGTGTTGGCGTGGGTGTTTGCGTTGGCAGTCGCGGCATCGCCTTCTGGACTGAATCGCGCAAACTCGCCGTCGTAGCGCTTCGGCAACGGACGCGCGTAATCGCCGCGCTTGGCCGTCGCGAGCCGCAGCGCGACCAGCGCTTCGACCCACTTCACGGCGGCCGTCACGCCCTCCACCACCGGCGCGCCGAGCGCATCCTCGATCTCCGCGCACAATTCCGCCATGCCCGCACAGCCGAGCACGATCGCATCCGACCCGTCTTCATCGAGCGCGCGACGGCATTCGTCGAGGATGATCGCGCGCGCCGCCGAGCCGGGTTTGTCGAGATCGAGCACGGCGACGTCGGTTGCGCGGACGTTGCGGCAAAAGCGTTTCATCCCGTAGCGTTCGGCGAGATGCCATGCCATTCCGCTGGTGCGTGCGAGCGTCGTCACGACCGAGAAGCCAGGAGCCAGCACGCTCGCCGCGTGCATCGCCGCCTCCGCGATGCCGATCACCGGACCGCGCGCCAGTTCGCGTGCTGCATAGAGGCCCGGGTCGCCGAAGCACGCGATCACGTAACCGTCGCAACCGTCACGCTCGCCGGATGCGACTTCGGCGAGCATGCCCGGTGTTGCGAGCGCTTCGTCGTAATAGCCTTCGATCGACGGCGGGCCCATCGGCGGACTCACCGCGATCACCTCGGTGCCCGGTGCGACGACGTCGCGCGCGCAGCGGGCCATTGCATCGGTCATGCGCCACGTCGTGTTCGGGTTGATCAGTTTGATACGCATTTCAAATCCTCGCTTTTCTTCAACATCAGCCGCGTCTGTCTCGACAGTGACGACGTGACGACCTCGACGCGGCCACTTCACATCACCGCCGCGTGAACATCAAATAAAACCCCGCCGCCAGCAACGCTCCGATGAACCACGAAAAATTCGCCAGCCCGTTCAGCCCCGGCACCAGCACGCAGATCACCGCGATCACCGCCGCCGGCAGCAGCGCCGCGACCGCCTTGTAGTTCACGCCGCCGCGATACCAGTACGAGCCGCTTTCCGACACCGTGTACAGATCGTCGAGGACGATCTTCTGCCGCTTCACGAGGTAGTAGTCGATGATCAGCACGCCGTACAACGGGCCAATGAAGCTGCCGAGCACATCGAGCGTGTAGTGGATCACCGCCGGGTTGTTGAACAGGTTCCACGGCGTGATGAAGATCGATGCGACCGCCGCGAGCATGCCGCCCGCACGCCAGCTGATCAAACGCGGCGCGACGTTGGAAAAATCGAATGCGGGCGACACGAAGTTCGCGACGATGTTGATGCCGATCGTCGCGATCGTGAACGTCAGCGCGCCGAGGATCACCGCAGTCGGGTAGTCGATGCGACCGACCGTTTCGACCGGATCGGTGATCAGTTCACCGAACACCGGCAGCGTCGCCGCCGTCGTCACCACCGTGACGAGCGAGAACGCGAGGAAATTGACCGGCAGTCCCCAGAAGTTGCCGCGCTTCACGCTCCGAAAACTTTTGCCGTAGCGCGAGAAGTCGCCGAAATTCAGCATCGGTCCCGAGAAGTACGACACCACCAGCGAGATCGCGGTGATCATCACCGGCACGACTTCGAGCCCGTGATACTTCACGCCGCCCAGGTTGATGCCGATGTTGCGCCAGCCTGCGCGCCACACCATGTAGCCGGCAAGCACGAACATCACGACGTACACGGCCGGGCCCGCGAAGTCGATGAACTTCTTGATCGTCTCCATCCCGTTCCAGAACACCAGCGCCTGCAGCACCCACAGCACCATGAAGCCGACCCAGCCGACCGTCGACAGACCCAGCATGCCGTGATGATGGACGTCCGCATACGGCAGCAGTTGCGGGACGAACTTCAGCACGACGATCACGAGCGCACTCGACGCGAGATAAGTCTGGATGCCGTACCACGCGACCGCGATCAACCCGCGAATCACCGCTGGAATATTCGCGCCGAGCACGCCGAAGGTCGCACGACACGCGACCGGATACGGCACGCCGTTCTGCTGGCTCGGCCGCGCGATCAGATTGCACAGCACGTTGACGATCGAGATGCCGACCAGCAACGCGATCAACACCTGCCAGCTCGTCAGGCCGAGCGCGAACAGACTGCCCGCGAACACATAGCCGCCGACGCTGTGCACGTCCGACATCCAGAACGCGAAGATGTTGTACGCGCCCCAGGTCTGCTGATGCAGCGGCGCGAGATCTTCGTTGTACAAACGTTCGCTGTAGCCCTTGGGCATCGACGAACCGGACGATGAGCTTTCTTCGAATGCCGGCATCGCCGCGTTGGCGGGATTACCCGGTGCTGCACTGAACTGAGCCATGACTCCTCCTTGAATGGGGACCGTCGATTGCGGACAAATTGCAAACGCGAAATACAGATACGAGATGCGGGTCCAGAGGACTGCATCCCCCATGCCAGCGGGCGCGGCCAGTGCTGCGGCTGCTCTTGCTTTTGCCCTTGTCCAGGCGGGCCCGGCTCGGCGAGTGCGCAGCGAATGCGCTCGACGTCGAGCATGTGGGCCGTCCGGACGCGGGGTCGCGCCCATGTGGGTTCGTCCATCGCCCGGTCTCACGTTCTCTGCGTGAGTGCCGGAGTACGGACGAGCCACGGCACGCACGGTCACGCACGTCTACACGTGCCGCGCGAGCGGAGGTCGGTCAGTTCGAATTCAGTGCGGCGCGCACCACGCATGAGCGCGTGCGCGCGGGTTGCTTCAGATTGGCGCGGCGCTGTTGCGTCTCTTCGCCCGATGTCTCTTTGCCAGCTTTTTATTTGCCAAACTTTATTTGCCAAAAACCTCGTGCAGATCGGCGGCGCCGCGCGCCGGACGATCCAGCATCTTCAACTCGACGCTTTGCAGGTGGCGCGCCATCAACGCCGCCGAATCCTGCGCATGGCCGGCGTCGAGCGCGGCCAGAATCTCTTCGTGTTCTTCGCACGAGCACGGGCTGCGACCGATCGATTCGTATAACGCCGAGATCAGCGTCGAACGTGCGACCAGTCCGTTCAGGCACTCGCACAGCACCGTGTTGCCGGTGAGCGCGGCGAGCGCCGTATGGAACTCGCCGGACAGTCGGATCCACGTCGAGAAGTCGTGCGTCTCGAACGCCTTGCGCTCGCGGCCGATCATGCTCGCGATGCCCTTCAGCCTGCGCACGCCGTGCCCGGTGCAGATCCGCTCGACCACGGCCAGCTCGATGATCCGGCGCATCTCGAACACCTCGTGCACTTCCTGCAGCGACGGACTCGCGACAAACGCGCCGCGATTCGGCTCGAGATCGACAAGCCGGTCGGTCGCGAGCAGCGCGAGGGCCTGGCGAACCGGGCCGCGCTTCACGTCGAAAACTTCGCAGAGCTGCGCTTCGGTCAGCTTCGCGCCGGGCGCGAGCCGATGCTCGAGAATCGCCGCGCGAATCCGTTCGGCCAGCGCTTCGGGCCGTTTGCCTGCTGAAGAAACCGTGCTTGAGTCCGCCATGTGATGTGCATTCCGTTATGAACAGGATCTTAGATTGGACATTAAGATTGTCAACAATTTTGTGTGGCACGACGAACAGGTTGATGGGCCTCGTCCGCTTGAATACAGCCTCGCCCCTTTATTGGTCAGGGAATATCCTGGGTCGCGATGCACCATTCGAGCTATTTCGCATCCGTTTTTGTTGACAATCTGTTTTTGAGTTGTCGACCGACCAGCCTCGGCAAACGGGTTCGGACGAGGCCGTTAGTTGCGCTGATGCCTCGCCAATCAACAGGCCGCGGCGAGCGCGTACGTACGTGTCTCGGCCCGCGCAATGGCGCGCGTGAAAAGTAGAGTGGGTAAGAAACCGCAGGCGAGCCGCCGCGTGGCTCAGCTCAGATGCGGATAATTGGACAGCGTCAGCCGGAAGCCGTGCGAGTCGGCGACGAGATGCGCGTCCGCGCCGAACGGCAGCGTGAGCATGTCCGCGACGTGGCCGAACGGCAGCCCCGTGATCACCGGAATGCCGATCACCGACCTCACCTGCTCGATCATCGCGTGCAGGTCGTAGCCGTTGTCGTAATCGAACGCGCGGCTGCCGGAGAAGTCGCCGAGCACCAGCGCCTGCTGACGCGCGAGAATCCCCGACAGATGCAGCTGATAAATCATCCGTTCGACACGGAACGGCTGTTCGTTGACGTCTTCGAGAAACAGGATGCCGCCCTCCACCGGCGGCATATACGGCGTACCGATCAGCGACGACAGCACCGCGAGATTGCCGCCCCACAGCATCCCCGACACGTCGACGGACTGCGTCTGATGCATGGTGCTCTTCACGGTAAACGTCGGCTGCGTGATGGCCTGCCAGAAGTGATGCATCGTGTACTCGCTGACCGTCTCCGCGCCGAAGTCGCTCAGCAGCATCGGACCGCCGAACGTCTTCACGCCGGTGCGCGCGAACAGCGCGAGCTGGATCGCGGTGAAGTCGCTGTGGCCGACGATCGCGATCGGTTGATCGCTCAGACGACGTTGCAGCCCATCGTAGTCGAGCCCATGCAGAATGCGCACCGCGCCGTAGCCGCCGCGCACCGCTAGCACGATGTCGGGCAACGGACGCGCGGCATCGGCGAGCCGGTTCAGTTCGGCCGCGCGTTCGCCGTCGGTGCCCGCGAAACGCTGGTAACGACGCTGCGTCGACGCGACCCCTTCGAGCCGATGGCCCTGCGCGTGCAGACGCTCCAGCCCGCGATGCAGCACCGCCGGATCGTGCGGATAACCGGACGGCGCGATCAACTCGATGGTGCGGTGGCGGTGAGCGGTCATGGGCTGCGCGAGTGAAAGATCAGTTGACTGGGCCGGAGGGGTCGGCGGCCGGCGATGAATCGGGCGACGCGTTGGTGGTCGTATTAGCTGCTGCAGCGGCTGCGCGCGCCGCGCGGCTCGCGCGTCTGCGTTCGGCGAAGAACGCACTGAGCGCCGCGCCGCATTCGTCTTCGAGCACGCCGCCGATCACCTCGGTGTGATGATTCAGTTGCGGATTCGCGAACGCATCGACGACGCTGCCGCACGCGCCCGTCTTCGGATCGCGCGCGCCGAACACGACGCGGGCGATGCGCGCATGCATGATCGCGCCCGCGCACATCAGGCACGGCTCCAGCGTCACGTAGAGTTCGCAGCCAGGCAACCGGTAGTTTTCGAGCGCGCGGGCCGCGTTGCGCAGCGCGGCCATTTCCGCGTGCGCGGACGGATCGTGCCCGCCGATCGGACGATTGAAGCCCGTCGCGATCACGTCGTCGCCGCGCACCAGCACTGCGCCGACCGGCACTTCGCCGACGGCGCGCGCTTCTTCGGCGGCGGCCTGCGCGAGCGCCATGAAGCGGCGATCGCGTTCGATGGATTCGGGTGATTGGGGAGTGAGTGGCGATGCGGCAGCGGTGTCCGCCGAGACGGAAGCCACGGGATTCAAAACGGACGGATCGGGATCGGGCGAGTTCACGCGCCGTTCGCTTCGCCGACGACGGTGGCTTCGGCAGCGTCGGACGCACCCTCTGCGGAAGACGACGCTCGTTCCGACAGTCGTTCGGCAATGCGCCGGCAGTATTCGCGCGGCAGCACCATCGGTCCACCGCGCAGCGATTCCAGCGCCATATCGAATGCGAGCATCCGGGCCTGCAGCCGACAGCGTGCCGCGGGGTCGCCGGTGGCGGCCAGTTCGTCGCCCAGATCGCGCAGCGCGCGCAACTGTTCGACGGCGGGCGGCACGAAGCCGGCATTCTTCAGGATACGGTTCGCGACGCGGACCTCTTCGGGGACCATCAGGTCGTCGTCGAGGGCGAGCGGCGCACCGGCGCCGGGCAGGTCGTCGAACGCGCCACGCGCGGCTGCGGCGGCAATCCGTTGTTCGACCAGTGCATCAAGCAATTTCATCATTCATCCACTACATGGCGGCCCCGGCATTTTATCAGGGACCCGCGCAGCGGGCCCGCAGGTAGAGGAAATGGTCGACCTCACGCTTCCGGAATACCGCTGCGAGCCGTTAGACTGGGTTTTCGACGGGTCTTGTCGAAGACCTTGGGCGCTTTAAAGGAGTGTCGATGAAACGGTTTTACCGTCCTACGCTGATCGTCGCCGCGCTCGCCGTCGCGTTGCTGCTGCCGGGTTGCGGGCTGTTTTGCGGTGGTGCGGCGGCGAGTGGCGGCGGCTATGCAGGCGGGTGTTCGACGGGGGTGCGGTTCTAATCGGGCGTCAGGCTCCGTCGCCACCACGCAACGGCCATCGCCCCAATATCTCGTGCCGCGACTCGCCCAGCACGCTATGGATCAGCAGAAATTCACGCACCGGCCAGCCGATAACGGACACGATCTGCCGCTGCACCGGCAGCGTGTCGTATAGCAGCGTCACGTGCGGCGTGAAGCTCGCGCTCCGGCCTGCGAGCGGCCGTCCGTTGGCGCCGCGTTGACCGCCGAACGGCGCAACGAGCGCCTGCCGGAACGCGCTCAGCGCAGCGACACCCGGCGCATCCGCCGCGCCCCGCAACACGAGCGGCTTCTTGCCCGCACGACGCGGGAAATACTCGACGCGATCCAGCTCGACATCGAACGGCGCAGCAACGACGCTCGACGCAATGACGCCTAACGTATCGACGAAATTCCGCGACAACCCGAAGTGATCGCCGAGCCAGAACAACGTGATGTGCAACCGGTCGCGTGAAATCGGCCGCGCAGTCATACCCGCACCTTCGCGCAAACGCGCGACGAGCGCTTCGATCCGCGCCGCTGCGCTGTCGTCGGGACGGATCGCGAAGAAGAGCCGGTCGGTCGGGAGCGGCAGATCATCGAATCCCTCAAGCGTCAGCTGTGTCTTCACGAACGTTCCTCGTGTATGTCACCCAGCGTATGTCGCCTCACCAGGTCACGCCAATTGACACGCCGTATGTCAGTCATCCCGATCGACTCGCGAATCGGTGCTCATGCGCCGCCCATGCATCGCATCAACGAGCGCACTCATCTGCATGCCGTCCGGTTCGGACAGATCGTCGAGCACCGAGAAATGCGTGCAGCCCTGCACCGGTAACCATGTCGCCTGTTCGCCTCGCGTGGCGCACGCGGCCGCATAGTCGCGCGAATGGCGCACGAGTTCCGGCAGTTCGTCACCACCGACCGACACCGTCATCGGCACGCCACGGCCAATGTGACGCAGCGGACTGTACGCATCGATTTCAGTGGACGTCAGTTGCAACGCGTCGTTGAGCCACGACAGCGCGATCGGTTCGAGATCGACGAGCGCACTAATCGGCAACGCATACGTCACCGCCGGATGCGCGCGATACAGCGCAGCCAGCTGACCACCCGCCGAATGCCCCGCGAGACAGACGGGGCGTCCGGCAAAACCCGTCTCGTCGCGCGCAGCCGCGAGATGATCGAGCAGCATGCCGATCTCCGCGACGATCTGCGTCATCGTCGCTGCGGGCGCGAGCGTGTATTCGGCCAGCACGACATTGAAACCGTGGCCGAACGGACCGCTCGCGACGAACGCGAAGTCTTCTTTCACGCAGTTCTGCCAGTAACCGCCGTGGATGAAGATGAACGTCGGCGCATCGGACGCACCGCACGGCAACCAGTCGAAACGCTGTCGCGATCCTTCGCCGTACGCGATGTCGCGTCGTCCTGGCACGCGTCGATAGAACGCTTCGCTTTGCGCGCGAAATCGCGCCATCGTGCCGGGGAAATCGGCGGCGGCCTTCACGTTGTTGTACGCGATGTCGAGTGTCGCGCGATCCATCCCGCGATACAGCGCCGTCATGGTGTCTCCTTCGTTTCTGTGTTTGCGCTCGATGCCGCGATATGTTCACGCAGCGCAACAGCAACCCGCTCGACCACTTCGCGCCAGTCGCCATGACATGTCTGCCGGAACAACCGCACCGAGTTCGGATACCACGGGGACGTGTCATCGCAAAGGTCGCTATCCGGCAACCACCGCCAGTCGACCCAATGCTTCGACAGCATCAACCAGCACGGCTTGCCGAGCGCACCCGCGACATGCGCAATCGCGGTATCCACACAGATGACGAGATCGAGCTCGCTGACGATCGCCGCCGTATCGGCGAAATCGGCGATATGCGGGCCGAGCCGCACGAGCGGCAGATGCGTGCCGCCCTGCATCACTTCGTTGGGCGACTCGTCCATCTGCAGGCTCACGAACGTCGCGCCGGGCACCCACCACAGCGGTGCGAGCGTCGCGAGACCAGGCAGCGAGCGCGCATCGTCATGCTGATGCCCGGCGAAGCCACGCCACACCAGACCGACCCGCAGCCGATGTTGCCGCGAGCGCGCAGGCAACCGGTCGCGCCAGTGCGTCACCCGCTCCGGCAACGCATGCAGATACGGCAACCGCGCGGGAATCGTGTCGAGCGTCGTGCCGCAATGAAACGGCAGGCTCATGAAGAACGACCAGTAATCATGCGGCGCGACCGCCGACGGCACCGTCGCGATTTCGTCGACACCGTCGAGTGTCGCGAGTAACGGCTGCAGCGGCTGCGGACAGATCAACGCGATCCATGCAGCACCGCGCGCTTTCAGCAACGGCACGTAGCGCGCGAACTGGATGTAGTCGCCGTGACCCTGCTCCGGCCAGAGCGCGATCGATTTGCCGTGCAGCGGTTCGCCGCGCCACTGCGCATAAGCGGGCCGCTGGAGATCGGGGCGCAGTTGCGGGTCATGGCGAAACTCGCCGTGCGGCCAGCCCTCCGCGTAACGTCCCTGCTTCAACAGCAGGATCGCGAGATTCCAGTGCGCGTCCGCAAACGTTGGCGCGCGCGCGATCGCAGCGCGGTACGCCGCCTCCGCTTCCGCACGACGCCCGGCATGGCTTAACGCAGAGCCGAGGTTATTCAGCGCATCGACGTGCGCGGGATCGACCGCGAGCGCGCGCGTGAACGCCTGCACGGCGTCGTCGAATCGATAAGTGCGCAACAGCAGCAAGCCGAGGTTGTAGAGCGCGTGAACGTGGTGAGCGTCGGCCTCCAGCGCGCGGAGATAGATCGCCTCCGCTTCGTCGCGACGCGCGGTATCGACGAGGATCGTGCCGAGGTTGTTCAGCGCATCGGCTGCGTGCGGATCGATATCGAGCGCACGACGAAACGCGGCCTCGGCTTCCGGCAAACGTTTCATCCCCATCAGCGCCGTGCCGAGACGATGATGCGCGAGGAAGTAATCCGGATCGAGTTCGAGCGCGCGGCGCGACAGCGCCTCGGCCTCTTCGCGCCGTACCTGATCGATCAGCAGGTTAGCCAGATTGCACAGAAAGACCGGGTTCTCGTGATGCGACAGCGCTTCGCGGATCAACGCTTCGGCTCGCGCGGTATCGCCCCGCAGACCGTGGATCAGGCCAAGCAGATGCAATGCGTCGGCGTGTTGCGGTTCATCGGCGAGCACCTGGCGATAACCGTCCTCGGCCTCCTGCAGACGGCCAGCCTGATGCGCATCGAACGCGGAAAAAAAGAGAGACATGCGACGACCTGCAGTAAGACACAAGGGCAGGCGTCAGGATAACCGCATACGCCCGTCCTTTCGACCACAAGCGATGCACTGCGGTTTTTCGATGATCAAAACCTGCGCTGCGTTTCGTCGCTCCATCGATGCGCCAACACCCCTATCGCATTTCACACCATACAAACTTCAGAAAAGCTGCCGTAAACCGAAAAAGGGCGTACGACATTCCGCCACTTCGAAAGACGCGATACGAACCGAACCACTATGCATATCGATGTTGCCGCGCCAGCCAGCAGTGCTTCCGATGCTCCCGTACAAAGTGCCGTCGCCGGACCATCGCCGGTACCGGCCTATCCGCCACCCGCTAGCGTGCCCACGCAGCAGGGACCGGCCGGCATCCGCTTCGACTTCAACGACGGCTGTCGGGTCACGCTGCCCGCGGGCAACTGGCGCGTCTGCCTGCGCGACTGCGACACCGGCAACGTGCTGTTCGAAACAGACATTGCGCATGGCCTCGTCGCGAGTACGCGGAAGTACTATGCGCGCTTCGAGATCCTCGTCTGGCCACGCGTAGCGCTTGCGCGCGACAGCAAATCGCCGCCGACGTTGCAGCACGTCTACGACGCTTCGGGCAAAGACGTGCTCGTGCAGTTCCCGGTCGGCACGCTCGGCGACACGATCGGCTGGATGCCCTACGCCGCCGCGTTTCAGCGCAAGCACGGATGCCGCCTCACCTGCGCGATGTCCGACAGGCTGATCCCCCTCTTCCGCGACGCATATCCGGACATCGAGTTCGTCACGCACGAACAGGTCCGGTCGCAACGCTATTACGCGACCTATAGCCTCGGCCTCTTCTTCGACGACGAAGAATGCATCCGGCAACCGAGCGACTTCCGTCTCGTCGGATTGCATCGGACGGCGGGCTACATCCTCGGCGTCGATCCGCGCGAGGAACCGCCGCAAGTCGCATTGCCCGACGACACGCGTCCGATCGACGAACCGTACGTCTGCATCGCCGTGCAGAGTTCGACGCAGTGCAAGTACTGGAACAACCCGACCGGCTGGCACGACGTGATCGCGTTCCTGAAATCGTCGGGTTATCGCGTGATCTGTATCGACCAGAAGAAAGTGCACGGCACCGGCATGTCGTGGAATCACATTCCGCACGGCGCCGAAGACGAAACCGGCGACCGGCCGCTCGTCGAGCGCGCGCGCTGGCTCAAGCATGCGGCGTTCTTCGTCGGACTGTCGAGCGGCCTCGCGTGGCTCGCGTGGGCGACGCGCACGCCGGTCGTGATGATCAGCGGCTTCACGCATCCGGTGAACGAGTTTCATACGCCGTTCCGGGTGATCAACTATCACGCGTGCAACAGTTGCTGGAACGATCTGCGCCTGCGCTTCGATCATCACGACTTCATGTGGTGCCCGCGACACAAGGGTACGTCGCGGCAATTCGAATGCACGCGGCTGATCGAATCGAAACAGGTCATCGATGCGATCCGGACGATTCCGGATGCGATTGACTGAACCCGGCATGTACGACAGCACCACACCAACATCTTTGCAAGGGATCGGCAATGAGGATCGACACAACAGGTCCTGACGCGTACTCGGCAACCTGGCGCGACATGACCACGCTGCGGGTCTCCGGCAACGGCGTCTACGGTTATGTGCCCGAGGTCTCGCCACGACGCGCAGCACGTCTGCTGACCGGCCTGCTCGCGACACCGGCGCTCTTCTCGCCGACAGCAGCACACGCGCAAACGACGGTCGCCGCCGGCGTCACGGTCAGCGGTACGACGGTCGGCACGAACCAGACGCTCAACGTGTTCGGCGAAGCGGATTCGTCGACGGTCAACGGGCAAGGTTTGCTGAACGTCGGTTCAGGCGGCGTGACGCGTTCGAGCTTCATCAACCCGGGCGGTGTCGAGACCGTCATGTCCGGCGGCATCGCGTATGCGACGCAGGACTTCGGTACAGAGATCGTCCAGAACGGCGGTCTCACGAGCGGCACGTCGGTCGGTGCCGGCGGACAGCAGATCGTTTCGTCCGGTGCGATCGCCAGCAGCACGATGGTCGGCAACGGCGGCGCGCAAAACGTCACCGGCGGCGGCTTCGCGGCGGCCGCGATCGTCACGAATGGCGGCCGGCAGGATACGGTGTCGGGCGGCATTGCGAGCGGCACGACGCTCTCGAATGGCGGCGCGCAAAACGTGCTCGAGGCGGGTGTCGCGAGCGCGACGACGATCGCCAACGGCGCGGCGCAAACGGTGCTGTCGGGTGGCCTCGCGGTGGCGTCGACGGTCACGAGCGGCGGCCAGTTGCACATCAGCGCCGGCGGCAACGCGACGGGCATCGTGCAACAGAGCGGCGGCATCCTCGTCGCGGATACGTCCGTGGGCAACGTGTCGGGCACCAACGCGGCCGGCACGTTCACGATTTCCGGCGGCGTCGCGTCGGGCGTGCTGCTCGAGAACGGCGCGCTCTTCAGCGTGCTGTCCGGCGGTGTCGCGAGCGGCACGATCATCCACAGCACGCAGCTCGTGATGAGCGGCGGCACGGCGGTGAACACGCAGGACATGTTCACGCAGATCGTGTCGGCGGGCGGTCTCTCGCTCGATACTCACGTCCTCAGTTTCGCGCAGCAGACGATCCTCTCGGGCGGTATCGCGAGCGGCAGCATCGTCGATACGAACTCGCGCGAAAACGTGCTGTCGGGCGGTATCGCGCGCGGCACGACACTCAGCAGCACCGGCGTGCAGGATGTCGACGGCGGCGTCACGTCCGGCACGCTCGTGTCGAGCGGCGGCACGCAGCTGGTATCGGCGGGCGGCATCGCGAGCGGCACCACGGTGTTCGGCAACGGCACGATCGCGGTCGGCTCCGGCGGCACCGCGACCAGCCTCACGCTGAACGCGGGCGCCGCGTTCAGCGGCACGACCGACGACACGTTCGTCAGCGGCACCAATTCGCTCGGCACCTTCACGGTGTCGGGCGGCGTGGCGTCCGGCCTGCTGCTCGAAAACGGCGCTGCGTTCACCGTGACGAGAGGCGGCGTCGCGAACGGCACCGTGATCGGCACGTTCGGCAACGGCGTTGTCGTCTCCGGCGGGCTCGCCGTCAACACGCTGGATTCATCCCATCTGACCGTGTCGGCCGGCGGCATCACGAGCGGCACGGTAGTGTCGAATTTCGGGCTCGAGGACGTCTCGACAGGCGGCGTGACGAACGGATCGCAGGTATCGAATTTTGGGCAGGAGAACGTGTCGTCGGGCGGCGTGGCGAATGCGACGTCGGTCGGCAGCGCGGGAACGATGACCGTGTACGGCGGCGGCATCGCGAACCAGACGACGATCGGTAACGGCGGCACGCAGACGGTGTCGTCGGGCGGCATCGTGAATGCGGCGACGGTTTCTAGCGGTGGCTTGCAGGTCGTGTCTTCAGGCGGTGCGACCAGCGGTACGACGGTTAGCAATGGGGGCGTGCAGACGGTTTCTGCCGGTGGTCTTGCTAGCGCGACGACGGTCACGGGCGGTGGTCAGCAAAACGTGTTGTCCGGTGGGAGCGCGAGCGGTGCGACGCTCGTCGGCGGCGGGACGCAGACGATCTTCGCTGCGGGCAGTGCAACCGGTACGGTCGTTTCGAGTGGCGGCGTGCAGACGGTGTCGGCAGGCGGCGTCGCGAACCAGACGACGATCGACGACGGCGGCCTGCAAACCGTCTCGGCCGGCGGGACAGCAAGCAGTACGACTATCACAAGCGGCGGCCTCCAAAACATCCTCTCCGGCGGCGTCGCAAGCGCCACGACGATCGACCTCGGCGGCAATCAGCGGATCGCGAGCGGCGGCGAAGCGAGCGGCGCGATCGTGCTGAGCGGTGGACAGCAGACCGTGTCGTCGGGCGGCATCGCCAACGGCACGCGCGTCGACGACGGCGGCACGCAAACACTTTATCAAGGTGCGATCGTGTCGAACACGATGGTCGGCAGCGGCGGCGCGCAGTATGTGTCGTCAGGCTCGACGGCGAGCGGCGCGCAACTCGCGGGGGGCTCGCAGTACGTATCGTCCGGTGGTGTGGCGACCGGCACACTGATCAGCTCAGGCGGCACGCAGAACGTGCTCGCCCTCGGGGTCGCGAACGGTGCGCATGTCGAATCAGGTGGCGTCCAGGCGGTGACGTCGGGCGGCGTGGCAAACGCGACTGTCGTCGATGGCGGTGGCACGCAGCAGATCGGCTCGGGCGGCATCGCGAGCGGCACGGTGGTCGGCAGCGGCGGCGTACAAACCGTCGACGCAGGCGGCACTGTTTCGTCGGCGACGATGATGGCGGGCGGCATGCAGATCGTTTCGTCGGGCGCGGCAACGAGCGGCGTCGCGCTGAACGGCGGCTCTCAGAGCGTGCAGTCGGGTGGCATCGCGACTGCGACGAGCGTCGGCTCGGGTGGTCAGCAATTCGTATCGGCGGGCGCCCTCGCCTCTGTTGCCACGGTGGCAAGCGGCGGCACGCAGACCGTGTATGCCGGCGGATCGACAAACGGTGCACAGGTAGCCAACGGTGGATTGCAGGATCTGTTCGGCACCGCGGATCTATCGGTCGTACAAGGCACGCAGATGATTCACGCGGGCGGCGTCGCGAGCCGCACGACGATCGACGGCGGCGCGCAGACGGTGATGTCCGGCGGTATCGCCAACGGCACGACGCTGGTCGCTGCGTTGCAGACGATTTCGTCGGGCGGTATCGCGAATGCGACGACGGTCAGCAGCGGCGGCCGACAGACGGTGGCGAGCGGCGGCATCGTCAACGGCACGACGATCGCGCAAGGCGGCACCGCGCAGATTTTCGGCACGCTGAGCGGCGCGACGATCGACGCAGGCGGCACGCTGCAGATCGCGGGCGGCAGCATCGCAGGCAATCTGACAAACAACGGGTCGCTCGTCTTCAATCGCGCCGACGATGCGCGCTACGCGAACTCGCTGTCGGGCAACGGCACGTTTGCGCAGGCAGGCGCCGGCACGCTGACGCTCACGGGCGACAGTAGCGCGTTCGCCGGCTCGACGGTCGTCAGCGCGGGACAGCTCGCTGTCGGCGATGAGGCGAGCCCGACGGCGAAGCTCGGCGGCAACGTGCAGGTCGAAGCGCACGGCACGTTGCTCGGGCACGGTGCGGTGCTCGGCTCGATCGCCAACGACGGCGTCGTGCAGCCAGGCGGTTCGATCGGCACATTGAGCGTGATGGGCGACTACGTGCAGCAACCGGCCGGCACGTTGACCATCGAACTGAATCCGACCTCTGCTTCGAAGCTCGCGGTGAACGGCGCCGCGACGCTGAACGGTGCGCTGCATCTGCTCTACGATCCCGGCACGTACGCGACGAGCAAGACCTATGAAATCGTCTCGGCGACGACTGTGCATGGGCAGTTCACCACGGTAAGCGCGGATGGTGCGGGGGCTGCGCAGGTTACGCAGAGTGTTGCGTATGGGGCGACGACGGTCGATCTCGCTGTCAATGCGGTTCAGAACACGGGCACAGATCCGGGTGCTGGCACAGGCACAGGTACGCAGCCGGGTCAGACAACGCCTCCGCCGGTGACCGTCGTTGCGCCGATCGATACCAGCATCTTCACGGCGCTCGGTTCGACCGCGCTGCTCGCTGGCGAAGCGTCAGTGACGCAGTTGCTGCGGCATCAGGCGCAGCGTTGCGATGACGGTGGTGCGGACGCGCGTTGTGCGTCGGCGGATGGGTCGCTGTGGGTGGCGAGTTCCGCCGATCGGCTCGCGCTACACGGTGCGGCCGGTGGTATTCCGGGCTTCAATGTGAACCAGTATCAGTTCACGGCGGGCGCGGACTGGCGACGTGGGGCTTATACGTTTGGTGGTGCAGTGGGTTATGGGCACAGCGATCTGTCGGAGAGCACGACGGGTGACGATGGTCGTATCGATACGCTGCGGGCGTCGTTGTACGGGTCGCGTCATCTGGGGCCGGTCGTGCTGTCGGCGGTGGCTTCGTACGGCTACGACGATATGCATCTGCGTCGTTCGTTCGGTGCGGTGGGTACCGCGAATGGCGACACGGATGGGCATGAAGTCGAGCTCGGCACGCAGCTTAGTCTGCCGATGCCAGTGGGTTCTTTCGTGCTGACGCCGCATGTCGGCTTTCTGTACGGCTATTTTCGGGGTGGCGTTTTTGCGGAGCATGGCGCGGGTGGGCAGGATCTGCGGGTCGGTGCCGATACTGCGCATAGTGCGCAGCCGTATGTGGGCGTCGAGCTCGATCGATCATTTGGTGAAGGTACGCGTCGGTTGACGCTGCAGTTGAGTGTCGACTATGCGCAGGAACTGGCGCGGCGCTCGCGTGCGGTTGATGTGTCGAGTGGAGATGGGACGGTGTTCGCTGCATCGGGTGTGCCGTTGCCGCATGGGAGGTTGATGACTTCTGCGCGGATCGCGGGAGCGCTGACGCCGAGTGTTGAAGTTAGCGTGGGGTATTCGGGGTGGCTTGCTACTGGGGGTGGGCGGTCGCAGCAGGGGGTGGATGTGATGGTGAGGCGGTCATTCTGAGCGCGTGCGACATGTATCGTGATCGGGGCGATATATGGCGACGTTCGCTGGGATCAGAAGCGGACGCCATCGCCAGGACGCCCGTTTATCCGGACCGGATCACAGGGCGCTATACGTTGGTAATGGCTAGCCCTGCTCCTGTCACGCTCGCCGTCTTGACGCGGCCTAGCCTGTTATCAGTTTTGTGTTCAAGGCGTGGCATGTGAAGGCAGCGAGTCGGCAAGCGCCCAGATTGGGTCATTCAATCAACTTAAATGGCCGCCTGGAAGCAGCTACAGTGTGAACCCCAAGCGAGCCAACCCGGGTAAAGGGGAAACCGATGGCAACATCCTTCTACGACCTTAGCGTGCCGACCTTTCTGCAGACAGTGAGCGCTGTCGCAGGCTTCCTTGCACGCACAGTCACGCATTGCACCGAGACTGCCTCCGACCCTGAGGACATCGTGCGTGCGCGTCTCTTCCGCGACATTTCCCCCTTCCATTTCCAGATCGAAGCCCTTGCGCACCATTCCGTGTGGGGATTGGAGGCGGTGAAGAACGGCGTGTTCGCGCCGCCTGCCCTGGTCGGACCGATGCCCTTCGCTAATCTGCAGGCTATGATTCATGAGGCTGAGGCAGCGCTGAAGGCACTCCCGATGAGGTGAACGGCTGGGGCGGCAAGGCTCTCGACTTGAAATCGGCCCGCGACGGCTCGCCTTCACGTCGGAAACCTACATCCTCTCGTTTGCACTGCCCAACTTTCATTTCCACGCCGTTACCGCTTACGACATCCTGCGCATGCGAGGCGTGCCGCTCGGCAAGCGCGATTACGAGGGTCGGCTACAGACCAGATCGTCATCTTCGATAACTATGTGACCGATCTCTCAAGGGTCTATGTCGAACTGACGAACGTGCAAAGCACCTGCAACTCGAATAAGGCCCCGACTTGACGAACATGTCGCGCCGGTGATTCACCAGCGCGATCGTCGATTGTTCTTTTCAGTGAAGTCGTTGTCCGCCGGCACCGGCCGCGCCCCAATCGCTACTGTTGAAGTTCATTGAAGCCGTGCGTTATTTATGCGGTCCACGATGAGCTCACAGAATCGCTTAAAGTCACGATCGCTCTGGAATGCGAAGCGCCTGAAATCGAAGTCCTGCCCGTTGAAGTCGAAGTGAAAATATCGATCGGCGCGGTGGACCCACTCGGAACGCCTGTTGCCCGGCGGCAATTCGCGCTGACCGGCATCGCGGACGGCTACAAAGGGAATCACGACAGGGTCGCTCGAACCCAATTGCGCCCGATAGATCCTGATGTGGGTCGAAGTAATGACGACTCGACGTGCAAGTCGCGGCCCGATCAGTGTCCAGACAAAACAACCCAGCGCCACGATGGTGAAAAACGCGGCACTGAGGGCTTGCCGCTGTTCAAAACTTACTCCCATCGCTCGCCACGCGAACCAGCGCAATCCAACCCAGGGATGATCGCTAGCCCCATACATATAAACGGCGGCGATAAAACATATCACCGTCACGCTTACACTGGCCCAGAATCGACCAGCCAGCACAAATTCGGTCTTTAACTCGTCACTCGCCTGCGTTTGTATAGTCGCCATCAAGGACTCCCCCGACATCAACAAGGTGACAGATTTATTGTGGAGCAATAAATCCTGTATGGCTACATGCATACACGATCTATCGATCAAATCGAACCAGGCTTACGCCATCGGGAAGTGACAGCGGATACGAAAGGCACTTCGGTACATCATTCGATCGTGCATCGGTGACACAAGCACAATCAAACAAAGCGGTATCAAGGGGACAGGAATGATCGACATGAGCGATGCCAGATTGCATCTCCACGTCGTCATTCCTGCAAGGCACTACAGGGATGAAGTCAGCTTTCTCAGGAACACAAACCATGGCCACAAAAGCAAAGCATCAAAAAGCCGGCGTCGCCAGGAACGACCTGGAAAGATCGCAGATCACTCCCACTCGATCATCAACGAGGCTCGCAAGTCCACATGGTTAAAGGGATTTGCAGTGATCGACATGGGCCTTTACCGTCGCTTTTACCGTCAGGAAAACATGCTCTTTTCTGGCGCGGGCTGCGGGACGATTTGCGGAGCGCCGACCCATCATCAATCAGCTTCAATCATACCGAATAGGCGGCAAGACTTCAGGCTCTTCTGCACTGCTCTCCAAGGAATTGCCTGTGTTAGCACGAGGTTGTGTTGTCAGCTCGTCGGAACACCGTAGCGCTTGAACAGCGCGTCGAAGAAGCCCTTCACATCCGCCTTGGCTGTAGGTGCCTGCAGCTCCGCTGCCCCAAAGCGAAAGACTTCATATCCAGCAAGCTTGAGTTCGCGGTCGCCTTTGACCATCTGAGCATAGCGTTGCACGTCGGCGTACCCGGCGCCGTCCGCGTAGTGGTGCTTGCCGTCCACTTCGATGACGACCCGCACGCCCTGTGGTAGCAGCAACAGGAAGTCCATGCGAAAGCGCAGCAGCGCATCCGGTCCCCGCTCCTTGGCCGTGCGTGGGTCCCAGTGAAGCCATACTTCCGGCAGCAGTGCGGGCAGGTTCGGCACGGCGCCGCGGAAGCCCTCGAAGAAGGCATCGAACAGCAAGGACTGCGGCGGGGAATTGCGGGGCAAGCTGGCCCTGAGACGTGCGTACAGCGAGCGTTTGGCCTGCGTGGCATCGGCAATCCGCTCGGTATCGCCCCACCACTGCTGCAGGTCATTCCAGCGCAGTCCGTCGTTGCCGATGGGACGGTCATAAACAAGCACCTTATCGGCATTGGTGACGATCTCGACGTCGTTGTCCAGCGCGTCGCGGAAACGTAGGTCAGGCTTGTCGGGTGAGGCGAAGATGAGATTCTTCGGGCGGCCTTTGACCGCCGCGTGCAACGAGACCATTGAGAAGACTGGGTAACCTCCCTCCGAATCCGTCTCGCGCAGCTCGACACCGCAATTGCGCAGCGACTCGTTGACGCAAGCAACGAAGTGGCGTTGCGCTGCCTCGTCGGGTCGCACGTCGGCCGAAGCAAGCCCCTCAAGAAACAGCGCAAAGCGCCGATCGGAAGCGTCGTAGGCGCCCAACTGGTCGAACAGCGTTTCAGCAGACCAGTCCTCCGGATTCCGATGGACGTGCTGCTGAATGTCCGCGCGCAACCCGCTGGGCTTGCCGCCCAGCAAATTAAGCCAGTCATCGGCATCCAAGATCCACAACTGCTCCAGAAGATCATCGAATCTGCGAGCATCCCCATACAGCTCTTCGCTGTTGAGTCTTCGAGCTACCTCGCGCCGATACCGCTTCGGGATCGGCGGACACCCGCTGTCACTCCAGAGAATGTCCTGAATCTGGTTGCGCGTCGTGGCATTGGGTGGATGGCGAACCAACAGCTTGCGTGCAACCGCAGGCAGATCAGCGTCGGCGGCCGCCTCGAAGCTGAAGGTCATGCGGTCACGCTTGGAGCCGTCAGCGGCGGGCAGCGGCAACCCCAATTCCTCGCAAAGCGTCGGCAGCATGGTATGCGTGCCGGCGTCTTTTAACGCCATGATGAGCGGAGCCAACAGCGAGCGAAGTTGCACGTAGTCCATTGGGTGCGATTCAAGCGCGCAGCGTCATGACGCGCAACAGCGCGTCGATCTGACCGAAGGCATCCTGCTGCCACTGCTCGGGCGTACGATCACCCAGCGCATGTGTGTCTTCGACGAAGCGCCTCACACAGGTCGGCCCGTATCCCTCAAAGGTGTCGAACTTCTCCGCGATGTAGCGGAAACCACGTTCGCCGCTTGGATGAACCAGGAGCGGCTGACATTCCCGCGCCAGCGCGTCGATCCCCTCGGGGTAGTTCCGCACGCAGTAGTAGATGTCGTAGGCATCCTTCTGCTTGTAGCGGCCCGCCAGTGCGTGGCCCTTCATCGCCAGCAGAGCCGGGATGGAACACACCGCGATCTCCACACGGTTTGTCCCGCCATCTGGCATCGCCCCTGTCACCGCCACGAGTTGATAGAAGCGCATCGCCAGATCGGCGCCATCCGCCCGCTGCACGGCAAAGTCGCTGATCAGGGGCGGATCGTTCTTGACGATCTCGGCGTCGCGGGGCATCAAGAAATCGACCACGACATCGATTGCTTCCCCGCCATCTTGCGCGGGAACCTGGCGAACCAGTTGGAAACGCCGAAGCCCCTCGCGCTGAGCATATCCATGGCCTTGAAGCGCACCGATCAAGGTGGCGTACTCACCATCGCCGAGTGCTTCTGCGTCCAGCCCGACGTCCACGTCGAGCGTGCCGACGTGGGGCATGTCCTCGCTGGCCAGCAGCAGCCAAGGAACCGCGCCGCCGACGATGGCGAACTTGCCTTTGAAGCTGCCAAGGATCTGCCCGATTTCGATCAGCACGGACTTCACCGCCGCAGTTGTGCGGTCGTCGTACTCGGCCGCCGACTGCGGTTCCTGTGGAGGTGTCATTTGGGCCATGAGAGTCGTTCCTGTCGCAAGTGGTTCGCCGCCTCGGCGCCACGCTCGCCGGCAATGGAGAGATCGAGGTAGGTTTGAACCGCGCTCGTGCAGATCGCACCTGGCGCTGGCTCAACGGTATCGGCGAGGAGTCCCAAGTCCTTCGGCATAGTGACGACCACGTTCTCCCCTTTCGAGCTGGGCGTGAGCTTCAACGCTGACTTGAGCTTGCGCAGGCCTTCGTCGTCGGCGAAGAAGTAATGCGAGCCAGTGCGCGCATATGGAGAAAGCCACTGTGCGGCCGAAAACGATGCGAAGGTCGCGCGGCCAGGACCGTTGTCCGCGCGCAGAGCGCTTCGAGCCGCATCTTCAAGTGCGCTGCCATGCAGTGGCGTGTAGAAGCGCAACCGCTCACCGGCTGGTGCTGCGTAACTCTCGCGCCAGGCGTCCAGCAGTGCATCGGGTTCCGTGAGAACCAGGCCATCGTCCGAGGCGCGTGCCCATTCCCGATCAATCAAGCCGGTGCGCACATTGCTGACGTGTCCAAGACTGACCCCTGAGATTTCCGACAACTCGGTGACCCTCCATGCCCGGCGTGGCTCACGCAGCATAGCGCGCAGCACCTGCGCAGATTTTGGCCTGAACAGTGACTTGAGTTCGCGCTGCTCGGCCACCGGCCTGTCCGCCACTGCGCGTTCGATGAACACGCCACCGAACGCGATCCGGGCATTTCCTTCCAGGTCGAGGTAGCCGACGCCCTTCTCTTCGCACATCTGCCTCACTGCCGGTGAGATGTAGGGAGCAATGAAGACGGGCGTCGCCGCGGGGACTCGATGCGCAACGTAGTTCCGCAACTCCAGCAGCGCGGACCTGGCGTATCGCGGTTGCCCGTTCGACTTGTACTCGCAGATAAGTAGGTGCGGCCGTCCGTCAACGAGCAGCCGCGCGATCAAGTCGGGCGCCCAATCGCCGGACATGACTTCGGCGTCGATGCCTTCGACCTGCAGGATCGGCACCTTCTCAAGCACCTTGCGCAATGCTTCGCCAGCACGGGACTCATCCTCTTTCATCAAATTTACCTCTTTCAACATTTGCTGAAAGTAGCACATTTTATGAAATCTGCGCACGAATCTAGCCAAAAAGCCCGTTTCAACAAATGCTGAAACAGGACATAGCACTGAAATTTCAAGGTCGTTGGGGCAGCAACCAGGCCGTGCGACAACGATGCCTATCCGAAATCCTTGCTAAAGATTAGCCCCTGCTCCCTTCTTGAACCCTCGATCTCCCGCCATGAACGCCTCCAGCATGTGGGGATCAGCGTCGTCGCATCGACCTCTTCGCCGTAGGTCTGCGAATGCATGACCGCGTTCGCGACTCGCCTCCTCGACTCGAACTCGGACTGGAACTCGGTACTGCGCACAAATTAGTAGCGCTTGCCTATGCATGGGCGCATTCAAAAAAACTTGCGAAATTTCGAAATTTCGCTAGAATCCGCTCCATGGATGAATACAAAACCCCCGGACAACTTATCGAGGCCCTGCTTAGTGAACGCGGCTGGACACAGCGACTATTGGCGGCCGTTCTCGACATAAGCGAATCCACGACAAACAAGCTGATTTCAGGTAGCCAGGCCGTAACCGCAGAGATTGCACTGGCGCTGGAAGAGGTATTTGGCGTTCCCGCCGAACAGTTCCTGAACCTTCAAAAAGATTACGATTTGGCGCGGGCTCGTCTCATCGTTCGGCCGGACCAAGGCCGAGCAGCACGCGCAAAGCTTTTCAGCGGCCTCCCCGTCGCCGATATGATCAAGCGGGGCTGGCTTGATGCTACCGACATAAGGAATATGCCCGCAATGGAAGAGTCGCTTGCCAGATTTTTTGGGGTGCCTTCCATTAGCGAAATCGATTTTTTGAATCACGCAGCCAAAAAAACTGATGTTGGCAGCGATACGACGCCGTCTCAGCTTGCTTGGCTATATCGTGTAAAGCAGATCGCCAAAGAAATTCTTGCGCCTCCCTATAACGTAGAGCGCACAAGAATGGCCTTGCCTAAATTGAAGTCCTACCTGAGCGCACCGGAAGAAGCTAGGCACGTCCCGCGTGTGCTTATGGAGTGTGGCATCAGGCTAATTTTCGTTGAAAGCCTCAAGGGATCGAAAATTGATGGTGCTTGCCTTTGGCTCAACGAGAAGTCGCCGGTTATTGGCATGACCTTGCGGTATGATCGCATGGATAATTTCTGGTTTGTGCTACGCCATGAGCTGGAGCACGTTCTCCAAGGTGATGGGCAGACTAAACCTATGCTGGACGTGGATCTAAGTGCCGATCATTCGATAGAAAACGAAGAACGCATTGCCAACGCGGCAGCTTCCGAGTTCTGCGCACCCAAAGCAAAGATCGACAGTTTCATCGCTAGAAAAGCCCCTCTTTTCCCCGAGAGGGATTTCCTAGGCTTGGTAAAAATTCTTGGCGTCCATCCAAGCCTTGTTGCTGGGCAAATTCAGTTCAAAACTGGTCGTTATGAACTGTTTAGAGGGCATTTGGCAAAAATCCGTGCGTGTGTTTTACCAAATGCCATTGTCGATGGATGGGGCGATATTGCCCCGGTCAGTTGAGTAGCCATTCATGACACGAAACGAACAGTATCAAGCGTTGATGCAACTCTATAAATCGGAGACCGGAAATAAGGTCGTCGATATGGATGCGATGGCGGACTGGTGCATCGGTCGCGGTGTTACCCTTCCAAAACCGAAGTCGGCGCGTGATCTTCTTGTCGCTCAGCTTTCCGATGCCGCAAGAGCTGAATATCGCCAAGATCCGAAGACGGGCTTGTCGTATCGGGCAAACCATGCCCTACGTATGACTAAGGCGGATGGTAAGCAGCTTACCCTTTGGGTGGACATCGAAGACGCTACAAGACCACAAATGCTCCTGTCGTTGACCAACCGTCGGCAGCAAATGGTTGGCGACGCCGTTCACCTTAAGATCGATGAGATGATCTGGAACAACCACCACCCAGATGAAGCTCCAATTCAGCAGGTAATGGACTTTACGGAAGACGTCGAGGAGCGATTGAATTCGCCTGGTTTCGGCTCGAATGATGCTGCCGCCTAGCGCTTAATAGTGCCTACGATGAATCTGCGTCGAGCCTTGCAAGTCGTCGAGGCGCCTCGGAGGCCATACTTTTTCTGAACCCTCGATCCCTCGCCATGAACGCCTCTAGCATGTACGGGATCAGCGTCGTTGCATCGACCGCTTCGCCATAGGTCTGCGCGTGCAGCGCGGCGTAGCGATCAAGGTCGGCTTTGAGTCCCGCCGAGCATGTACAAGTCAACTTGACGGTTTGTGTATCGGGCAGCGGCCCCAGGCGCAGCTTTTTCGTGGACGTGCTCATGGCATCGGCCCTCGCTGGACAAAGAGCGGCTGATACGGCCGCAGTATCAGATCCTTGTTCACCATTACGTTGACCTGGAACCCCGGCCGTACTGTCAGTGTCGGCTGGATGCTCAGGTCGCGGCGCGTGATTTCCTGACCGACCTGATTGGCCGTATCCTGCGAGCTATCGCGCAGCGCGATAACGGTATTGCCGTTGGCACTGCCCTGATTCGAGACAGCCAGCTCGGAGCCGACGCCGAGCATCGTCGACAGCACGGCGCCCGTCAGAATGCGGCCCCAATGCCAGTCCACGCCATCCTCCAGCCCGGCATACCCGGCCGGGTCGATGCCGGGCAGCTTATTGAGCGCGATCGACGAGGTATCGGGTAGCACCAGGCGCAGCCAAACCAGCAGCACACGTTGCTGCCCGAACGCGACCTGGCTGTCGTAACGGCCAATCAGGCGCGAACCCTGCGGGATCAGCAGATAGTGGCCAGTCGCGGAGTCGTATACAGGCTGCGTCACCTCGGCGATGATCTCTCCCGGCAGGTCGGAATTGATGCCCGTCACCAGCGCGGCCGGAATGATCGTGCCTGCCATCACCGTGTAAGGCGAAGCCGGCGCCTGCAAGCTGCCGGTGTTGCTGGTCGCCGCATCGCCGCCTTTCGCCATGAACGATTCCTTCTGGTCCTGCCGGTTCTGGATCGCGGTCGGATCGTTGGGCTGCGCAGCCGTGGATGCCGGCCCGGCGCCCATCGGATTGAACGAGCCAGCCGCCGCATTGGCTATCGGCATGGTGCCCGCAGACGTGGCGGTTGCATCGGGCTTGCCGGCATCGCTGCTGGTGTGGAAGAACACCGCCGACCGCGCAATCTCGTCGGCCGTGCGCTGCCGATCAACACTCTCCGCCGATGGCCCCGGATTGACGTTGCCACCTGGTAGCGGCGGCATCGCCGACGCTGCGCCCCAGTCGCCGGGAAGCGGTGGCCCGAGTTGCGGCACGCTGGCCGGGGCCACCGGTGCGGGTTTCGGAGGTAGTTTCGAATAGTCGGCCGGCAACTGGTCGAGGTCGTCGGCTTTGGCGATCCGATCGACGTTATAGAGATTGGTCTGGTCGCCTGAGCCGCGCCGGCCCTTCGATTGCAGCGCCCACATCGACGCGCTGGCGACGGCCACCGCGAGCAGCGTGGCGCAGACGCCCAGCGTGCGGCGGTTGAGCCGCGTGACCGCACGCGGTGCGGCGCGCAGCGCCACGCCCTCGGGCGCGATCTTCGGCGCGGGCTGCGTTTCGTGATCAGTCGTGTCCATGACCGGCTCCCGCAGCCACGCCGTCAGTGCGCTCGATGCGTACCACGGCGGCCTTGTCGCCACCCAGGCGCAGTTCGGCCGCTCCGAACAGGCGATCCACGATGTCGTAAGGTGCACGGAAACGGTAGTTCACCAGTTCGCCCTTGCCGTCGGGGCCGACCACGAACAACGGCGGCAATTCACCCTGCGCGATGCCGGCAGGGAACTGAATATAAACGTGCTGCCCGTCGTCGAAGGCACGTACCGGCTTCCACGGAGGACTATCGCCCGTAATCGCATAACGGAAATGCAACTGGTCGAGCGACAGCCCTTCGGCCGCCGGTGTCTGAGCATCGGCGGCCCGCCCCTGGGCCTGCAAGGCCAGCATCTCGTCCTTCGGATATTCCCACGACACCGACGCCATCCAGGCTTTCGGGGTGGACGTGAGTTCCAGCAGATAGGCGCGCCGGTTCGTCGTGATGACGAGGTTCGTCTTGATCCCCGCGCGCACCGGCTTGACCATGACGGTCACGCGCCGGCTCGCGCCGCTGCCGCTGGCCGTGTCGCCCACGATCCATTGCACAGTGTCGCCGGCGGCAACCGTGACCAGTTCCTCGGTCGGCTGCAAGCTGATGACGGTCACGCGGCCAGGACTCGTATAGACCTGATACAGCGCGCCATCGGAGAACGGCCAGACCTGGATCGCGTTGATGTAGCCGTCGCGCGTCGGCACCACGCTCGCGTCGGCGTTGGCCTGCTCGACGCGCGCCTTTGCATCCGACGGTTCCGGTGCCGGCTTTGCATCCGCGCTGCTGGGTAATGGCTTCATCTGGTCCGGCAGCGGCAAGGGCTTCGGCACTTCCACGACCGCAACCGGCTTGGGCGGCTCGGGCAGCGGTTGCGCCTTGACCGATTCGTCTAGTGAGATCGCCGGCGGCGGCTTGCCTTGCGTGGCGCAACCAGCAAGGCCGCCAGTCAGGGCGAGGAAGGCAATGGCAGTGATCGACGGTTTCATGACTTCTTCGCTCCTTCCGGTGCGTCCAGGTCGCGGCTCCAGGACAGTCCGTTGATGTAGATACCGAGGGGATTACGGCGCACCTGCTGTTCGGTACGCGGTGTCTGCATGACGAGGGTGAGCATCGCGGTCCAGTGCTCGGTGCCGGTCGGCGTGCCGTCGTTGAAGTGCTGTTCGGTCCAGCGCACCTGGAACGAGGCGTCGCTCACGCGCACCACGCTGGTTACGTCAATTGATATGGAATCCTGACCGATGTGGGCGAACGGATCGTGGGCGCGCGCGTAATCATTCAGCGTGGCAGCGCCCCGATCGGTGGTGTAGCCGTAGGCTTCGAGCCAGTTCTGCCGCACCACTACCGGGTCGATCGACAGCGAACGCACGTCGGTCACGAAGCGCGCCAGGTGATACGCGATCTGCGCATCGGTCGGCCGGTACGGCGTGACGGCCGCGCCGATTGCTCGCACCTGCCCGGCGTGATCGACCTCGACCACGTAGGGTGTTACGCGCGACTGGCCGGATTGCCAGACGAGGCCCGCGGCCATCAGCAGCGCGAGGCCCAGGCAGCCGAATGCCATCAGCCGCCAGTTCTTCGCCTGCACGCGCGCGCTGCCGAGGCGGTCATCCCATACCTGTGCGGCGGCCTGATAAGGCGTGGCAGGCGCAGGTGATTCGCTGTAGCGCACGCCGGGTCGTGTAAAACGCATGGCTCGCCTCCCTTACTCGTTCGAGGAATCGTTGATGTCCGGCGCAGCCCCGCCGCCGCCGTGGTCGCCCGAGCGCACGACATGCGCGGCCGTTGAAGCGCCATGAGAGATGTGCTGGCGACGTTGCAGGCGCTTGGCCCAGTCAGGCTGCTTGTCGGTCGATGCTGGCTGTGCGTCGTCGGCAGCCGGCGACGACGTGGATGCGGTGCCTGCCGTTTCAGGCGAGGTGGACGATGCGCCCGTGCCTGCGCCGGCAGCGGGCGCTACGCGATCGCGTATGGCTCGCGCAGCGGCTGCGCCCCGTTCGCCGGCGGCCTGCGCGCCGCTGCGCGCGACGTTGGCGACGCCCGCGCCGAAAGCACGCGCGCCCGTCGCACCGGATGCGGTCGCGCCGGCGCGATAGGCCGATGCCGCGCCGCTGGCTGCGCGCGCGGTGCCGACCGTGCTGCGTGCTGCGAGACGTGCGCCGGCGGCCACTGCCGCGCCGCCTGTCGCTACGGCGGCACCGCCGGCGACGGCGAGGCCTGCTGCGCCCAGCGCCGTGCCGGCGGCAGCGCCCGCGCCGAGTTGGGGTGCGCCGGATACCAGCCCGGTCGCAATGCCCGGCCCGAAGATGCCGAGTCCGAGCATCGTCAGCGAGGCGAGCATGACGGCGAGTGCGTGGTTCAGCGAGGGATCGGCCCCGGCCGGCGTCTGGAACTGCCCGAAGATCGTCGAGCCGATGCCGACGATCACGGCGAGCACCAGCACCTTGACGCCCGACGACACCACATTGCCGAGCACCTTCTCGGCAAGGAAGGCGGTCCTGTTCCAAAGCGCGAACGGCACCAGCACGAAGCCCGCGAGCGTGGTCAGCTTGAACTCGATCAGCGTCACGAAAAGCTGCACGGCGAGGATGAAAAAGCTGATGACCACGATGATCCAGGCGAGCAGCAGGATCACGATCATGTCGATGTTGCTGAAGACCGCCGTGATGCCGTTAGACATCGTGCCGACCTGTTGCAGGATCGGCTGGCCAGCCTGGACGCCGATTGCGGCCAAACGTCCCGGTTGCAGAAAGTTGCCAATGCTCAGCGACGAACCTGTGGCGAGCAGGCCGAGGCCCACGAACGAGCGGAACACGATGCCCGCGAGCGTGTTGAAGTTGCCGATGATGTAGGCGAAGGCACCGACGTAGAGCGTCTTACGGATCAGCTTCGCCAGCACTTCCTCGCCGCCCATCGCCCAGAACAGGCCCGCGAGTGTCATGTCGATGACAATCAACGTGGCAGAGAGATACGCGACTTCGCCATGCAGCAGGCCGAAGCCCGAGTCGATGTACTGCGAGAAGACGGCCAGGAACTGGTCGATGATGGAAAGATCGTTCATGGCCGATCTCCTTGCGACGCCTCGAAGCTCGCCGGAATCGGCGGCAGCTCGGCGAGTGTCTGGTACTCGCCGGCACCACCCAGGCCGAGGAAGAAGCGCCGCGCATAGGCCGCGTCCACCACGCGACAGGTCCCTCTGTCCATGTGTGCGTGTGCAACGGCACAGCGATGGCGCAGCGCATAGAGCCGCTGCGGATCGTGCGCGAGTGCATCGACCGTCCACGCCGGTTCATGCCGACCGCAGGCGGTCAGCGTCACGATGGCGAACACGATGAGCGCGCGACGCATGGCGGTCAGTTCCCGTAGAAGCTCACCGACTGCGGCGTGTATTGCGGGCCACTGCCGATGAAGCGGGTACGGACCTGCTGAGCCTGCGCCTCGTCGGCCGCAGCACGCGCCTGGTCCAGCGCCGTCGCGCGCTGCTGCGAGACGGTGAGCTGCTGCGACTGCATGGCCTGACGCGCAATCAGTGCAAGCAACTGGTTGGTCGCCTGGCTCGCCTGCAAGGCACCGACCGCACCCTGGCTCTGCGTGACAAGACTGCTCAATACGCCCTGGTCGGACAGCAGGTTTTGCGCGGCCTGTGACTGCATCTGCGTCGAGGTCTGCAACGCCTGCACCGAGGTCTGCCAGCGCGTCTGCGCGTCCTGCACCATTTGCGCGTTGCTGGTGCCGGCGCCATAGGACGACGGATACAGCCTGTTGAACGTCGCCTGCGACTGCGCGACGTTGAAGGTCAAGCCCTGTGCCTGCGAGATCAACTGGTTCGTCGTCGCCAGCGTGGACAGCAACTGCGACAGCGAATTGAAGTTCAGGCTCGTGAGATTGCGGCCCTGATTGACCAGCATCGTCGCCTCGTTCTGCAACTGCTGGATCTGGTTGTCGATCTGTTGCAGCTCGCGCGCGGCGGTCAGCAGGTTTTGCGAGTAGTTGGCGGCATCGAACACCGCCCATTGCGCGAAGCATGTGGACGATGCCGACAGCAGCAAGGTCGTGACGACGGCCAGCCTGGTCTTCTTCATGGCTGAATCTCCGTTGAGGTGAGGAACGAAGGCATGAGGTCGGCGGCCCAATCGAGGCCGCTATGCCGCAGCCAGGCTCCGGCGAAGCCGGGCGTACCCGCGTCGAGCCACACGCGGTCGATGTCGCGCTGGTCCTGCGGCGTGGACGCACCAACAAATGCGAGGGTGGCCGGCCCCAGGTCGAGATCGAACAGGCGATTGCCGAGGCGCGACTGGTAGTAGTAGTCGCGCTTGGGTTCGGCGGTGGCGACGATCTCAATCTGCCGGCTGTTCAGGCCAAAGCCTTCGTAGATCGTGCGAATCTGTGGCTCGGTCGCCTGCGGGTTCGGCAGGAAGATGCGGCTCGCGCAGCTCTCGATGATCGCGGGCGCGATGCTCGAATCCTTGATGTCGGCGAGCGACTGCGTGGCGAAGATCACGCTGACGTTCTTCTTGCGCAGTGTCTTGAGCCACTGGCGGATGCGCGCGGCGAACACCGGGTCGTCGAGGAACAGCCAGGACTCGTCGAGGATCAGCAGCGTTGGCGCACCGTCGAACCGTTCGTCGAAGCGCGCGAACAGGTAGCCGAGCACGGCGAGCACCGCCGCCTTGCTCGGCATCAGTTCCTCCATCTCGAAGCCCTGCACGTCGGCGCTGCCGAGCCGGTCATGGTCGGCATCGAGCAGACGTCCGTGCGCGCCGCCGAGCACGTAAGGCGCGAGCGCCTGACGCAGCGCATTGGACTGGAGCAGCACCGACAGGCCCGTGAGCGTCCGCTGTTCGACGGGCGCACCGGCGAGGCTGCCGAGCGCGGACCAGACGGTCGCCTTCTCTTCGGGGCCGATGGCAATGCCTTCGTGCAGCAGGCGGCCTTCGACCCATTCGGCCGCCCAGGTGCGGTAGTTCTCGCGGTCGATGCGCGCGAGCGGCTGGAAGGCGATCGCACCATCGGAGCCGAGGTCGTAGTGCTCGCCACCGAGGCCGAGGATCGTGGCGCGCATCGAGCGACCCATGTCGAAGGCAAAGATGCGCGAGCCGCGATAGCGGCGGAACTGCATCGCCAGTGTGGCGAGCAACACCGATTTGCCCATGCCGGTCGGGCCGACCACGAGCGTATGGCCCACGTCGCCGATGTGCGTCACAAGACGGAACGGCGTGTCGCCATCGGTGCGTGTGACGATCAGCGGTGGTCCGTCGAGGTGTTTGTTCTTCTCCGGCCCGGCCCACACTGCCGACAGCGGCATCAGGTGGGCCAGGTTCAGCGTCGAAATGCTCGGCTGCCGCACGTTGGCGTAGGCGTGGCCCGGAATCGACGACAACCATGCTTCGACCGCATTGAGTGTTTCGGGGATCGTGACGAAACCCCGGCTCTGGATCGTGCGCTCCACTCTCCGCCGTTTTTCGTCGGCTGCTGCGGCATCCGCGTCCATGACCGTGACGGTCGCGGTCACGTAGCCGAACGCCACCTGATCGCTGCCGAGTTCCTGCAAGGCGGCGTCGGCATCCATTGCCTTGTTGCTCGCGTCGGTATCGACGAGCGGCGATTCCTGCTGGAAGATGGTTTCGCGCAGTAATGCAATGACGTTCTTGCGCTTGGCGAACCATTGCCGGCGCAGCCGCGTCAATTCCTTCTCGGCTTCGGCCTTGTCCAGACAGAGGAATCGCGTGGACCAGCGGTAGGCGAAGCCGAGCCGGTTAAGGTCATCGAGCAGACCCGGCCAGGTCGAGGTCGGAAAGCCGCGTACCGTCACGACGCGCAGCTGCTGGTCGCCGAGCATCGGCGCCAGGCCGCCGATCAAGGCTGAGTCGGCCAGCAGCGCATCGAGATGGAACGGCACCTGCGGCAATGCCAGCGGAAAGCGCCGCGTCGAGATGGTCGCGTGCAGATACGTAAGCGTCTCGCCGTCGTCCAGCCAGGCGATTTCCGGCATCACGCCATCGAGCAGGTCGAACACCCGGTCGGTTTCGGCGACGAAGGCAGCGAGCCGTTCGCGCCAGTCCACGCCGGACGTGGGTGTGTTCTCGTACAGGAGCTTCGCGGCGCGTGCGCGCGATTCTTCTGGCGGCAGATATACAAGCGTCAGGTGATAGCCGCTCTCGTAGTGACTGCCGGTCTGCTCGAACGCGGCGCGGCGCTCCTCGTCCACGAGCCATGACAGAGCCTCGGGAAAATCCGAGCGCGGATAGTCGGCGGCCGGTCGGCGCTCGGCATCGATGAACAGAGCCCAGCCCGATCCCAGGCGGCGCAGCGCGTTGTTCAGGCGCGCGGTCGTGGCGATCAGTTCGCCTTGCGTCGCGCTGTCGAGGTCCGGTCCGCGAAAGCGTGCCGTGCGCTGGAAACTGCCGTCCTTGTTCAGCACCACGCCAGGCGCGACGAGTCCGGCCCACGGCAGCCAGTCGGCGAGCATGGCGGGACGCTGGCGGTATTCGGCGAGGTATAGCATGGCATCGACCTCACACGTCCAGCAGCGACTTGTGCTTCAGATGCCGCACGAAGACCTGCATGAACTGCGGGTCGACCTTCGCACCCCACACCGCGAGCGAATGGCCGATCAGCCACAGCGCGATGCCGGGAATCCACAATTGCAGGCCGAGTCCTACGGCAGCGGCGAGTGTGCCGTTGGCGATCGCCACGGTGCGTGGCGCACCACCCATCAGGATCGGCTCGGTAAGCGACCGATGCAGCGGCACCTCGAAGCCCGGCAGGTTGGCGTCGATGCTCATACGACGGCTCCGCCGGAGAAGCTGAAAAACGACAGGAAGAAGCTCGACGCGGCGAACGCGATCGAGAGGCCGAACACGATCTGGATGAGACGGCGGAAACCGCCGCTCGTGTCGCCGAAGGCGAGCGTGAGGCCCGTTACGATGATGATGATGACGGCGACGATCTTGGCGACCGGCCCCTGGATCGAGTCGAGGATGGATTGCAGCGGCGCTTCCCACGGCATGTTCGAGCCGGCGGCCTTGGCCGTGCCGGTCAGCGCCAGCATCACGACGGCCAGCATCAGCCCTTGCCGCGCGGGCTGGAACAGCCTGCGAAGGCGTGCAAGCGGATTTACAGAAAAGCGCAGAACATGGGCGTAGCTCATGAGAGTTCTCCTGGGGCAAGCGAAGACGTGGCGGGACGAGATGGCGAAGGAATCGCGTCGCAAAGCTGGTAGCCGGCGGTATCGAAGCCGGTTACGCGGGCGATGCGCTCGATGCGGCGACGACGACCGCGGCCGGCGATGTGGATGACGACGTTGACGGCCTCGGCGATCAGCGCGCGCGGCGGGTTCACGGCGACTTCAAGGATCAGTTGTTCGAGGCGCAGCAGTGCGCCCAGTGCGGAGCCGGCATGGATCGTGGCGATCCCGCCGGGATGGCCGGTGCCCCAGACCTTGATGAGATCCAGCGCTTCGCCGCCACGCACCTCGCCGACGATCACGCGGTCGGGCCGCAGGCGCATCGTGGCGCGCACCAGCTCGGTCATCGACACGACGCCGGCGCGCGTGCGCAGCGGTACGTGGTCGCGCGCCGTGCATTGCAGTTCGATGGTGTCTTCGAGCACCAGCACGCGATCTCCGGTCGCAGCGATCTCCGCGAGCAAGGCATTCGCGAGTGTGGTCTTGCCGGTACTGGTGCCGCCCGCGATCAGGATGTTCTGCCGCTCGCGTACCGCGTCGCGCAGGAATACAGCCTGTTCGACGGTCATCATGCCGTCGGCGATGTAGCGATCGAGCGGGATGACGCCGACCGCGCGCTTGCGCAGCGCGAAGGCCGGGCCAGGAGCTGCGGGCGGCAGGATGCCTTCGAAGCGTTCGCCGGTTTCCGGCAGCTCGGCGGTCAAGAGCGGCTGGCCGCGATGCACTTCCGCGCCAACGTGCGCGGCGACCAGGCGGATGATGCGTTCGCCATCTGCTTCGGACAGCTCCGCGCCCATCGGTGCGCGCCCCGACGACAGGCGGTCGATCCAGAGCGTGTGGTCGGGGTTGAGCATGATTTCCACCACGTCCGGGTCTTCGAGCGCAGCGGCGATCAGCGGCCCCATCGCCGTGCGCAACATACGGATGCGCCGGTCGAGCGACGTGGACGCGAAGGATTGAGGCTGCGCGCTCATGAGGCGCGCTCCTGTGCTTCGGCCTGCGCTGCCGCGTCGTCCAGCCGTGCGGCGTCGGGGTTCAGCTCCTCCACCACTTCTCGCACGAGACTGCGCCCGCGCATCAGGTGGCGGCCGAGCTGTTCGACGAACTGCTCGAAGCGCGCCTTGCCCTGCGCGCGAGCGGCATCCTGGTGAGCCTCGGGAACCGGCGTGCTGACCGTCAGGAAGTAGCGGACGAACAGCGCCAGCGTTTCGATCTCGATGTTCTGGTCACGCTCCAGCTTCTCGAACTGGCGGGAAAGCCGGTCGAGCCGTTTAGCAATCGCCGCCTCGCGCTGGTCGCCCGCGTCGGGTGAAAGCCAGGACGCGAGTGCCGCCGCAACGATCGACGACTTCGACACGCCTTTCTTCGTCGCCAGCTCGTCGAGGCGTTTGGCGTGCTCGGGCGCAATGAACAGGTTGAGGCGATACTGGCTCATAGCTGGAGTCCGTCGTCGTGGTCGAGGGACGCCAGCCGGGCCGTGCGTTGCATGGCCGGGTCGAACTGGCGAGGGAGCGGCAGCGGCAGGTCGTCGTCATCGAGCAGCGCGAGGTCGCTGTCGGCGAGCTGCGGTTCGGGGCTGTACTCGGAGGCTTCCGACAGCTCCGGTTGCCTGCGCGGTCCTCCGTCGTCGGCCGTGTCGGCCTCGCTGCCGATCGGGTGTGCATCGACCGGCGCCGTTGGTACGACTGGAATAGCCAGACCACTCCAGTCGTTCGGCCGCAACGGCGGCGTGTCGGTGTAATGCCCGACCGCGAGCGTGGGAGGTGGCAGCACGCGACGTTTGAAATTCGCGTCGGTGTAGTAGCGCAGCTTCTTCGCTTTGATCGGCGCCAGGCTGGACACCATCACCACGGCATCGTCAGGCGGGAACTGCATCACTTCGCCCGGCGTCAGCAGCGGTCGTGCGGTTTCCTGCCGCGACACCATCAGGTGCCCGAGCCACGGCGCGAGCCGGTGGCCGGCATAGTTGCGCTGCGCGCGCAGCTCGGTCGCGGTGCCGAGCGTTTCGGAAATGCGCTTGGCCGTGCGTTCGTCGTTGGTGGCGAACGTCACCCGGACATGGCAGTTGTCGAGAATCGAGTGGTTCTGGCCGTAGGCTCTGTCGATCTGGTTGAGCGACTGCGCGATAAGGAAGCTGCGGATGCCGTAGCCGGCCATGAACGCCAGCGCCGTCTCGAAGAAGTCGAGCCGGCCGAGCGCGGGAAACTCGTCGAGCATCAGCAACAGCTTGTGACGGCGCGCGATGCCGTCGCTACCATCGAGCGATTCGGTCAGGCGCCGGCCGATCTGGTTGAGGATCAGGCGCACCAGCGGCTTCGTGCGGCTGATGTCAGACGGTGGCACGACGAAGTACAGCGAGACTGGGGATTCGGACGCAATCAGGTCGGCGATGCGCCAGTCGCAGCGCGAGGTGACTTCGGCCACCGTGGGATCACGGTACAGTCCGAGAAACGAGATGGCCGTGGACAGCACCCCCGATCGCTCGTTGTCGCTCTTGTTGAGCACTTCGCGCGCGGCGGACGCAACGACTGGATGCGGTGCATCGTCGACGTGCCGCATCGTCATCATCCGGTGCAGCGTCAGCTCGAATGGACAAGCCGGGTCGCTGAGGAAGTTGGCGACGCCGCGCAGCGTTTTGTCCTCGCCCGCATAAAGCACATGCAGGATCGCGCCGACCAGAAGCGCGTGCGAGGTCTTCTCCCAATGGTTGCGGCGCTCGAGCGCGCCTTCGGGATCGACCAGGATATCCGCAATGTTCTGCACGTCACGTACTTCATGCGGGCCGCGCCGAACTTCGAGCAGCGGGTTGTACGCGGCCGACTTCGCATCGGTCGGGTTGAACAGCAGGCAATGCGAGAAGCGCGAGCGCCAGCCCGCGGTGATGGCCCAGTTCTCGCCCTTGATGTCGTGGATGACGGCGGATGCCGGCCAACTCAACAGCGTGGGAATCACGAGGCCCACGCCTTTGCCTGAGCGTGTGGGCGCGAAGGTCAGGACGTGTTCGGGACCATCGTGGCGCAGGTACTGACCGTTATGCAGGCCCAGAAAGACGCCGGCGGGTTTGTCCAGCCCGGCCTTGTGGATGTCGCGGGTGGCGGCCCAGCGTGCCGAGCCGTATGTAGCAACCAGACGCGACTGCCGGGCGCGCCACACCGACATGCCGATGGCCACCGCTGCGGCGGTGATGCCGCTCATGGCTGCGATGGCGCCGCCCTTGAGGAACAGGCGCGGCGCATAGGCGTCGTACCAGTACCACCACTCGAACAGGCGCCACGGGTGATAGACCGGAATGCCAAGGCAGTCGAACCAGGGCGAGCCAAGGCGTAGCTGGTAGCCCAGGTGTGCGGCGGTCCATTGGGTTGCAGCCCAAGTTCCCGCAACCACGATGCCGAACACTGTCAGCATCTGGCCGAACAGCACACTGGTCCCGTTCATACCTGCCTCCGACTTTCTCTTGCGTCACGCAGCGAAAATGTGCCGCGTAGCCAGGAGCATCGGTGCCGTGGTCAGTGCCGGTCAAAGACCGTTATGGCAATCAAGAAGATCAAAAGAACATGTTCTCCGGCGTGAGAGAGTCGCGTCGTATCGCAGTGCAATCGCGCGTGTAACGGCGTAAGGCACAACAGATCGAACGATATGTCGCCGAGCCAACGGATCAGAACTTCGGAGCGTCTTTCGACGGTGTGTACTGCGGCCCCTTACCCACGAATAATCGATGTCGTGCCTGAAATGCGGCATTGCACTCGGTCGCCGGTATCTTCGCGTCGCTATTCGTACATTGCTGTTCGACTTCACGCAGAGCATCGGGGTGAGCAACTAGCCATTCCACCGTATCCGTTGGAACTGATTTACTGCAAGCGCTCAATACCAAGACAAGCGCAAGCAACATGAACCTGTTCATGGCTCAACTTCCTCCGAAGCGCTGGAGTCAGGTTGAACAGCGGGTTTCAACGTCGCCGAGGGGCCGAGGGTACTGATTCTCTCGATGAAACGGTTCAGTTCCTCAGATGGCTCGCCATGCGGGCGCAGAAGATATGTAATAAGCATCGGTGTCTGGCCTGCCAATGGGCGAGCCACTACGCCCGGCTCGCGGCCAGCAGCGATCTGCGAGGCACCGGCCAGACCAAGAGCGAAGCCCGCCGCCACCAATGCCATCATCAAATCGATGGATGCAACCCGTTCGGCGATCAACGGTTCTTGATCGACTTGGCGAAGCACGCGTTCAATCTGTCGTGCGTAACCTTCGCAAGCATGGGGATCTGCCAGCGCCAGCGGGTAACGCAGCACCTCTTCCAGAGGCAAACGCTTATGCATTAGCAAAGGATGGCGAGCTGGCACCGCAACCATAAGAGGATCATTCCAGACGGCCTCTGCAATGAGACCGTCGCCCACCTCGTCTGACCGGGAAAATCCTACGTCGTATAGGTCATCGTGCAACCCTCTGATTTGTTGCGACAGCGGAACCTCAAACAGACGTATCTCTATCTCCGGTTCCTCTTGTCTACACAGCGCTAGGAAAGCTGAGAAGCGTGATGGTGGAATGCCATCCGAAAGCGCAACCCGCAACTGGCCATAAAAACCGTTAGCCGCAGCTTTCACACTATCGCGAGCTTGCTGCAAAGCTGTGAAAACGCGCGGCACATGCTCCAGAAATAGCTGTCCTGCTCGAGTTAAACGCGTGCTGCGCGATGTCCGAACGAAAAGCTGTACCTTGAGATCTTCTTCCAGCTCTTTGATAGCCCGAGACAGCGGTGACTGCTCTATGTGTATTTTCTCCGCTGCGCGCGCGAAGTGAAGTTCCTCGGCGACGGCAAGGAAATAGCGCAGATGTCGCAGTTCCATATTCGAACTCTATGCTGCGCTATCACAACGTCAGCGGCAGATTGGAATCGTACTACTGGACGATGTGCGTTCTTCTACAGCTAGTTCTAGAAGCGGCAAACAGCCTATCAACACCACATTCAGCACCGCAATCGCCGAGAGAAAATACGCACCCGCTGGCGGTCCCGCTTGCAGGTCTCCCAAGACTCTGACATTCGGCGCGAGAAAACCACCCATTGCCCCGATTGAGGTGATGACGCCGAGACCCGCAGCCGCGCGTCGCCCCTTCAGGTAAGCGGTGGGAAAAATAAAATAGATAGGTTGAAGCGAAACAATAGCGGCCGTAGCAACACATAGCCCGCCGAATCCCAGTAGCGGGCCCCATGCACCGCTTCCAAGCACCAACCCAACCGAACAAAGCGCAGCCAGCGATGTAGCTGTCCAGCGTCGTTCGCCCGCTCGGTCGGACCATGCTGGAATCGTTAGGCAAGCGAGCAACGCACACAGCCATGGAATGGCGCTAATCGTGCCTACTTCGAGTCCCACTTTGCGGCCCAACATGCCTGCGACTTGCGTCGGCAGATAAAAAGTCACACCGTATAAGGCAATCTGACTGATGCAAAAAATCAGGGCGCAGTACAGCACCTTTATATCGAAAAGCAGTTGTAAAGCCCCGTGTCCCACAGATTGAATTAGCGCTGATTCATCCGCGATGACCTGCTCCAGCGCCTGACGTTCATCGGGTTCAAGCCAGTCTGCCATTGAGGGCCGGTCGTCCAGATACCAGAACGCGACTGCGCCTACCAGACAGGCCGCAAGCCCTTCAACCAGAAACATCCACTGCCACCCATGCAATCCGCCGAATCCATCGAGGTCGAGCAAAGCGCCTGAAACAGGACCACCAACGATAAATGACAGGCATAGTCCGACGTAGAAATGCCCCATTGCCCGTCCTCGCGTCTGCGAGGGAAACCAGTAAGTAAGATAGAGAGCCACGCCAGGAAAGAAGCCTGCTTCCGCGATTCCAAGCACGCACCTGAGTACATAGAAACTGTACGTACCTCTTACGAACAACATGGCGGCGCTCGCAAGGCCCCATGTGATCATAATGCGCGACATCCAGCGACGCGCACCGACACGATGCATTACCAGATTGCTTGGAGTTTCGAATAGTGCATACCCAATGAAGAAGAGACCAAGGCCCATCGCAAAGGCACGATCGCCGATTCCTGTGTCGGCCTGCAACGCCGTCTTCGCGAAGCCGACGTTCACCCGGTCCAGAAAAGAGACGAGAAACATCAGTACGAGAAAGGGCACGATACGACGGATCGATCGGGAAAGTGCGCGGTTTAGTGGATCATCGCGTTGGGTCATGCTCGTCTCCGAATTGTTCACTGCTTTCTTTAAGAATCGATCGCAGAGAAACAACTCTGCCAGAGCTATCCGTTTGCCTTGATGATCGTCATCGATGAAACAGATTCGTTCGACTTTAAAGAGTCTCGCGTAGATTTATCGCGAGTCAAGAAAAGACAACAGATGCGTATTGATCACCTCTGGCCGCTCGAGTGGCGCCATATGCGAAGCCTGTTCGATGATATGCAACCGCGAGTCCGGGATACGGTCGTGCAACTGCCGCGCCGCTGAAGGTGGTGAACTCGGATCGAATTCCCCCACCAGAATCAACGTCGGACAGGCAATCCGGTTGAGACCATCGACGAGATCCAGCTCCGCAATCATGTCCCACATTGCGCCATGGATCGCGGGATCATCAGCAAGCAAGGTTCTCGCGACGCGGTCGATCAGGTCCGGACGACGCGCTCTGGTTTGACCGGTGAACCAGCGCTCGAGAGTGGTTTGCAACACGGCGTGCATGCCACTGCTTCTCGCGGATTGTGCCCGCAGCCGCATCGCTTCACGTGCTGCCTCGGCAAACGAAGCTGCGGTGTCGATCAGCGTTAGCGACGCCACCTGCTCTGGCCTCGTCATCGCAAGCTTCTGGCTAATCATGCCGCCGACGGATAACCCGACAAGATGGACGCTCGTGACGGCACTTCCAGAAACGACTTCCGCCAGACCAACAGCGGCCTGATCGAGCGTCCAGTCTTCGGGCCGGCCCGCACTACGTCCGTGGCCTGGCAGGTCATAGGCAATCACATCGTATCCGTCACATAGCGCTTCGATCTGATTGTCCCAATAAGTCAGGTCCAGTCCGACAGGATGGACCAGCACAACGGGGGTACCGCCGCGCGGCCCCGTCCGTATTGAATGGATCGATGAATTGTTCGTTTCTGAAGAGTGCGTCATTAATGCTCCGTGGACCAGTCGTCGGGCTCATCATCGAGTTCGATCTCGAGCGTTGCAATGAATCGCGCCACCATCATGTAGTGGCCAACTAGCAGGACCAGCGTTGCAACATCGCGATCCGACAGCGTGTTGCGCGCCTGCGAGAACGTCTCGTCGGAGACACGCGTGCGCGTGACGCATTCGTCGACGAAACGAAACAGCGCTGGAAACGGCACAGGTAGCCGGGAGAAATCACCTGCTTCAATCTGATCCAGTTCGGTGTGACTCCAGCCGCTCTTTAGCGCCTGCCCTTCATGTTGCATACGTTCGTATGCACTATTGCAAAGACTCGCGACGCGCAGAATCGCGCCTTCACGAATTTTCGGGTCGAGGCCAGATGATCGCAACGCATTGGCGAGATTGGGCAGCGCCCGTGAAAGCCGGCCTTCGGTCAGTAGCAGACCCCGGGTAAGGTTAGACGGAAACCTGTCGAACTGTTCGCGCTGCTCAGCCGTCATGTTCTTTTCCTGCACCAGCGGTATCCTGGACATAGATTCCTTCATCTGAATGTTGAAACCTCGCAAGCCGGATGGGCTCAGGTCATGAACCTGCCGGCATTGATATGGATCGTCTGACCGGTCATGTATTCCGTTTCGATGAGCATGTTGAGCGCGGGCCACAACTCATCGGCCCTGCCAAGCCGACTCAGTGGCATGTTCTCGACGGGCGGCAGCGCCATTTCGCTAACGATATCGCTAGCGAACAATGCAGGTGCCAGTGCGTTCGAGGTAATGCGATGCGGTAACAGGTAGGTCGCGTAGTAATGCATGAGCCCTTCGATTCCCCCCTTCGAAGCCGCATAAGCCGCTGAGACCAGTCCACCCGTGCGCGCGGCGAGCGATGACATGAAAATCAGCCGGCCTCCGCCCTGCCGTATCATGTACGGCACTGCTGCCTGGCTCACCATGAACGCCGAAGCCAGATTGATTCTGAGCACGTCTTCGAATTGCGTTGCATCGAGCCCATTCAGTGCGACGATCCGTCCGGCGCCCGCGTTATTGATCACGCAATCGATCCGGCCGAACGCTTCCATTACCGATTGCATCAACGCGTCCACATCGCTTTGCTCGCTAACGTCAGCATGTACCGCAACGGCAATCCCTCCGGACGCCTTGATCTCCTCCACGACCGCCGCTGCCGCAGAGCCGCTGCTTCGATAATTTACGGCCACTGCGAATCCGGCTCGAGCCGCGTCCAGCGCGATCTGTTTGCCGAGTCCTCTCGACGCGCCCGTCACGAGTATGGTCTTGCGCGAGTTGTTCACTCGACCTCCAGGCGCTGATAAAGCGCGTATTCGTTGTGTGCGCCAAGCGCCCCAATCAATCCGAACCAGTCGGCGACATGCTGCGAAGCCACGTGCGCATCAACGGCAGCTTGATCCCTGAAGTTCTCATACCAGACAAATCGCGAAGGATCATCGTGCTGCTGGTGGAGGTAAAACTCGATGCAACCGGGCTCATCGCGAGTCGCCGCGATAAACGCAGCACTCGCAGCGATAATCTGGTCTTCGGTGCCGGCTATGCATCGCATATGAGCAACGATTGTGATCATTTTGGGTCTCTCAGCAGGTCATATAACCGCCGTCAATCACGAGTTCAGTCCCCGTGACGTAGCTGGATTCGTCCGATGCGAGATAAGTTGCGGCCAACCCGATCTCTCGGGGCGTTCCCTCACGGCCTAACAGACTCGTTCCCGTGATCGCAGCGCGTTGCTCTGGCGTCAGCACCGCCAGAAACGGTGTGTCGATGATGCCGGGCAATATAGCGTTTGCACGAATATCAGCCGACGCAAGCTCCGCTGCGGCAGCCTTTGCTAACTGAACGACCGCAGCTTTGGTCGCCTGATAGGCCGTTGCACCGGCCGTCCCTACCCTACCCCAGATCGACGATATGAGAATGATCGATCCGCCACCACTGCGTCTCATGGCGGGCACTGCCGCACGCATGCCATTCCAAGTTCCGGTCTGATTCACCGCCACAGTGTGATTCCAGCCCGCTTCATTTTCGTCGAGCAGGCCGGCCATTGAACACACTCCGGCGCAAGAAACCAGTATGTGCAAACCTCCAAATCGCTGTTCTGCTTGCTCTACAGCCAGCGCCCACTGTGACGCCTCAGTCACATCTAGCGGAACAAACGTTGCGCATTGCTCACCCGTAGAAGCCAATAGCTCGCTTGCAATATGTTCACCGCGCTCTCGAGCTATATCGGCGACGACAACCCGCGCACCTTCTTCGACGAATGCGCGCGCGCAGGCCGCACCGATACCACTCGCTGCTCCCGAAATCAATGCGACCTTTCCTTGCAGACGCTTCGCCATGATGTCTCCTTATTTGGAAAATTAACGTAACCAATAACTAGCTAGCCCAAGGTGCTGAGGATCGACCGCACGAATGCCGTGAAAACGTCTGATTGCACGACATGTGGATAGTGTCCGCCCGTGCCCAGCGAAAGCCGCAACGCGTCTGGATAACGCAAAGCCAGTTCGCGCCGCGTCCGCTGATCGATCAACGGATCATCGGCGCAATCGATCAATGCAACTGGCAAGCTCGCGTCGATAATGGGTGCAGGCGTTGCCGTCGCTGCGTGCAAAAGCCGCGCTTGTAGCGAATCGCCGCTCTGTGTGTGAGCGAGCAAATCCATCTGGATTTCGACGAGTTCGTCCGGATCGCGGGCGGCCAGTCGTGTCATCCATTCGACTTTCGTCTGCGCGCCGTCTTGCGACGTAAGTGCTTCGCGATCAAACAACGGGTTCGTATCCAACGTGCTGGAGTCGATGAACGCGCTGGACAAAACAATGCATGCGACGTGCGATGGATGGGTAGCGCCAAACCACTGCAGCCAGTATCCCGCCAGCGACGAACCAAGCACACAGGTGCGTTGCAGTTGCAATCGATCAATCAAAGCCGCGAGATCATCAGCCAACGCGTCAGTCGAAATTGATGGGTAGTCGATCGCGAGGCAGCGGAAATCAGTCCCAAACGAAAGTACCTGTTTGAAGAAGATATCTGCGCTCCCAAGGCTGCCAGGAAGAAGAACCAGCGCGGGCCTCTCAATTCCTGAAACGCTCGACGTGTCCCGAACCTGCCATTCGCCGCCGCCAAATTTGTGAGTCACTAGCGGAAAGCGTTCGCGCATCGCCGCAAGATCTCGACGCCATGTGGAAACCGTTTGCAAGTTCATGGTCCGACGCGAGTGGCAGAAAGGTCGTTTGCAGCGATTTTCGCCTTGGCATCCGCCGTGTACTCGGCCTGGGGTGCGTTTCCCGAGATTACGAACAGCAATACATGTTCGACGTCGGGCTCATTTTCTGTGATGTTAATGAAACGACGTGCAACACCCGGCGGAAACGACACAACGTCACAAGGCCCAACGTCCACGTAGTCGTACGCATCGCCTTCGTTCCAGGCACACCGCCAGCGTCCCGTCACCGGCATGAACGTTTCGTTCGTATCGTGGTTATGCATCAGCGGACCGTTGCCCGGTTTGCAGCGAGCAAATCCGAGGTTGAAACCTTCGGCAATAGGAATCGCGGCGAGCCGCGACGCGTCCGCTCCAACGGGTGAGACAACCTGCCCAGAGTCTTTGGGAGGCTGAAAACCGATCACGTTGATCAACTCGCGTTGGCATCCAGGCAAGTCACTGTCGGGCAGACCGCCATGCGAGCCACGCAAGTGGGCAAACAGCGCGACTCGGTTCATCATGTCGTCGCGGGAAATGGTTCGCAATTCTGGGATCATCGTTACCTCGGCTATAGGGCACTCCCGGACTCACCATCCGGTCGACGCAGAGACGGCGTGAGTCACTGCCGTGTGTAGGGAATCAAAGTTAATCCCCAAGGATTCGACGGGCAATGGTCCGGCATCGATGAACATCATCAACCATATGAATACCGCCGTTTAAGCACGACGGGCTGGGTCGTCGCAAGACCAATGATTTAAGATGTCCCGCTAGTGATATTTCACGTGGAAGAGCGACATGGACTACAACGGCCTTGATCTCAACCTTCTGGTCCCACTGCGCGCCTTGCTGGTCGAACGGCACGTGACGCGTGCCGCGGAGAAATTGGGCATCAGTCAGCCTGCGATGAGCGCGTCGCTGGCGCGACTGCGGGAACTATTTTCCGATCAGTTACTGGTGCGCGGACCGCTCGGACTGACATTAACGCCTCGCGCCGAAGACATGTTGGCCCAGATCGATCATCTGATGGCCGCCATCGAACGGCTCACCGCCGTTCCCGCCCATTTCGATCCCCTCAACAGCCGGCGCACCTTTACATTGATAGGAACGGATTTCGTCGAATCAAAAGTATTGCCGCTGCTCATGGCGCAATTTCAGCAATCGGCGCCGATGATACGAGTAGTTTTCAAGGACCCTGATCCAAGGCATATTGAGACCATGCTTGCAACGGGCGTGCTCGATCTGGCAATCGGATACCTCCCCGAAGCACCTGATACACTGATTCGTATGCCGCTTTTTGTCGAGCCGTTCGTCTGCATCGCCAGATCTGATCATCCCGCCTTCAAGGAAGGGATGACGCTTGAACGCTATGTCGAAACGGCTCATGTGCAGGCACTGATGCGTGATGGAACAATGTACACAGATGCAATCGACACCGCGCTCGCAGCACAAGGCCTCGCACGACGGATCGCACTATGGCAGCCCAGTTTCCTGGCCATCCCACCGGTCGTCGCCAATACGGATCTGATCAGCACGATCCCTGAGAGCGTGGCGCGCGTCGCCGCAGTGTGGTCGTCGATCACAATGCATCAAGTGCCGCTGGAGCTGCCCCCCGTCGCACTCGCTGCTTACTGGCATCCGCGAAGCCGCGATGACACTGGTCATCGCTGGCTGCGCGACACGATCAGCGGTTTGCTTTCGCACACGTAGGCGTTGCGCCACGCATTACTGACCATCGGGAATTTCATACCGACCACTGCAAATGCATCAGTTTCAGCCTGAGCGGCTTCCGCGTTCGGGCCGTGTAGATCGGTACGATCGCCGCATTCAGTTCGCGGCGGTCTTTCCAGTTGGTGTCGTCGCGGCGGTTGCGGATCAGCTTGATGATGTGGACTGCAACGTCGTCGCCGGAAACATGGCAGTCAACGTCTTGGGCATACCTTCAAGACCGTCGATCACTACGATCAGGATGTCGTGAACGCCGCGTGTCTTCAGATCGTTGAATACCTTCATTCAAACTTCACGCTTCCGGTGTTCTTGATCCACATACCCCGGATATTCCAGGCACCATCGGGCAGTACGCTCAGCACCAAATAGACGACCGTGTTGCGCACCAGAGCATCTTCGCGAATCTTGACCCGCACAGTGCGTCGAAGCACACGACCGGATACATCGGCTCAAGCGTTCGGGCTTGCCACGTAGCCACTCCAACCGTGACATCGTCAATCTCGGAACCGGTATGAACTCCCGCGAGACCTCCGTGTCGTCCTGCTCCAACAGGAAACCCTGGATCTCGGGCGTAGTCATGGTCCGGGCAGCTAAATAATAGACGTGTGAGGACAGCAGCCATTCACGGAGCCACGACAGTGAATCGCTTTCGATGATGCTTCGGGGTTTCTATTTCATCGATGATGGCGCACGCGAAATTTGGACCACTGATCTCTGAAATACCCGACGAGGATCGGAGCAAAACGTCTTCGCCTACGCGGGTAGCCGCCGACAGGCACACCGGGAGCGTGGGCGCCGTACCGACGCGATGGGACTCACAAAGAACCAATCCGCAGTAGTATCTGCGGGACGCAAGGTGTCAAGCACATCGCTCATTGCACTTGAGTCCGTCCTATTTTTGGTTGGGAAGTCATCACTATCCAGTAGGCGCGGCCACCCTGTGCGACAAGTAAGCTGCCGGCCCCGCCAATGTCGCCGAAGCGCTTGCCACTCTCTGGGGCATGAGAAACCAACTTCGGCACCAAGTAAATTAAAAACGGCTTGCTGGGTGCCAGTGACGGTCAACGCTCACGCAAACGGTTCGGCACGACCCGAACCCGACTTCACCCGACATGTGGGCCACGCTGGCGACCAATTTCCCACGACACTCCGGTCCCTCGTACCGTCGCGGCGAGTTGCTGTCCAATCCGCTGTTCGACCACCGGCTTCCACGGCACCAGCGAAAAACCCATACCGTCGTCGAGCATCGCGTAGCGCCCGCTGACGAGCATGACGCTGCGCCTGTAGATGCCGGCCACACGCTGCCCATCACCAACTGGCCGATGCTCCAGGCCGGTTTCGCCGGCTATTTCCTGCCCGACCTTCGCCACCTCGCGCCCGCGCAGTGTCGCCAGCAGATTGCGCGCGAGAACGACACGCTGCCCGCGATGCTCGGCCACCCCCTGTTCGACCAGGAAGTCTGCGCGCTGGCGTAGCGCGTCCTTCACCTCAGCCCCAAAGCCCAGGTCACCCAAGCCCTTGCCGCCTCCGATCAACTGCTGGTCAAGCCACGTGGCGCCGACGACGCGTGCTTGGCGCTCGATGGGCAGATGTGATTTCAGTTCCACCGCCACGCCGCCGCCAAGGCGCTGCGCGTCGTACTGGCGGCCACGCTCGACCAGGTCGTTGGGAACACGCCATACGCCTTCGGCCTCTCGCCCCACGATGCCGGCGCGGCGCAGGGCTTCGAGCCGGCGTACATGCCCGGCCACGACCTCGTGCGGGTCGCGGCCGGGCGTGGCCTGACCTTGGGCGACAGCCTGATGGTGATCGGTGCGGTACACGCCATCGACTGCCAGCGCGGCAATGTTGCGGTCGGCGGCGCGCACGTCGGCCGCACCTTTCACCTCCACCACGGCGCCGGTTGGGTACTGCTCCAGTTCCGAGCGCGGCGGCAGTGCGACGTGGTGCGCCCTGCCGTCGGTGCCATCGACGATCAGATAGCCCTTGTCGTACAGCTCGTCGGCCAGCCCCTTGCCGATGACGCGCCCGATGACGGCGCGGCCATCCGCGCCGGGCTGGAACACGGCTAGTTCGCGCTGCTGGCCGCTCATGGCGCGCTGCATGGTGCGGATGATGTCGCCACGCTCGCCCATTGCCCGCAACGTCGGCTCGGCCTCGGCATGGACGGCCCACGCGCCGGGCTGTTGTTCGGTCACCAGCCCCATGCGTTGCAAGTGTTGCAGGCGGCCGATCAGCATCTGTCGCTGGCGTTGCAGCCGGGGTTCGGCAAAGCGTTCGACGCGCACCAGGCCATCGTCGCCGGCCTCGCGCTGCAAGGTGCGATCCAGGCCCGTCCACCGCTCTTGATCGACTTCGCGCTGCATGGCGCGCTGCATCTCCAGTTCGGTGCGCGGCCCCAGCCATTCGGTCGCCAGCTCCGACGCTCGCCAGCGCATCCCCTCGGCGATGTAGTCGCGGGAAATGATGAGGTCTTTGCCGGTGTCGTCCTTGCCGCGCAAGACGACGTGCGTGTGCGGGTTGTCGGTGTTCCAGTGATCGACCGCGACCCACTCCAGCCGCGTACCCAAGTCGGCCTCCATGCGCGCCATCAGGTGCCGGGTGTAGGTGCGCAAGTCGTCGAGCTGTCCGGCATCCTCCGGCGAGACGATGAACCGGAACTGGTGCCGGTCGCCTTCGCCGCGCTCCTTGAACGCTTCGAGGTCGGCGCCATCGGTCGTCGGCCCGTAGGCATGGCCTGGCCCGCCCTGGCGATCGACACCCTCACGCTCGATATAGCGCAGGTGTGCGGCGGTCGAGCGCGGCCCTGCCTGCGCCAGATTCACCAGCCGCGCCTTGATCGTCACACGCCGCGCGTTCGGCCTCAATTCTCGGCCAGCGAAGCGCGCCGCGACGTGGCCGCGCCCCAGCCGGGAACCGGGACGCTGGCCGACCTTGCCCGCCGCCTTGCCGAGCCTCGAGCCGGCCTTGCTAGTCTGGCGTAGCACCTCGTTGATGAAGGCATCGCCGCGCTGTTTCGGCGCACCGGGACGGACGCGGAAACGGTCGTCGTCGCGCTGGCTCATGGCGTAGCTCCATCCAAGACCGGCGCAGTCCAGCGGGGGAGGCACGCGCTTTCGTCGACGCCGATGCGGCGTTGCGCACCTTCGCGGCACGCTGCCGCCCCGTGGCGCGTGCCGCGCTCCCCCCATGTGCAGACAAGGTTTTCGAGCGGCCATGTGCCGCGACCTTTTATCTTGCCTTCCGCCTTCGCCCTGCGCTGACGCTCCGGGCATCGACGGCCTGGCCGCGCGGTGCTGCTTGCAGCCTGCGCGCCGGGGAACGCAGCCACGGCCACCGGCCGGGCGCGTTCAAGGCAAGATGCCTGCACGGGGAAAAACGTCGCCGGATGGTGCGCGACGTACAGCGCAGATGCGCTTGCGCGACACGCGCGACGACACGGCGACGGCCAGCGGAAGAACATGCCGGATGGCACGATCGAATGGACGCTGCCATACAGCGAATCGGCAGCCATCATCGGCGTGTCTCCAGCCAGACCGGATGCGCGACGCCGATTACGGCGGATGCACTCACTGGCCCGAAGTAACGGCTGTCGAACGACGCCGGATTGGTCGTGCTCAGCAGGAACAGTTCGCCCGGTTCGAGGCGGCGGCATTGCTGCCACGATGACAACGGACGACCCATGCGGTCGGCACGCAGCACGGCGGCCAAAGGTACGCCGTCGATGCGGACGATGCCGCCTGCAATGCACACCTGCTGCGTAGCAATGGCGGCCACGGGCTTGAGCAATGGAACACCAGCCGGCAGGTAGCCACGCTGCGCAGCCAGCGCGGCGGCTTTGGCCGGGAGCGGCACCAGCACGATGCTGCCCACGGACAGCGGACGTGGCAGCGAGGTGCGCGGATCGAGCGGTGCGATGCGATACCAGCCGACCGCCACGCTGTCTGATGGGTTGTAGGTCAGTCGCGGCAGCGGCGACACAAAAGACGCCCAGGCGAGCGCAGCGAAGCCGATGGCGGCCAGTGTCGCTACGCTGATCCGAACATGCCAATGAGAGTGGGGATGCGACGCGGTGCCGGCTGGGGAAATGGTTGTCATGGCAGCGACCTCCCAGCCAGCCAGGCAGCGTGCCGCTCGGCGGTGTACGCCGGCAGCGGCAGGCGCGCAGCGAGGCGGTTGCCGAGCGTGCGCCAGTACGCCGGTGACACGTCGGCGGGGGCGATGTTCTGCGCCTCGATGGCGTCGAGCTGCGCCAGCACGGCGCGCACCCCAGGTTCGCTCTCGGCGTGCAGCAGCAGGTGCGCGCCCGGCAGTACGCCGGGGATGCGCTGCGCCGCTTCCAGTGGCGTGCAAGCCCGCATCACCATGAGCTGCCAGCGGATGGTGCCGTAGTCGTTGGCCTGCCAGCGGATACGGCAGAACGTCGCACGCGGCAGGAACACCGCGACGCGACGCCAGCGGTCAAGCCGGATGGTGCGCGCCGGTTCGCCGAAGCGCAGATATACGTCGATGCGCTGCTCGATATAGGCGAGCGAAACGCGGGTCAGCGGCGCGATGCCGGCCTGGCCGGCGAGCACAGCAAGCGATGGCGGCGGCGCAGCCGTTGCCGCCGAAGGTTTTGCGTTCATGGTGTGTTCTCCGCGAACTCGCGTTCCAGCAGTGCGCGCAGTAGTTCGGCGACGGTCACGCCGCGCGTGAAGGCTGAAACCTTGATGCGCGCCCGCATGTCAGGCGTAATGTCGAGGGTCAGGCGCGCGGTGTAGAGGTCGCGTTTCTGGATGCCGTCGGCGTCGCCCTGGCGAATCCACGCCTCGGCGTGCGGGTTCGCCGGTGGACGCGCACCGATGCCGATGCGTTTGCTGCGCGCAGTCGTCATGCTGGCCACCGCAGCAGCTCGTCGGTCAGTGCGGCGATCTCGCGCGCAGCGGCACTCTCGGGCGACGTCTCGCGCGCGAGCCGGCCGGCCGCCACGCAGTCGGCGAACACGATGCGCTGATGCACGTCCGCGCGCAGTACCGGCAGCGGCTGTTCAGCGAGCGCGTTGCGCGCCTCGCGGCCAATGATGGTGGTGCTGACGCGCCGATTGACGACGAAGGCCGCGCGCAGCGCAGGCCGGAATACCTGCGCCTCTCGGATCAGCGCCACCATCTCTGACGAGGCCCACAGGTCGTAGGGGCTGGGTTGGACGGGAATCAGCACGCGCTCTGCTGCCAGCAGCGCGGAGCGCGCCAGGGCAGCGATACGCGGCGGGCCGTCGATGACGACGTGATCGGCGCGACGGGCCAGCTCTGGCGCTTCCTGGTGCAGCGTCTCGCGGGCGAGGCCCACGGCGCTGAACAGCCGTGGCAAGCCTTGCTGGCTTCGGCGCTGTGTCCAGTCCAGCGCCGAGCCTTGCGGGTCGGCATCCAGCAGGATGACCGACTGCCCTCGCATCGCCAGTTCGCCGGCAACGTGGGTAGCGAGCGTGGTCTTGCCGACGCCACCTTTCTGGTTGAGGAAGGCAACGATCATGGCGCGGCCCTCCGTGTTGGAAAGCCGGGCTTTGGCTGTTGCGCTACGTGCCGTTGGGCGGTTGTCCACCGAACCGGCGCGCTCTTACCAAAAGTTAGAGCCTTTAAGTTAGGTAAGTTAGAGCGCGCGGAAACTCGCGCCGCTATTGGCGATGCGGCGCTTTCGCACGCCTGATAGCACGATAGGGACACGCCCGATAGCACGATACCCGACACGCCTGATAGCACGAGGCCGTCCACACGTTTTCCCCGAGTTATCCCCGTGCCGTGAACGGCACGGGCTTGAAGGTCAGCAGTTCGGCATTGTTCCCCGGTACCCGTTCGATGCCGAGCACGTAACCGGGCAGTGACTGTCGCGCGACGAGCGCGCGCAGGTCGCAAGCGAAGTCGTAGGGCTTCGCCGTGCTGCCCGATTTCTTGTGCAGGTGCCGGAAGTCGAATTGCCAGCCGCCGGGTTGCTTGCCGCCGTGCTTGCGCACCAGCCGATATAGCCACCGCTCGATGCCACCGGTCAGCCGGAAATACGCCGGGTCGATGGTCAGCACCAGCGCGGCGTCGAGCACGCCGGCATAGAACCAGTCCGGCAGGATCAGCTCGATGCCCAGCGGCGTGCCGCGGGCGTCGGCCAGTTCCTTCCATTCGTTGATCCACGAGAAGCGATGCAGGCGCCGCCCTGTTGTCTCGCGGATGGAAGTCGCTACGGTCGTTGATTGCAGCCGGTCGAGCGCGGCCTTGAGGCGCTGGTAGTCGCGCAGTGACACGCCGCGCCCGATGAAGCGCAGGATCTCGTAGGGCGTGGCTTGCATCAGGCGCGACGGCCGCAGGCCCGCGTCGCGCGCTTCCACGATCTGCGAGGCTGCCCATATCAGCACGTCCGCATCCCAGATCGTGGCGATGCCATGCTCCTGCGTGCCCTCCACGCGGATCGTGACATTCCCGCTCTCGAAGTCGATCGGCGCGATGCGCCGCGACTTCGCCAGCGAGAAGAACGGATAGGCCATCAAGTCCTGTGCGTCGCGCGGCACCATGTCGCCCGGCAAGGCGCGGAACAGGTCGAGCTGCTCCCGCTCCCGCGATGGGCTGGACATGGCGATGGCCATCGGGATGCCCGCGATCAGCGCGCACGGTTGTCGGCCGAATGGTGTTCGGCGTATTCGGGATCGGACGTGGTTTCGTAGCTGCGCTGGTCGGCCCAGGCATCGAGGTCGGCCACCGCGTACATCACGCGACGGCCGAACTTGCGGAACTTCGGCCCGTTGCCAATCACGCGCTGCTTTTCGAGCGTGCGCGGCGAAAGCCGCAGGTACTCGGCGGCCTCGTCGTTGGTGAGGTAGCGTTGGGGCTGCGCGGGCGTGGTGGCGGGTGCGGCGGCAGGCCGCAAGGGAGCGGGACGCATCGGGTAAACCTCCATCGGTCAGAAACGCCGGCAGCACCAGCGCAGCCGGATGGAGGCAGTCTCAAGATAGCGATGCGTTGTGCAGAGGGTCGTTTTTCGGTTCGGACAAAACGACCCTCTGCCGGTCAATCGAGCTGTGCAAGGCGGCGGTAGCCGCTGCGCATCAGCGACTGGCCACGCCGTACCAGGCGTCGCACGCGCGAGCGCAGGCCGCCGTCGGCGTACCAGCCGGCGGTCACAGCATCGGTGCCGAACAGTCCTGCTGCCGTTTCGCGCAAGGACGCGCCCGCGAGGGTCGCGTCGAGCGCCTGCAAGGTGTGCAATTCCAGCAGCGCGGCCGGCGTGGGCCGGGAACAGGCCGCCGCCGCAGGCGCGGCTCCGTCCACTGTCACCAGCTTGTCCACTTCGGCCAGGATATTGAGGTAGCTTGCGCGAGGAGTGACGCACGCGCGGACGGCATAGAGGTAGGCCATGCCCTCAGCCAGCCCCGGCGCGAGGACGAGCTGCACGCGGTAGCGGAGCCAGCGCGACACCAGCACCAGGCGCTTACCGTCGTGGGTCAGATGCTTGTGGCCGGGGATGCGCCAGAACTCGAATACCGCTGCATTGGGCGGCGGGTCGGCGTCCGGGTAGAGCTGGAGCACGGTGTCGTGATCGGGGAACCAGATCGGATGCGCGTCGCGCGCATCTAGCGCCGGGTCTTCCAGCAGGCGTAGCCCCCACGCCTGCGCCACTTCCGACTGGTGACGATGGCGCCGCCAGTCGCGCCGGTAATCGGGGTGGCGGCGTAGGTATTCCCATGCCAACGCAGGACCGTCTAGGTGTAGCGCGTAGAGATACGCGGCGGTCGGATACCAAGCGTCGGAGCTTCGATCAGCCATGACGTTACCTCCTGTCGAGCAGGCATGTCGCCACGGGCGTCGAACCAGGGGGGAGCTACGGCATCGGCAGCATCAAAGTGCCATTGGGGTGGCGATAAACTTAGCTGTCTCGAAGGGGCAAGACCGATTCGCTCCAAAGCCTTGCGTGGATTGTCCGAGTGCGGCGGTTACGCCGCACAGAAATGGCGCGCGGCACCGAACACCCTGCCGCAAGCTCTGCCGTATGTCCTGTCTCTTTCAGTCAGGGTCGTACCGTCTGGTGCAATAGTGCCGACCGAGACCGTATTTGTCTGATGTTAGACCGAGAAAGGCACAATCCCATCGGTCAATCGGGAATGGTGCCGTCGCGTTGTGCAAGCGAGACGTACTCTGATAGCGACCGGGTTGCCCGGAAATACAGGTCACGCAGGACCGGCCGTTTTTGCGGCCCGATGATGCTGGCCAGATCGGACAGCTTGATTGTCCCGAGCGTCGGCATCCCAATGCCGAGGTCAATCAATCCCCAGGCGGTATCGTTGTCGGCCGGGTCGAGTGCGGCCAGCAGCCAGGTCAGATGTGCGTCCGGCGTGAACAGTCCCACAACTGGTAGCGGGTCGATGGCATGGCCCGCTGCGCGTGCTGCGCCGTTGGCCAGCAGTTCCGAGCGCTCGGCAGCGGTGATGAGCGGCTGTGTCATGGTCACGGACTCCGCGAGACCGGGAATGCACGAATACGCTTTTGCGCCGAAGCACAAAAGCGTGAAGCGGGATTCGTGCTTTCGTGCGTAAGCACGGATATGCAAGCCATCGAATCTGTACTTGCACAAAAACGCAGAAACGGAATTGTGTTGGTCAGGAAAGACACGGTTGTGACTCTCTGCTTCTACTGAAATCCGTCCATGCGGATTGCAGTAGAAGCACAGAAGCGGATTAAATTGCCGCCAATGAGTTAAAGATAACGTGGTTTTAATTGTCCCGCGATTGGACGCTTCTGTCCATGCAGAAGCGCCCCGTCCAACCTGGCCGACCGGCCGGTGCCACCACCTTCGATGCCGAATTGGCGCAAGCCTTCGGCGCGGCGGTGCCCGCGCTGCGAACGGAACGCGGAATTGCGCAGGAATCGCTGGTCAACCTGGCAGGCATCGAGCGTTCCCACATGGGCAAGATTGAGCGCGGCGAACACATGCCTACGCTGGCGATCATCTTTAAGATCGCCGGCGCACTTGGATGCAGTACGGCTGTGGTGATGGCCGCCACGGAACGCCAGCTCGCGGCGTCCGAGGCGTAGGCATTACACGGTGAGCGCCCCGCCGCAATGGGCGGGGCGCGGCGGGCGGCGGTCAGTCCGCCGCCTGCGGCTTGCTGCGCGACCAGATCAGGTCGTGCGTGCCTTCCTCGTTCTCGATCAGACGGGCGTAGACCGTCGCCGGGAACGAAGGATCGTCCAGGGTCACGGACACGTAGGGCCGTTCGGCCTTGCTGACTTTCTTCCACGCCGCGCCGATGTCGTGGCCTGCCGCCTGCACGCGGAAGTCGGGGGCGTTCTCGCTGTCGCCCTTGTCGTTGGTCACCAGCTTGACCTTGACGTTGAGCGTCAGGGTACGAAGCGAGCCGGTGAAGCCGTCTTTCTCTGCGGTGAAGGTACCGATGTTAGCCATGATGTTTCTCCTTTCGTGAACCAAGGTCGCGCCAGTGCGTCCTTGTTGTGAACCGGCCGGCGGGGGATGGGCTGGTCGCACCGTGCAGCGGTCGCAGCAACGCGGAGAACCTGAAAGCGAAAAGAATTTGTCCCGCGAGGAATGCGCGCAGCGCAGGGGAAATTGTTTTCGCTGGAAGGTTGCGGCCATGAAGCCCGAGGCGCAGCCGTGCCATCGCCAGGATTCACGACAAGCCAAGGACGCAGGGGCCGCCCGCTCCCGAAAGGAGATATGGCCGACCTCGGTATCCACGCATGACGGCTGTACCGGCTTGTGCCCTGACGCGGGCAAGGCCAACACCAACGGCAAGACGAGAATGCTCCCACCGCCGCATGCGGCCTCGTGCGTGAGGCGTGGTGCGGACGCTCCATAGGCAAGGCCGAACGGCGTGTCGGTGAACCATCCTTCGTTGACGGACAGGCGAACCGCCAGCGTCGAGGACGGCACGCTTTGGCACAACCTGCCGCAGCAAGCTGGGGCGTAGCCCCGCATAAGCCCCATCCATTGCGGCGGAGCGTGGTTGAAAATCTTGCCCGCGTCAGCGGACACCGATTCACTGTGTCGCGCGCAAGCTGCTTGCGCGCCCGCCCCGTCGCCGCCTGATCGATGGCGGCGACGGGGCGGTTTTGCTGTGGCCGTTGAAACCGGGCGCGGCAAACCTGCCGCGCCCGGTCTTGGATGAAAGAAAGCCCCGGCGCAATGCGCCGGGGCTATGGGACTACCTCACACGGCCAGCGCGTGCGCTGCCACTTCGTCGGCGGCATCTTCCGGCGTATCCGTTTCGTCTGCCGCCTCCGGTACGCCTTCCGGTTCGGTGTCGTGGTCGATGTGGAACACGGCAGGCATCCAGCCGGTGCCGTCCGCGAGCCGTTCGGCTTCGCTGGCAATGTCGCCTTTCTTCAACTTTGACAGGCGGGTGACGTGCGCCGGAGCGTACTGCCCCACGGCTTCCAGAATCGCGGCCTTCGATACGTGCCGGAAATAGCTTTCGCCGGTCGGCTTCCACCATGCCGCCATGTCCAGCCCCACGGCCTGCGCCAGTTCCGTACCGGGCTGACGCTGCGCAGCGCGAGGCGTCACCACGTTCACCGTAGACGCCACGCACACGGCCAGCAGGCGCACCAGTTCGTCTTGCGACTTTGCCTGCAACACGGCGAACAGTTCGGCGCTGTCCTGCGGCAACGCTTCGCCCGCGACTTCCTGCAACGAGCGCAATGCCACAGCAGCAGACGATTCCGACCAATCCGGGGCCATGCTTTCCAGCCGGTCTTGCACGTTCACGCGCACGCCGAGCGGCAGGCTATCACCGCTGTAGGTGTGGGGCTGCAAGACGGTGTGCACCATGCCATGCACCAGCGCGGCCAGCGCGACGTGCGGATGCTGCGCGACTTCGATTTGCAGCGCCGCCGTGCGATGGGCGCTCAACCGCTGTGCCAGTCGGTCAGACAGGTTCGCGGTCTTGGGCGCTTCGTCGGCGTCGTCGCCTTGCTCGTCGTTCGCGCTTTCGCCTGCACTGAAACCTTGCCGCAGCTTTTCCAGCGTGCGCAGCGCTTTCGCTTCGGCTTCGCGCAGCAGGCCGCGATGAATCACGGCCTCGCCTTCGCGGTCGAGCGTGACGATGGCACCGGCCACGGCGCGCACGTCCGGCGCGTAGTCCTGCAAGGCGTCCTCGATGGCTTGCAGTTCCCCGGCCACCTGCTCGCGCCGCTCTTCCAGCGTGGCCACCTTGTCCTCGTCCTCGGCGTCGTAGGCTTCTTCCAGCGTCGTATCGATCTTGTCGAGACGGCCTTGCAGCGAAGCGATGCGGCGGGCTTCGCGTGCGCTCGGCTCGCGGCGCTGGCGCGGCGCATTCTGGAACGTCTGCCGGTCGGCGTGGCTCATGTGCGGCACGGCTTCGACCCACGCCCAACCCTCGGCGCGCACTTCCTCGGCCAGCGCGTCCAGCTTGCCACGCACCAGCGTTTCCAGCAGCGCGGCGTCGGTCAGATAGGTGCCGCTGTCGTCGTCCGCGAACAGGTCGCGGCGAAGGCCACCGCCCGCCTTCATGTAGGCGTCCAGCCCGACGAAGCGCACCAGCGGATGCGTCGCGTCGATCTCGCGCTCGGTCAGACGCTCGCGCAGTGCCGATGCACTGCGCTGCCATTCCGGCGCGCTGTAGTACGCGACTTCCTGCGCGGCGTGATCGTCGGTGATGGTGAGAGCCATCAACTGTTCCAACGTCACGGCCCCGGCCCGGTAGTCGGCCATCAGGCACGGCGACACGTTGGCAAGTTTCAGGCGGCGCTGCACCGTCAACGGGGACACGCCGAAGTCGGCGGCGATATCTTCGATGGGTCGGCCTTCCTTGACCAGCGCGGCGAATGCCTCGAACTGGTCGGCGGGGTGCATCTGCTCGCGCAGCAGATTTTCGGCAAGGCTCACGGTACGCGCCGACGCATCGGACACCAGCAGGCACGGCACGTCATGATCGGCAGCAATACGCTTCTTCTTCGCCAGTAGCTTCAAGGCGGTCAGGCGGCGGTCGCCCGCGACAACTTCGTACTGCTCGCCATCGGCGGCAAGAATGACGATCAGGTTTTGCAGCAGGCCGACGCGGGAAATGCTCGCGGCCAGTTCGGGGATGGACAGGCGCGGGGTCGTGCGCGCGTTGCGCCTAGAGCGGCGCGGCTGCAATTGCGACAGCGGAACCAGGATCAGGTTCTTGGTCGGGTCGGCCACTTCCAGCGGCGCGGCGGTTTCGATGGCATGGATTTCGGTTTTGGTAACGGCGTTCATGGTGATAACTCCTAGCGGTAGGGATGGAGCAGCGAGAAAAGCGGCAAGGGCTGCTGCCTGCCCCTGCCGCGTGGGGATTCAGGCTTTCAACTGACGCAGGCCATCGGCCAGCAGCCACAAGGCACGATTCAAGCGGATGCCGTTGTCGATGCCCTGCACCGGGCGCGTGGTCTGGCGACGACCGTTCGCGGCGCGCGCGGACAGGCCGCCCTTGATGAGGTTTTCTTGCGTGCGGTTGAACACGCTCCACAAGTCGCGGCGGTTGTCGTCGTGACGGCGCGGCATCAGGACTTGCGATTCCGTGATGGGCGTGGGCACGGCCTCGTCGTACTTCAACGCCAACGCGGCACGGGCGAACACTTCCGATTCCCCGGTGTCCAGCGTGATGGCCTGCATGTCATCGCGGGATGCCTGCGCCCTCTCGAAACCGTGCAGGACTTCGTAGGCGCCTTCGATGACGTGTCCGGCGACGTCGCCCTTGTGGGGTACCCGCACGTCCGCCACGGTGTCGCCGCAAACGAGGCCGTTCTGGCACACGAAACGGAACATGCCGGCCAACATCTGATAGCTGCTCGTGCCATCGTGCGAGTTCAGCAGGATGATTTCGTTGGCTTCGCGGCCGTTGATCTGGCTGGCATGGCGCAGCCGGATCATGTGCTTGGTGTACTCGCGGCGGTCCTCGTGGCGCACGCGGGTCTGACACACCATGAACGGCTCGAAGCCTTCGCCGCGCAACTCCTGCAACACAGTGGCGGTCGGGATGTAGCTGTACCGCTCGGAGCGGCTTTCGTGCGGGGCGTCCGCAAAAATGGATGGGGCCACGGCGCGGATTTGGTCATTCGACAAGGGATAGTCGGAACGCAGCACCGGCGAACGGGAAGCGAAACGGGATGCGAGTTGCATGGTCTTTCTCCTGACAAGGGTTGGCTGTTGAAACCCCACCGGATTCCTAGATTCGGAGCCCGCTTTGGACTTCCGGGTGGGGTCGGCGCAGAGACCTGGGCCGGCCTCGTTGCCACCGTCTTTCCTGAGTTCATCGCCCGCGACGGTCAGGAGCGCGCGGCCGTGTGCCGTCAAGGAGAAAAGCGCCGGGTTGGTGCGGCCCGCAGGCGCAGCCGAGGACACGGCCCGGTGCGCCTTGACGGCACACGGCGGCGGGCTACAGTCGCGGACAAGGGGATGAAGTCAGGAGAGACGGCTGGACAGGCAACCGGCCGCAAGGGGCGCCGATCCCACGCAAGCACAAGCGCGCAGGCCCGGATCAAGGAGCCGGGCCGAAGGCGTCAGCGATGGAAGCCCGGAGGGGGCGAGACTCGCACCGCGAGGCTCGATGCGCAGCACGAGAGCGCGGCCCGGCCATGTTCCTTGGCCGGGGGCGCCCCTTGGTTCAATATGTGGCGTGATGCGCCCAAAATATTCAGCGAAAAAGCGACCAGATAAGGCAAGGAGCCCAGCTATGTCGGCAATAAAAGATCGGTTCCACGAACTATCGAATCATCTGAAGACCTTGCTGAATACCGATCCTGCCGAGGCGATAAGACAAGCCCGAGAGATCAATCTAGACCTACCTGAACTAGATCGCTTTAATCTGATGGGCCTGAAAGCAGGTGCCTTGGTGGATGGCGGTGCCTTGACTCAACAGCAGGATGCAATCGAAGAAGGACTTGCATTATTTCGCACCCTGCATGATCGCCATCCAGCTCCTCACATTGTCTACAACCTGGCGAACGGCTTGGTCGCTGCGACGGGCATCTCTCCTCGGGCTCCAAGCTGGTTGGATGATCGAGAACGTACTAGAGAGCATCGTGCCGAAGCGCGCCAATGCTTCTGGAAAGTAGCGCAAGACCTAGATGCCGGTTCATCTCTGCGAACCCAAGCATGGACGAACCTCGCCAATCTTTTCAGCAGCAGCTATCGGCTTGGCGAAGCTCATGATGCATGGCTTGCCGCACTAGCGCTTGATCCGGAGAACGGCGTTGCTGCAAGTTCCGCAGCCCGTAATTTGCTATGGCTTTATGAGCGCGGCGGCGGCTCAGACCTTACACGCATCGAAGCGGGCATGCTGGCAAAAATAGCGCATCGGAATCAGGATCGAGTTATCGAATATGCCGGTGCGCAGGCCGCGGAAAAGATCGCCGCGTTCGCCCGTGAGTTTGAAGATCCGCCACCGCGATCGCCACACACAGATCCATTCATTGAGTGGGTCGAGCGCGAACGCCTGACGCTTGCACCAGCCGTCGAACTCATCGACCCCACACTGGGTAAGCTGGACTGGCTCGTGCTTCCCGGGATTTTGGAGCGTGAACCGGGTGTGATCGCGATGCCACCACCCGTATTCGCCATGTTCAATGTTCTCAAGAGCGACTTCATCCTCGCGCGTGATCTTGCGTGGCGAGCCCTCGATGAGAACGTCTGGCCAGCGACGGGGCGATTTGGAGACACCCTTGATTACGCCACCTACGGACCGGATGCATCTGCACTTATTTTGGCGCACCGTACAGCTCTTGATCTGCTCGACAAGATCGCTGTAACGGCAAACCACTATTTTGAGTTCGGACAACTGCCAAATAAGGTCTACTTCGGCAAGCTATGGCGCGGGGAACCCGACAAGGTGACTGGCGTTCGCTCACTTACCGACAAGGTTGAAAAAACGATCAGCGGGGGTGTCAGCGCGCTTTATGGTCTCGTGGAACTTGCCGAGGACTATGACAGCAACGCGGGAATTCTGCGTCCTCAAAAGGATCTTCGCAATGCTGGCACCCACCGATTCGTGGTGCTGCATGACTTTGGCGACCCCGCAGGCAGCAGACAGGCGCCCGAAATCGAACATCACCAACGGGAACCGTTTACGCAGGAGGTATTGCGCGCTTTACGTGTTGCGAGGTCGGCGATCCAAATGCTTGCCCTTTCGATTTCGCAGCACGAACAAGGTTTGGCACGACGTGCAACTGGCATTGTTGGATCACTGGTCGTCCCCGATCACGACTGGATTCGTGGACGCGATGGCGAATTTTAAATGCCCCGCGCGTGCCGAATAGAGGGCAAAAAAAGGGACGACGCCCCTCGCGTTATAACAGTCCGCGCTCGGCAAACGACACCGTGTCGATTCCGGCGACGACGACGTGATCCAGCGTGCGCACCTCGATCAGCGCCAACGCCTCTTTGAGCCGAAGCTTGATCTCGGCACGAGGCGCGACACGCAAGCCCGACGGCGGCACGCCGGAATGCAAGAACCAATTACATACAGCGGGAGCAACACATGGAAATACGCAGCAAGACTATCGGTGGGCTGGAGGCTGTGCAGGTGCGCGATGCGCTCCGTGCCTTCCTGGCCATCGAGACGCCGATGTCGTTCGAGGACGGTGAGTTCAAGATCGAGCGCAAGACGCTCACGGCCGAATATCTCGCTAGCGAGCTGCACATGACCGAGCCCGAGGGTGCAAAGCTACTCGCCACGCTGATCGCCGACGGCTACATCGACAAGAGCAAGCTGACACCGACGCCCCTTGGCATGGCCTTGGCCCACGGCGAGTATCGCGACCGGTTGGCACGCAGCGACGCCGATCGAATCCTCGCTGAATTTCTTGAGGCTGTGAAAAACGTCAATGCAAAACCTGAGGCACGCGTATTTATCGAGCGCGTGTACATATTCGGCAGCTACTTTGCCGGCGCCGAGACCGTCGGTGACATCGACCTGTTGATCGAAATGCCGTTGCCTGACGACTGTGAACCGGAAGACATGGACGAGCAAGACACCGTAATGGATGAAATCAAGGTTTCGGACTATCTCAGCTTTCACGACGAGTTCGATCAGATCGCGGCTGAAGCCGAGAAGCGTCTTGTCTATGACCGAACCCATCCAACCTGACCGAACGCCCCTACCCAGCGTGCATGCGAGTCACGTCCTATCTATATAAATCCCAGCATGGAGCAAGGTGAATACGTTGACCGACAACCGATCCGATAGTGATCCATACGCCATCGTAGGAGAAATGGCGGACCTCCTTGCCAAACACAAGCTCGTACCGTTTTTCGGCGCCGGCATCTCGCGCCAGCATCTTGGACTTGCGGCGGCTGAACTCGCTCATGAAATGGCCGAAGCGATCGGCTACCCGCCCGAGACGCCGTTGGCCGACGTCGCGGATGCCTATGCGAACGCGCGTGGTCAGGCTACGTTTGTGGACTTTTTGAGCCGTAAGCTCGTCGTGACGGAATTGGACGAACGCAAGGCTCCATCGCATCGGCTGCTGGTGAGCCTGATGCAGAACCTGCTCTATACGACTAATCAGGACAACCTCTTTGAACTGGTTGCCCGTCAGTACGGCCGAATTTATCGACGTGTCGTCACCGTTGAAGACCTGAGCGAGTCAGTCCCTGGCGAGCCACTGCTGATCAAGTTCCACGGCGATACATCTGTCCCAGAATCGTTGGTGTTCGGCGCAAAGTCCTACCAAGATCGCATGACCACTCAGGACCATCCGCTGGACATCAGGCTCAAATCCGATCTTCTCGGCAAGCGGCTGATGTTTCTCGGTTACAGCCTGCGTGACGAGAACGTCGCCAAGATTTTCGCCACGGTAAAGCGCGTGTTCAACGGAACGCTTCCCTATTCTTACCTCGTGACCTTTGACGATGATCCTGCATTGATCGACGCGGCCAGCGAATACCAAGTCAAGGTCGTTATTCCGCCACGCCTTTTCCCGGAGCTGGGAAATAATGCTGAAGCGTTCGAGCATTTTCTTCAATTGCTGTGCGATGAAACTCGAAAACGCCAAGCCGAACGGGGGACGACTGACATCTTCTCTATGGGCGATATCAATCCTCATATCGTCACGGATTATGAGGTTCGATCCACCGCGCATACCATTCGACAGGGGACCTTTGAAACGGCGCTCGACGCCTTCCGCATGACGTTCGATATGGCTCATGTGCCTGAGTATCTACTGCAGGACGTCACGGACCTTTTTGTGGAACTTGTGGACCGCGCGGACCCGACAGACTCCGGGCAACTGGATGCGCTTTCTGGGGCATTATCCAACTTTCGCCTGCCTCCCGTATCGGCGTTGACTGCCACTGCGGCCGTCATGGCTGCATGTAACAGACGGCCGGCAATACAGGGCTACGACAGCTATGGCTCGCTGGTCTGTCCCGCACTACCGGACGGCACCATGCCAGTTGCTGCCGCGGCGGCAGTTGCGATGCTGGAAGAGCGGAACGAAGCCGTTACGGACAGTTTCCGACGACTGGCAAGCTGGTGGTTCCGCGGATATGACAACGTCCATGAAAACGTCAAGGAGCAGGTCGTCGCAATGATCAAGGTCGCGTGGCCGGGTCAGCTTGCAAGCCAGTCGCCACTCCATCGCCCATTTCCGTCGTTTGGCGCTGGAAAGAGCTTTCATGAAATCTTGAAGGATATGCAGGAAAAGCTGCCCAAGCGGCCGGACCTTCCGAAAGAATAGATTTGGTGCGTGTGGAGTGCCCGTAAGAGCACCGATCGCCTTAGGTATAGCTGTATCGAAGCATGGGACGCATCCCGCCTGCCCACGGGGAAACGTCGAGATGCAAGAACCCGTCTCGTCGGCAACCTCATGGTCGAACGCTGTGGTGGCTCATTGTCGTGCGGCTGTCGGGTTACTGTCGTGTTGCCCTTGCGCCCCGCTTTCCATACTTCGCTACATCGATACGAAAACGATGGAGCCACAAAAGTGAACGCTGCTGAAAACACCCAACAAACCCGCCTGTTGACGCCCGCCGAATTGGCCGCATGCATCAAGCTGTTCCGCGAAGTGCGGCAATGGTCGCAGGAGCAGTTAGCGGCGATTTCTGGCCTCAACGTTCGAACTATTCAGCGTGTCGAGCAAGGTTTGTCCGCCAGCCTTGATACGCGCCGCGCCCTTGCCAGCGCGTTCGAGTTCGAGGACATCGACGCGTTCAGCAAGCCGTTCACCATTCCGTCCGAAGAAGAATTCAAGGCGGCGAAGGAAAAGTTCGATCGGGAGCACGTCACCTTGACGGCGATTCCGCTAACCACGGGCAGGCAACTGGCGAAACTGGCAGAGACCTGCACGATGGATATGTCGGAGCCAGCCTTCGAACTGTCCCGAGAAGTCGAAGAGACCTTCGCCGCGCTGGTGGATTATTTTCGGGACTACCGGGATTGCGCCGATGCCTATTCGGAAACGCAGAAGTTTGAGGTGTACGACGAGATGCAGTCCCACATCGACGCACTCAATGGGCTTGGTGTCTCGCTACGCTACGCCGAGCGCAAGATACAGGTGAAATGGGGATCGGACCCAGATAACAAGCCGATGCCGGTCAACATGCTGTACGTGGTTGGCTTTCCGCTCGGCAAGGAACCCGAGCGATTCGCGACGCCGAAATCTGGCGGCATCCGGCTGTAGGATGACGCTTGTCCGTACTACGTTTAGGCTGCATCGACGAGTTTTGGTGCGCCTTCCCGTCGGCTAACCAAGGGCCGGAGGCGTTAGAGATTCAGCCTAATGGCCGCGACTCGGCGGGGGCGCCGGGGCAGCATAATGCTGCTGCATACAGCAAAACAGATAATAAGGATGGGAGGGGGCTATGTCGATACTCCAAGAATTACTGGCCTGGACGCAGGGATTACCCGCATGGCAAAGCGATGCCGTTGCGCGTCTGCTGGCCAAGCAAACGCTAACGGCGGACGACCAGGATGATCTATTTGCGCTGCTCAAATTGGCGCATGGCATCTCTGACCCGAAGAACCGTAAACCCAAGCCGCTGACCGCCGACCAAATCCCGGCGTCCGTGAACGTGACGACGCACGTCGAACTTCGCGCCATGAAGAACCTACGTCACGTCAACGCGATTGCCGAGAATCAACATTTACCGTTTAGCGCCGCGGGGATGACCGTTATTTATGGCGACAATGGCTCCGGCAAATCGGGATACTCACGTGTGCTCAAGCGTGCCTGTCGTGCCCGCGATCAGACGGAAGCGATCTATCCGAATGCCAACCTGCCCGCAGGAAAGGCAGGAACTCCCGAAGCAACCTTCGAGATTGCCGTAGATGGTGCTGCAAAGGATGCACACTGGATACAAGGCAAGACAGCACCTCCCGAATTATCGTCGTTCTCCATCTTTGACTCGCGCTGCGCGCGCGCTTATCTCGACAGCGAAGACGATTTTTCCTATGTGCCCTATGGGCTCGATGTGTTTGAGGCCCTAGCGAAGGTCTGCAAACAGTTGAAGACCTCGATTGAAACGGAGCATGCGCAGTCCGCTCCTGACCTTACGGCGTTTGTACCGTTGCAAGGCGATACTCCTGTCGGCAAGCTGATGGCATCGCTGTCTGCCAAGTCGACCAAAGCCCAGATTGACGCACTGGCCATCCTGACGGAAGACGAACTGACTCAACACGTAGCGCTAGACAAGAGCCTGAAAGAGAACAATCCAAGGGAGAAAGCGGCTCAATTGCGCTTACGCGCCCGCCGGGTCGCGGCCATCGCCACGAACGCTACCAATAAAGCTGCATTGGTGGATCAGGCGGTGGTAACCAAACTGAACGGCCTGGCTGATAGTTACCGCACTGCGCAGGCGGCGGCAGCTCTCGCCGCCAAGCAGTTCAAGGAAGGAGAAAACCTGCTGCCCGGCACCGGCGGCGAAGCATGGCGCGAGTTGTTCGATGCCGCTCGCAAGTTCGCAGTCGAATCCCATCCAGACAAGGCATTCCCTGATCTGGGTGCAGAAGCACCCTGTCCACTATGCCAGCAACCGCTTGCCGAAGGTGCCGCGCGCTTATTGCGCTTTGAGACCTTCATCCAGCAAGAAGCGGAGAAAACCTCCCAGGCACGTCGCTCCGCCTTGTATGCCGAATACAAACCATTCATCGCGCATGTTCTGACGTTAAATCTCGACGACGTGACCTATGGCGAGATCGAAGCCATCGACACTCAACTTGCCGTTGATACCAAGGCATTCGAGCCACTGCTAACCGCTCGCCAGGAAGCCATCAAGGCCGCGGTGCTCTCGCACGAGTGGGACGGTCTCGACGAAGTTTTGCTCAGTCCTGCGGCGCGGCTTCAGGCGTTGGCCGACAAGCTGAATGCGGAAGCCGAAACATTGGAGAAAGCATCAGATGAGAAGGCGCGCGCCGCACTACAGAAGCAGTTCAGCGAACTTGATGCGAGGGTGCGGTTGAACCAGGTTAAGGATGCCGTGGCCACTGCCGTAGCCAAACTCAGCCATCAGGCGAAGCTCGCGCAGTGCCTCTCAGCCGTGAAAACCAATGCCATCTCGCTGAAGGCATCAGAGTTGGCTGAAAAAATCGTATCCAAGGAATTGGCCGAAGCCCTGAATCGCGAATTCAAAGCGTTGGGCGTCGGCACGTTGAGCGTTTCGCTTCAGAGCCGTGCCGACAAAGGTAAGGCATTGCACAAACTTAAACTGGAACTGCCGCAAAGCCGTAGCCCCAGTGACATCCTGAGCGAAGGCGAGCAGCGTGCCGTCGCCATCGGTTCTTTCCTCGCTGAAGTCGGGTTGAGCGGTGGAAAGGGTGGTGTTGTGTTTGATGACCCGGTGTCTTCACTTGATCACCGCAGGCGCGAGCGCGTTGCGAAGCGCCTAGCCATCGAAGCTGGACAGCGCCAAGTCATTGTGTTTACCCATGACATCTATTTCCTCTGCCTCCTGGCAGAGGAAGCAAAGTTGTCCTGCGTGCCAATTGCTACGCAGAGCCTGATTCGGCGTGCCGAGGGATTCGGGATTGCCGATCCAGAGTTGCCGTTCGAGGGTAAGAGTGCAAGCAAGCGGATCGGGGCGCTAAAAGCCCAACAGCAATCCATCGCAAAACTGCACAAGGATGGCGAAGAAGAAGAGCATCGTAAGCAAACTGTCGATGCTTATTTCCGGTTGCGCATGGCATGGGAACGCGCCGTCGAGGAAGTTCTGCTTCGCGAGGTCATTCTCCGTTTCCGTAAAGGCGTGGAAACACAACGGCTTGCTGGAGTCGTGGTCGATGACGATGACTATGCTCAGGTAAATGCCGGCATGACAAAGTGCTCAAACTACGCGCACGACAAAGCGCTTCTGGGCGGTGTTGCTATCCCTGATCCAGATGAATTGCTTGCCGATATCACAGCGCTAGAAACGTGGCGAGCACACATTCAAAAACGCGGCGAGGAAACGACGAAAAAACGTAAGGCACCGCCGATTGCCGTTGCGCCTGCGTCAATGACTCCGTCTTGAGACATCTGGCCTGACGGTGGCAGGACACGTTGAAGACATGGGCAACAGAATGGGAGCACTCATGGATACAGCAGATCATCTGGACATCGCCTCGTTCGACCTTGCTCGTAACGAGGCTCCCTTCCTCATGCCTTGGCCTCAACCGGGTAACCCGGGCGCCGTCCTAGCTTTTCACCACTTCCTCGAATGGCAAGCATTCATCGCGGCACGTGGACTGCATCCTGCGATACCGCACATCGTCGGCGGCAAGTTCCGTCGTGCTCAGCGACTCTATCTGTTGGCCTGGCTGGACGGAGATCTGGTCAAAGCTGGGGAACTGGTCGCCCTGACCGCACTCGAACTGGCGTTGAAGGACCGATACGGCGCCTTCTTCCGTCAACGACACGTGCAGTTGGGCAATAAGCGCAAGCGCGAGCAAGCACCATCGCTGCACGAACTGCTCGATCATCTGGTGGACGGCGATGAGCTGACAGATGCACAGCTTCCCTTCGTACAGCGCTATGGCGGTTCCGTCCTTCCAGTCCTGCGCAAGCGCCGCACGGATGGACATGACTTGAGCAATGCCGAGGCCTCCAGGCCAACGCTGGCCGAGATTCGCAACTCGCTTGCCCACGGCGATCCGTTCGATGGATTGCCGTGGAGTGGTCTGCTCGAACTGGTGCGCGATTTGATCGAATACGCCTACCGATCCTATTTGCAAGAAGGCCAAAGCGATGGCAGCAGCGTGCATACCTGACAGACTAGTGCGAACGAAATCAAACCCGAGGACTAAGCGGATTACCACGCGCGAATAGTGTTGTCCGATCAGACGCGCCCGTCTACGCTGTAGTGAGTTGTTCGGATAGGTATCGGCAGTCACCATGTCTCCATGAAGCAGGGCCTGTTCATGGAGACAAAGATGGAGATGCCGTCACAGCAGTCTGGCTCGAATGGCGAGAAAGGCAGTCGGCCGTCACCGAGCCCCCTCCCGTTGCCTGGCACCGCAGCCTATGAGGCCCTGCCTCAGTTTCCGAAGCATAGTCCTTTACCTTTCCGGCGAACCATTCGTCGCCACGAGTTGCGCCTGATCGTCCCGCTGGCAGAAACAACGATTTACGAAATGGAGCGCTGCGGCGAGTTCCCGCGTCGCTTCAACCTGACGCCGCGCTGCGTCGCATGGGACTTGGCTGAAGTGGAAGCGTGGATCGAACAGCGTAAGCAAGCCCCTCGTGGCAACGTCACAAAGCCGGATGTCCATCTACGAAAAACCCGCCCTGTCCGAGCGGGTTCGAGTGAAAAATGAAGCTAGTAACGCCCCTCATCCAACCAAGGCTTGCAGTTCCTTAGACGCCGAGCGCGGCAGCCGCTGGCCTTCCTTGACCACGTTGACCTGCAGGGCTACCCGCGCCACGTCCAGCATGTCCTTAGCCTGCGAATAGCATCCCCCGACCTGCAACGTCCGCCAAGTTCCAGATCGACGCGCTGCCCTGATGTGCCGTCGCAGGGAATCAACTCAACCGAAGAAAACAGCCGGGCTGACTGAGAAACGCTTGCTCAATGCCGCGATATGGTCGCGGGTCAGGTTGCGCCCCCGACCGTTGAGAATCTTCGACACCAGCGACTTGCTACCGATCTCCGGTAGGTCGGCCACGCCCAGCCCATGCTGCTCCATCAGCAAGCGGAGCACGTCGACGCCACCCAGCTTCGCTACGCGCGCGTTGAACTCAGCAAACTCGTCGGAGTCGTTTTCCCAGCTCTCGATGGAACGGGCCAGAATCTCGATCAGTGGACGGTTGGCCTCGTAGTCCTCGACCAGCTCGTCCATCAACGCCAGCGCTTGGGCGTAATCGTCCTCATCAGCGATGTGGCCAATGAAACCTGCCTCGTCGAACAAGGCATGGGCTCGCTCCTTGATGGCGGCAAATCCCATCTCAGTCAACCTCCTTCCGGTAGCGTTTGCAAAGCTTGTCGTACTCGGCATGCGTTGCGATGTGCTTGACGTACATGCGGTTGTCTCGGAATTCGATGAAGGCAATCAGTCGAAGATTGTTGCCACCGATGTCCAACACCCACCACTTGTCTTTGTACTTGAAGTTGTCCAGCGACGGAAAAACCTGTCGCAGTGCCTGCGGCGTATCGAAATCGCCGGATCGCAGCACCCGATACGTGCGGTCGATCGCTTCGGCGTCGTTCGGATAAGCCTTTGCTGCGTCGCTAAACGGCTTTCTGGATATGACGTGCATATCTTCCATGCTCACGGATAAAAGGATAGGCTAAAGTTGACTTTTTGTCAACTTTAGCTATAGAGGCAAGTCAGCCTGCTCAAACCATCGCGCTCAACGCCGGCACGACCACGTTCTCCGGCATCAGCTTCGGCGCGTAGGCCTGCCCGTCGCCCCAGGCATCGACCAGATTGGCCCACTCTTGCAGCATGTGGCGCCGTTGCTCCGCGTATTCGGCCTTGTTGTAGACCGACCGCGAGGACCGCCCGTCTTCGTGCGCCAGGCACTTCTCGATCCAGTCGCGATTGAAGCCGATTTCGTTCAACAGCGTCGAGCCGGTACGACGCAGATCATGGACGGTGAAGGGTTGTAGCGGCAGCCCTTTGGCTTTTGCACCCTCTGCCACGAGCTGCGTGACCCGATTCAAGGTCGCATTGGACATGCACCGCTCTGCATCGTAACGGGAAGGAAAAACGAATCGTGAGCCAGCCGCACAGGCATGTAGCGTGACGAAGATGTCGAGCGCCTGACGCGACAGATAGACCACATGCGGATTGCGCCCCTTCATCCGCTGCTTCGGAATCGTCCAGGTCGCCCTCTCGAAATTGACCTCATCCCAGGTGGCCAGGATCAGTTCGCTCTTGCGCACCAGCGTCAGCAGAATCAGGCGCAGCGCCAGCTTGATGGTCGGATAGGTTGCCACCGATTCCATCTGTTGCACCATCAACCGGATTTCCAGCGGCGACAACGCGCGATCCTTCGGAACGAAGGTGGCGATCGAGGCCGCTCCCACGCTGTTGGCGGGGTTATCCACCTTTTCACCGTGGGCGATGGCGTAGACATAGACCTGCTTCACGATGTCCCGAATCTGCACCGCTGTGGCGGGCGCCCCGCGTTCCTTGACCTTATTGCACAAGGCCCGCAGGTCTTCAGGCTGGATTTCGGTCAGCAGGCGATTCTGGAGTACCGGCAGGATGTCCCGATCGATGATGTGCTTGCGCATGGCGCGGGTGCTGTCGGCCAACCTTGCATTGGCCAGCCATGTCTCCATCGCAGTGCCGAAGGTCTCGATGGCGACCACCCGGCGTTTCTCGCGTTGCTTTTCGAGCGCGGGCGAGATGCCCTTGAGAACGGTTTTGCGCGCGTCGAGGAGCAGTTCGCGCGCCATCGCCAGTGAAATGCCGCCAGGGCCATAGCGCCCGAGGGTCAGCGTTTCCCGGCGGCCGTTGAAGCGGTAATCGTAGCGGAAGGTGACAGTACCGCTGGGCGATACCGTCACGTACATCCCGTCCCGGTCAGAAGCCTTATAAATCTTGGACTTAGGCTTTAGGTTACGTAGTGCAGCGTCAGTAAGCATCGAGGTTTCCTCCGGCATTTTGACGGCTATACCGTCAGGTTTTACCGTCAGGGACCAGGAGACCTGTTGATGCCCGGAAAGCCGCATGAAACAAGCTTTCCAGAGAAGCCTTTTACCGTCAAAGACGGTAAAAGTCTGAATAGTGAACGAGAATGTCTTAATCCGGCCTCGATTTTTACCGTCAGATCTACCGCCAACTTGTTTTGCTGGTCGGCGATAGCCACCGATAGGTGACGCAACATATTTTATTTAAAATCAACATGTTACGACATTTTTTCGATAGCTGGCGATAGTCCTCGAAGGACGTCAATTCACTCCCACTCAATCGTAGCCGGCGGCTTCCCCGAAATGTCGTAAACCACGCGATTAATCCCCCGCACCTCATTAATAATCCGGTTCGACACCCGCCCCAGCAGTTCATGCGGCAGATGCGCCCAGTGCGCGGTCATGAAATCCTGTGTCTGCACCGCACGCAGCGCAACGACGTACTCATAAGTCCGCCCATCCCCCATCACCCCAACGCTCTTCACCGGCAGAAACACCGCAAACGCCTGGCTCGTCAAATCGTACCAGGACTTGCCGGTCGCTTCGTCGATCGTCGTGCGCAGCGTGTCGATGAAAATCGCGTCCGCGCGGCGCAGCAGGTCCGCAAAATCGCGCTTCACTTCGCCGAGAATCCGCACGCCGAGGCCCGGGCCGGGGAACGGATGGCGATACACCATCGCGGGCGGCAGGCCGAGCTTCACGCCCAGCTCGCGCACTTCGTCCTTGAACAGTTCGCGCAGCGGTTCGAGTAGCTTCAGGTTCAGCGTCTCGGGCAGGCCGCCGACGTTGTGATGGCTCTTGATCGTCTGCGCGGCCTTCTTGCCCTTGCCCGCCGATTCGATCACGTCCGGATAGATCGTGCCCTGCGCAAGCCACTTCGCGTCGCTCAGCTTGCCGGCTTCCGTCTGGAACACTTCGACGAATTCCGCGCCGATGATCTTGCGCTTCGCTTCCGGATCGGTCACACCGGCGAGCTTCGACATGAACGCTTCGCTCGCGTCGACGTGGATCACCTTCACGCCGAGGTTGTCCGCGAACATCGACATCACCTGCTCTGCCTCGTTCAGGCGCAGCAGACCGTGATCGACAAACACGCAAGTCAGCTGATTACCGATCGCGCGATGCAGCAGCGCTGCCGCCACCGAAGAATCCACGCCGCCCGACAGCCCCAGAATGACGTGCTCGTCGCCGACCTGTTCGCGAATCTTCTCGACCGCCTCGTCGATGTAATGCCCCATCTCCCAGTCGGGCTGTGCGCCGCAGATCTTCAACACGAAGCGCTCGAGCATCGCGCGGCCCTGCACGGTGTGCGTCACTTCCGGATGCCATTGCAGCCCGTAGAAGTGGCGCGCTTCGTCAGCCATCGCGGCGATCGGACACGATTCGGTCGATGCCATCAGCTGGAAGCCCTGCGGCATTTCGAGCACCTTGTCGCCGTGGCTCATCCACACCTTCAACATGCCGTGGCCTTCGCCGGTACGGAAATCTTCGATGCCGTCGAGGAAGCTCGTGTGATTGCGCGCACGCACTTCGGCGTAGCCGAATTCGCGCAGATGGCCGTTTTCGACCTTGCCGCCGAGCTGTTCGGCCATCGTCTGCATGCCGTAGCAGATGCCGAGCACCGGCACGCCGAGTTCGAACACGGCCTGCGGCGCGCGCGGCGTGTCTGTTTCGGTGACCGAGCTCGGGCCGCCCGACAGGATCACGCCCGTCGGCGCAAATTCGCGGATAAACGCGTCGTCGACGTCGTACGGATGGATTTCCGAGTACACGTGCGCTTCGCGGATGCGGCGCGCGATCAGTTGGGTGACTTGCGAGCCGAAGTCGAGGATCAGGATCTTGTCATGCATGGCAGCGGACGGAGTCAGAGTAAGCAAAGAGGGAATGCCGCGCGATGCGCGGCATTGAATCGGATGTCGGATGTGTCACGACGCGCGTTGCACTAGCGACGCGAGCGGCGCGTGCGGACGAAAACCGGGTGCTTCGGCGGGCGCGATTGGAGCGGCGCGCGTCAGCCATGAAACGGAGGCCGCGGCGAACCGGCCGCCTCGGCTGTCGCGTCGCGGGTAGCGGTGCCACCCGTTGCGCTTGTGTCACTGGTCGTCGAACCGAGGCTTGGCTCGACGGGCTGCGGACTCAGTGGACTCACCGGACGCGGCGACGAAGCCGTCACCGGCACGTCGACCACCGGCTCCGCGCGATAACCCGAGCGCTCGTTGACACTGCGTGTCTTCGCGGCCTGCCGTTCGCGTTCCGCGACCGCTGCGTCGGCGAGACGCGTACGCTCACGCCGCCGCACCGCACCCGCGAGGCGCACGCCACCGAGCCCGATCACGAGCAGCACCGCGCCGGCCACTACCGCCACCAGTTGACCAAAGCCCGTCAGCGACGGCGTATGCAGACCGAGCAGCCACACCAGCATCAACACACCGGTCAGCCAGTTCACATGACCCACGACCTTCGCGGCCGTCGCGGTCAGCGCACCGTCGATCGACGCGTGCAACGCCAGCCACGCGAGTCCGATCAGCGCAACGCCGAACGCCTGACCGACGAGTTCCGGCTGTACCTGCACCAGTTGCAGCGCGTGGTACAGCGAGGCCCAAGGCGTCAGCAGGAACAGCAGCCCGAAGCCGAGCAGCAGCAACGCATCGATGATCAGCACTACGCGCAGCAGAGGTTTCATCGGCGATCAGTCCACGTGATAGTTGGGTGCTTCCTTCGTGATCTGCACGTCGTGCACGTGCGATTCGCGCATGCCCGCTGCAGTGATCTGGACGAACGCGGCCTTCTCGTGCAGTTCGTCGATCGTGCGGCAACCGCAGTAGCCCATGCTCGCGCGCACGCCGCCGATCAGCTGGAACAGGATCGCGCCGACCGAACCCTTGTACGCGACGCGGCCTTCGATGCCTTCCGGCACGAGCTTGTCGATGTTCGCGGAGTTGTCCTGGAAGTAGCGGTCCGCCGCGCCGTCCTTCATCGCGCCGACCGAACCCATGCCGCGATACGACTTGTACTGACGGCCTTGATACAGGAACACGTCGCCCGGCGACTCTTCGGTGCCCGCGAACATGCTGCCCATCATCACGGCGTTCGCGCCGGCGGCCAGCGCCTTGCTGACGTCGCCGGAGAAGCGCACGCCGCCATCGGCGATGACCGGCACGCCCGAACCCTTCAGTGCATCCGACACGTTCGCGATCGCGCTGATCTGCGGCACGCCGACACCGGCGACGATCCGCGTCGTGCAGATCGAGCCCGGGCCGATACCGACCTTCACACCGTCCGCGCCGTATTCGACGAGCGCCTTCGCCGCTTCCGGCGTCGCGATGTTGCCGCCGATCACTTCGACGTGCGGGAAGTTCTTCTTCACCCAGCGGACGCGCTCCAGCACGCCCTTGCTGTGGCCGTGCGCGGTATCGACGACAATCACGTCGACGCCGGCCTGCGCCAGCAGCGACACGCGCTCTTCGTTGTCTTCGCCGACACCGACCGCGGCGCCTGCACGCAGCTTGCCGTGTTCGTCCTTGCACGCGTCCGGGTGTTCGGTCTGCTTCGTGATGTCCTTCACGGTCATCAGGCCGCGCAGTTCGAATGCGTCGTTGATCACCAGCACGCGTTCGAGACGATGGCTATGCATCAGCGCCTTCGCCTCGGCGAGCGGCGTACCTTCCTTCACGGTGACGAGGCGATCGCGCGGCGTCATGATCGTGCGGACCGGTTCGTCGAGGCGGGTTTCGAAACGCAGATCGCGGTTCGTCACGATGCCGATGAGCTGCGCGCCTTCGACCACCGGGAAACCCGAAATGCCATGCTGTTGCGACAGTGCGATCACGTCGCGCACTTTCATCTGCGGCGGTACGGTGATCGGATCGCGCACGACACCCGACTCGAAGCGTTTGACCTTCGCGACTTCGCGAGCCTGTTCGGCCGGCGTGAGATTCTTGTGGATGATGCCGACGCCGCCCATCTGCGCCATCGCGATCGCGAGGCGTGCTTCGGTGACGGTGTCCATCGCGGCGGACACGAGCGGCATGTTCAGGGAGATGTTGCGGGTCAGCCGGGTTTTGAGGCTGGTGTCGCGCGGCAAGACATCGGAGAAGGCCGGGACGAGGAGCACGTCATCGAACGTGAGTGCTTTTTGGATCAGACGCATGGCAAATCCTATAGGCGCAAAACCGAATTATACGCGATACCTCCCCGGTTTTCACTGCACGAACAGCAGCTTAGCGATTTTTTGCGGCGACGCGACAGGCGGATTTCGCTTCTCCGTTCGAGCCCGGTTCGATCGGGTTTCGTTTGCATGCGGCGCGTTCGTGCGCCGAAAATCGTCAGCGTGAACCGGAAAGGGACAGAGCCGCAACGGCCTTTATTCGACTATCGAGCCCCTCACTGTGCAGGATCGAACAAGACCGCCGCATCGGTTCCCGGCTAACCTGCTCGCCATCGACAGGTTTTATTCCGGAGCAGTTCATGCAGCGAGGGGTCGCCTACGGCGTCATGGCCGGCGCGTTATGGGGAATGGTGTTTCTGGTGCCGCGTCTGCTGGCCGATTTTTCGCCGCTGCTGATGTCCGCCGGGCGTTACACGATGTACGGCATCGTCTCGTTGATCGCGGCGCTGCCCGTCGCGCGCTCGCTGCTGCGCCGGCTCACGCGCGAGGACCTCGGTGCACTCGTCCGGCTCGCGCTGGTCGGCAACCTGCTCTACTACGTGCTCGTGACCTTCGCTGTGCATCTGGTCGGTATCGCACCGGCGTCGCTGATTATCGGCGTGCTGCCGGTCACCGTGACGCTGGTCGGTCGCGACGATCATGGCGCGGTGCCGCTGTCGCGGCTCGTGTGGCCTCTTGCTATGGTCGTCGCGGGCATCGTCTGTATCAACGTCGACGTGTTCACGACCGCGCACCAGAGCGACAGTGGCAGCGTGCTCGCGAAACTCGCGGGGGTTGTTTGCGCGGTCGGCGCCCTCATCTGCTGGACGTGGTTCGCGGTCGCGAACGCGCGCTATCTGCGACGGCTCGCGCATTTCGACGGTAACGAATGGTCGGTGCTATGGGGCGTCGTGACGGGCGCGCTCGGGGTCGTGTTGTGGCTCGTGCTGGGACTCGGTGTGGCGCTGCTGCCCGCGGGTACGGTGCAGCCCGACGTCGCGGCCGGCCGCTGGCACGTGTTCTGGCTGATGAACCTGGCGCTGGCAATCGGCGCGTCGTGGGTCGGTAACGGGCTGTGGAACGCGGCGTCAAAGCATTTGCCGCTGACGCTGTCCGGTCAGTTGATCGTGTTCGAAACGCTGTTCGCGCTGCTGTACGCGTTCATCTTCGATCATCGCTGGCCGCGTCCTTTAGAAGCGGCGGCGATCGTGCTGCTGGTGGCGGGTGTCAGCTGGTCGGTGCGCCTGCATGCTAGCGGCGACGGCCCAGGCAAGCCGCCGCGCCGGTCGATCGAAGAGGAAGCACAGGCTCAGGCGCACTAGCCTGCGTCAGCGCGAATCCTTCGGCAGCCATTTGCGCCCTTCGATCGATCCTTCGCGGCGCGTCTTGTCGACCCGCCGTTGACGCGCGGTCTTCGGATCGACGATCAGCGGCCGGTAGATCTCAACGCGATCGCGATCGGCGAGCACGGCATCGAGCGGCTTCAGCTTGCCGAATACACCGACCTTCTGTTTCGTCAGATCGATATTGGGATGGCGCTGCAGCACACCGCTCGCGACGATCGCCTGTTCGAGCGTTGAGCCCGCCGGCAGCGTCATGGTAAGGAGCGTCTGCGCATCGGGCAGCGCGTAGCAGACTTCGATCGACAGCAACGCGCTCATGCCTTGCCGTACCGTTGATCGGCACGTTTCACGAACGATTCGACGAACGTGTTCGCGATGTGGCTGAACACCGGGCCGATGATCTTTTCGAGGAGGATGTTCTTGAACTCGTAGTGCAGCGCGAATTCGATCTTGCACGCGTCGGCACGGAGCGCCGTGAAGCGCCAATAGCCGGTAAACTTGCGGAACGGACCGTCGGCGAATTCCATGTCGATCCGCGTGGGACGCTGCTGCGTGTTGCGCGTCGCGAAGTGCTGGCGAATGCCCTTGAAGTTGATGTCGATCTTCGCCTCCATGCCATTCTCGTCCTGACGGCGAATCTCAACCCCGCCGCACCACGGAAGGAAATTGGGGTAGTCGGCGACGTCGGTGACGAGGTCGAACATCTGTTCCGCCGAATGGCGAATCAACACGGTTTTCTGGACATCTGCCATAAATTGAACAGCACGCTGCGAGGTAGGCTGGCCAAGCGGGCCTGTTACGGACTCCGCTTTGCTAAAATCGTGATTTTAAACGAGTTGGGCACTTTCCATTAATGAGCATCATCGACAACAGAAAGGCGTTCTTCGACTATTTCATCGAGGACCGCTACGAAGCAGGACTCGTGCTCGAAGGTTGGGAGGTCAAAGCCCTGCGCGCGGGCCGTGGCCAGATCAAGGAAGGCTACGTCGTGATCCGCAACGGCGCGCTGTACCTGATCGGCGCGCACATCAGCCCGCTACCCGAGGCATCGACCCACATCCACCCCGATCCGGTCCGCACGCGCAAGCTGCTGCTGCACGGCGAAGAGATCAGCAAACTGATCGGCAAAGTCGAGCAGCGCGGCTACACGCTCGTGCCGCTGAACTTCCACTACAAGGGCGGTCGCGTCAAATGTGAAATCGGGCTCGCGAAGGGCAAGAAGATGCACGACAAGCGTGACACCGAGAAGAAGCGTGACTGGGAACGCGAAAAGGCGCGTCTGATGCGCACGCCAACATGAGCCGGCTGATCCGGCTAACCTGGCGACCGCGACACACTGTCGCATCGCATGTGAAAAAACGGGCCCGCGATTGCGGGCCCGTTTGCTTTTGCGAACCTCAACGCGCCTAGCCCGCCTTGCTGCGATTCACGATCGTCAGCGCCGACGCGATCATCGTGCTCATATCCGCGAGATTGCCCGGCACGATCAGCGTATTGCCCTGCTTCGCGAGATTGGCGAACGCATTGACGTACTGCTCGGCCACTTTCAGGTTCACCGCTTCCATCCCGCCCTGCGACTGGATCGACGCGGCGATCTTCTGGATCGCCTGCGCGTTCGCCTCGGCCACCGCGAGAATTGCCGACGCCTGACCCTGCGCCTGATTGATCGCGGCCTGCCGTTCGCCCTCGGACTTCTGGATCGCCGCCTCGCGGCCACCCGACGCGATATTGATCTGCTCCTGCTTGCGCCCTTCCGACGCCGCGATCAGCGCGCGCTTCTCGCGCTCGGCGGTGATCTGCGCCTGCATCGCGTGAAGAATTTCCTTCGGCGGAGTGAGATCCTTGATTTCGTAGCGCAGCACCTTGACGCCCCAGTTGGTCGCTGCTTCGTCGAGCGACGACACGATGCTGTGATTGATGAAATCGCGTTCCTCGAACGTCTTGTCGAGTTCGAGCTTGCCGATCACCGAACGCAGTGTGGTCTGCGACAGCTGCGTGATCGCGAACACGAAGTTGCTCGATCCGTACGATGCCTTCATCGGATCGGTGACCTGGAAGTACAGCACGCCGTCCACCTGCAGCTGCGTGTTGTCGCGCGTGATACAGACCTGGCTCGGCACTTCGAGCGGGATCTCTTTCAGCACGTGCTTGTACGCGATGCGATCGACGAACGGCAGCACGATGTTCAGGCCCGGCGTCAGCGTCGCGTGGTAGCGGCCGAGCCGTTCGAGCACCCATGCGTGCTGCTGCGGAACGATCTTGATGGTCTTCACGATGATCACGACGACGATGATCAACAGGATGACGCCGACGATGGTCAGGTTCATTCGAGTCCTTTGCGGTTGTAATGATGTTCCAGCCGGCGACGACCGATGCGGCTACGCGTGTGCCGGCTGTCTGTGCGCGGCGACGATCAGCCGGTTGCCGCGCAATGCGGTGATTTCGTAGAGCCGTGCGTCCTCGGGCTCGCCCGGTGCGAGTTCGACGTCCCACTGCGCGCCGCGGTAGTTCGTGCGCGCGCGGCCGTCGCGCCATTCGGCGACGGTCAGCGTCGCGCCGATGTCGAGATTCACGTCCGGGTTCGTCGCCGCGTCGACGCGTGCGCGCCGGCCGCCGAAGCGCGAACGGCGCAGCACGATCACGGCCACTGCCGCCACCGCCGCCGCGCAGCCGAACTGCACATGCGGCGCCGCGCCGGCCCAATGCGCGAGCCCGCCGGCAATAACCCCCAATGCGATCATCAGCAGATAGAACGTGCCGGTCAGCAGTTCCAGCACGATCAACACGCCCGCTGCGCCCCACCACAAGAGTGCGCCTGTTGCCACGTCGGTCTCCCAAAACAAAACACCCCGGATCTCCGGGGTGTTATAGCACGAACCTTACTTGTATTTACAGCCGCGATCCCTGGGTCAGGTTGCCGCAGCGATCGCTGCCGTGCTTACTGCGCTGCCTGCTTGCCCGATTTTGCGAGCGCCTGCCACGTCTCGATGATCGTGTCCGGGTTCAGCGAGATCGACGCGATGCCTTCGTCGGTCAGCCACTGTGCGAAGTCCGGATGATCCGACGGGCCCTGGCCGCAGATGCCGACGTACTTGTCGAGGCGCAGGCAGGTTTCGATCGCGCGTTTCAGCATGAACTTCACCGCCGGATCGCGCTCATCGAAATCGACTGCGAGCAGTTCCATGCCGGAGTCGCGATCGAGGCCGAGCGTGAGCTGCGTGAGGTCGTTCGAACCGATCGAGAAACCGTCGAAGAATTGCAGGAATTCTTCAGCGAGAATCGCGTTCGACGGCACTTCGCACATCATGATCAGCCGCAGACCGTTCACGCCGCGTTTCAGGCCGAACTTCTCGAGCAGCCCGACCACACGTTCCGCCTGCTTCAGCGTACGCACGAACGGCACCATGATCTCGACGTTGTCGAGGCCCATCTCTTCGCGGACCTTCTTCAGCGCGATGCACTCCATCTGGAACGCTTCGGCGAAGTCTTCCGCGATGTAACGCGACGCGCCACGGAAACCGAGCATCGGATTTTCTTCGTCCGGCTCATAACGCGAACCGCCGATCAGCTTCTTGTACTCGTTCGACTTGAAGTCCGACAGACGCACGATCACGGGCTTCGGATAGAACGCCGCGCCGATCGTCGCGATCCCTTCGGTCAGCTTGTCGACATAGAACGCGCGCGGTGATGCGTGGCCGCGCGCGACGCTCTCGACTGCCTTCTTCAGATCCTGATCGACGTTCGGGTACTCGAGGATCGCCTTCGGGTGCACGCCGATGTTGTTGTTGATGATGAATTCCAGCCGCGCGAGACCGACGCCTGCGTTCGGCAGCTGCGAGAAGTCGAATGCGAGCTGCGGGTTACCGACGTTCATCATGATCTTGACGGGGATCGGCGGCAGTTCGCCGCGCTGCACCTCGGTCACTTCGGTTTCGAGCAGGCCGTCATAGATGCGGCCTTCGTCGCCTTCCGCGCACGATACGGTAACGAGCGCGCCGTCCTTCAGTATGTCGGTTGCGTCGCCGCAGCCGACCACCGCCGGCACACCCAGCTCGCGCGCGATGATCGCCGCGTGGCAAGTACGGCCGCCGCGATTCGTGACGATCGCCGCCGCGCGCTTCATCACCGGCTCCCAGTTCGGGTCGGTCATGTCGGCGACCAGCACATCGCCCGGCTGCACGCGTTCCATTTCGGACGGATCGTGAATCACGCGCACAGGACCCGCGCCGATCTTCTGACCGATCGCGCGACCGGTGGCGAGCACGTTCGACTGGCCCTTCAGCTTGAAGCGCTGCTCGGCCTTGCCCGCTGCCTGGCTCTTCACCGTTTCGGGACGTGCCTGCAGGATGAAGATCTTGCCGTCGCGGCCGTCCTTGCCCCACTCGATGTCCATCGGACGCTGGTAATGCTGCTCGATGATGACCGCGTATTTCGCGAGTTCGATCACGTCTTCGTCGGTGATCGAGAAGCGGTTGCGCTGTTCGTGTGCGACGTCGACGGTCTTCACGCGGCCCGGCTCGCCCGGCTTCGTGAATTCCATCTTGATCAGCTTCGAGCCGATCGAGCGGCGGATGATCGGGTACTTGCCCTGCGCGAGCGTGGTCTTGAAGACGTAGAACTCGTCCGGATTCACGGCGCCCTGCACGACGGTTTCACCGAGGCCGTAGCTCGACGTGATGAACACCGCGTCCTTGAAGCCCGATTCGGTATCGAGCGTGAACATCACGCCCGCTGCGCCGACGTCCGAGCGGACCATGCGCTGCACGCCCGCAGACAACGCGACCTCGGCATGCGTGAAGCCCTTGTGGACGCGATAGGAAATGGCGCGGTCGTTATACAGCGACGCGAACACGTGCTTCATGCGGTCGAGCACGTCTTCGATGCCGACGACGTTCAGGTAGCTTTCCTGCTGACCGGCAAACGATGCGTCCGGCAGATCTTCCGCCGTGGCCGACGAGCGGACTGCGAACGACAGTTCTTCCGGCGAGCTTTGCGTGAGCGTCACGAACTGCGCGCGGATTTCTTCTTCGAGACGCGGCTGCATCGGCGCATCGATGATCCATTGACGGATCTCCTTGCCGGCTTCGGCAAGTGCCTTCACGTCGTCGATATCGAGCGTTTCGAGACGCTGTGCGATGCGTTCGGTGAGCGTGTTGTGATGCAGGAACTCGCGGAACGCGAGCGCCGTCGTGGCGAAGCCCGTGGGCACGCGCACGCCGGCCTGAGCAAGCTGGCTGATCATCTCGCCGAGGGACGCGTTCTTCCCTCCGACGACTTCTACATCGGTCATGCGCAACTGCTCGAACGGAATTACATACGCCTGATCCTTTGCGACGTTAACTGCGTTAGTCATACAAGCCCCTAAGTGTGGAAAAAATGCTCGATTGCGCAAGTGGGCTTGAACGCGTGCGCTTATAAGAAGCGGTGGACGCGCCTTGCACAACCTGTTGGAGAAGCAATCGCGGATACGGTCGGATGCGCGGTGGCACCGTGCGCGCTGGTTGCGTTGCGTGAGCGACGAAATGGAGCGTTCGCCGGATTTGCATGCAGACTGCGCGGATTGCGATCAAAAAGCGTGGCGATAGCCGAATATGGATGGCGGTTCGCCTGCAATTGCTTATCCAACAGGTTGCCGCTATTCTACCGTGCCGACTCCAGAAATGTGACAGTCGGACGAGAATTGCGCGTCGAACGTGCACCTGGACCGCCGTCGGGCCTTACGAGGCAACGGTCGGCACCGGCGCCCACCGCGCGACCCAAGGCGCGCCGCGGCGACGCCGCCGCTTCTCCGGCCAGCCCGCCGGACGGCGCATCCGCGGTGCTGTTCCAGCCGGGCGATGCTGCCGCGTCAGCACGCTCATGTTTTAGCCCCACCCGATGCCGCCCACCGTATTCATCGTTTCCGACGGAACCGGGATCACTGCCGAAACCTTCGCGCATTCGATCCTCTCCCAGTTCGACCAGAAATTCCGCCTCGTCCGCGTGCCGTTCGTCGATTCGACCGAGAAGGCCTACGCGACGCTCGAAAAAATCAACGAAGCGGGTGAAGTCGAAGGCCGCCGGCCGATCGTGTTCACGACGCTCGTCGATAGCGCGTCAAACCAGATCGTCAAGGGTTCGAATGCGCTGGTGCTCGATATGTTCCAGACTTTCGTCGAGCCACTTGAACAGGAACTGGAGCTGAAGTCGAGCCACGCGATGGGCCGCGGTCACCAGAACGCCGATACCGAGGAGTACAAGAACCGCATCGAGGCGATCAACTTCTCGCTCGCACACGACGACGGCCAGTCGAACCGCAACCTCGCCGATGCCGATGTGATCCTCGTGGGCGTGTCGCGCAGCGGAAAGACGCCGACGAGCCTTTATCTGGCGATGCAGTATGGGGTGAAGGCGGCAAACTATCCGTTGATTCCGGAAGATTTTGAGCGCGGCAAGCTGCCGACGCCGCTGCTAGCGCACCGCCAGAAGATGTTCGGATTATCGATCGACCCCCAGCGCCTGTCAGAGATCCGCAACGAGCGCCGCCCAGGCAGCAAGTACGCGGCGATCGAAAACTGCCGCTACGAGATCAACGAAGCGGAAGCGATGATGCGGCGGGAAAATGTGAAGTGGCTGTCGTCAACGCACAAGTCGATCGAAGAGATCGCGACGACGATCCTGCAGGAAATCAAGCTCGACAAGCCGTCGTATTGACGTATCAGAACGTATTGAACGCCTAGCTGTTGCGCTGCTGTCTGCACTGTTCGAACAGACAGACAGCGGCGGCCGCAGCGACGTTCAGCGATTCCATTCCACCCGGCTGCGGAATCGTCACGCGCTGCGTCGCGGCCTCGCGCCAGAACGGCGACACGCCCGCCCCTTCGTTGCCGAACACCCACGCAATCGGCCCGCTCAGATCGCAGTCGTACAGCGCTTGCGCGCCGTGCGAATCGGTGATCGCGGACGGCACCGCGAGACGTTCGCGTAATGCGTTAGGCTCGACGTCCTCGTGAATCTGCAGCAGGAAGTGCGCGCCCATTCCGGCACGCAATACCTTCGACGACCACGCGTACACCGTGCCCGGCGCGCAGAACACGTGCCCGATACCGGCAGCCGCCGCGCTGCGCAGGATCGAGCCGACGTTGCCCGCATCCTGAATGCCGTCGAGCACCACACACGTCTCTGACACACGTTCAGGCAACGGCATAACCGGCCGCTCGACGAGCAGCAGCATCCCCATGCCGTTCACGACCGTCGACAGCTGTCCGAACAGCGCATCCGGCAGCGTCACAACGTGCGATGCGTCGATGCGTTCGACGATCGCGCGTGCTTCGTCGTGATCGAGCGCGCCTTCGGTTACGACGCAGGTTTCCGGCTGACCGACTGCATCGAGATACGCGCTCGCAAGATGGAAACCTTCGAGCAACGCGTGGCCGCTGCGACGCTGTTGATGCGTCGAGCCGGCCAGTGCCTTCAGGTGCTTATAGAGCGGATTGTCCCGCGACGTGATCGCTTTCACAGGCTGCGTAAAACCAGGAGATCAGAACGCGACGCGTTCGCCGAACGCGTCGTCGTCGGGGGTATCGAGTGCTACGGTGACGACGCGGACCGTCGCACCCATCGCGCCGCCCGCGAGCCGCAGATGCGCTTCACGCACCGGTGCGAACGAACGGCGGTGGTGTTCACACGGGCCGTGCTCGCGCAATGCCGCGAGGTGCTGCGGCGTGCCGTAGCCCGCATGCGCATTGAAGCCGTAGAGAGGAAAAGTCTGATGCAGTTCGAGCAGCATCCGGTCACGTGTGACCTTCGCGAGAATCGACGCAGCGGAGATGCTCGGCACGAGCGCATCGCCGCCGACGATCGCAACGCTCCGCACACTCAGCTGCGGACAGCGATTGCCATCGATCTTCGCGAGCGTCGGCACGATCGCGAGACCTTCGACCGCACGCTTCATCGCGAGCATCGTGGCGTGCAGGATGTTGATGGTGTCGATTTCTTCGACCGAGGCAGACGCGACGCAATACGCGAGCGACCGCTCGACGATCTTCTCGTAAAGCTCCTCGCGCTTCTTCGCGCTCAGCACTTTCGAATCGTCGAGTCCGAGAATCGGGCGCTTGGGATCGAGGATCACCGCAGAGGCGACGACCGGTCCAGCCAGCGGACCGCGCCCCGCTTCATCGACACCGCAGACGATATCGTCGGGCTTGTCGAAATCGAGACCGCTCTGCGACGCACCACGCGCACGACGAGTCGCATTCATCGCGACGCCCTGCGCGCGTCGAGCACGCCCGCCACCGCTTCCGCCGCACGCTGCGCGGTATTCTGCTTCAACACGTGATGCATCTCCGTGAAGATTTCCGTCAGCGTGCGCCGGTTCGCGTCGTCGCGCAACTGCGTCAACGTCGCGTCGGCGAGCGCCTCGGGCGTCGCGAAGTGCTGCAGGATTTCCGGCACGACGAAGCGGCCTGCGAGAATGTTCGGCAGCCCGACGTACGGCAGATAACCCTGCCGACGCATGATCTGCCCGGTCAGCCAGGGCACCTTGTACGAGATCACCATCGGCTTTTTCAGCAGCGCGGCTTCGAGCGTGACGGTGCCGCTCTTCACGAGGATCGCGTCGGCGGCCGTCATCGCGACCTGCGACTGGCCGTCGGTGACCGTCAGTGCGAGGCCGGGATGCGCATCGATTAGCGGCTGCAGCAGTGCGCGCAGCGCCGGCGTCGCGGCCGGCATCACGAACCGGACACCCGGCTCGCGCTGCTGCATCAGCGCCATCGCATCGAAGAAGGTCGGGCCGATCAGGTCGATCTCGGAGCGCCGGCTGCCCGGCAGCACCGCGATCACCGGACCGCTTTCCGGCAGCCCCAGTGTGCGGCGCGCGCCGGCGGTGTCGGGTTCGAGCGGGATCTCGTCGGCGAGCGGATGGCCCACGTAGGTCGCAGCGACCCCGGACTTTTCGAGCAGCGCGGTTTCGAACGGAAACACGCACAGCATGTGGTCGACGGCCTTCGCGATTTTCTTGATCCGGCCGCCGCGCCATGCCCAGATCGACGGGCACACGAAGTGCACCGTCGGAATGCCCGCATCGCGCAGCGAGTGCTCGAGACCGAAGTTGAAATCGGGCGCATCGACGCCGATGAAGACGTCGGGCGGCTCGGCGAGCAGCTGACGCTTCAGCTCATTGCGGACGCTGAGAATATCGGGAATGTGCCGCAGCGCTTCGACATAGCCGCGCACCGTGAGACGGTCCATCGACCAGTGGGCTTCGAAGCCCGCCGTCGTCATGCGCGGACCGCCGATGCCGTAGTACTGCGTGCCCTCGGGCAGGCGCGCCGCCAGCCCGTTGAGCAGCGACGCCGCGAGCAGGTCGCCGGACGGCTCGCCGGCCACCATCGCGAGCCGTAGCGGACTGGGTTGCAGCGTCATCGGTTAGCGGATGATGCCGCGTTGCGACGCGTCGATGAAGTCGGCCAGCGACTTGACCGGTGCATCGCCGTCGCCACCCGCGGACGCGAGTTCACGCAGCTGAACCTTTGCGTCTTCGAGCGACAGGCCGTTCTTGTACAGCATCCGGTACGCGGAGCGCAGCGCGGAGATCGCATCCGCCGAGAAGCCGCGACGACGCAGGCCTTCGACGTTGATCCCGTGCGGCTCTGCCTTGTTGCCGGCGGCCATCACAAACGGCGGAATGTCCTGCACCAATGCCGACGCGCCGCCGAGCATCGAATGCGCGCCGATCCGCACGAACTGATGCACGCCCGACATGCCGCCGACGATCGCGAAGTCGCCGATCACCACGTGGCCTGCCATCTGCGCGTTGCTCGCCAGGATCACGTTGTTGCCGACGCGGCAATCGTGGCCGAGATGCACGTACGCCATGATCCAGTTGTCGTCGCCGACGATCGTCACGCCCGAGTCCTGCACCGTGCCGGTGTGGATCGTCGTGAATTCGCGGATCGTGTTGCGGTTGCCGATCTCGAGCCGGGTCGGCTCGTCCTTGTACTTCATGTCCTGCGGACGACCGCCGACCGACGCGTAATGGCCGATGCGGTTGTCTTCGCCGATCGTCGTGTGACCTTCGATCACGCTATGCGAGCCGACCGTCGTGCGTGCGCCGATCGTCACGTGGGCGCCGACGATCGCGTAGGGTCCGATTTCGACCGTTTCGTCGAGCTGGGCGCCCGGTTCGACGATCGCGGTGGGATGAATCCTGCTCATGCGTCCTCGCTACTTTCCGTGGTGTCGTCCGGTGGCGGCGGCCCGCCAGCCGCTAGCGGCGCGAACCTCGCTACCGCCGCAGGACGACGGATTACTCAGGCGTCGGTATCCGTTTGACGGACCGCGCACATCAGGTCGGCTTCCGCCGCGACTGCACCGTCCACTGTCGCGCGCGCCTTGAACTTCCAGATCCCGCGCATGTGGCGCTCGAACGTCACGTCGAGGATCAGCTGGTCGCCCGGTTCGACGACCCGCTTGAAACGCGCATTGTCGATACCGACGAACAGATAAAGCGTGTTGGCCGGATCATGCGGCTCGTCCGAGAACGTCAGAAGCGCGGCCGTCTGGGCCAGTGCCTCGAGAATCAGCACGCCGGGCATCACCGGGCGCTTCGGAAAGTGCCCCGTGAAATACGGCTCGTTGATCGTCACGTTCTTCAGCGCTTTGATGCTCTTGTGCGGCTCGAGTTCGAGCACCCGGTCCACCAGCAGGATCGGGTAGCGGTGCGGCAGCAGCGTGAGAATCTTGTGGATGTCGAGATTGATTTTTTCGGTGCTCATGGTGTTTCTGCTCACGCTTGAAAGGCGCGACGGTGACTGCGAATGCTGATGATGGGTTGATCGCACATGCCGCCGGTCTCCGGTTCCCGCGGCGGCACGCGCTTTTTATGCGTTGCTTTATGCGTTGTTTTTGGCGCTGCCTGACACCGCAGCTGCTTCAAGTGCCTTGATGCGGTCGCGCAGCTTGTCGAGATTGCGCATCAGCGCGGCGCTGCGGTTCCAGTCCGCATGATCGACGGCCGGGAACGCGCTCGTGTACATGCCGGGTTTCAGCAGCGACTTCGACACGCCCGACTTCGCGGTGACGATCACGTAGTCGGCGAGCGTCACGTGGCCGGCAATGCCCACCGCGCCACCGATCATGCAATGCCGGCCGATCGTCGTGCTGCCCGCGATACCCGCGCAGCCGGCGATCACCGTGTACGCACCGATCTTGCAGTTGTGGCCGATCTGCACGAGGTTGTCGATCTTCACGCACGTCTCGATCACCGTGTCGGCCATCGCGCCGCGGTCGATCGTCGTGTTTGCGCCGATCTCGACGTCTTCAGCGATCGATACACCGCCCACCTGCGGAATCTTGACCCAGCTGCCGGTACGCGCGTCGCCTTCGCCGGTGAAATCCGGCGCAAAGCCAAAACCGTCCGAACCGATCACCGCGCCCGCGTGCACGATCACGCGCTCGGCGAGCTTGCAACCGTGATACACGGCCACGTTCGGGTACAGATGCGAGCCTGCGCCGATGCGCGTGCCGCGTCCGATGAATACATTCGCGTCGAGCCGCACGTTCTCGCCGATCTGCGCGCCCGCTTCGACCGTCACATGCGGACCAATCACCGCGCTCGCCGCGATCTTCGCCGACGGATCGACGGTCGCGCTCGCGTGCACGCCGGGCGTGACCTTCGGTGCCGCGAGATCGATGAAAGTCTGCGCGATACGGGCGAAGTAAGCGTACGGGTTCGGTGTGACGATGAAGTTGCGAGCGTCGCTGGACGCGAGCTTCGCGAGGTCGTCGGCCGCGATCAGCACGGCGCCCGCACGGGTGCTCTCGACCTGCGACAGATACTTCGGGTTGGCGAGGAACGCCAGCTGGTCCGGGCCTGCCTGATCGAGCGGCGCAAGACTGCCGACCCGATGCGACGCGTCACCGACTACTTCACCGCCGAACTGCCGAACGATGTCCTCGAGCGTAAATGCCATGCGTGTGCTGCTCCTGCTTTCCTGGGCGAATCAGTTCGTGGTGCTCGATGCCGCAAGCGCCTTCAGCACCTGGTCGGTGATGTCGATGCGCGGACTGACGTACACCGCCTCCTGCACGATCAGATCGTAGTGCTGCTGCTCGGCGATCTGCTTGATCACCTTGTTCGCGCGATCGAGCACGGCGGCGAGTTCTTCGTTACGCCGCTGGTTCAGGTCTTCGCGAAATTCGCGCTGCTTGCGCTGGAAGTCGGTATCGAGCTGCGACAGATCGCGCTGCTTCTGTGCGCGATCGCTCGGCGACAACGATGCCCCGTTCTTGTCGAGCGCGTCGGACATGGTCTTCAGCTTCGCCGCCATGTCCTGCAGATCCTTGTCGCGCTTCGCGAACTCGGCTTCGAGCTTGACCTGCGCCGCTTTCGCCGGCACGGACTCGCGCAGGATGCGGTCCGAATTGACCGCTGCGATCTTCGCCTCCTGCGCATGCGCGACCCCGGCTCCGAGGGTCATCGTCAGCGCCAGCGCCCATGCACACGCCACACGTTTCGAAAACATACCGGTTTGCAAAGTCATCCTCTCGATACTGTAGGGGGTCCCGGTGCGCCCGCTCAGAATGCCGTCCCGATCTGGAACTGGAATTTCTGGTACTGGTCGCCCGTATGCTTCTGCAGCGGGAAGCCAAGGCTCAACTTCAACGGTCCGATCGGCGAGATCCACGCGAGACCCACACCGTAGCCGTACCGCAGACCGTTCGCGCCGACGCTGTTGCCTTCCGAACCCCAGACGTTACCGCCGTCGAGGAACGTGAACACACGCAGCGTGCGGTCGTAGCCCGTGCCCGGCAGCGGGAACGTCAATTCGATGTTACCCACGACCATTTCGTTACCACCGATCGGGTCGTTCGTCGTCTTGTCGCGCGGACCCAGCGAGCTCGGCTCATAGCCACGCACCGATCCGATACCGCCGGCGTAGTAGTTCTTGAAGATCGGGTACGGCTTGCCGCTGAGGCCGTTACCGTAACCGCCCTGGAAGTTCAGGCCGAGCACGAAGCCGCGCGCGAACGAGTAATAGTACTGCGCCTGGATGTCCGCCTTGTAATACTGGGTGCCGCCCGCCGGCGTGCCGTACTCGGCATTCGCCTGCGTGAAGTAGCCGCGGCTCGGCACGAGCGCGCTGTCACGCGCGTCGCGCGACCAGCCTACCGTCAGCGGCACGTTGTTCGACACGCGGCCGAACTCGTTCACGTAGTCCTTGTAGCTTTGCGGCGTCGTGCTGTCGACGTCGAGCGTGTTCTGCTCGAAGCCCGCACCGAAGTAAACGGTGTCGACTTCCGAAAATGGAATGCCGAACTTCAGATCGCCGCCCACCGTGACGATACGGAAGCTCGAATCAGTCGAGTAGTACAGCGGCTGATACGTGCGGTAGTAGACGTCGGTGATCCGCTTGATGCCGTCGACCGTGAAATACGGGTCGACCTGCGTCACCGTCAGCGTACGGTACGTCTTCGCGGTGTTCACGTTGACCGACAGGCTCGTGCCCGAACCGAACACGTTGTCCTGCGACACGCCCGCCGACAGCACAACCTTGTCCGTCGACGAGAAGCCGGCACCGAGCGTGATCGCGCCGGTCGGCTTTTCGGTGACCTTCACATCGACGTCGACCTGGTCAGGCGTGCCTTCGACCGGCACCGTCGTCACGTCGACGTCGGTGAAGTAGCCGAGACGGTTGATCCGGTCTTTCGACAGCGCGAGGCGGTTCGAATCGAACCACGAGCTTTCGAGCTGGCGCATTTCGCGACGTACGACTTCGTCGCGCGTCCGCGTGTTGCCGACCACATTGATGCGTCGAACGTACACGCGGCGGCTCGGATCGACCTGCAGCGTCAGATCGACCTTGTGATGTTCCTGATCGATCTGCGGCACGGCATTGACGGTCGCGAACGCGTAGCCGTATTCGCCGAGCTTGTCGACGACAGCCTTCGTCGCGGCCTGCAGCTTTTCTGCCGAGAAGCGATCGCCCGGCTTGATCTTGACCAGCTTTCTCAGCTCGGCTTCGCGGTCGAGCAGATTGCCGCCGAGCTTGATGCTCGAGATCGTGTACGGCTCGCCTTCGTGCAGCGTCACCGTCAGGTACATGTCCTTCTTGTCCGGCGAAATCGACACCTGGGTCGAATCGAAGCTGAATTCGAGATACCCGCGATTCAGGTAGTACGAGCGGACGTTTTCGAGGTCGCCCGTCAGCTTTTCTTTCGCGTACAGATCGTTCTTCGTGTACCACGAGAACCAGTTCGGCGTGGACAGCTGCATCTCGTCGCGCAGCGTGCTCGTGCTGAACGCCTTGTTGCCGATGAAGTTGATCTGGCGGATCTTCGCGCTCGGCCCTTCGACCACCGAGAACAGCAGGCCGACGCGATTGCGGTCGATCGGCGTGACGGTGGTCGTGACCTCGGCCGCGTAGTAGCCGCGCGTGAGGTACTGACGCTTCAGCTCCTGCTCCGCCTTGTCGACGAGCGCCTTGTCGTAGTAACGACCTTGCGACAGCCCCACGGCGCGCAGCGCCTTCGTGAGGTTGTCCTTGTCGAATTCGTGGATGCCGGAGAAGTCGATCGTGCCGATGGCCGGACGCTCGAGCACCTGAACGATCACGACGTTGCCTTCGGTCGCGATCTTGACGTCGTTGAAGAAGCCCGTCGCGTACAACGCGCGGATGGCTTCGGAAGCCTTGTCGTCGTCGAACGTATCGCCTTGCTTGATCGGCAGGTAGGAAAACACAGTGCCCGGCTCGACGCGTTGCAATCCTTCGATCCGGATGTCCTGCACCACGAATGGTGTCGTCGCGTGAGCCACCAGCCCATGCGCGGCGAATGCCGCGGCTACAACCGTCTTCGGTACAAAGCGATGAGGTTTAAACAACGTGCTTCCCCAGTGTGTATAGCTGCATCAGGTCAGACGGTCGTCATCGTGAACGCCGCCGGACACTTTAAAAATGGATTAAACGAGCCAGATCGTTGAAAAGCGCGATCGCCGACAATGCGACGATGCAGGCGAGTCCCGCTCTCTGCAGAACGAGCTGCCAGCGATCGGATACAGCTTTGCCGGTTACAGCTTCAACCAAATAATATAACAGATGCCCCCCGTCCAATACCGGAATTGGTAACAGGTTAAGCACACCGAGGCTAATACTGACGAGTGCGAGGAACGATAAAAACGCCGATGGTCCGAGACGCGCGCTCTTGCCTGCGTAGTCGGCGATCGTCACCGGACCGGACAGATTCTTCAACGACGCCTCGCCGACGATCATCCGTCCGAACATCCGCAACGAGTACACGCTCAGGTCCCACGTGCGGCGCGCGCCGAGTTCGACGCTCTCGAGCGGACCGTAGCGGACTTCGAGCGACGGCACCTGGGTGGCCAGCTCTGCGCCGATACGGCCGACGTCGTGGCCGGTCGCGTCGTCGCGCTGCGCGACCGGAACGATCGTGATGTTCTGGAGCGTGCCCTGTGTGTTCCCCTGCGCGCCGCGCTCGACCTGCAACGTGACGGCCCGGCCCGCGTGCGACTTGATCGTCGCGATGAAAGCGGTGGCGTTGTCGACGGCGCGGCCATCGATCGCACGCACGCGGTCGCCGGCCAGCAGCCCCGCTTTCTGCGCCGCGCTGCCCGCCTGTACGCCCGCCACCGACAGCGTGCCGCCGCCCGGCTCGAAGCCGATGCGCGACATGAAGTCGTCGTCGACGTCCTTGTCGGACACGTTGCGCAGATCGACAGGGAAATCGAAGGTGCCGTGCGCGTCCTTCGCGCTGAGAATCACGCGACGATGATCGAACGCCGCACCGAGCAGTTTCCAGCGCAGATCGGACCACGAACGCACCGTCGACGTAGCGCCACCGTCCGCATTGTCCGCATCGCGCACGGAGACCACCGTCTCGCCGCCGTCGAAACCCGCGAGCGCGGCAGGCGTGTTCGCCGCCGGTGCCGCGACGATCGCAGCCGGTTCGGTGACGCCGGTCGCGAACACCAGCGCGAACAGCACAATGGCAAGGATGAAATTGGCAATGGGCCCGGCTGCGACGATCGCGATCCGCTTGCCGACCGACTGCCGGTTGAACGCCTGCGGCAAATCGTCGACGGGAATCGGCGTGCCCTCTTCGCGCTCGTCGAGCATCTTCACGTAGCCGCCGAGCGGCAACGCCGCGATCGTCCATTCGGTGCCGGTCTTGCGGCTCACCCAGCGAACCAGCGGACGCCCGAAGCCGATCGAGAAGCGCAGCACTTTCACGCCGCACAACCGCGCGACGCTGTAGTGGCCGAACTCGTGCACGACGACCAGGACGCCGATCGCTACGACGAACGCCAGGATTTCGATCAGCAGATTCATCGCGGGCTCACTGGATCACTGGACGACGCGTTCCGTGCGATGAGCGCCCGCAGGCAGCCCGGCGATGATGCCGGCTGCAGCGCGGCGCGCGGCCGCGTCGGCGTCGAGTACATCGTCGAGGCTCGCGGCGCTGCGGTTCGGCAGCGCGTTCAGCACCGAGTCGACCACCTGCGCAATCGCCATGAAGCCGATGCGGCGATCGAGGAACGCTTCGACCGCGACTTCGTTCGCCGCATTCAGTGCGGCACTCGCGACGCCGCCTTCGGCGAGCGCTTTCATCGCGAGCGCGAGGCACGGGAAGCGCGTGTAATCGGGTTTCTCGAACGACAGCGACGCGACCTCGACGAGATCGAGCTGCGCGACGCCGGAGTCGACGCGCTCGGGAAACGCGAGCGCATGCGCGATCGGCGTACGCATGTCCGGGTTGCCGAGCTGCGCGAGCACCGAGCCGTCCACATACGACACCATCGAGTGGATCACGCTCTGCGGATGGATCAGCACGTCGATCCGGTCGCCCGGCAGATTGAACAGCCAGTGCGCCTCGATTACTTCGAGACCCTTGTTCATCATCGTTGCCGAGTCGACCGAGATCTTGCGACCCATCGACCAGTTCGGATGCTTGCAGGCTTCGTCGGGCGTGACGTCGATCAGCGACGACGGTTCGCGGGTGCGGAACGGGCCGCCCGACGCGGTCAGGATGATCTTTGATACGCCGCCGTGCTGCGCGGCTTCGCGCGGCAGGCACTGGAAAATCGCGTTGTGTTCGCTATCGACCGGCAGCAGGATCGCGCCATGGTCGCGTGCCGCGTCCATGAAGATCGCGCCGGACATCACCAGCGCTTCCTTGTTCGCGAGCAGGATGCGCTTGCCGGCGCGCGCGGCTGCCAGCGTCGGTGCAAGACCGGCCGCGCCGACGATCGCCGCGACGACGGTGTCGCACTGCGCGCTTTCCGATACGTCGACGAGCGCCTGGGCCCCGTACGTCACCTCGGTGCGGCTGCCTGCGGCACGCAGCTTCGCCGCGACCTGTGCGGCCGTGGCGGCATCGCCGACCACCGCGACTTCGGGTGCAAAGCGCAGGCACTGCTCGACGAGCTTGTCGCCGTTACGGTGCGCGGTCAGCGCGTAGATCGAAAAGCGCTCGGGATGACGCGCGACGACGTCGAGCGTGCTGTCTCCAATCGAGCCCGTGGAACCGAGCAATGTCAGACGTTTTTGCATGTATCTTTCTCTAGCCGAGCGGCTCTAGCCAAGCAGCAGCATTGCGAGTGGCAGCACCGGCAGCAATGCATCGATGCGATCGAGTACGCCGCCGTGTCCCGGCAGCAGACCGCTGGAATCCTTCACGCCGGCCTGTCGTTTCAGCATCGATTCGAACAGGTCGCCGATGACGCTGAACGCGACCAGCACGGTCAGCGCCACGAGCGTCCGCAGGCCGCCCATTTGCGCGTAAAGCGCAGAGTACAGCGTCGGATCGAACGTGTGTACGGCCACCGCGAGGACCGCGACGATCATCACCGCCAGCCAGCCGCCGACCGCGCCTTCCCAAGTCTTGCCGGGACTGATCGACGGCGCCAGCTTGTGGCGGCCGAACGCTTTCCCGGCAAAGTATGCGCCTATGTCGGCGAGCCAGACCAGAAGCAACAGGGACAGAACGAACGGCACACCGGCGATACGCGCGGCGACAAGCGCATGCCAGCACGCGACGAACACGACGATGCCCGCGAGGAACAGGAACGGACGCCATGCGCCTTCGGCGAGCGTCGGCTTGCGCAGCAGCACGAACGGACCGGCCAGCACCCAGAACACGGCAGCCGCCTGGAACAGCGGCCGCGGTGACTGCAGGCCAGTGCCGAGCCGCGTGCTCGCGACCAGTGCGACCGCGGCGATCAGCGCATAGACGATCGGGCCCGCGCCGCCGAGCTTCAGCAGACGCGCCCATTCCCACGCGGCGAATACGACGACGAATGCGATCAGTGCGCCGAATGCGCCGACCGGCGCGAACAGCGTGACCGGCAGGAAGATCGCCAGCAGGACGACCGCCGTGATGACACGGGTCTTTAGCATGGAAGCGAATCGGCGTTTTGCGATTGCGGCTCGAGCTGGGCGCTCGTACGGCCGAAACGGCGCTCGCGCTCGGTATAGGACGCCATCGCGCGGCCGAGCGCGTCGGCATCGAAATCCGGCCAGAAGGTGTCGGTGAAATAGAACTCGGTGTACGCGAGCTGCCACAGCAGGAAGTTGCTGACGCGTTGCTCGCCGCCGGTCCGGATGAAGAGATCGGGCTCGGGCGCATAGGCCATCGCCAGATGCTCGGCGAACGATTCCTCGCTGATCTCTACTGCCTCGCCCGCTTGCGCCGATTGCTCGGCGAGCTTGCGGGTGGCCTGCATGATGTCCCAGCGGCCGCCGTAGTTCGCGGCGATGGTCAGCGTGAGACGCGTGTTGCGCGCGGTCTTGGTTTCCGCACGGCGAATCAGATCCTGGATGCGGCGGTCGAACATCGACAGATCGCCGACCACACGCAAGCGGATCCCGTTCGCGTGCAGCTTGCCGACCTCGCGTTCGAGCGCGGTGACGAAGAGGCGCATCAGGAACGATACTTCGTCGTTCGGGCGACGCCAGTTCTCCGAGCTGAACGCGAACAGCGTCAGGTATTCGACGCCCTGGCGCGCGCATGCCTCGACGGTTGCGCGCACCGCGTCGACGCCGCGCGTATGACCCGCCACGCGCGGCAAACGACGCTGCGTCGCCCAACGGCCGTTGCCGTCCATGATGATCGCGATATGTCGCGGCACCGATGCGACGTCAGGCACGTGCACGGTTGAGCTGGTATAGGTCATGGCCGTCGGGACAGTGGCTGCAAATAAAGAAGTGAGGACCTTGAAGGTGCGATGCCCGAGGCATCACACCTTCATGATCTCGGCTTCTTTCGACTGCACGAGCGCTTCGATCTCGCTGACGAAACGGTCCGTCAGCTTCTGCACGTCATCACCTGCGCGACGCTCGTCGTCTTCGGAAATTTCCTTGTCCTTCACGAGCTTCTTCAACTGCTCGTTCGCGTCGCGGCGCAGGTTGCGCACGGCGACCCTGGCCGTTTCGCCTTCGCTCTTGACGACCTTCGTCAATTCGCGACGACGCTCTTCGGTGAGCGCGGGCATCGGCACGCGGATCTGGTCGCCGGCGGTGGCCGGATTCAGTCCGAGATCCGATTCGCGGATCGCCTTTTCGACGACCTGCACCATCTTCTTTTCCCACGGCTGCACGCCGATCGTGCGCGCATCGACGAGCGTCAGGTTCGCGACCTGCGAGATCGGCACCGGCGAACCGTAGTAATCGACCTGGATGTGATCGAGCAGACCGGTGTGCGCACGGCCTGTGCGGATCTTCGACAGATCGTTCTTGAATGCATCGATCGAGCGCTGCATTTTCTGCTCAGCGCCCTTCTTGACGTCAGCTACAGACATGTTTGAACCTCCGGACCTTCAAAACGGTGCGGGCTGGCCTGCGCGCATCAAGCGGCGGCTCTTGCCCGCGTTCGAACCCACAATTTCCGACAGCGAGTTTACACGTGGACGAGCGTGCCTTCGTCCTCACCCATGATGATGCGTTTGAGCGCGCCTGCCTTGAGAATCGAGAACACGCGGATCGGCAGCTTCTGGTCGCGGCACAGCGCGAACGCGGTGGCGTCCATCACCTGCAGGTTACGGCCGATCGCTTCGTCGAAGCTGATCGTCGTGTAGCGCGTCGCGGTCGGGTCTTTCTTCGGATCGGCCGAATAGACGCCGTCCACCTTGGTCGCCTTCAGCACGACTTCCGCGCCGATTTCCGAACCGCGCAACGCGGCGGCAGTATCGGTCGTGAAGAACGGATTGCCCGTGCCGGCCGCGAAGATCACGACCTTACCTTCCTCGAGCTGACGGATCGCGCGCGGCCGGATGTACGGCTCGACGACCTGATCCATCCGCAGCGCGGACTGCACGCGCGCCTCGATGCCCGCATGACGCATTGCGTCCTGCAGCGCGAGCGCGTTCATCATCGTGGCAAGCATCCCCATGTAGTCCGCCGTCGCACGGTCCATACCGGCTGCGCCGCCCGCGACACCGCGGAAGATATTGCCCCCGCCGATCACGACGGCGAGCTGCGTGCCCAGCCGCACTACCTCGGCCACGTCCGCCACCATGCCTTCGATCGTTGCGCGATTGATGCCGAAAGCATCCTCGCCCATCAGAGCTTCACCGGAAAGTTTGAGGAGAACGCGTTTGTAGGCAGTGGGCATAGAGGTATCCAGATCGCGCGGAACGGGGCAACTAGGGGCAACAACAAGGAACTAATGTAGGGGTGAAACGCTGATTCCGGCAAGCGTCGCCAAATTGATAGGCCCTGAGGCCTCTCGGGACGGACGTGCCGCGAGGATCAAACCCGCGGCAGACCTTGCGGCGCTGCCGTCCGCGGCAGGCTCTTGCCCCGCCGCGGGTACGACGATACGACCAGGATTGCGTCGCGCGATGACGCGCCGACGCTTATTGTTGCTTTGCAGCAGCGACCTGTGCGGCGACTTCGGCAGCGAAGTCGTCCTGACGCTTCTCGATGCCTTCGCCGACCACGAACAGCGCGAACTTCTGCACCGACGTCGATGCGGCCTTCAGCATCTGTTCGATGGTTTGCTTGTCGTTCTTCACGAACGGCTGGTTCAGCAGCGACACTTCCTTCAGATACTTCTGCACGCTGCCGTCAACCATCTTCGCGACGATTTCAGCCGGCTTGCCCGATTCGGCGGCCTTCTGTTCGGCGATGCTGCGTTCCTTCGCGATCAGATCGGCCGGCACTTCGTCAGACGACAGCGAGACCGGCTTCATCGCGGCGATGTGCATCGCGACGTCCTTGCCGACCTGCTCGTCCGCGCCGGTGTACTCGACCAGCACGCCGATGCGCGTGCCGTGCAGATACGCGGCCAGCTGGTTCGACGTTTCGAAACGCACGAAGCGGCGGATCGACAGGTTTTCACCGATCTTGCCGACGAGCGCGAGACGCACGGCGTCGACGGTCTGGCCTTCGAGCGGCAGTGCTGCAAGAGCGGCGACGTCAGCCGGGTTCTGCTTCGCGACCAGTTCAGCGACGGTCTTCGAGAACGTGAGGAAGTCGTCGTTCTTCGAAACGAAGTCGGTTTCGCAGTTCAGTTCGACGATCGCACCTGCGTTGCCGCCGATGAACGACGAAATCACGCCTTCAGCCGTGACACGCGATGCAGCCTTGCTCGCCTTGTTGCCCAGCTTCACGCGCAGCAGCTCTTCAGCGCGCGCCATGTCGCCGTCGGCTTCCGTCAGCGCCTTCTTGCATTCCATCATCGGCGCGTCGGTCTTCGCGCGCAGTTCTGCCACCATGCTTGCGGTAATTGCCGCCATCGTCTGCTCCTAGAGTCTGTCTTTCACACGCCGTCCGCATTCGATGCCGACGGCAAGAATTCGTTTCCGTGTGGTGCGATTTTTCTGCACCGCCGGTCAAGCTATCAAAGCGACATGACTTAAAAAAAGGGGGCCTGTAGAAAGCCCCCTTTTTTGCCGGTCGCGGGGTCGCTTACGCTTCCGCGTTGACCTCGACGAACTCGTCGCCGTCGTCGCCGCGTGCGGCCTGGACCACTTCGTTCACTGCGTTCGCACGGCCTTCGAGGATCGCGTCGGCTGCGCCTTGCACGTACAGTGCAACGGCCTTGCTCGCGTCGTCGTTACCCGGGATCACGTAGTCGATGCCTTCCGGCGAGTGGTTCGTATCGACCACTGCGATAACCGGAATGCCGAGCTTGTTCGCTTCGGTCACGGCAATCTTGTGATAGCCGACGTCGACCACGAAGATCGCGTCCGGAATGCCGCCCATGTCCTTCACGCCACCGATCGACTTCTGCAGCTTGAGCATTTCGCGTTCGAACAGCAGCGCTTCCTTCTTGCTCATGCGTTCGGTTTCACCGGCCTCGAGCGATGCTTCCATGTCCTTCAGGCGCTTGATCGATACCTTCAGCGTCTTGAAGTTGGTCAGCATGCCGCCGAGCCAGCGCGCGTTGACGAACGGCATGCCGGCGCGTTGTGCCTCTTCGGCGATCGTGTCGCGCGATTGACGCTTCGTGCCGACAAACAGGATCGTGCCGCGGTTCGCTGCCAGTTGACGCACGTACTTCAGCGCGTCGTTGTACATCGGCAGCGTCTTTTCGAGGTTGATGATGTGAATCTTGTTGCGATGGCCGAAAATGAACGGGGCCATTTTGGGATTCCAGAAGCGCGTCTGGTGACCAAAGTGGACACCGGCTTCCAGCATTTGACGCATGGTAACTGCCATGTAAATCTCCGCGAGGGTTGGGTCTTAAACCGGCTGCTGCATCTGCCGCGCGGCCTTCGCTCTCGAAGGCTCGACGCCGCGGACACCCTGGGTGCGCCGGCTTGCGAATGTGCTGCCTGTATTTCTTCGAGATGCCGGGCCACGGACTCCATGCCCCGACGCTCTCCGGCCCGCGCGGCGCAGGAAGCGCCCGCCGCGTGAACCGCATCCGCCGCTCTTTGCTTTTCTGCTGGCCTGTGACCGATCCAGAGATACCGGAGACGATCCAAACCGTAAAAACAGAGAGCGACTTAGCCTTCGATTATAGCACGGGACTATCGGCCGGCTCAAGCCGCCCAATCGCCCGGGATGAGCCGCAGCAGGCGCGGCCATCACCGCCGCTCCGGGATCGTCCGAAGGCCTTCAAAAGCCAGCGGCACCCTCGATATGGTGCGATAATTCGCCAGATAGACCGCATTTCAGGCACGTCACATGGCTATTACGATCAAAAACGAACACGATATCGCGCAGATGCGCGTCGCCTGCCGCCTCGCGAGCGAGGTGCTCGACTACATCACACCGTTCGTCAAGGCGGGCGCCACGACTGCCGAACTCGATCGCCTGTGTCACGAATACATGCTGAACGACCAGGGCACGGTGCCCGCGCCGCTCAACTACCAGCCGCCCGGCTATCCGCCGTACCCGAAAGCCACCTGCATTTCCGTCAACGATGTGATCTGTCACGGCATCCCCGGCGAGAAGACGCTGAAAAACGGCGACGCGCTGAACATCGACATCACCGTGATCAAGAACGGCTACTTCGGCGATACGAGCCGGATGTTTATCGTCGGCGAAGGATCGATTCTCGCGAAGCGGCTCGTGCAGACTACCTACGAATGCATGTGGCTCGGCATCGAGCAGGTGCGCCCCGGCGCGCATCTCGGCGACATCGGCCATGCGATCCAGCGGCATGCGGAAGCGCAGGGCTACAGCGTCGTGCGCGAATACTGCGGTCACGGCATCGGCACGGTGTTCCATGAAGATCCGCAAATTCTCCATTACGGTCGCCCCGGCACCGGTCTCGAACTGCAGACCGGCATGATCTTCACGATCGAGCCGATGATCAACGCGGGCCGTCGCGACATCCGCACGATGCCCGATCAGTGGACCGTGAAGACCAAGGACCGCAGCCTGTCCGCGCAGTGGGAACACACCATCCTCGTGACGGAAACCGGTCACGACGTGCTGACGGTCTCCGCCGGCACGCCCGCCCGGCCGGCGCTCGTCGCCGCGACCGCCTGACGCCTTCGTCCCTCGTCCGCTTCCCGTCCGCCGTGTGCCCATGAGTAGCGTCCCGGTTGTTCCTCTGTTCAGTGCCACGTCGCTCAAGGCTGACTACAAGACGGCCAAGACCGCGCTACTCGAACGCTTCCGGACGGCAGGCAACGTCGACACGCTGATGCGCTCGCTCGCGCGTCTCACCGATACCGCGTTGCGCGGCGCGTGGGCCGCGTGCGAGTTGCCGTCGTCGCTCGCGCTGCTGGCCGTCGGCGGCTATGGCCGCGGCGAACTCGCGCCCTACTCCGATATCGACATCCTCGTACTGCTGCCCGACGGTCCGAGCCCGCAGATCGAGGGGTGTCTCGAGCGCTTCATCGGCCTCGCGTGGGACCTCGGGCTCGAACTCGGCAGCAGCGTGCGCACGGTCGAGCAATGTCTCGAGGAAGCCGCCAACGACATCACCGTGCGAACCTCGCTGCTCGAGGCACGCCGCATCGTCGGCAGCACGTCGCTCGCTGATGGCTTCGCGCAGCGCTACCGCGACGCACTCGATCCGCGTGCATTCTTCCAGGCGAAGGTGCTGGAAATGCGCCAGCGCCACGCGAAATTCCAGGACACGCCGTACTCGCTCGAGCCGAACGTCAAGGAAAGTCCGGGCGGCCTGCGCGATCTGCAGTTGATCCTCTGGGTCACGCAGGCGGCCGGCTTCGGCAGCAGCTGGCGCGAACTCGATGCGCGCGGACTGATCACCGGCCGCGAAGCGCGCGAACTGCGCCGCAACGAAGCGTTTCTGAAAACCCTCCGCGCGCGGTTGCATGTGATTGCAGGACGTCGTCAGGACATCCTCGTCTTCGATCTGCAGAATGCCACCGCGGCCAGCTTCGGTTACGAGCCGACGGCCGCGAAGCGCGCGAGCGAACAGCTGATGCGCCGCTACTACTGGGCCGCAAAAGCCGTCACGCAGCTGACTACAATTCTGATCCAGAACACCGAGGCGCAGCTGTTCCCGAACACGAGCGGCATCACGCGCGTGCTGTCGGACCGCTTCGTCGAAAAGCAGGGCATGCTCGAAATCGCGAGCGACGATGTGTTCGAACGCGAACCGCAGGCGATCCTCGAAGCGTTCCTGCTGTACGAGAAAATCCGTGGCGTCAAAGGGCTGTCCGCGCGCACGCTGCGCGCGCTCTACAACGCGCGCGACACGATGGATCAGCACTGGCGCCGCGACCCGGTGAACCGCCGTCAGTTCATGGAAATCCTGCAGCAGCCGGAAGGCATCACGCACGCGCTGCGGCTGATGAACCAGACGAGCGTGCTCGGCCGCTATCTGCTGAACTTCCGGCGCATCGTCGGACAGATGCAGCACGACCTGTATCACGTCTACACGGTCGATCAGCACATCCTGATGGTGCTGCGCAATCTGCGCCGCTTCGCGGTCGCCGAACATGCACACGAGTATCAGTTCTGCAGCCAGCTGATCGCCAACCTCGAGCGACCGTGGGTGCTCTACGTGGCAGCGCTCTTCCACGACATCGCGAAGGGCCGCGGCGGCGATCACTCGAAGCTCGGCATGGCCGATGCTCGCCGCTTCTGCCGCGAGCACGACATCAATGCGGAAGATTCGGCGCTCGTCGTGTGGCTCGTCGAGCATCATCTGACGATGAGCCAGGTCGCACAGAAGCAGGACACGAGCGATCCGGAAGTCATCAAGCGTTTTGCGGAACTGGTGGGCAGCGAACGTCGGCTGACCACGCTTTATCTGCTGACCGTCGCCGACATCCGCGGTACCAGCCCGAAGGTCTGGAACACGTGGAAAGGCAAGCTGCTCGAAGACCTGTACCGCGCGACGCTCGCAGTGCTCGGCGGCGCGCGTCCCGATGCGCATTCGGAACTCAAGTCGCGTCAGGAAGAAGCGCTCACGCTGCTGCGGCTCGAGACGGTGCCGGAGAACGCGCATCGCGCGCTGTGGGACAAGCTCGACGTCGGCTACTTCCTGCGTCACGACGCCGCCGATATCGCGTGGCAGACCCGCGTGCTGTACCGCTACGTCGATACGCCGACGCCGCTTGTCCGCGCGCGGCCGTCGCCGATCGGCGAAGCGCTGCAGGTGCTCGTCTACGTGCAGGACCGCCCCGACCTGTTCGCCGGCATCTGTGCGTATTTCGACCGCAACGGACTGTCGGTGCTCGATGCACGCGTCAGCACGACGCGGCACGGCTACGCGCTCGACAATTTTCTCGTCGCGCACACCGAGCGCGACGTGCATTACCGCGACATCGCGAACCTGGTCGAACAGGAACTCGCCGCCCGGCTGACGGCCGGCGGCACATTGTTGCCGGAACCGTCGAAGGGTCGCCTGTCGCGACTCTCGCGTACGTTTCCCGTTACGCCGCGCGTCGACCTGCGGGCCGACGAGCGCGGCCAGTACTACATCCTGTCCGTGTCGGCGAACGACCGGCCAGGCCTTCTGTATTCGATCGCGCGCGTGCTGGCCGAGCATCGGGTCGGCGTCCACGCGGCGCGGATCAATACGCTCGGCGAACGCGTCGAGGACGTTTTCCTGCTGGATGGATACGGCCTCTCGGACAACCGCCTGCAAATTCAGGTCGAAACCGAACTGCTGCGCGCGATCGCAGTGTGAGATTCCATGCGAGTCAAATTGACAGCGAAGCATCCGCGGCCGGCTACGCCGGAACGCGCCCCTGTGCGTTTCGGCAGCGCGTCGGCACGCAAACCGGTGCGCGCCGCGCCGGGTAAGTCTGCAAACGAAGGCGGGTCTAAAGGGGCTGCCGCAAAGGGCGCGCCGGCGAGAACGTCGGCGGCTAAAAGTGCTGCGCCGCGTACAGGTGCGGCAGGTGCAGGTGCCAGTAAACGCCCTGCAAGCGGGTTTGCCCGCTCAGGCAGCGACGATACGCGACGCGAGCGTTCGCCGTCCGCAGGCGGTGCGGCCGCTCGAAGCCCGCGTCCCGACGCAGCACCGGATCGCGAACGCCGCCCGACCGACCGCAGTGCGACCGGTGCATCACCCCGTTACGCGGCGAAGGATCGTCCCCCGCGTGACGACGCGTCCGCGAAGCCGCGTCGTGCGGAGGGCGCACCGCGCCGTTTCGATAGCGATCGTCCGAAGCCTGCTGGTGAACGTGGGCGCTTCGATGCGGAGCGTCGTCCCGGCGGCGACCGTAGCCGCACCGATGAGCCGCGCAAACGCGCCGACGGTGAGCGTGGGCGCTTCGATGCAGAACGTCGGCGGCCCGATGGCGAACGCAGTCGCTCTGCCGCCCCCCGTGGACGTGCCGATGGCGAGCGCGGAAGTTTCAGCGCGGAACGTCGCGGTCCTGCTGGAGAGCGCAGCCGTTCCGCCGAACCGCGTGGGCGTGCTGACGGTGAGCGCGGAAGTTTCAGCGCGGAACGTCGCGGTCCCGCAGGAGAACGTAGCCGCTCGACCGAACCTCGTCGACGTGCTGACGGCGAACGTGGAAGTTTCGGCGCAGAACGTCGCGGTCCCGCACGCGACCGTAGTCGTTCCACCGAACCACACCGACGTGCCGAAGGTGAGCGCGGAAGTTTCGATAAGGAGCGTCGCAGTCCGGCCGGAGAACGCAACCGCTCCGACGAACCGCGCCGACGTGTCGATGGCGAACGCAGCCGCACCAGCGACGCCCCTCGACGCAGCACAGCCGACCGCACCGACGCCCCGCGCAGTCGCGATCGCGATTTCACACGCGCACCGCGCTCGACCAGCGAACGCGGCGCCGCTCCCGCGCGCGGCGAACGCCGCTTCGCGCAGCCGGTAAAGAGCACGACATACGGGGATCGCGAGGACCGCCCAGCCCGCGCACCGCGCGCATCGGCCGACGATCGCCCGGCCCGCGCCCCTCGTGCAACCACCCGCAAGAACGACGACGACGCCCCGCGCGCAGCAAAGCCCCGCGCCCCGCGCCGCGAGCCCGACGAAGCGCCGAAAAAACACGTAGAGCCGCAGGATTTCGAAGACGCGCCGGGCACGCTGCGCCTGTCGAAGCGCATGTCCGAACTCGGCCTCTGCTCGCGCCGCGAAGCCGACGAGTGGATCGAGAAAGGCTGGGTGCTCGTCGACGGTGTGCGGATCGACACGCTCGGCACGAAGGTCCATCCCGATCAGCGCATCGAGATCGACCCCGCTGCGCAGGCCATTCAGGCGCGACTGGTCACGATCCTCATACACAAGCCGGTCGGCTACGTATCGGGTCAGGCCGAAGACGGCTACGAGCCGGCGGTCACGCTGATCTCGCCGGAGCATCACTGGGCCGGCGACCGCTCCGCGATCCGCTTCGCGCACGTGCATCTGCGCGCGCTCGCGCCGGCCGGTCGTCTCGACATCGATTCGACCGGGCTGCTGGTGCTGACGCAGGACGGCCGCGTCGCGAAGCAGTTGATCGGCGAGCATTCGGATGTCGACAAGGAGTATCTCGTCCGCGTGACTTACGACGACGTCGACACCGATGTCGAGAGCCGCTTCCCGGCGGAGAGTCTAGAGTTGCTGCGTCACGGCCTGTCGCTCGACGACGTGCCGCTGAAACCCGCGCTCGTCGACTGGCAGAACGGCGAGCAGTTGCGCTTCGTGCTGCGCGAAGGCAAGAAGCGGCAGATCCGCCGGATGTGTGAGGCGGTCGGCCTGCAGGTCGTCGGCCTCAAGCGCGTTCGGATCGGCAATGTCGCACTCGGCTCGTTACCGCAGGGACAATGGCGTTATATGGAGCCGCACGAGTCGTTCTGATCGTGCTCCAGCAACAAAAAAAGCCCGCGTCTGAACGCGGGCTTTTTTATCGCATCGAGACATCGAAGTAGCAAGGCAGCGAAACACCCATGCCCCGCTACATCGGCCACCCTCAATCGTCGCTATTCGGATCGAGGTCCGGAAACAGAACCTCAGTAAAACCGAACTGTGAGAAATCGGTGATCCGCATCGGGTACAGCTTGCCGATCAGGTGATCGCATTCGTGCTGCACAACGCGCGCATGAAACCCTTCGGCGACGCGGTCGATCGGTGTGCCGTACTGGTCGAAGCCGTGATAACGGATCATCGAGAAGCGGCTCACCGCGCCGCGCATCCCCGGCACCGACAGACAGCCTTCCCAGCCCTCTTCCATGTCCTGCGACACCGGCGTGATGGTCGGATTGATCAGCACGGTCTCGGGCACCGGCGGCGCATCAGGATAGCGCTCGTTATGGCCGAAGCCGAAAATCACGACCTGCAGATCGACGCCGATCTGCGGTGCCGCGAGCCCGGCGCCGTTCGCGTCGTGCATCGTCTCGAACATGTCCTTCACGAGTTCGTGCAGTTCGGGTGTGTCGAAGTGATCGACCGGAGCGGCGATGCGCAGCAAACGCGGATCGCCCATCTTGAGAATTTCGCGAATCATGTTGAATGCCCCTCCAGGAGCGTGCGCATACCATCTTCGTCGAGCACGGGGATGCCGAGTTCCTCGGCCTTCGCCAGTTTGCTGCCCGCCTCCGCACCGGCCACCACGTAATCGGTCTTCTTCGACACCGAGCCCGCGACCTTCGCGCCGGCCGCCTCGAGCATTTCCTTCGCGTCTTCACGCGACAGGTTCGGCAACGTGCCGGTCAGCACCACCGTCTTGCCGGCCAGCACGCCGACCGGCGCCTTCGGTGCCGGCGGTCCCTCGGGCCACGTGACGCGGCCAGGTGCGCGCAGCTGTTCGATCACCGTGCGGTTGTGCTCTTCGGCAAAGAACTGATGCAGCGCTTCGGCCACCACTGGTCCGACGTCGTTCACTTCGAGCAGTTCCTCGACCGACGCGCTCATCAGCGGATCGAGCGAGCCGAAATGCTTCGCGAGATCCTTCGCGGTCGATTCGCCGACGTGCCGGATACCGAGCCCGTAGATGAAGCGCGCGAGCGTGGTGTGCTTCGCCTTGTCGAGCGAGTCGAGCAGGTTCTGCGCGGATTTGTCGGCGAAACGATCGAGCGCGGCGAGCGTCGAGAAGCCGAGGTTGAACAGATCGGCCGGCGTGCGCACGAGGTTCTGATCGACCAGTTGATCGATGATCTTTTCGCCGAGCCCGTCGATGTCGAGCGCGCGACGCGCCGCGAAATGCCATAACGCCTGCTTGCGCTGCGCCGGACAAAAGAGGCCGCCGGTGCAGCGTGCAATCGCTTCGTCCGGCAGACGCTCGATGCTCGACCCGCACACCGGGCACTGCGTGGGCATCACGAACTCGTGCGCGTCGGCCGGGCGCCGGTCGGGCAGCGCGCCGACCACCTCGGGGATCACGTCGCCGGCGCGCCGCACGATCACCGTATCGCCGATGCGGATGTCCTTGCGACGCACTTCGTCTTCGTTATGCAGCGTCGCGTTCGTCACCGTCGCGCCGCCGACGAACACCGGCTCGAGCCGCGCGACCGGCGTGATCGCGCCGGTGCGACCGACCTGCACGTCGATCGCGAGCAGTTTCGTCAGCGCTTCCTGCGCGGGAAACTTGTGCGCGAGCGCGAAGCGCGGCGCACGCGACACGAAACCGAGCTTGTCCTGCTCGTCGCGCCGGTTGACCTTGTACACGACGCCGTCGATGTCGTACGGCAGCCCTTCGCGCTTCTCGCCGACCGCATGAAAGAACGCGAGCAGCCCTTCCGCGCCGTGCACGACCGCGCGCTCGCCGTTCACCGGCAAGCCCATTTCCGCGTACCAGTCGAGCATGTCGCGATGCGTCGCCGGCATTTCGATACCTTCGAGCATACCGATGCCATAAGCGAAGAACGACAGCGGACGCTGCGCGGTGATCCGCGAATCGAGTTGCCGCAGACTGCCGGCCGCCGCGTTGCGCGGATTCGCGAACTCGCGTTGTTCGGCCTCGCGCTGCCGCGCGTTGAGCCGTTCAAAGTCGCGCTTGAACATCAGCACTTCGCCACGCACGTCGAGCACCTTCGGCACGCGTTTGCCCTTCAGCGTGAGCGGAATCGAGCGGACGGTGCGGATGTTTTCGGTGACGTCCTCGCCGGTCGTACCGTCGCCGCGCGTCGATGCCTGCACGAAGCGGCCGTCGACATAACGCAACGAAATCGCGAGGCCGTCGAACTTCAATTCGCACGCGTATTCGACCGGCGACGTGCCGAGCGCATCGGCGATGCGCTTGTCGAAGGCGGCGATGTCCTCATCAGCGAAACCGTTGTTCAGCGACAGCATCGGCAGATCGTGGACGACCGGCTCGAAGCCGCGCGCCACTTCGCCGCCGACACGCTGGGTGGGCGATTCGGGTGTGATCAGATCGGGATGCTCGGTCTCGATCTGCTGGAGTTCCTTGAAGAGCCTGTCGTACTCGGCATCGGGCAATTCCGGCTGATCGAGCACGTAGTACGCGTGGTTCGCGCGTTCGAGCTCGGCGCGCAGCTGGATAGCCCGCTCGGCCGGGGCGCTCGATGCCGTTCTGGAAGCACTGGTTCGGGCCATGCTGTGAGCGGTTCGCAGAGGATGGTGGGACTTTGGATTATCGCAGGAAGCGCGCGCTGTGGCATCGGCCGAATGGCCGGGTTGGTGCGCGCGCGGACGGTGCTGAATGCGGCGGACGGACCCTGTGACGCGATCCGGGTCGGGTCGGCACGGGGTGGCACTGCAACGATGCAACTCACGCGGCGTCACCGCACCGGCTAGCCGTCGGGCAAAGCACCGCGTGAATGAAGCGTGTAAGAAGTGAGCCAACAGCGAGCAGAAGGCAGCCTCGCGGGCGGCGACACGAGTCGCCGCCGCCAGCCCGATTACTGGCTAAACAACCGCCGCGTAGCCGGCGACCCCGCCGGAATCCCCGCCTGCTCGAGCTTCGCGTACAGCGTCATCAACTGCTTCTCGATCGCGAGCAGCGCAGTCTCCGGCAACGGACGACGCTGATCGTCGACCACCCGTCCACCGATCCGCTCAGCCAGCGATTTCGCGTAGTCGCACATCAGCCGGAACGGCAGGATGTCTTCGTCGGCGACCGGCACGTCGAGCACCAGCGTGATCATCTGGCCGCCCTTGTAGGTCAGGTCGTCGCGCAGGAAGTTGGTATCGCCGAACTGCAGCATGAACACCGGGCTCTGCTTTGCGTCGAGCTTCACGAAGCGCGTACCGTCGCGCGACAGCAGCAGCCCGTCCTGCGACGCGACCGCCTGCACGTAGTTCGCCGACCACGGCGCGCCGTCGGACATCACGTTGATCGACAGTTGCGCGTCGCACTGCGCGGCGAAGCCGTCGAGCTCGCGCGCCATCGACACGGTTTCGAGCATGTCGGGGAATTCGGGCACCGCGTCGATCGCATCGGCGAACTGCTGGACGCCGGCGACGAACTCCGAGAATTCGAGTTCGTTCAGCGGACCGCTGCGGTTCGCCAGCTGCGCGGCCGCACGCAGGTCCTCGTAACGCACGCCGTTCTGCAGCAGTTCCCACGCGCCGCCGCCTTCGGGCTTGCCTTCGATATGCACCGGCTTGCTGCCCGCGCGGCGCAGCCGCTGCGCGAACGGAATCACCTTGTCACCGGCAACGGGGCCAGCCGGACGGATCGGCACGATGCAGTCGATACGACGATCGACGATCGCAGGCGGCGCCGACGAGATCGTCGTCGCGGCGGGCAGGATCGGTTCGACCGGTTCGTCGTGTTCGTCATGGGGCACATCGGCCGTGTCGGGGAAACCGTTCGGCACGGTCGACTCGGCCTGGATGTCGGCGGGCGTATCGAGCGGCGCAACGGCGCCGAACGTCGGTTCGACGCGTGCGGCCTGCGCGTCCGGTTGGCCGGCCGCCGCGGGTTCGCGACGGACCGTCGGCCGCGCCGGTTCGATGAACGGGCTCTGTTCCGCCTGATCGTCCCGGGCCAGCGCATCGGCAGCATTGGCCGCGTCGGCCGGCATCGGCCGCGGCATCCGGCGACGCACCTTCGCGCCCTGCCATGCGTTGTACGCCACCACGCCGCCGACCACCACGGCGCCAGCGCCGATCAAACCGAGTGTCAACTCGTCCATGCACGCTCCATCAGCAATTCCTTTTTATCTGCGCTTTTATCGGCGCCGCACGGCCCGTTCGTGGAGCCGCGCGATCTGCTCGATATACGCTCTCACGCGCATCGCGCCATCTGTTTCAACTGCATTGTTTCAGGCCATCTTTCAGGCTGCATTCTGGACGAATCCCGACGCGCTTTCCATGTCGACTGCGACGATCCGCGACACGCCCTGCTCCTGCATCGTCACGCCGATCAGTTGCTGCGCCATTTCCATCGCGATCTTGTTGTGCGAGATGAACAGGAACTGCGTCTTCTCCGCCATCGCGCGAACGAGGTTCGCGAAGCGCTCGGTGTTCGCGTCGTCGAGCGGCGCGTCCACTTCGTCGAGCAGACAGAACGGCGCCGGATTCAGCTGGAACATCGCGAACACGAGCGCAGTCGCGGTCAGCGCTTTCTCGCCGCCCGACAGCAGGTGAATCGTCGAATTCTTCTTGCCCGGCGGCTGCGCCATCACCTGGACGCCGGCATCGAGAATTTCGTCGCCGGTCATGATGAGCTTCGCCTGGCCGCCGCCGAACAGACGCGGGAACAGCTCGCCGAAATGCCGGTTGACCTCGTCGAACGTGCCTTGCAGCAGCGTGCGGGTTTCCTGGTCGATCTTGCGGATCGCGTCTTCGAGCGTGTCGATTGCGTTGGTCAGGTCGGCCGATTGCGCGTCGAGGAACGCCTTGCGCTCACTCGCAGCCTTCAGCTCGTCGAGCGCCGCCATGTTCACCGGACCCAACGCGGCGATCGCGTTATTGATCCGCGTGACTTCGCCCTGCAGGTACGCGGGCTTCATGTCCGGCGTGAGCTTCGCCTGCAGCTCGGCCTCGTCGACGCCCGCTGCTTCCAGCTGTTCGATGAACTGCTCGGCGTTCAGGCGCGCGGCCTGTTCCTTCAACTGCAGTTCGGTGATGCGGTCGCGCAGCGGCTGCAAAGCGCGCTCGGCGGTAAGACGCGTTTCGTCGGCCTGACGCAGCTTCGCGGTGAGGTCGTCGAGTTCGAGCCGTGCGGCCTGCAACGCGGCTTCCTTCGCTGCACGGATTTCGAGCGCGTCCTGCAGCCCGGTGTGCGCGGTCTGCTGGTTGATCGTTTCGAGTTCGGCGCGCGCGTCTTCCAGCGATACGGCAACGCGTTCGCTCTGTTCGTGCGCGATCTGGATGCTGCGTTTCAGCTCGTCGATCCGGTTCGCCATGTTGCGCGCAGCGAAGCGCGCATCGGTGGCTGCACGATCGAGGTCGCGCGTTTCGGCGCGCGCGGCGCTCAGGGTTTCGTCGAGTGCTTCGAACGCGAGCTGGTTATCTTCGAAACGCGCCTGCAACTCGGCGAGCTGCGCGTCATGCCGTTCGAAGTTCGTTTCCGATTCGGCGCGCAGCGCGCGCTGCTCGTCGATCTGCGCGGTGATTTCCTCAAGCTCTTCGCGGATCTGCGTGCTGCGCTGCGTGTAACGCTCGTGTGCCTGCGCGAGCTTTAGCACGTCCATCTGCAGCGCATGCACGCGTTGCGTCGCGCGCTCGGCCTGCTGACGCACGTCGGTCAGCGTTTGCGATGCCTGCGTGTGCGCCGCTTCGGCACGAATGGCCGCGCTGCGCGCTTCTTCCGCGAGTAACGCCTGCGCGCGCACCTGGCGCGTCAGGTTCTCGATTTCCTGCTGACGCGCGAGCATCCCGGCCTGCTCGGAATCGGCCGCATACAGCTGCACGCCGACGCGCGTCACCTGATGCCCCGCCTTCACGACGAACGAGCCGCCTTCCGGCAATTGCGTGCGTGCGGCGAGCGCCTGCTGCAGATCGTCCGCGACGAACGCGCGGCCGAGCCAGTCGTTGAGGACCGCGCGCAAACCCGCGTCGTCGATGCGCACGAGCGACAGCAGCGGCCGGAGCGCAGACGGTGTTTCCGGCGCGGCACCTGCCGCAGGCGGCGAGTAGAACGCGAGCTTCGCGGGCGGTGCGTCGGTGGCGAATGCCTTCACCCAGTCGAGGTTCGATACCTCGAGCGCGGCGAGCCGTTCGCGCAGCACGGATTCGAGCGCCGTTTCCCAACCCGGTTCGACGTGCAGCTTCTTCCACAGCCGCGGCAGCCCACCCAGTTCGTGACGGTCGAGCCACGGCTGGATCTTGCCTTCCGTCTGGACGTTTTCCTGCAGCTGTTTGAGCGCTGCGAGCCGTGCGTCGAGCTGATGGTTCGACGCGCTTTCGGCCTGCACGCGCTCCTGCGCGGCGCGGCGCTCCGCGTCGAGACGCGGCAGCGTTTCCTGCGCGTCGGCGAGTTGCGCCTGCGCGTCGTGGAGGATTTCTTCCTGCTCGGCGAGCTGCATGCGCTGCTCTTCGAGCTGCGCTTCGTCCGGTGCGTCGAGACCGCCGGCTTCCGACTTCAGACGCTCATGCCGCTGCTGCAGCTGTTGCAGCTGCTGATCCGCATTGCGCTGATGCGCGGCTTCGAGTTTCAGCCCCTGTTCGGTCTGCGCGATGTTGCCGCGCTCTTCATTCAGCTGCGTCTGCGCATCGCGCCAGCGCGCTTCGAGTGCGGGTAGCGCATCGTGCTTCGCGGCTGCATTTTCTTCGGCGACGGCGGCGAGTTCTTCGGAGACCGCCAGTTGTTCTTCGGCTTCTTCGAGATCGCCGCGCGCTTTTTCGGCCTGCGCCTGCCATTGCTCGCGCTGCGCGGTCAGCGCCGCGATCTGCGCCTGCACGCGATTACGCGACTCGACGATGAACTTGATCTCCGCCTCGAGCCGGCTCACCTCGGCATTCGCTTCGTAGAGCGAACCCTGCGCACCCTGCATCGCGTCGCTGGCCGCGTAGTGTGCAACTCGCAGCGTTTCGAGTTGCGCTTCGACTTCGCGCAGCTTCGCGGTATGCGCTTCGAGGTCGATCTGCGCCTGCTCGATCGCGCGTTGCTGGCGTTCCTGCTCGTTGCCCGCATCGTTCTTGCGCAGCAGCCACAGCAGACGCTGCTTCTCTTCGCCGTCGACCTGCAGTTCCTTGAACTTCGTCGCGACGACCGCCTGCCCTTCGAGCTTTTCGAGATTCGCGCCGAGTTCGCGGACGATGTCCTCGACCCGCGTCAGATTCTCACGCGTGTCGTGCAGACGGTTCTCAGTCTCGCGACGACGTTCCTTGTACTTCGACACGCCCGCGGCTTCTTCGAGGAACACGCGCAGCTCTTCGGGCTTCGCCTCGATGATCCGCGAGATCATCCCCTGCCCGATGATCGCGTACGCGCGCGGCCCGAGGCCGGTACCGAGGAAGATGTCCTGGATGTCGCGGCGACGGGCCGGCAGGTTGTTGATGTAGTAGCTCGACGTGCCGTCGCGCGTCAGCACGCGCTTGACGGCGATTTCGGCGTATTGGCCCCACTGGCCGGCGGCACGGCCGTCGGCATTGTCGAAGATGAGTTCGACGCTGGCCCGGCTACCCGGCTTGCGCGCGGTCGAGCCGTTGAAGATCACGTCCTGCATCGATTCGCCGCGCAGTTCGGATGCGCGCGATTCGCCCAGCACCCAGCGGACGGCATCGATGATGTTCGACTTGCCGCAGCCATTGGGACCGACCACGCCGACGAGCTGGCCCGGAACCTGGAAATGCGTGGGATCGACGAAGGATTTGAAGCCAGCGAGTTTGATCGAGGTCAGACGCACGGCGATATCGCTGTTTGAAAAGAGAAAAGGAACACGGACCGCGGAGGCCGGCCGCGCCGTTCGACTACCCGGCGAGACGACACGCGGACCCGCCGCGAACCTGGCGCCGCATACGCACAATCAGGCGCGCTGCGGCGGGCATGGGGAATCATACCATCGCACGCGAGCGGTCCCGGCGGGTTGCTGTGTCCGCTGCATCGCTCTGTGTGATGTCCTGTTCACCGTCCTGCACGCCTTCATGCATAACGGGTGCGCGCCGGTGCGCCCAGCTCGCGAGCAGCGACGCCAGCACGATGCACGCGCCGCCCGCCCACTCGCGCGGACCGGGTGTCTCGCCGGCGAACAGCCACGCGGACAGCGCGGTCACGACGATCTCGAACAGCATCACCACCGACGCGCGATTCGCGGCCACCCGAGCGAGCCCGTACTGCACGAGCACGTTGTTCGACGCGAGCACGAAGCCGAGCGCCAGGACCAGCAGCACCGCAAAGCCAGGCTGCACGACATGCGCGAGCGGCAAACTGGCGGCAGCACCCGCAGGCGCGAACACGGTCTCGAGCAACACCGCACACGAACTGAAAACCGCCGCGCCACCGAAGATCGTCGCGGTGCGCACCTCGGCCTTCATGTCCGGCAGCACGCGACTCGTCTTGACGATCAGCACGTTGCTCATCGCGAAGCCCATGCCTGCCGCGAGGCCGGCCCATTCGGCGGGATTGCCGGGCATCGGCATGCCGAGTCGCGGCGACCACAGCATCAGCATCGCGCCCGTCAGCGACAGCGCGGCGAGCCCGGCCGTCGTCCACGTCAGACGCTCGCGCAGCACGAAGTGCGCGAACAGCGCGGTCCATGCGGGCGTCAGATAGAACAGCAGCAGCACGCGCATCACTTCGCCGTGAATCGTGCCCCACACGAAACCGAGATTGGTGATGCCGGATGTGAAACCGAGGGCCGGCACGAGCCAGTGCCAGCGGACTGTCGCGAGTGCGCGGCGGCGCGCGATCAGCACGCACAGGAACGCGGCTGCGCTGGTCAGCGCGCTGGCCTCGGTGCCGCTGACGCCGAGCGCCGCGAGCATCCGCAGCGGATACCAGATCACGCCCCAGACCGACGCGCCGAGCATGATCGCGAGCACGGGCCACGCGTGTAAGGCGCGGTGGGTCATGCGGCGCTCCGCAGACGGAGCGTTGCGTTGTGCGTGGCGTGTGCCGCTGCCGGTCCGAAGAGTACTGCCATTACCACCACCCGTTTCTCCTGTGTCGACCGGTGTCGGCGATTTGCTTCAACGCCCGCTCCGATCCCAAAGTGTTTGCTTGCTGCGGCCCGTGCAGGACGGTTGCCGTGTTCGCTATCCTGCCTGCCGTCCGCGCGGAATGCGAGCGCTTTCGACCGCCTCGGGCAGGCCCGGCGTCCGCGTATCGGCGACCAGCCGCACAGGCCCGGCCCCACGAGGCCACGCTATAATCGCGAAGTCATGCGGGCACTGCGGCAGACGCTACGCCCGCGCTGTTTTTCATGCGCCGCGTGTGCCATCGCTGCAGTCCCGTTACAGGTTCGCCGCGCGCCCGCCCCCGTTGCCTATCGTCCGTCTTCATCAAGCTCGACCGCCCACGTGAATCCGCTACTCGACTCTCTCCAGCCCTACCCGTTCGAAAAGCTGCGCTCGCTGTTCAAGGGCGCGACGCCGCCGGCCGCGTTGCCGCACATCAGCTTCGGCATGGGCGAGCCGAAACACCCGACGCCCGCGCTGATCCGCGACGCCGTGATCGATTCGCTCGGCGGCCTCGCTTCATATCCGTCGACGCTCGGTTCCGAAGCATTGCGCACGGCCATCGCGCAGTGGGTCATGCGACGCTACAACCTGCCGTCGGTCGATCCGCTCACCCAGGTGCTGCCGGTCGCGGGCTCGCGCGAGGCGCTGTTCGCGCTGGCGCAAACGGTCATCGATCCGTCGCGTCGGGTCGGCGGCGAGGCGGCGATCGTACTCTGCCCGAACCCGTTCTATCAAATCTACGAAGGCGCCGCGCTGCTCGCCGGTGCGCAGCCGTATTTCGCGAACAGCGATCCGGCGCGCAACTTCGCGTGCGACTACGCGTCGATTCCCGCCGACATCTGGGCGCGCATCCAGCTGCTGTACGTGTGCTCGCCGGGCAACCCGACCGGCGCAGTGCTGACGCTCGACGACTGGCGCGAGCTGTTCGCGCTGTCCGACCGCTACGGCTTCGTGATCGCATCGGACGAGTGCTATTCAGAGATCTACTTCGACGAAGCGAATCCGCCGCTCGGCTGCCTCGACGCGGCACACCGGCTCGGTCGCGGCTTCGAGCGTCTGGTGATGCTGTCGAGTCTGTCGAAGCGCTCGAACGTGCCCGGCATGCGCTCGGGCTTCGTCGCCGGCGATGCAGCGATCCTCGCGAAATTCCTGCTGTACCGCACCTACCACGGCACCGCGCTGTCGACGGTCTATCAGGCCGCGAGCGTCGCCGCGTGGAGCGACGAGGAACACGTGCGCGAAAACCGCGCGAAGTACGTGCAGAAGTTCTCGACCGTCACGCCGATGCTCGCCGACGTGCTCGACGTGCGGTTGCCGGACGCCGCGTTCTACCTGTGGGCCGACGTGACGCGCACCGGCCTCGCGGACGACGAATTCGCCCGGCGCCTGTACGCCGACTATAATGTGACGGTTCTGCCGGGCTCGTATCTCGCACGCACCGCGCAAGGCACGAATCCGGGTCGCGGCTTCGTCCGGATGGCGCTGGTCGCCGACGTCGACGAATGCACGACAGGTGCGCAGCGCATCGTCGATTTCTGTCGGGGTCTCGCACGTTAGCTCGTGCGTTAGGCCGCTGCCCCGCACCCGCCGCTTCATCACCGATTTCATCTACTTTCTCTTCAAGCAGCCACGCATATGTCGCAACAACTTCAGCAGATCATCGATAACGCCTGGGAAAACCGCGCCGAGCTGTCGCCGAAAGCCGCGCCCGCCGACGTGCGCGAAGCCGTCGCACACGCAATCGAACAACTCGATCGCGGCACGCTGCGCGTCGCCGAAAAGAAGGACGGCGACTGGGTCGTCAATCAATGGCTGAAGAAAGCCGTGCTGCTGTCGTTCCGTCTTGAAGACAACGTGCCGCAACCGGCCGGCGGTTACTCCCAGTTCTACGACAAGGTGCCGTCGAAGTTCGCGAACTACACCGCCGAAGACTTCGCCGCCGGCGGCTTCCGCGTCGTGCCGCCGGCCATCGCGCGCCGCGGCTCGTTCATCGCGAAGAATGTCGTGCTGATGCCGTCGTACACCAACATCGGCGCGTACGTCGACGAAGGCACGATGGTCGACACGTGGGCCACCGTCGGCTCGTGCGCGCAGATCGGCAAGAACGTGCATCTGTCGGGCGGCGTCGGCATCGGCGGCGTGCTGGAGCCGCTGCAGGCGAACCCCGTCATCATCGAAGACAACTGCTTTATCGGCGCGCGTTCAGAGGTGGTCGAAGGCGTGATCGTCGAAGAGAACTCGGTGATCTCGATGGGCGTGTACCTCGGCCAGAGCACCAAGATTTACGATCGCGAAACCGGCGAAGTCACGTACGGCCGCATTCCGGCCGGCTCGGTCGTGGTCGCGGGCAACCTGCCGTCGAAGGACGGCTCGCACAGCCTGTACTGCGCGGTGATCGTCAAGAAGGTCGACGCGAAAACGCGCGCGAAGGTCGGCCTGAACGAACTGCTGCGAGGCGACTGAGCGATGGCTGCTGCGCCGAAAATCGTCGTCTACGGCATCCCGAACTGCGACACCGTGAAGAAGGCCCGCGTGTGGCTCGAGGAACACGGCGTCGAGTTCGAGTTCCATGACTTCAAGAAACTCGGCGTCACGGCGCCGCTCGTGCAGGACTGGCTGAAGGACGTGTCGCTCGACGCGCTGGTGAATCGCCGCGGCACGACATGGCGCGCGCTGTCCGACAGCATGAAGGCCGCCGCCGACAGCAAGGACGGTGCAATCGCGCTGATGATCCACAAGCCTTCGGTGATCAAGCGTCCGGTGGTCGTCGTGAACGGCCGCGTGAAGACGCTCGGTTTTTCGGCGGAGCAGTACGAGACGCTGTTCAGTTGAGCGGCCTGGCGGCAAAAAGCCGCCCGCGCGCTGCACGAACAAGATGGTTGCCGGCCCCTGGGCCGGCATTTTTTCATTCGAATGTGGTCGATAACGAATTCATGTCCGGCACCCTCGCCCTTACCGAACAGCTGATCGCACGCGCGTCCGTCACGCCCGATGACCAGCACTGCCAGCAACTCCTGACCGAGCGCCTCGCCGCGATCGGCTTCACGTGCGAGACGATCGAGTCGCACGGCGTCACCAATCTGTGGGCCGTGCGACGCGGCACGGCGGGCACCACCGGCAAGTTGCTCGTGTTCGCGGGCCACACCGACGTCGTGCCGACCGGCCCGCTCGAACAATGGACCTCGCCGCCGTTCGAACCGACCCAGCGCGACGGCAAGCTGTACGGTCGCGGCGCCGCTGATATGAAGACGTCGATCGCCGGCTTCATCGTCGCGAGCGAGGAATTCGTCGCGGCGCATCCGGAGCATCGCGGCTCGATCGCGTTCCTGATTACGAGCGACGAAGAAGGCCCCGCCACCGACGGCACGATCAAGGTCGTCGAAGCGCTGCAGTCGCGCGGCGAACGGCTCGACTACTGCATCGTCGGCGAACCGACGTCGAGCGCGACGCTCGGCGATATGGTGAAGAACGGCCGACGCGGTTCGATGTCGGGCCGGCTGATCGTCAAGGGTGTGCAAGGCCATATCGCGTATCCGCATCTCGCGAAGAACCCGGTGCACGAACTCGCACCCGTGCTCGCCGAGCTGGTCGCCGAACGCTGGGACGACGGCAACGAATATTTCCCGCCGACCACGTGGCAGGTGTCCAATCTGCACAGCGGCACCGGCGCAAGCAACATCATTCCGGGCCACGCGGAGCTGCTGTTCAACTTCCGTTTCTCGACGGCGAGCACCGTCGAAGGTCTGCAAGCCCGCGTTCACGCGATCCTCGATCGTCACGGTCTCGAATACGATCTGCACTGGAGCATCAGCGGCCTGCCGTTTCTCACGCCGCGCGGCGATCTGTCCGACGCGCTCGCGAAGGCGATCGTCGATGAAACCGGCGTCACGACCGAACTGTCGACCACCGGTGGCACGTCCGACGGCCGTTTCATCGCGCGCATCTGCAAGCAGGTCGTCGAGTTCGGGCCGCCCAACGCCAGCATCCACAAGATCGACGAACACATCGATCTGGCATTCATCGAGCCGCTGAAGAACGTCTATCGCCGCGTGCTCGAACAACTGGTCGCATAACCTGGGGCTGGGACCATCCATGACACTTCCGTTTTCCACTGTCCGCGACGTGCTGCGCTTCGCGGTGTCGCGTTTCAATCAGGCCGGCCTCGCGTTCGGCCACGGCTCGGCGAACGCGTACGACGAAGCGGCGTATCTGGTGCTGCATACGCTGCATCTGCCGCTCGATCTGCTCGACCCGTTTCTCGATGCACGCCTCACGCCCGCCGAAATCGACGCGGTACTGAACGTGATCGAGCGACGCGCGCAGGACCGCGTGCCCGCCGCGTACATCACGCACGAAGCGTGGATGCACGGCTTCCGCTTCTACGTCGACGAGCGGACGATCGTGCCGCGCTCGTTCATCGGCGAACTGCTACAGGACGGTCTGCAGCCGTACGTCGCCGATCCGGAACAGGTCGTGTCGGTGCTCGAGCTGTGCACCGGTTCCGGTTGCCTCGCGATCCTCGCCGCGCACGCGTTTCCGAACGCGGACATCGATGCGGTGGATCTATCCGCGCCCGCACTCGAAGTGGCCGCGCGCAACGTGCGCGACTACGAACTCGACGAGCGCGTCGCGCTGTTCGAGGGCGATCTTTATACGCCACTGGCCGGGCGCCGCTACGACGTGATCCTGACCAACCCGCCGTACGTCAACGCGCAGTCGATGCAGGATCTGCCGCCCGAATACCGGCACGAGCCGGAGATGGCGCTCGCAGGGGGCGCGGACGGCATGGACATCGTGCGACGCATCATCGGTAGTGCGCGCGAGTGGCTGACCGACGAAGGCGTACTCGTCGTCGAGATCGGCAATGAACGCGAACACGTCGAGGCGGCGTTCGGCGGCCTCGACCTGGTCTGGCTGCCGACGAGCGCAGGCGACGACAACGTGTTTCTGATCCAGGCCGCCGATCTGCCGGTCTGATTTGCACGGCGGCAGGTCTCACGCATAGTGGTGCCCGCGCGCGACTCGCTTCGGTAAGATGGGCGTGATCCGCCGGGGCTTCTCCTGCATGCCGTGCATGGAGAACGCGCCGGTTCACTGCCGCTCGCCTATGCCACTCGATCTACTTCATCTCGGCCCGCTCCTCCTGCTCGCTCACGTCCTGGGCGCAGTCGCCGCGTGCCACGCGATCCTGCATACGCGGACGTCGCAAGGCGCGATTGCGTGGGCGGTGTCGCTGGTCGCGATGCCGTATCTGACACTCGTGCCGTATCTGTTTCTCGGCCGCAGCAAGTTCGCCGGTTACGCGGATGCGCGGCGCATCGAGAACGAAACGCTGCGCTCGCGCGCGCATCCGCCGGAGTGGGACACGCATGCGTCGTCGGCAGGTGCGCCGACCGATGTGCTCGGCCACAGTCTCGTGCGCTCGCTCACGCATCTTGGCGGGATGCCGTTCCTGCCGGGCAACACGGTGCGCACGCTCGTCAACGGCGAAGCAACCTTCGCGGCGATCCTCGAAGCAATCGAGCAGGCGCAGCACTACGTGGTCGTGCAGTTCTTCATCGTGCGGGCCGACGCGCTCGGCGACATGCTGAAGGAAGCGCTGCTGACGAAGGCCGCGCAAGGCGTGCGGATCTACTTCCTGTACGACAGCATCGGCAGTTTCGATCTGCCGCATCGCTACATCGCGGCGTTGCGCGCGGGCGGCGTCGAAACGCATCCGTTCGCGACGAACCGCAAGTTCGTCAACCGCTTCCAGCTGAACTTCCGCAATCACCGCAAGATCGTCGTCGTGGACGGCGAGCGCGCGTTCGTCGGCGGGCATAACGTGGGCGTCGAATATCTCGGCGCGAAGCCGCCGCTGTCGCCGTGGCGCGACACGCACATCGAGGTTCGCGGACCGGCGGCAGCCAGCATCCAGTTCGTCTTCACCGAAGACTGGTACTGGGCGACCCAGCAACTGCCGCCGCTCGACACACCACCGTTCGATGAGACCAGCGAGGGCATGCATTGCCTCGTGATGCCGACCGGCCCCGCCGACCGCTTCGAAACCTGCTCGCTGTTCTTCGTCGAATCGATCAACGCGGCGCGCAAACGAGTCTGGATCACGACGCCGTATCTCGTCCCCGACGAAGCGGTGCTGTCCGCACTGCGGCTCGCGGTGCTGCGCGGCGTCGACGTGCGCATCCTGATTCCGAGCCGCCCCGATCACAAGGTAGTGTTCGCCGCATCGACGCTCTACGCGTACGACGCGGTACGCGCCGGCATCCGCATCTTCCGCTACCAGCCGGGTTTCATTCACCAGAAGGTCGTGCTGATCGACGACGTCGCCGCTGCGGTGGGCAGCGCGAATCTCGACAACCGTTCGTTCCGCCTGAACTTCGAGATCATGGTGCTGACCGTCGACCACGGTTTCGCCATCGAGGTCGAGACGATGCTCGAGCACGACTTCACGCAGGCCATCGAGATCGATCGCAGCGAGTATCGCGGCGCTCCCGCATGGCGACGCATGGCGATGCATGTGGCGCGGCTGTTCGCGCCGATCCTGTAGTCTCCTACAGCAGCTTCTCGATATCCGCGCGAATCGCATCGGGTTTCGTCAACGGCGCATAGCGCTTCACGACGTTACCCTCGCGGTCGATCAGAAACTTCGTGAAGTTCCACTTGATCGCCTCGATGCCGAGCAGCCCCGGCGCTTCTTCGGTCAGGTATTTGTACAGCGGATGCGCGTTCGCGCCGTTCACGTCGATCTTGTCGAACATCGGAAACGACACGCCGTAGTTCTTCTCGCAGAAGCTGCCGATCTGCGTCGCGTCGCCCGGCTCCTGCTTGCCGAACTGGTTGCACGGAAAGCCGAGCACTTCGAGCCCGCGCTCCGCGTATTCGCCGTACACCGCCTGTAGCCCCGCGTATTGCGGCGTAAAGCCGCATTCGCTCGCCGTGTTGACGATCAGCAGCACCTTGCCGCGATACCGGTCCAGCCCGATCGTCTCGCCGCCGAGCGTACGCGCCGAGAAATCATGGATCGATGCCATACGTCCTCCCGTGAAAGCGCCCAGTCTAAGCGAAAAGGCCCGCGCCGGGAGCTAGCCGTTCGGCCGATGCTCAGGGCGTCGCTGCGCAGTCTAGAATAGCGACTTTCCCGTTCCGAGCATCTGCGTTCCCGTGATCCGTTTCAACCAGTTCAGCCTTGCGCGCGGCATCAAGCCGCTCTTCGATCAAGCCACGTTCACCCTCAACCCGGGTGAGAAGGCCGGCTTGATCGGCGCGAACGGCGCGGGCAAGACCACCCTCTTCGCGGTGCTGCGCGGCGAACTGCACGCCGACGCCGGCGATTTCTTCTTGCCGCCCGCGTGGCGCATCGCGCACGTGATGCAGGAAACGCCGTCGGTCGCGCGCTCCGCGCTCGATTACACGCTCGACGGCGACACCACGTTGCGTGCAATCGAAGCCCGTATCGAGGCGGCCTCCGCGGCACACGACGGCGCCGCCGAAGCCGACGCGCACGCGGCCTTCGCCGACGCCGACGGCTACACCGCGCCGGCACGCGCCGAAACGCTGCTGCTCGGCCTCGGCTTCACGCTCGAACAGACCCGCGAGCCGGTCAGCAGTTTTTCGGGCGGCTGGCGCATGCGGCTCAACCTCGCGCAGGCGCTGATGTGCCCGTCCGATCTGCTGCTGCTCGACGAACCGACGAACCACCTGGACCTCGACGCGATCGTCTGGCTCGAAGACTGGCTGCATCGCTATGCGGGCACGCTGATCGTGATCTCGCACGATCGCGAATTCCTCGATTCGATCTGCAACGTCACGCTGCACCTCGAGAACCAGCAGGTGAAGCGCTACGGCGGCAACTACTCGCAGTTCGAAATCCTGCGTGCGCAGCAGCTCGCGCTGCAACAGGCCTCATACGACAAGCAGCAGAAAGCCGTCGCGCATCTGCAGAGCTTCATCGATCGCTTCAAGGCGAAGGCGAGCAAGGCGCGTCAGGCGCAGAGCCGCGTGAAGGCGCTCGAACGGATGGAACTGATCGCGCCCGCGCATGCAAGCTCGCCGTTCACGTTCGAGTTCCGCACGCCCGAGTCCGCGCCGAACCCGATGCTGGTAATGGAAGACGTGCGTTGCGGCTATCTCGCGGAAGACGGCTCGCCGATTCCGATCGTCGACCAGGTCACGCTGTCGATCCAGAACGGTCAGCGCATCGGTCTGCTCGGTGCGAACGGCCAGGGCAAGTCGACGCTGATCAAGACGCTCGCCGGCACGCTCGGCGCGCTTAGCGGCGACGTGCGCGAGGGTAAGGGGTTGCGCGTCGGCTACTTCGCGCAGCACCAGCTCGAAACGCTGCGCCCCGACGATTCGCCGCTGCAGCATCTCGCGCGCCTCGCACCGGACACACGCGAACAGGAACTGCGCGACTTCCTCGGCGGCTTCAACTTTCCCGGCGAAATGGCGAGCGCGCGCATCGCGCCGTTCTCCGGCGGCGAGAAGGCACGGCTCGCGCTCGCGCTGATCATCTGGCAGAAGCCGAACCTGCTGCTGCTCGACGAGCCGACCAATCACCTCGACCTCGAAACGCGGCATGCGCTGACGATGGCGCTCGCGCAGTTCGACGGCACGCTGATTCTCGTATCGCACGACCGGCATCTGCTGCGCGCGACGACCGATCTGTTCATGCTGGTCGCGAAGCATCGGCTGCAACCTTTCGACGGCGACCTCGACGACTATCGCGACTGGCTGCTGCAGCACGCGGCCGAACAGCGTGCCGCGTTGAAGGCGGCGGGATCGTCGACCGGTTCACCAGGTAGCGATGCGGACGCGGGCGTCAATCGCAAGGAACAGCGGCGTCTCGAAGCCGAGACGCGGCAAAAGCTGTCGCATCTGAAAAAGCCGCTGCAGACGCGGATCGCGAAGCTCGAAAAGGAAATGGACGCGCTCCACACGGAGAAGTCGACGCTCGATGCCTTCGTCGTCGATCCGGCCAGCTACGAGCCCGCCCTCAAGACCCGGCTGACCGATTCGATCCGGCGCCAGGCGGAAGTGAATGCGCGCCTCGAGGCGCTCGAAGCCGAATGGCTCGGAGCACACGAGGAACTTGAACAGATCGGCTGACGGCACCTTGCACGGTCCGCGCCGGCTTCGATGAGAGGTTCGCCTTGTCCGTCCTGTCGTCCGGGTTTTCGTCCTCCCCTGCCGCGCTGCAAGGTCTGCGCGTACTCGATCTGACGCGTCTGCTGCCCGGCCCCGTCGCCACGCTGCGGCTCGCCGAACTCGGTGCCGAAGTGCTGAAGATCGAACCGCCCGGCGCCGGCGACGCTACCCGCACGATGATGCAGAGCACGAGCGACCGCGTCGCAGGCCGACCGAGTGCGTTCTACCGGCTCGTCAATCGCGGCAAGCGCGAGATGCGGCTCGATCTGAAATCGGAAGCCGGGCTCACGGTGCTGCGTGCGCTCGCACGCGAAGCGGACGTGCTGATCGAGAGTTTCAGGCCAGGCGTGATGGACCGGCTCGGCGTGGGTCATGACGCGCTGCTCGCGCTGAATCCGAAGCTCGTCTATTGCGCGATCAGCGGCTACGGCGTGCAGGGGCCGTTCTCGCAGCGCGCGGGTCACGACATCAACTACGTCGGCTATGCGGGTGTGCTCGATCAGCTCGCGGATCGCGACGGCGCACCGGTGCTGCCCAATTTCCAGATCGCCGATCTGCTCGGCGGCGCGCTCAGCGCGGTCACGCAGATTCTCGCGGCGCTGTGGCATGTCGCGCGCGGCGGCAATGGACGCTTCGTCGATGTATCGATGGCTCATGCGACCTACGCGCACAACGTGGTCGCGCAAGTCGCGCTCGCGAACGACGGCACGACGCCGCCCGCGGGCGGCGGTCTGCTGAACGGCGGTGCGCCCTGCTACAACCTGTATCGCACGCTCGACGGACGCTGGCTCGCGGTCGGCGCGCTCGAACTCAAATTCTGGGAAACGCTGTGCACGGCGCTTGGCCGGCCGGACTGGGGCGCGCGCCACTGGAGCCTGGGACAGGCAATCGGTGGGCCGGACGCGGCTGCGCTGACGCAGGAACTCGCCGCGATCATCGCGGGCAATCCGCTGGAAGACTGGGTGGCGTTGCTGGAACCGCTCGACTGCTGCGTGTCGCCGGTGTTGACGGCTGCGGAGGCCGCGCGGCATCCGCTGTTTGCGCCTCAGCTGGACAGCGGCGAAGACGTTAGCGACGCGCCGGATTAATAGCCCGGCACGTCGTCAGATGCCAGCAGCAATTTGAGTCAGACTAAAACGCCTAGCGGCGCGGCAAGGTTTGCCGCTGCGTCGGGCCATCGTCGATGAGCGTATGTTTGCGGCCCTGCACATGCTGGCGAATGGTCGCGCGCACCTGGTCGGCGGTCACGTTCTCGGCGACGACGCGGCGCGAGAGTTGCCCGTGTTCATCGATCCACTCGACGATCCGGCAACCGCCGCCCCACGGCGGCTGGATCGGCGGCGACACGCGGCAGCCGCGCAGATTCGAGAGTCGATCGCTCGCTGCTTCATGAGGCTGTTTCAAGACGTCATCCTTTCCGCTTCGGGGGACACGAATACACACCCGGTCAGCATAGGGAAAACGTGCAGCAGTCTGGTTACAGTAATCCCGGTGTTATTTACAGCGGATTACAGGGGCACGATCTACTCGATCCGCCCGATTCGTCACTCGAGCGTCCGCACCCGGTCAATCGCCTGCTCGATGCGTTCCACCGCGATCACCTGCAATCCGTCGATCGGCTGCTTTGGCGCATTCGCCTTCGGAATCAACGCAATCGAGAAGCCGAGCTTCGCGGCTTCCTTCAGACGCTCCTGACCGCGCGGCGACGGCCGGATCTCGCCGGCGAGCCCCACTTCGCCGAACACGATCAGCCCCTTCGGCAGCGGCTTGTTGCGCATCGACGAATGGATCGCGAGCAGCACGGCGAGATCGGCCGCTGGCTCGGTGATCTTCACGCCGCCGACCGCGTTCAGGAACACGTCCTGATCGAAACACGCGATGCCCGCGTGCCGGTGCAGCACGGCGAGCAGCATCGCGAGCCGGTTCTGTTCGAGCCCGACCGCGAGGCGTCGCGGATTCGGCACGTTCGCGGTATCGACGAGCGCCTGCACTTCGACGAGCAGCGGCCGCGTGCCCTCCTGCGTGACCAGCACGCACGAGCCCGGCACCGACTGCTCGTGCTGCGACAGAAACAGCGCAGACGGATTAGCGACACCGCGCAGGCCGCGCTCGGTCATCGCGAACACGCCGAGTTCGTTCACGGCGCCGAAGCGGTTCTTGAACGCGCGCACGAGGCGGAACGACGAATGCGTATCGCCCTCGAAGTACAGCACGGTATCGACAATGTGCTCGAGCACGCGCGGCCCCGCGAGGTTGCCCTCCTTCGTCACGTGGCCGACCATGATGATCGCGGTGCCCGACTGCTTCGCGACGCGCGTCAGTTGCGCCGCGCACTCGCGCACCTGCGCGACCGAGCCGGGTGCGGACGTGAGTGCGTCCGAGTAGATTGTCTGGATCGAATCGATGACCGCGACGTCGGGCCGTTCGGCCGCAATCGTCGCCTGGATTTTTTCGAGCTGGATTTCGGCGAGCAGTTGCAGGTCGTTCGCCTGGCTGCCGGTTTCGAGCAGCGACAGCCGCTGCGCGCGTAAAGCGATCTGCGCGGCCGATTCTTCGCCGCTCACGTACAGCGCGCGCCGCTCGCTCGAGATCGCCCCGAGCGACTGCAGCAGCAGCGTCGATTTACCGATGCCCGGATCGCCGCCGATCAGCACCACGCCGCCCGCGACAAGACCGCCGCCGAGCACGCGATCGAATTCGCCGACGCCGGTCGAGAAACGCGGCACGTCCGATGCTTCGATGTCCGCGAGCCGCTGCACCGGCGCGTTCTTCGCGAGCGACTGATAGCGATGCGTGCCCGCCTGCTCCGCGACGCCCTCGACGAGCGTATTCCATGCGCCGCACGCCGGACACTGGCCCTGCCACTTCGGCACCTGTCCGCCGCATTCGCTGCAGGTGTACAACGTTTTCTGTTTAGCCACGCGTGTTCCGCTGTTGCTGCGATTTATCCTGGTGCTGTATGCGCATTCTGCGCGTTCACTCGGCTCTTACGGGCACGCGCTGCGCGATCGCGCACATCAGTTCGTATCCGATCGTGCCACACGCCTGCGCGACTTCGTCGATCGACAGCGAGGCGCCCCACAACTCGACGCGCGAACCGACGCCCGCATTCGGGCATGGCGTGAGGTCGACGGTGATCATGTCCATCGACACGCGACCGACCACCTGCGTGCGCACCCCATCGACGATGATCGGCGTGCCTTCCGGCGCGATCCGCGAATAGCCGTCCGCATAACCGCACGCGACCACGCCGATGCGCATCGGTCCGCGCGCCGCGAACTTCGAGCCGTAGCCGACGGTCTGCCCGTCGGTGAGCGTCTGCACCGCGATCAGCTCGGACGCGAGCGTCATCGCCGGCTGCAGACCCGTGCCCGCGATCGCGCTGTGCACACCCGACGGCGAACCGCCGTACAGGATGATGCCTGGCCGCACCCAGTCGAAATGCGACTCGGGGTGCCACAGCGTCGCCGCGGAATTCGCGAGGCTGCGCGCGCCGGCGATGCCTTCCGCGCCGCGCTCGAACGCGGCCATCTGGTGAGCGATGCCTCGCTCGCCGTCGGCATCGGAGAAATGGGTCATCAACGTGATCTGCCCGATGCCCTGGCATGCGCGCGCGCGCTCCCACGCGCTGCGAAAACGCTCGGGCGTGTAGCCGAGGCGATTCATGCCGCTGTTCATCTTCAGCTGGATGTTGACCGGCTTCGACAGGCGCGCCATTTCGAGCATCCGCATCTGCTCGTCCGAATGCACCGCCGTGGTGAGGCTGTAGCGATCGATGACGTCGATGTCGGTGGGACGGAAAAAACCTTCGAGCAACAGAATCGGTCCGGCCCAGCCGAGTTCACGCAACTTCACGGCTTCTTCGAGGTCCAGCAGACCGAAGCCATCGGTTGCGCGCAATCCGGGGAACGCTCGCGCGAGACCGTGGCCATACGCATTGGCTTTGACCACTGCCCAGACCTTCGATTTCGGCGCGTGGCGGCGGACGACAGCGAGATTATTGGCGAGTGCGGCGGTGTGAATCGTGGCTGAGAGAGGGCGCGGCATGAGGGTTTTTCATAAAGACGCTTGCGAATCAGCGGCTTACTGGGCGTTTTCGATACGTCCGGAGCCCGCTGGGCGGCGCGATCAAGGATTTTGCTAGTCCGAATGCAGCTATTTTCATGATATAAAGCCGTGCGCACAACCCATTTCGAACGGAATAAGCCCGAACGCCGACCGCACGCGGGGGCCGGACAGACAGCGGCGAGGAAAGCATCGCATCAGATGAAAAAAGGTTTTTACACCATTATGGCCGCGCAGTTTTTTTCCTCGCTGGCCGACAATGCGCTTCTGATCGCTGCTATTGCACTGCTGAAAGATCTTCACGCCCCGAACTGGATGACGCCGCTGCTCAAGTTGTTCTTTGTGCTGTCGTACGTCGTGCTCGCGGCTTTCGTCGGCGCCTTCGCGGACTCCCGTCCGAAGGGCCGCGTGATGTTCGTCACCAATACGATCAAGGTGGCGGGTTGCCTCGTCATGTTGTTCGGTGCGCATCCGCTCCTTGCATACGGCATCGTCGGCTTCGGCGCAGCCGCCTACTCGCCGGCCAAGTACGGCATCCTCACCGAACTGCTGCCGCCTGACCGGCTCGTTGCCGCGAACGGCTGGATCGAAGGCACGACCGTCGGTTCGATCATTCTCGGCACCGTACTCGGCGGTGCGCTGATCAGCCCGCACATCGCGGCGCACGTGATGAAGTACACGCCGCCGAACATCAACACACCGGCCGAAGCCGCGATGCTCATCATCATCGCGATCTACATCGTCGCCGCACTGTTCAATCTGCGTATTCCCGATACCGGCGCGCGTTATCCACGCCAGGAACGCGGGCCGATCAAACTGGTCACCGATTTCGCCGAGTGCTTCCAGGTCCTCTGGAACGACAAGCTCGGGCAGATCTCGCTCGCGGTCACGACGCTCTTCTGGGGCGCCGGCGCGACGCTGCAATTCATCGTGCTGAAGTGGGCCGAGGTGTCGCTCGGCATGTCGCTGTCCGAAGGCGCGATCCTGCAGGCCGTCGTCGCGGTCGGCGTCGCGGCCGGCGCGATGATCGCCGCCGCCCGCGTGCCGCTGAAGAAGTCGCTGTCGGTGCTGCCGGTCGGCATCATCATGGGCATCGCGGTGATGCTGATGGCGTTCTACACGAAGCAGTTGTTCCCGGCGCACTGGGGCATCTATTTGGGCAGAATGCATGTGCCGGGTTACCTGCTGGTTGCGTATCTGTTCCTGATCGTCGTCGGCGGGCTGTCGGGCTTTTTCGTCGTACCGATGAACGCGCTGCTGCAGCATCGCGGCCACGTGCTGCTGTCGGCCGGTCACTCGATCGCGGTGCAGAACTTCAACGAGAATCTGTCGGTGCTCGTGATGCTGTGCCTGTACGCGGTGCTCGTGTGGCTCGACGTGCCGGTCGCGCTGGTGATCGTGCTGTTCGGCACGTTCGTCTGCCTGATGATGTGGTTCGTGATGCGACGCCACCAGGCGAATCAGCGCGCGTTCGATTCGGTCGCGCTGATCGGTGAAATGCGGCATTGATGCACGGCTGGTAGCGACGCTCGCGTCTTTGTTCGCGTCTCATCATCACCTCGCCGTCTCCGTGCCGTCCCACTCCCGCCTCTTTTCCGCCGTATCCGCGTTCCGATGACAACCGCCTCCTCTCCCTCTCCCGTTATCGCCAATGTGCTCACCATCGCCGGCTCGGACTCCGGCGGCGGTGCCGGCATTCAGGCTGATCTCAAGGCGTTCTCCGCGCTCGGTGCGTACGGCGCGAGCGTGATCACCGCGCTGACCGCGCAGAACACGCGCGGCGTCACGGCCATTCATGCACCCGACGCGGGCTTCGTCACTGCGCAGCTCGATGCGGTGTTCGACGACATCCGCATCGACGCCGTGAAGATCGGCATGCTCGCGAACGCGCCGATCGCGCGCGCAGTCTCCGATGCGCTGCAGCGCTACCGGCCGCGACACGTCATACTCGATACGGTGATGATCTCGAAGAGCAATCACGCGCTACTGTCGTCCGATGCGGTCGCGGCGATTCGCGACTTGCTGCTGCCGCTCGCGACGCTCGTCACGCCGAACCTGCCGGAAGCCGCCGCGCTGCTCGGCGAAACCGCTGCTACCGACGAGGCCGGCATGGTCCGTCAGGGCGAAGCACTGCGTGCGCTCGGCGCGCGGGCGGTGCTGATGAAAGGCGGCCACCTCGAATCCACGGATAGCCCCGACTGGCTCATTCGGGACAACGGGACGCTGCGTCTCGGCGGTCCGCGCGTGCCGGTGAAGAACACGCATGGCACGGGCTGCACGCTGTCGTCAGCGATCGCGGCACTCGTCGCGCAATGCGACGATCTCGCGAGCGCCGTCACCGACGCGAAGACGTATCTGACCGGCGCACTGCAGGCAAGCGACCGGCTCGACGTCGGCTCGGGCGTCGGTCCGGTGCATCATTTTTATCGGTGGTGGTGACGGCGCGCGTGCATGTTATTGCGCGCGCCAGGCTCCGTTACGCTTCGCGTGCGAATGCGTGCGCAAGCGCTGGCCATGTGTCCGGCACCACGAAGCCGCGCGATCGTTCGATCCAGCGGCCTTGTGCATCGCTGGCGAAACCAGCGACCATCGTCGGCCCGGTCTGACGAACGAGCCGCAGCGCAAGCGTCGCTGCATCGACAAGCTCTGTGACCGCAGCATCCCCTGCTTCATAACGGCGCGGCGCAAGCCATTCGAGACGCGGCAGCACACGCCATGCAGGCGCATGCGCGGTCGCGAAATCCGGCCACGCGGTACGCGTCGTCCACCAGCCGCGCGGGTGCGCGGGATCGAGTTCGGGTGCGTCGGGTGACTGCGTGGAAAGCATGCTGATATCAGTTGCTTCCGGCTGCGGATAAAACAGCCAGCCCTTGATAAACATCTGCGCGTGCCACGGCCCCACGAGCCCCAGCGAAGCGAACTCCTCACGCGCGCTGAGTGGCAACTGATGACCCAGCAGATGCGCGAGCTTGCGATCGAAACGGTCCTGCAGATTCGGTCCCACGTAATCGGCAAGCTGTCCACGCGCGGCGCCGGTGTGCAGATAGCACTTCACTGCCAGCTCCCAGTGGAGACGCCGACCATCCGCCGTCTCAACGAGAAAATCGCATTCACCGAGCGTCACGCCCGCGCGACGCAGCGCGACGTTCGCAGCGACCAGATGCGTCGCGGGATCATGTTCGAGGAACCACGCGAGCAGAGATTCGGCGTAACGCCCGAGACGCGTCACGTGCGCGTCGGCGAGCGTGCGGTGCAATACAGCGGGATTGGCATCGAGTGCGCGCAGCAGGTCCGCGATGCGAGCCGCCTCGCCCGGTGCGGCGAGCGGGTCGGCAAGCACGCCGACCGGCAACTGCTCGCGCAGTAACGCGGGGCTGGCGAGCAGCCACGCAAGATCGCGCACGATCGGGTCGGTCAGCGAATCGATCGGCAGATCGGGAAACGCACTGCCCGTTGCCGCAGTCCCGGCCGCCACGGACGCGGGCGCGCTCATCAATGCTCCGTCGAACCGGCAGCCTGGCGCAGCGTATCGCGCGCGAGACAGAGATCGGCCCACGACTTCGACTTGTCGTGCAGACTGCGCAGCAGATACGCCGGGTGATACGTGACGATCACCGGCACGCCTTCATACGCATGCACGCGACCGCGCAGCGACGAGATGCTCGAATCGGTCTTCAGCAGACTCTGCGCGGCGAAACGACCGAGCGCGACGATCAGCTTCGGTTTGACGAGCGCGACCTGACGCTGCAGATACGGTTCGCAGCGCGCGACTTCATCGGGTTCCGGATTACGGTTGCCGGGTGGCCGGCACTTGATCACGTTCGCGATGTAGACGTTGCGGTCGCGCGCGAGATCGAGCGAGCGCAGCATGTTGTCGAGCAGCTTGCCCGCCTGGCCGACGAACGGCTCGCCCTGGCGGTCTTCGTTCTCCCCGGGAGCTTCGCCGACGAGCATCCAGTCGGCGTCGCGATCGCCGACGCCGAATACGGTCTTCGTGCGCTTCTCGCACAGACGGCAGCGCTCGCATGAGGCAACGCGCTCGCCGAGTGCATCCCAGTCGAGGGTGGCGACCGACGGCAATGACGGTTCCGTCGACGCTTCGATCGCGGGCTGCTCCGTGCTGTTGCGTGCGCCGGGTTGCGGCGGTGTGGTGGGCAGGTCGTCGAACCAGGCGAAGTCGTCGTCTGGCGGAGACTGGGGTTGCGACTGCGGTGCAGTTGCGGCATTCGCGGGCGCGCGGCGTGGCGTATCGTTCGCGCCTGCAGTCTCTCGATCGGCAACTGGTTCCGCGTCGCGCCGGGGCACACGCGCTTCCGCTGGCGGCTCCGCCGTGCGCAACTGCGCCGGCTGCGTGCTGACAACGGTTTCTTCACCAGGAGCAACCGCTTCGGCAACCACGCTGCCGCGTGTCACCCAACGGGTCGCGAGCCCGAGTTCTTCCAGCGCGGATTCATGCAGCGCCATCTGCGCCCTCCTCTGCAAACGAAAAACGCATCACGATGGCATCCTCCCGGCCGCGATGCCGCGCCGGATAATAGTTCTTGCGCCGGCCGATCGTCGCGAAGCCGAAGCGCTCGTACAACCGGACGGCCCGGAGATTCGACGGCCGCACTTCCAGCAGCAGACCCTCGAGCTTTTCGGCACGCGTCACGCGCACCGCTTCGCGCAGCAACGTGAGGCCGGCACCCGCACCTTGCGCCGCCGGGGCGACACACAGATTCAACAGATGCATTTCATCGACGACCGGCATCAGCACGCAGTAGCCGAGCAGCGTGCCGGTCACGTGCCGCAGACAGATGCCGAGATAACCGTTGCGCAGTGAGTCCTCGAAGTTGCCTCGGCTCCACGGAAACTCGTACGCGGTTTTTTCGATTGACGCGACTTCGTCGAGATCGCCTTCGGTCATCTGCGAGACGTAGCGGTCGGCGAGCAGCACACCGCTCATTGCACGCCCTCGCTGCGGGCAGCCTTCGCGGCCATCCGCTCGGCCGTCGTCTGCGCGACCTTGTTGCGCACGTACTCGGGCGCGGCCTGGTCGGCCGGCACGGTCCGCCCCGCGCGCAACGCGCGTAGCGCGGCGAATGCAAGCGGGAGCGCATGCGGCACTGCATCGCCATCGACCACGCGGGCGGCCGCGGCTGCAGACAATCGCGCGCCGAAGACGGCCGCCGCATTGCCTGCGAGCGTGAACGGCGCGTCGGGGAGCGGCAACGCATCCGGCGCATCGAGCGCGGCCGCGTGCAGCGTGCGCCATTCGCCCAGCAGATCGTCCCACTCGAAGTCGGCCCAGTAGACCTCGTCCATCCGCGCATCGAGCGCCGCGAGCACACGCATCGCCGACGGGTCGCGCAGCCGCGCGCTTTCCGCGCACGCGAGCAGCGTGCTCACCGGCACCACCGGACGATCGAGCCCGAACGCGAGTCCCTGTGCGACGCCGGTCGCGGTGCGCAGACCCGTGAACGAACCGGGACCGGCACCGAACGCGATCGCATCGCAGGCCGACAGCGGCAGACCGGCTTCATCGAACAGTTCGCGGATAGCGGGCAACAGACGCGCGCTCGATACCGCGCCGGTCGCTTCGTGGCGCACCCAGGTTTGCGGATCGGCAGCGGGAGTAGAGACAGACAGCAGCGCGACCGAACAGAATTCAGTCGACGTATCGAGGGCAAGCAGCACGGTTCGAGTCATGCCCGCTATTGTAATGCGGTGCTGCGCGTCGCCGGGCATGCTGCGTGCGGACAATGGGGACCGGCCATCGGCCGGTCGATACACATTGTTTGGAAGAATCGCTCCAGCCTGCGTGCGGCGGTGCTTGCTATGATCGACGCCCCTATCTCGATCTGGCATGGAGAAATCGATGAGCGACGTCAATGCGCTGTTCGCGCAAGCCCAGGAAGATGTGAAGCAGTTGCCGGAACGCCCGGGCAACCTGACGCTGCTGCGTCTTTACGCGCTGTTCAAGCAGGCCACCGACGGCGACGTCCACGGCGACAAGCCCGGCTTCACCGACATCGTCGGCAAGTACAAGTACGACGCGTGGGCTGCGCTTAAAGGCACATCGCAGGATGCGGCGAAACAGCAATATACCGAGCTGGTCGAATCGCTGAAGAGCGGCGCCTCGGCCTGACGCGGCGGCCGGCGACCCGGCCTCTCTCGCAGCAGCCCCTTTGCCCCGGCCAGTTGCCGGCGATCCCGCAACTGGTATCTCAACGGGCTGGCGCAGTGCAGCAAACTCGGCTACAATGTGGCCTGCGCTTCACTTTGTCCGCCCGGTCCTGCGTTCTGCTTGGCCGGATCAGTCGGTGCAGCGCCTCGTAGCGTTTTGCTCCAATCCAGTTTAGAACCTGTCCCCTCCTGCTTAGGCTCTCTTCTTCGGGCCGTCATGTAAGGCTGGCGACAATGCCGGAATGGCCTGTCGCATCCGATACAGCTTCTAACGAAACACTTGCCGTACGCTGGCAAGTTGCCCCCGTTTTTCGATTTGCTCGCTGCTTCTTTGCTCGCTGAATCCGACGACTTGGGTATGCCGATTGGCGCCGACGTTTTATTCCCTGTGTTCCAAGGATTCACATGACTTCGAGCAATATCTCCAGCCCCCTGACCGCCATCGCCGACGAAGCGCTCGGCATCGATGCACCTGGCGTGACCAGCGCGGCTGAAACTCCGGCGACTGAAACCGCGGCACCGCAAGGTCCGACGTTCGCGTCGCTGGGCCTGTCGGCGGATGTCGTCTCGGCGCTGGTTGCCGCCGGCTACCAGACCCCGACGCCCGTGCAGCAACGCGCGATTCCCGCTGCGATCGCCGGCCGCGACCTGATGGTCTCGAGCCCGACCGGTTCCGGCAAGACCGCCGCCTTCATGCTGCCCGCGATCGAACGCTTCTCGCAACTGCAAAAAACCCAGGCAGCGCAACCGCGCGAACCGCGCGATGCGGCTGGTGCCGATCGTCGCACGCGCCGTCCGCAGCCGGTCGCCCGTCCGAGCCTGCTGGTCCTCACGCCGACCCGCGAACTCGCGATGCAGGTGACGACCGCCGCTTCGACGTACGGCAAGCACCTCAAGCGTCTGCGCACCGTCAGCATTCTCGGCGGCGTCGCCTACGGCCAGCAGCTGATGCTGCTCGCCAAGAACCCTGAAATTCTCGTCGCAACGCCGGGCCGTCTGCTCGACCATCTGGAGCGCGGCCGTATCGATCTGTCGCAACTGCAGATCCTCGTGCTCGACGAAGCCGACCGCATGCTCGACATGGGCTTCATCGACGACATCGAAACGATCGTCGCCGCTACGCCGGCGTCGCGTCAGACGATGCTGTTCTCGGCCACGCTCGACGGCAAGATCAGCTCGCTGACCGGCCGTCTGCTGAAAAACCCGGAACGCATCGAGATCGTCCAGCGTCTGGAAACCGCGACGAACATCGCGCAGACCGTGCATTACGTGGACGACCGCGATCACAAGGATCGTCTGCTCGATCACCTGCTGCGCGATTCCGGCCTCGACCAGGCCATCGTGTTCACGTCGACCAAGATGGAAGCCGACCAGCTCGCCGGCCGTCTCGCCGACGCGGGTTTCGAATCGGCCGCACTGCATGGCGACCTGCCGCAAGGCGCGCGTACCCGCACGATCCGCGCGCTGCGCGAACGTCGCGTGCGCGTGCTGGTGGCCACCGACGTCGCTGCTCGCGGTATCGACATCCCGGGCATCACGCACGTGTTCAACTATGACCTGCCGAAGTTCGCCGAAGACTACGTGCACCGTATCGGCCGTACCGGCCGTGCGGGCCGCTCGGGTATCGCCGTGAGCCTCGTGCATCACGCCGAACAGGGCGCACTGAAGCGTATCGAACGTTTCGTTCGCCTGACGCTGCCGGTCAATGTCGTCGTCGGCTTCGAGCCGCGCAAGTCGGCCCCGGCCAATGGTCGCGGCGGATTCGGCGGTGGCCGTGGCCGTCCTGGCGGCGGTAATGGCGGCGGTGGTGGTCGTCGTTTTGGCAACAGCAGCAGCAAGCCGGCAGGTAGCGCCGGTGCTCGCAGCGGTAGCGGCACCGGCAATAGCTGGGGCGGCAAGCCGTCGGGCAATGGCGGCAACCGTGAAGGCTACGGCGGTTCGCGCGACGGCGGCTACGGCGCCCGTCGCAGCGACGGCCCGCGCACCGCACGACGCGGCAGCTGATCGGGCTTATCCCCGCTCTCGCCGACGGACGGCAACCCGCCGTCCCGTCATGCCAGACAGAAAACCGGCGCTTCGGCGCCGGTTTTTTTACGTCTCCGTCAGCGTTTCACGATACGAAAAAAATTTTTGATCCGTGAAAAATCGTGTTGCGTGGCACAACACACGCTATTGCAACATGGAAAATATCGTTTCTCAATGCGAAACGATTGAAATAACACCATGATTTATTTGATAAAAAAATAGCACACCAAACGCTCCTTGCCGCTGTCCCCGATCGGTCGATTTGCCTAGACTCTTATATAAGAGTTCGCGAAACAAAACGCCTCGAGCAACGGTTTCGCAGAAGACACGAGTCGACCGATCCACCTTCAACGCCATCAGGGAGCACACCATGTCACGTCAACAACAAGCCCAGCAACTTCAGCAGCAGTGGGAAACCGATCCGCGCTGGAAAGGTATCAAGCGCAGCTACACCGCCGACGATGTGGTGCGTCTGCGCGGCTCGCAGCCGGTCGAGCACTCGCTCGCGAAGCGCGGCGCCGAAAAGCTGTGGGAGCTGGTGAACACTGAACCGTTCGTCAATTCGCTCGGCGCGCTGACCGGCAACCAGGCGATGCAGCAGGTCAAGGCCGGCCTCAAGGCGATCTATCTGTCGGGCTGGCAGGTGGCGGGCGACGCGAACGTCGCCGGCGAGATGTACCCCGACCAGTCGCTGTATCCGGCGAACTCGGTGCCGCTCGTCGTGAAGCGGATCAACAACACGCTCACGCGCGCCGACCAGATCCAGTGGTCCGAAGGCAAGAATCCCGGCGACGAAGGCTACGTCGATTTCTTCGCACCGATTGTGGCCGACGCGGAAGCGGGCTTCGGCGGCGTGCTCAACGCGTTCGAACTGATGAAGGCGATGATCGAAGCCGGCGCATCGGGCGTGCACTTCGAAGACCAGCTCGCATCGGTGAAGAAGTGCGGCCACATGGGCGGCAAGGTGCTGGTGCCGACCCGCGAGAACATCGCGAAGCTGAGCGCCGCGCGTCTCGCGGCCGACGTGTCCGGCGTGCCGACTGTGCTGCTTGCCCGCACGGATGCGGAAGCCGCCGACCTCGTCACGTCCGACATCGACGACAACGACAAGCCGTTCCTCACCGGCGAGCGCACGGTCGAAGGTTTCTACCGTACGCGCCCGGGCATCGAGCAGGCGATTTCGCGTGGCCTCGCGTACGCGCCGTACGCCGACATGATCTGGTGCGAAACCGGCAAGCCGGACCTCGAGTTCGCGAAGAAATTCGCCGAGGCGATCCACAAGCAGTTCCCGGACAAGCTGCTGTCGTACAACTGCTCGCCGTCGTTCAACTGGAAGAAGAACCTCGACGACGCGACGATCGCCAAGTTCCAGAAAGAACTCGGCGCGATGGGCTACAAGTTCCAGTTCATCACGCTGGCCGGTTTCCATGCGCTGAACTACTCGATGTTCAACCTCGCGCACGGCTATGCCCGCAATCAGATGACCGCGTTCGTCGAAATGCAGCAAGCCGAATTCGCCGCCGCCGAGAAGGGCTTCACCGCGGTCAAGCATCAACGCGAAGTCGGCACCGGCTACTTCGACGCGGTGACGCAGACCGTCGAGCGCGAAGCATCGACCACGGCACTGCACGGTTCGACCGAAGACGAACAGTTCTTCGACAAGAAAGTCGCCTGATGTGGCTCGCGGGCTTCATCGCCCGCGACGCGACAAGGCACGCATCAGCGGTCCCGCAGAGGACCGCGTTCAGGGAGGGAATGGCGGTTCGTAGTTTGGGCCGTCATTCGGGCAGTCGAAGGATCTGGGAGGAGTTGGAGAAGCTAAAGAAGCGGCACGGTTCAAGATGCCGCGATTGAAGTCACGCGCGCCGGCGGCCACGTCGGCGCGCGCCTTCTTTATCTGTCCCGCGCGGCGCCATGTGCCGCTATCGATACACAATCACTGGAATTTTCGTATGCGTGAGCACGCGCTGGGTCTCGCTGCCGATCAGCAGGCTGCCGAGGCCGCGTCGTCCGTGCGACGCCATGAAGATCACGTCGCAGCCACCCTGCTCCGCCGCCTCGATGATCCCGAGATACGGCGACGGATGCACGCTGGTCTGGCTCGCGAATACCACGCCCGCTTCGTGCGCGGCCTGCTCGACTTCCTGCAGATGCTGACGCGCTTCGCGTTCGCTACGCTCCATGAAATCGACCGGCGGTTCGATCACGACCTCGGAGAACGGCGAGTACGGATATTGCGGCAGACACGCATACGCGGTCACGCGCGCGCCGACGGAGCGCGCGAGATCGATCGCACCGTCAATGGCCTTTTTCGACAGATCCGAACCGTCGGTTGGAACCAGGATGTGCGTGAACATGATGTCCTCCATCGCCGGCCGGTGCCGTGCCGCTGCCGCGACGGTCATCGAGGCCGTGCGCGAACGTGGATGCGGCGGCACCCTTGTACCGATTGTAGTGCGTGCGAGCAGCCATCGCGTGCTCGTTCCGCCCGGTCGATCTTGTCAGCCCCAGTAACCGGGATGGCCGTACGTATGCTTGAGGAAATCGAGAAACAGCCGGACCCGCAACGGCAGATGACGCCGCTGCGGAAACACCGCGTGGATGCCGATCGGCGGCGCGGCGAACTCGTCGAGCACGCTGACGAGCCGACCCGCCGCGATGTCCGTGCCGACCTCCCACCACGAACGCCACGCGAGCCCGTAGCCCTCGAGACACCATTCGTGCAGCACCGCGCCGTCCGAACACTCCATCGTGCCCGACACCTTGATCGACACGACCTTGTCGTCCTGCTGGAACATCCAGCCGCGCTGCTGGTTCGCGCTCGCGCCGAGCGCGAGGCAGTTGTGATGACCGAGATCGGCGAGCGTGCGCGGCGCGCCGCGACGTGCGAGATACGCCGGCGACGCGACGCAGACGCGGCGGTTTTCTCCGAGCCGCAGCGACACCAGCGACGAATCCGGCAACTCGCCGAGCCGCACCGCGCAGTCGAAACCCTCGTTGACGAGATCGACCATCCGGTCGGACAGATCGAGCGTGATCGACACATCCGGATGCGCAACCGTGAACGCGGGAACCAGCGGCGCAACGTGACGACGCCCGAACCCCGCCGGCGCCGACACGCGCAGATGACCGCTCGCCTTGACGCCGCCGGCCGACACGCTCGCCTCCGCGTTCTGCATGTCGTGGATCACGCGCTGGCAGTCTTCGAGGAATGCGGAACCCTCGAACGTCAGCGTGATGCGGCGTGTCGTGCGCACCAGCAGCTTCACGCCGAGCCGCTCTTCGAGCGCGTCGATGCGGCGGCCGATGATCGCCGGCGCGACGCCTTCGGCCTGCGCGGCTGCGGACAGGCTGCCTTTGGCGGCCACGGTCACGAAAGTCTCGATCTGCTTGAAGCGGTCCATGAAGTCGACGAGCCGGTGCAAACGCCTGTGTCTAGGGATGCGCGTCAGATTAGGTGGGTGAAAGTAAAAGATCAAGTGATCTCAAAGGACTTTTTTAGCATTGGCGATCACTAATACAATTCATCTTGACCTCTGAACTGGAGCGCACGGCAATGTCGGCCACAACGACACTCTTCCCCAAGGCAGTTATCTTCGACGCGTACGGCACGCTGTTCGACGTGCATTCTGTCGTGGCCGCGGCGGAACAGATGTTTCCCGGCCACGGTGACGCCCTGTCGCAGTTGTGGCGGCAAAAACAGATCGAATACACGCAGCTGCGCACGCTGTCCGATCCGGCCGGCGCACGTTATCAACCGTTCTGGAACATCACGCTCGATGCGCTGCGCTACGCGGCGCGCCGTCTTTCGCTCACGCTGAACAGCGCCGCCGAAAAGCGGCTGATGGACGAATACGCGTGTCTCTCGGCATTCCCCGACGCTGTCCCTGTGCTGCGCCGTCTGCACGCGCAACGCGCGGCCAATGAAAACACTACGCACGCTGCGCACGTTGGTCTGGCGATCCTGTCCAACGGCAATCCGCAGATGCTCGACATCGCGGTGAAAAGCGCGGGCATGACGGGCCTGTTCGACCACGTACTGTCCGTCGACGCAGTGCACGCGTACAAGCCCGCGCCTGCCGCCTACGCACTCGGCACGCAGGCATTCGCCGCGAACGCACGCGACATCGTGTTCGTGTCGTCGAACGGTTGGGACGTGAGCGGCGCAACGTGGTTCGGCTATACGACGTTCTGGATCAACCGCCAGCGCCTGCCCGCCGAAGAACTCGGCGTGACGCCGCACGGCACCGGAAGCAGCATGGCCGACCTGCCCGAATTTCTAAAAACCTTCGCGCCGTCCGACCGACCGTCCGAGCGCGCACGCCACAGCCCTGGCGCGTGAGCATCGGACCGATGATCGATATGACGACGCACTTCATCCGCATCTTTGCAATCTGACCGACCAAGGAGAAACCATGGCGAACACGCTGACGCTGCCGCAGGGCATGCAAATCACTGCCGCGATCGAACCCGGCTTCGAAACGATCCTGACTCCCGACGCGCTCGCGCTCGTCGCGAAGCTGCATCGCACGTTCGAGCCGCGCCGCCAGGAACTGCTGAAGCTGCGCGCCGAGCGCACAAAGCGCCTCGATGCGGGCGAGCGCCCCGACTTCCTCGCGGAAACGAAGAGCATCCGCGATGCCGACTGGAAGATCGCACCGCTACCGAAAGATCTCGAATGCCGTCGCGTCGAGATCACCGGACCGGTCGAACGCAAGATGATCATCAACGCGCTGAACTCGGGCGCCGATTCGTACATGACGGACTTCGAGGATTCGAATACGCCGAACTGGACGAACCAGATCACCGGTCAGTTGAACCTGAAGGAAGCGGTACGCCGCACGATCTCGCTCGAGCAGAACGGCAAGTCGTACAAACTGAACGACAAGATCGCGACGCTGATCGTCCGGCCGCGCGGCTGGCATCTCGACGAAAAGCACGTGACGGTCGATGGCCAGCGCGTCTCGGGCGGTATCTTCGATTTCGCGCTGTTCCTGTTTCATAACGCGAAGGAACAGCTCACGCGCGGATCGGGTCCGTACTTCTATCTGCCGAAGCTGGAGAGCCATCTCGAAGCGCGCCTGTGGAACGACATCTTCATCGCTGCTCAAGAAGCGGTCGGCGTTCCGCGCGGCACGATCCGCGCAACGGTGCTGATCGAGACGATCCTCGCCGCGTTCGAAATGGACGAGATCCTGTACGAACTGCGCGAGCACAGCTCGGGCTTGAACGCGGGTCGCTGGGACTACATCTTCTCGGCGATCAAGAAGTTCAAGAGCGACAAGGACTTCTGCCTCGCGGACCGTGTGCAGATCACGATGACCGTGCCGTTCATGCGCGCGTACGCGCTGGAATTGCTGAAGACCTGCCATCGCCGTAACGCGCCGGCTATCGGCGGGATGAGCGCGCTGATTCCGATCAAGAACGACCCGACCGCCAACGACAAGGCAATGGGCGGCGTGCGTTCGGACAAGGCACGCGATGCAGGCGACGGCTACGACGGCGGCTGGGTCGCGCACCCGGGCCTCGTGTCGATCGCGATGGAAGAGTTCGTGAAGGTGCTCGGCGACAAGCCGAACCAGATCGCGAAGCAACGCGACGACGTGCAGGTGACGTCGGCCGATCTGCTCGACTTCCGTCCGGAAGCGCCGATCACCGAAGCGGGTCTGCGCTACAACATCAACGTCGGCATCCACTACCTGGGTTCGTGGCTCGCGGGCAATGGCTGCGTGCCGATTCACAACCTGATGGAAGATGCGGCCACCGCGGAAATTTCGCGCTCGCAGGTGTGGCAGTGGATCCGTTCGCCGAAGGGCAAGCTCGACGACGGCCGCAAGGTCACCGCCGAACTGATCGGTCAGTTGACGCAGCAGGAACTCGACAAGGTCAAGCAGGTGGTCGGCGGCGATACGAAGCCGTACGATCGCGCCGCGCAGATCTTCGAACAGATGTCGACGTCGGAGACCTTCACCGAATTCCTGACGCTGCCGCTGTACGAGGAAATCTGAACGCGCGTTGCCGCGTCGGCGCCGCTCATGTCACCGCGAGCGGTTGATGATTCGATCAATGCAAGCCGGACCGGCCACACGCCGCTCCGGCTTTTTTATTCGACTGCGGCCGTGGCAGCGTTATCGCGAATGCGGACGCGCACGACGATGTTCGACCCAATCGCCCGACGCGATCTCCGGCAAGCCTTTCACCGCGTGAGCTGCGACCGGATAGATCAGGCATTCGAGCGGCGCGCCTGCAACGTCAATGGTCAGCCGATGCGCGCGAAAAAGTCCCTCGACGCCCGGATACACCGCCTCGATTTCGTCGAGCACCGCGACGAGCGCATCGTCGACCTCGTACACGTCGCCACGCACCGGCACGCCGCCACCGTCGATGACGAGCCCCGGATAAGAACCAAAATCGAACAGACGCCCACGCACCGACGCCTCGCCGAGCAACGTCGGCGCTGCGATGTCATGACGCGCGGCGGCTGCGCCGATGTCGTTGACCTCGCCGGCCCGCAACGTCCCATAAACGAACACCTTCTGCATTGCCGTTGATCCTCCTGTTGTCGATTGTCGATAAACGATGACTGCGCGTCACACGAGCGCAGCGCTGGCGACCAGCACGCCGTCGACGTCAGCGTAAATCCATTCGCCGGGCCGCACGTTCGAACCCGGCAACTGCACGACGACGTCGCGCTCGCCGATACCGCGCTTCTCGCAGCGGTGCGGGTGCGTGGCCAACCCCGCGACGCTGATGTTGGATTCATTCAGTTCGAGCGTATCGCGCACGCAACCGTTCACGACGATGCCGGCCCAGCCGTTCGCTTCGGCAATCTGCGCGAGATTGCCACCGACCAGCGCGCGCCGCAGGCTGCCGCCGCCGTCGACGACCAGCACGCGGCCGGCGCCCTTTTCCTCGAGCGTCGTGCGCACGAGCGCGTTGTCCTCGAACACTTTTACCGTGACCGCCTCGCCGCCGAAACGCACGGCGCGACCGAACAGACGAAAGACCGGATCGAGCACACGCAACGTACCGGCGGCAAGCTGGTCTTCGTGAGCGTCGCAGAGATCCGCGGTGGCGAAGAGCATGTATGACTCCATCGATGAATGCGATCGGTGAATTATGCCTCGGCCCCATCGCGCGAAACACCTGGCCGAATGGACGAGTCAGGCAGGCGCGGACAGACCGGGACAACGCCCCTACAATATCGACGGAGTCCCTCCGATCGCCGGAGTTCCAGGACCGAGACCCGCCGATGAATTCATCCAGTACCGCGCCGCTGTCGACTGTCGTCGAATTCGCCGATATCCCACCGGAATTCGCGCCGACGCCGCTGCATCCGATCCGTGTCCGTTCGCGGCCGATGCAGGCCGGCGTGCGGATCGCGCGTCACACGCACGCGTGGGCACAGGTCGCGTATACGTCGCGTGGCGTACTACGGGTCGGCACCGTCGGCACGACGTGGATGGTGCCGCCGTCGCGCGCAATCTGGGTGCCGCCGCACGTGCTGCATGAGGTCGCGATCGTCGAAGACGCGTTCCTGCGGACGCTGTACGTGAATGAAACCGTGGTACCCGCAGGGCTCGACGCGTGCCGCGTCGTCGAAGTGTCGGGGCTGCTGCGCGAAGTGATCGCGGCACTCGATACGCCGAACCTGCCGCCCGCGCGAGAGCGTCTGCTAGGCTCGCTTGCACTCGACGAACTGACGCGCTCCGAGCCGCTGCCGTTGTCGGTGCCGATGCCGAACGAGAAGCGGCTGCGTGCGCTCTGCGAAGCCGTGCTCGCCGATCCGGCAAATGCGGACTCGCTTGAGAATTGGGCCGCGACAGTCGGCGCGAGCACGCGCACGATCGCGAGGCTTTTTCGTCAGGAACTCGGGGTGAGTTTTTCGCAGTGGCGGCAGCAGGCGATTCTCGCGCGCGCGATTCCTCTGCTGAGTCAGGGACGGCCGTTGTCGCTTGTTGCGCAGGAACTGGGCTATCAGAGCCAGAGTGCGTTTTCTGCGATGTTCCGTCGCGCGTTCGGACAAAGCCCGCGTGCGTTCATTGAGCGCGGTGCCGAACACCGCACGGCCGGAGACGATAGTTTCGATGCGCCTTCAGACGTCGCGAACGACGAGCGTATCGAGTCGCGTTGAAGCAATTGCAGTAACAACACCGCGCCCTCGCTCGGCAAGCGCGTCAGACGCGTCGCGCCATGTGCCGGATCGCACCGAACTGCGCGAGACGCGGACCAGCGAGACGATATCCCATCCGCTGATAAAGCTGCGCAGCCGGGTTATCGACGAACACACGCAACTGCAGTTCGCGAAGACCACGCGCTCGCGCCCAGCGATGCGACACGTCGAGCAGATAGGTGCCCGCACCTTGTCGCCGATATCCTTCGGCAATCTGCACATCGCGGATATGCAGCGAGTCGCCTTCTTCAGTCACACGCAGCACACCGATCGGCTCGCCGTCGGATTCGAGAATATAGTTTTCCGATTCGCGCCAGCTCGCGAGAAAGAGATCGCCGCGCCACACCAGATGATGGCGGCGATAGTAGCCGCCCATGTTGTTGCGCGTCAGTGCTTCCGCAAACTCGAAGTCATCCATGGCAGCCTTGCGCAGCTGGAAGCGGGGCAACGCTGGAGTGGGATCGAACATGGCTCGATGCGCGGGAGAGATCGTCGCACAACGGTAAGACACGCCGCGCCCGCTGGCAATGGCTGTTTTTCCGTAGCAACGACTGAGGCATGCAAACCGGACACGCAGAAAAAAAGCCCGTTCAGCGAACTGAACGGGCTTCTCTTTCTGGCGGAGCGGACGGGACTCGAACCCGCGACCCCCGGCGTGACAGGCCGGTATTCTAACCAACTGAACTACCGCTCCGTTTTACTTCGGCCCACGAACACATCGTGTTTCGCGAGCGGCATCGCGTATAACCCGCGATGCGATATCTGGCGTCCCCTAGGGGATTCGAACCCCTGTACTCACCGTGAAAGGGTGATGTCCTAGGCCTCTAGACGAAGGGGACAACGTACGCTTACACCTTTAATGAAAAAGCCCGCTCAAGCGTACCTGAACGGGCTTCGTCTGGCGGAGTGGACGGGACTCGAACCCGCGACCCCCGGCGTGACAGGCCGGTATTCTAACCAACTGAACTACCACTCCAATTCCTGCATCGTAGCCTGCGAGTGCCGGCCGACTCTACGCAAACCGCACCGCCGCCATTCCGTGCGATGCCGATGTCTGGCGTCCCCTAGGGGATTCGAACCCCTGTACTCACCGTGAAAGGGTGATGTCCTAGGCCTCTAGACGAAGGGGACATGATCTTTTAGGACATGTCCTGCAGCGACACATCTACTGCTTTTTACCACTGCGTTTCACACTATTCGCTGCTAATTTCAGCCAACAGCGAAGAACGCTATTTTAACTGCCTTACATCCGTTTGTGAAGTCTTTTTTACTACGCGCTGCTTGCTACATAAAGACTTTCACTTGTTCTGGTGGTGGAGGTAAGCGGGATCGAACCGCTGACCTCTTGCATGCCATGCAAGCGCTCTCCCAGCTGAGCTATACCCCCTTGCAGAACAGAAGCGAGATTGTAGATAGAGAACGACGTGTTGTAAATACCTTGCGCATCGACGCGCCCGATTTTTTGCATGGCTTGCATGACCGCCGCACATGGAAGCGCAACGGTCATGCATCGCTCACATCACGCAAGCACCTTCTCGATACGGCTCACCACAACATCGCGACCGAACAGCATCAACACGCTGTCGATCGACGGCGTGTGCGTCGTGCCCGCGACGAGCAGACGCACCGGCATCGCGAGCTGCGGCATCTTCAGCTTGTGCGTGCCGAGCGTCGTCTTCAACGTTGCAGCAATGCCCTCCTTCGTCCACTCGGCGCTCTTCAATGCCGCGACGAAATCGACGAGTGCGGGGCGCACCACATCAGTCACGTGCTGCGCGATCGCATCGGGTTCGGGGCTCGGCTCGCGATAGAACATCGCGGCGTTCTCCGCTATCTCCTTCACCGTCGAAGCACGATCCTTTAGCAGTGCGACGACTGCCGTCAGATCCGCGCCCTTCGCAAGCGCGGCGTCGTCGATACCGAGCGCAGCGAAGAACGGACGCGCGAGGTCTGCCAGTCGACCGTTATCCGCTTCCTTGATGTAGTGGTTGTTCAACCACTTGAGCTTGTCGTGATCGTATTGCGCCGGCGACTTGCCCAGATGCTCGAGATCGAACCACTCGACGAACTGCTCGCGCGTGAAGATCTCCGCATCGCCATGCGACCAGCCGAGCCGCGCAAGATAGTTGAGCACCGCTTCCGGCAGAAAACCTTCGTCGCGATAACCGGTCACGCTCATCGCGCCGTGCCGCTTGCTCATCTTTTCGCCCTGCTCGTTGAGCACGGTGGGCAAATGCGCGTAGACCGGAATCTCGCCGCCGAGCGCGCGCAGGATGTTGATCTGGCGCGGCGTGTTGTTCACGTGATCGTCGCCGCGAATGACGTGCGTGATGCGCATGTCGAGGTCGTCGACCACGACGCAGAAGTTATACGTCGGCGTGCCGTCGGGACGCGCGATCACGAGATCGTCGAGTTCTTCGTTCGATATCTCGATGCGCCCTTTCACTGCATCGTCCCACGCGACGACACCTGTTAACGGATTGCGGAAGCGCAGCACCGGCTCGACGCCGGCCGGCGGCACCGGCAGCGTCTTGCCCGGCTCCGGACGCCACGTGCCGTCATAGCGTGGCTTCTCGCCGGCCGCACGCTGACGTTCGCGCAGTGCGTCGAGTTCTTCCGTCGACATGTAGCACGGATACACGAGCCCCTGCTCCGTCATCTGCGTCAGCACCTCGCGATAACGGTCCATGCGCTGCATCTGATAGAACGGACCTTCGTCGAAATCGAGTTCGAGCCACGCCATCCCTTCGAGAATCGCGTCGACCGACTCCGACGTCGAACGCTCCACGTCGGTGTCTTCGATCCGCAGCACGAAGGCACCCTTCGTTTTGCGGGCGAACGCCCACGGGTACAGCGCGGAGCGGATGTTACCGAGGTGGATAAAACCGGTGGGACTGGGCGCGAAACGGGTACGAACGGAGGTAGTCATAAGCGGTTACTCGAGGGCGGCCGCCGGTTGGGCCACGACATTAACAACATCAACATCGTGGCAAAGCGGCGGCGAAACGGGCCGCGCGAACGAAGCGCGCAGCGCGCAGCGCGTGGACGGAATGAAAATGCAAGTCACGGATTATACCTGCCGTCGACATCGACCGATGTCTCGATACGTCGCAACGCCGCGCGCTGTGGATCGCCATCACGCGCATTTTCGCCGCCCCTGCGCTTTGCTTTATGATGTGCGCGCACCGTCGTCCGCTTCGACGGTTCGCGACGATCGCCGTGCGATCGTGTTCGCAAGATCGCGGTGGCTGCCTGCTTCGTCGTGCGCCATCCGCCTGCTGGAGAATTCGTTGAATCCATCATCGCCACGCCCCGGGCGCCGCGCGTTTTCGCTGGCCGCCGCTTCCGCCGTTCTCGCGGCCTGTACTACGACGGGCGGCAGCAAGCCCGCCAGCGACACGTCCGCCAGCGCCAACCCGCCAACACCGCCAGTCGTGAAGCCGCCGCGTCCGCTGCGGATTGGGCTTGCACTCGGCGGTGGCGCCGCACGCGGCTTCGCGCACATCGGCGTGATCAAGGCGCTCGAAGCGCGCAACATCCAGGTCGATCTGATCGCAGGGACGAGCGCGGGCTCGGTGGTCGGCGCGCTGTACGCGTCGGGAATGAACGGCTTCGCGCTGAACAAGCTCGCGCTGAAAATGGACGAGGCGTCGATCAGCGACTGGGCGATGCCCTTTCGCACGCGCGGATTCCTGCAGGGCGTCGCGTTGCAGAACTACCTGAACACGACGCTCAACAACCGGCCGATCGAGAAAATGGCGAAGCCGCTCGGCGTCGTCGCGACGGATCTGAAAACCGGCCAGCCGATCCTGTTCCAGCGCGGCAATACAGGGATCGCAGTACGTGCGTCGTGCAGCGTGCCGTCGATATTCGAGCCGGTGAAGATCGGCGATCACGAGTATGTCGACGGCGGGCTGGTGAGCCCCGTGCCGGCGTCGTTCGCGCGCAAGATGGGCGCCGACTTCGTGATCGCGGTGGACATCTCCGCGCGCCCAGAGACCGCCCAGACGCAGAGCTCGTTCGACGTGCTGCTGCAGACGTTCACGATCATGAGCCAGACCATCAAGGCCTACGAACTCGACAAATACGCGGACATCGTGATTCGCCCGAATCTGAACGCGATGAGCGGCAGCGATTTCGGCCAGCGCAACGCGGCGATTCTCGCCGGCGAGGAAGCGGTAGCGAAGCTGATGCCTGAACTGCAGCGCAAGCTCGCAGCCGCGAGCGTCGCGACGGCCTGACCTGGAAAAGAAAAAGCCTGCTCGTTTCGGAGCAGGCTTTCTTATATCTGGCTTCTGTCAGAACAGAGCAAACCGCGGCGGAATATCAGTTACCGCCGCCAATCGACGCGCTCACACGCTGCCGAAGATCCTGAATTTCCTGCGACTGCTGATACGACGTCTCAACCCGGCGCGCACCGGTGAAACGCTTTTCCCAGTAACCGCTATCCAGATCGTCGACGCGGATCGTGCTGCCGGTGGACGGCGAATGCACGAACTTGTTGTCGCCGATGTAGATGCCCACGTGCGAGAACGTCCGGCGCATCGTATTGAAGAACACGAGATCGCCCGGCTTCAGTTCGCTCATCCGAACCTTCTCGCCGACGCGGCTCATTTCTTCTGCGCGACGCGGCAGTGCCATACCCAGCGTGTCCTGGAACACGTAGCGGACGAAACCGCTGCAATCCAGTCCGGAATCCGGCGTGTTGCCGCCCCAGCGGTAACGCACGCCGATCATGTTCAGCGCGCCGACCACCACATCCCCGGCCTTGCCGGCCATGCCGGACAGGAACGAGCGAGCACCGCTTTCGCTTTCGGACGAAGCCGGCGCAGCAGTGGACGACGTTTGGGAGGAGGAATTAGGGAGCGAGGAAGAACTGGAGGAATTCGACGCAGTCGGCGTTGAAAACGAGGCATTCTGGCTAAAACCGGCGGCTTCGTCTGCGAAAACACTGGGTGCTGCGGTCAGTAGTACGCCAACGAACATTCCGGCGACAACGCGCGTGCAAACTTGTGTGAGAGATCGCTGCTGCATTGGGCGGTAGATTTTGCCTAAAAATCAGAGGGCTACGGAAAAAGTTTGGTCGATACTAGCCAGTAAGTATTTGTGTGTCAAAACAAATAGAAAAATACAATCGTCACACGCACCCAATTGGTGAATATCAGCGATCGAACGCCGCTTTGAGCAGCTTTCGAGTGTAAGGGTGCGCAGGATCCGCAAAAATCTTCTCGACTTCCCCGCTCTCGACGATGGAACCGTTCTGCATCACTGCCACCCGATGCGCCATCGCACCGATCACCGCCAGGTCGTGGCTGATGAACACAAAGCCGAGATTGTATTTGTGCTGAAGCTCGGCGAGCAGCTTCAACACCTGCTGCTGGATCGATACATCGAGTGCGCTGGTCGGTTCGTCGAGGATCAGGATGCGCGGCTCGAGCACCAGCGAGCGCGCGATCGCGATGCGTTGCCGCTGGCCGCCCGAAAACTCATGCGGATAGCGATGCAGCACCGTGCGGTCGAGCCCGACCTCGCGCAGCACGGCGACCACCTTGTCGCGCCGCGCCGCGTCGTCGAGTTGCGGACGATGCAGCGCAAGCCCCTCGCCGACTATCCGCTCTATCGTGTGCCGCGGCGACAGCGAACTGAACGGATCCTGAAAGACCACCTGCATCTCGGAGCGCAGCGCGGTCCGTTCGGGTCCGCGATAGCTCGCGAGCGGGCGCCCCTGGAATTCGACGTCGCCGTGTGCGCGTTGCAGCCCGAGCAGCGCCATCGCGAGCGTCGACTTGCCGGAACCCGATTCGCCGACGATCCCGAGCGTCTCGCCCTGCCGCACCGACAGATTCGCGTCCGACACCGCGCGAAACTGTCCCGCGCGAAACCAGCCACGAAACCCCGGCAGCTTCGTGCGGAAATCGACCGAAACACCACGCGCTTCGAGCAGCACGGGCGCAATCGGCATGACCGGCATCACCGTGCGTTCGGGCCGGCTCTCGAGCAGCCTACGCGTATACGGATGTTGCGGCGACGTGAAGATCGCATCGACGGTACCGCTCTCGACCAGCTTGCCCCGCTCCATCACCGCGACGCGCTGCGCGAAACGCCGCACGAGATTCAGGTCGTGCGTGATCAGCAGCACAGCCATGCCGCGCTTCTCCGCTTCGTCGCGTTGCAGTTCGAGCAGCAGCTCGACGATCTGCGCGCGGATCGTCACGTCGAGCGCGGTGGTCGGTTCGTCGGCGAGCAAGAGACGCGGCCGGCACGCGAGCGCCATCGCGATCATCGCGCGCTGCCGCTGCCCGCCCGACAGTTGATGCGGGTAACTGTTCACGCGCCGCCCGGGCTCGGTGACGCCCGTGCGCGCCAGCAGCGCGACCGCCCGCTTGCGCGCCTCGGCCGCGCTGACGCCGTCGTGTACGACGATCGTCTCGGCGATCTGCTCGCCGATCGTATACAGCGGGTTCAGCGCACTCATCGGCTCCTGAAAGATCATCGCGATGTCGGAGCCGCGCAGCGCGCGCATGCCGCGCTCGCTCTTCGCGAGCAGATCCTCGCCGGCGAAGCGGATCGCGCCGCCGATCGTCGCGTCGTTCACGAGACGCAAGATGGACAGCGCCGTCACCGTCTTGCCCGAACCCGATTCGCCGACGAGCGCCACCCGCTCGCCGCGTTCGATCGCGAGCGAGACGTCGTCGACCGCGACGGTGTCACCGAAGCTCACATGCAGACGATCGAGTTCCAGCAGCGGACCGTCCGCTGCGTGCACACCCGGCGCGCTCATTGATTGCCTCCGGCGCGCATCGCATCGGAGAGTCGCGTATCGAGCGCATTGCGCAGCGCGTCGCCCATGAACGTCAGCAGCAACAGCATCGCGACGAGCACGCCGAACGTCGACAGCGAGATCCACCATGCGTCGAGATTCGCCTTGCCCTGCGCGAGCAGTTCGCCGAGGCTCGGCGTCGGCGGCGGCACACCGAGGCCGAGAAAATCGAGGCTCGTCAGCGCGAGGATCGAACCGCTCATCCGGAACGGCAGGAACGTGATCACCGGCGTGAGACTGTTGGGCAATACGTGACGCCAGATGATCTGCCAGTTCGACAGTCCCATCGCGCGCGCCGCACGCACGTAGTCCTGCGTACGGTTGCGCAGGAATTCCGCGCGCACGTAGTCGGACAACCCGATCCAGCCGAACAGCGACAGCAACACGATCAGCAAAATGAAACCCGGCTCGAAGATCGACGCGAAGATGATCAGCAGATACAGCTCCGGCATCGCGCTCCAGATTTCGATCAGCCGCTGCCCGACGATATCGATCCGCCCGCCGAAGAACCCCTGCACTGCCCCGGCCAGCACACCGAACACCGTGCCGATCACAGTCAGCACGAGCGCGAATTCGACCGACACACGAAACCCGTACAGCAGACGCGCGAACAGATCGCGGCCGCGGTCGTCGGTGCCGAACCAGTTGTCGCGCGATGGCGGCGCCGGGTTCGGCGCCTTCGAGAAATAATTCAGCGTGTCGTAGTAATAGCGGTTCGGCGGATACACCACCAGGTTGCCGGGTGCCTGCAGACGCTTCTGGACGTACGGGTCGAGATAATCGGCGGGCGTCGGGAAATCGCCGCCGAAAGTCGTCTCCGGGTACTCGTGAAAAAGCGGGAAGTAATAGTGGCCGTCGTAGCGCACGACGAGCGGCTTGTCGTTCGACCACAGCGGCGCAGCGAGACTCGCCGCGAACGCGACGATAAAAATGATCATGCTCCAGTAGCCGAGACGCTGCTGCCTGAAACGCTGCCACACACGCCGTGCCGGCGACGGCGACACGAATGCGCGCACGGTCTGCGTGCGTGCGGACTGATCGGATCGGACGCGGGCTCGATTCAAGTCAGCGCTCCAGTTGTTCGAATTGAATACGCGGATCGACCCAGACGTAGCAGAGGTCCGAGATCAACTTCGTCGCGAGGCCGATCAGCGTGAACAGATACAGCGTGCCGAGTACGACCGGATAGTCGCGCCGCGTCACCGATTCATACGACAGCAGCCCAAGTCCGTCGAGCGAGAACAGCGTCTCGATCAGCAGACTGCCGGTAAAGAACGCGCCGATAAACGCGGCAGGGAACCCGACGATCAGCGGCAGCAGCGCGTTGCGGAACACGTGCTTCCACAGCACGCGTCGTTCGGACAGCCCCTTCGCGCGCGCGGTCAGCACGTATTGCTTGCGGACTTCGTCGAGGAACGCGTTCTTCGTCAGCATCGTGACGACCGCGAAGCTACCGACCACCGACGCGACGACCGGCAACGTGATGTGCCACAGATAATCGACGACCTTCCCCGCGAGGCTCAGTTGCGACCAGTTATCCGACGTGAGATTGCGCAGCGGAAACAGCTGCAGGAAGGTACCGCCGCCGAACAGCACGAGCAGCAGCACGCCGAGCACGAAACCCGGAATCGCATAGCCGACCAGCACGACGAGACTCGTCGCCACATCAAAACGCGAGCCGTTGCGCACCGCCTTCGCGATGCCGAGCGGCACAGAAATCAGATAGGTGAGGAAGAACGTCCAGAGCCCGATGCTGATCGACACCGGCAGCTTCGACACGATCAGCGACCACACGCTTTGATGCCGGAAATAGCTGTCGCCGAGATCGAAACGCGCGAAGCGCTTCAACATCAGCACATAGCGTTCGAGCGGCGGCTTGTCGAAACCGTATAGCGCTTTCAGTTGCGCGATCTGCTGCGCGTCGACGCCGGTATGCGCGCGTAGGCCGAACGGCGACGCCTGCTCCGCGCCCCGGCGCAACTCGTGCGCGGCCTGCTCGACGGGACCGCCCGGCACGAACTGGATCACGACGAACGTCAGCGTGAGGACACCGAGCAGCGTCGGGATCATCAGCAGCAGGCGCTTGAGTATGTAGCTCCACATAGGCGGCGATCGAACAAACGAAACGGTCAGAGAAACGAAGCGGAGCGTATCAGTGCTGCTGCGCGAACCACCAGGTCGAGATGATCCAGTCGTTCGCCTCATAGTACAGCGGCAATGTCTTCGGCCACGCGAGGCCACGCCTGAATGCCACGCGATGCGTCGCGCTGTACCAATGCGGCACGACATAGTAGCCGTGCATCAGCACACGGTCGAGCGCATGCGTTGCATCGAGCAGCTGTTCGCGCGTCTGCGCATTGACGAGCGCGCGCAGGATCGCATCGATCGCCGGCGAGCGAACACCGATCAGGTTGCCGGAACCCGGCTCGCCGGCCGCCTTGCTGCCGAACCGGTCGATCTGTTCGGAGCCCGGCACCTGGACGCCGGGGATGCGGATCGTCGTCGCGTCGAAATCGAATGCGTCGAGCCGCTTCTGATACAGCGCGAAATCGACGGTACGAAACGTCGCGACGATCCCGAGCTTCTGCAGGTTGCGGACATACGGCGCGATGACCGGATCCATCGACGACGCCGATCCGGAGTCGTCGAGAATCTCGAAGCGGAACGGTTCGCCCTTCGCGTTACGCAGCGCGCCGTCGCGATAATTCCAGCCCGCCTGCGTGAGCAACGCACGCGCTTCGAGCAGGTTCGCGCGCAGCGAACCAGGCGGATCGGTATTGGGCTGCGTGGGCGGCGGCCCGAACACGGCGGGATTGAGACTCGAGCGCCACGGGTTCAACAGCGCGAGTTCGCCCGGTGACGGCAGGCCCGTCGCCTTCAGTTCGGTGTTCGAGAAGAAGCTGTCGACCCGCGTGTATTGCCCATAAAAGAGCCGGCTGTTCAGCCACTCGAAGTCGAACGCGAGATCGAGCGCCTTACGCACGCGAACGTCCTGAAAGATCGTGCGGCGCTGGTTCAGCATGAAGCCCTGCATGCCGCCGCCGTTGTGCTGCTCGAACTCGTGCTTGATCAGTTCGCCGTCGTCGAATTTCTTGCCGACCACGCGCCGCACCCAGTTGCGCGCGATGTACTCGACGTACGCGTCGTACTCGCCCGCCTTGAACGCTTCGAGCCGCGCGACCGAATCCGAATACAGCTTGTAGACGATGCGATCGAAGTTGTTCATCCCGACCCGCACCGGCAGCGCCGCGCCCCAGTACTTCGGGTCGCGACGATATGAAATCGTGCGGCCGTTGTCGTAGTGCTCGACCACATACGGGCCGCTTGCGATCGGCTCCTGAAACGCCAGTTGATCGAACGGCACGCGCGTGCCGTCCGGCTTCAATCCCCACTTGTGCGAGAACACCGGCATGCTGCCCGCGATCAGCGGCAGTTCGCGGTTCGGTTGACGAAATTCAAAACGGATCGTCGACGGATCGACGACGACCGCGCGCGTGATGTCGGCAAAGAACGCGGACATCGACGGCGACGCCTGCGGACTCTTCAGCATGTCGAGCGAGAACTTGACGTCGGCGGCCGTGACCGGATCGCCGTTCGAGAAGTGCGCACGCGGATTGATGTGGAACGTGGTCGACAGGCGATCTGGCGCGATGCGGATGTCATCGGCGAGTAGTCCGTATGCGGACGCCGCTTCGTCCATGCTGCCGATGGTCAAACTCTCGAACAGCATCTCGATGCCCGGCGCCGAATTGCCTCGCAACGTGAATGGATTGAACTTATCGAAGCTCGTCAGGCGGTTCGGATTCGCGAGGACCAGCGTGCCGCCCTTCGGCGCGTCCGGATTCACGTAGTCGAAATGACGGAAGCCTTGCGGATACTTCGGCTCGCCGTATTGCGCGATCGCGTAGACCGCGTGCGCGGGCAGCGCGAAGGACATCGCGGCCAGCAACGCAAGCGCGCTCGCAATGAGACGCTGCCACCGCGCCGGAACGCTGCGACGACGGACCCGCGACGGCATTCGATCCGCGATGCGCCGCTTCGCGCGACGCGCGCCATTCCATCGCGAACCGATTGTCATAGAGTCCTTGCTGGTCAGTGGGCTGTGGCAATGTGAGAGAATTCTACCCAAAACCCGCGCGCCGTCCGCTGCCGTTCACCACCACGCGGAGCGCACACCGACTTCATTGGGAGAATTCATGGGCTTTCTCGCTGGCAAACGAATCCTGCTGACCGGCCTGCTGTCGAACCGTTCGATCGCGTACGGCATCGCGCAGGCCTGCAAACGCGAAGGCGCGGAACTGGCGTTCACGTACGTCGGTGACCGCTTCAAGGAACGCATCACCGAATTCGCGACCGAGTTCGGCAGCGACCTCGTGTTCCCGTGCGACGTCGGCGACGACGCGCAGATCGATGCGCTGTTCGCGTCACTGAAAACGCACTGGGACAGCCTCGACGGCGTCGTTCACTCGATCGGCTTCGCGCCGCGCGAGGCGATCGCCGGCGATTTCCTCGACGGCGTGACGCGCGAAAACTTCCGCATCGCGCACGACATCTCCGCCTACAGCTTCCCCGCACTCGCAAAGGCCGCGCTGCCGATGCTGTCGCCGAACGCCGCGCTGCTGACGCTGACGTACCTCGGCGCCGAACGCGCGCTGCCGAACTACAACACGATGGGTCTCGCCAAGGCATCGCTCGAAGCGAGCGTGCGTTACATGGCCGTGTCGCTCGGCGCGAAGGGCGTGCGGGTGAACGGCATCTCGGCCGGTCCGATCAAGACGCTGGCGGCGAGCGGCATCAAGGGCTTCAAGCAGATTCTCGATTTCGTCGAGGACAACGCGCCGCTCAAGCGCAACGTGACGATCGAGCAGGTCGGCAATACCGCTGCGTTCCTGCTGTCGGATCTGGCCGGCGGTGTGACTGCCGAAATCGTGCACGTCGACAGTGGCTTCAATGCGGTGGTCGGTGGGATGGGTATGGCCGCGGCCGCGGCGGAGTAACGCGATTCGCGCGGCGCCTCTCTATTAGCGTCGCGCGATTTGACCGGCCATAAAAAAACCGCCCTGCCCGGGCGGTTTTTTTGTCTGAGCGTGCGGCGTACTTGCCGCTCAGTCTCGCTCAGTGCCAGTGACGACCACGGTCGCCACCACGATGATCCCAGTGGCCCGGCGGATGACGGCGATACCATTCGTCGCGACCCCAGTAGCGACGGCCATCCCAGTAGCGGTCGCCATGCCAGCCGATCACGATCGTCGGGCCGCCGTACACCGGCGCGCCGTACACGGGGGCCGGCTGATACACGACCGGCGGCGGCGGCGGTGCATAAACCGGAGCCGGTGCGACATAGACCGGGGCGGGAATGCCGATGTTCAGACCGATGTTCACGTGAGCCATCGCTGCGCTCGATGTGCCAATCGCCAACGCCCCGATCACCAGCGTAACAAGACGAGCGGACTTCATGGATTTCACCTCTTTTGGGAACATGTTTTGTTGACTCGACTATAGCGCACGAAGGCTACCCGCATATTTCACGTTTGTAATAACTGATGCAACAGATCGCATCGAACAGTCCTGGGTAACGTATCGTTATATCTCGGGTGGGTCCGTGATAATTGCCGGCCTGACGTTGCTCTCGCAGTGGTGCGGCGTTTTATGAGACGGTGTATGGGGCGTGAATTTACCTGGGATCGCCAGGTAAATTTCCAGCACTCACAGCCCTCCACTTAGAACCCTCACGCCGTTTACGGACGGTTCGTCCGCAAAATCTCCACGACGAAATCGATGAACACGCGCACCTTCGCCGCAGGCAGGTGACGCGACGGATAAAGCGCGTACAGCGCGAATCCTTCGCCCGGCCATTCGGGCAGCAGTTCGACCAGACGCCCTTGCGCGATCAGATCCCGCACGCCGTTCGCCTTGAAGCGCGCGATACCGCCACCCGCGAGACACGCCGCGAGCATCGTCCCGGCCTCCGTGACGGACAGACGACCCGTTGTCTTCGCCGGCACCATCCGGCGCCCCGACCGGTATTTCCATTCGAGCGGCTGCCCCGTCATCGTGTTGCGCATCTGGATGCACGCGTGATGGATCAGATCGCCGGGTGTTTCGGGACGGCCATACTGTTCGATATAGCTGGGCGCGGCGACCGTCATCACGCGCGTGTCGGCCAGCTTGCGTGCAATCAGCGACGACGAAGGCGGCTCGCCGAAACGCACCGCGATATCGAAACCTTCCGCGATGAGATCGCCGAGCTGTTCGCGCGACACAAGTTCCAGCGAAAGCTCCGGATGGCGTTGCAGGAACACGGGCAGTTGCGGCGCGAGAATGTGCCGCGAAAAAAACGGGTCGACGTTCACGCGCAGCTTTCCGCGCACTGCCGCCGACGCGCCCGCAGTAAACGTCACCGCGTTGCCGATGCCCGTGAGCAGCGGACTGATCTCCTCGTAGAAGCGCCGCCCCTCGTCCGTCAGCATCACCGAACGCGTCGTGCGGTCGAGCAGCCGCACACCGATCTTCGACTCCAGCCGGCCGAGCGCGCGACTCACGCCGGACGGCGACAACCCGAGCGCATCGGCGGCGCGCGCCATGCTGCCGTTCTCGACGATCGCGGCCAGCACGCCGACGTTCGCGAGCAGGCGTCCATCGAAACTCATGTTTTTCTCCGCCGATCGATTCGTGCTTGGAAGGCATGAATTATGTGACATCGATTCAATTCCATCAATGATCGCCGACGCCTATGATCCAGTCCATCGGTCGGTCGCCGCTATTTTTCGCGCCGGCATTCAATCATTCGATGGAGCCCCGCATGTCATTCAAACTGTCCCGTCGCGATCTGTTGAAAAGCGCGTCGAGCGTCGCCGCCCTGTCCGCGCTCGGTGGAATCGGCGGGCTCGACAGCCGACGCGCCACTGCCGCCGAAGCAGACCCTGACGCGATCCCGCGAGTACCCGGCACATACGGTGCCGCGTTCGCACCGATCGATAACGCGCTGCGCGACGCGGTTGCGAACCGCGTGGCCGCCGGTGTCGTTGCAATGGGCGCGACCCGCGACGGCATCGTCTACGAAGGTGCAGCCGGCAGCGCGAACGCCGGCACAGGCGCCGCCATTTCGCCAGACACTGTGTTCTGGCTGCTGTCGATGACGAAGGCGATCACCGCGACCGCGTGCATGCAGTTGATCGAGCAACGCAAGCTGTCGCTCGATCAACCGGCCGCCGAGATTCTTCCGCAACTGAAAGCGCCACAGGTGCTCGACGGTTTCGATGCAGCGGGCCAACCGAAGCTTCGTCCGGCCCGCCGCCCGATCACCGTGCGCCATCTGCTGACGCACACGTCCGGCTACACGTACAGCATCTGGAGCGAGAACCTGAGCCGCTACGAGAACACGACCGGCATGCCGGACATCGGCTACTCGATGAACGGTGCGTTCGCTGCGCCGCTCGAATCCGATCCTGGCGAACGCTGGCAGTACGGCATCAGCATGGACTGGGTCGGCAAGCTCGTCGAAGCGGTCAGCGATCAGTCGCTCGAAGTGTATTTCCGCGAACGCATCTTCGCGCCGCTGGGCATGCGCGACACGGGCTTTCTGATCGGCAGCGCGCAGAAGCAGCGCGTCGCGACGATGCAGCGCCGTCAACCCGACGGTTCGCTGAAACCGGAACCGTTCGAGGTCAACCAGCGCCCCGAGTTCTTCATGGGCGGCGGTGGCCTCTTCAGCACGCCGCGCGATTACATGACCTTCCTGCAGATGCTGCTGCACGACGGCACCTTCCGCGACGCGCGCATCCTGCAGGCCGATACGGTGGCGTCGATGTTCCGCAATCACATCGGCGATCTGCGCGTGACCCGGATGGACACCGCGCAGCCCGCATGGTCGAACAGCTTCGACCAGTTCCCCGGCATGCGTCATCAATGGGGACTTTCGTTCGACATCAACACGCAGCCCGGACCGCACGGCCGCAGTGCGGGCAGCGTCAGTTGGGCCGGGTTGCTCAACTGCTACTTCTGGCTCGATCCGGTCAAGCGCGTGACCGGGACGCTATTCACGCAGACGTTGCCGTTCTACGACCCCGCCATCGTCGATCTGTACGGCCGCTTCGAAGCCGGGCTGTACGACGGTTTGCGGCACGCTTGATCTTTCTCGCGCTGCCGGATGGTTCATCGCGGCGCTCATTCATCGCTCATTCATCACTCACTCTTCGATAAGGAATTCATAGTCATGTACGCGATCACTGGTATCACTGGACAAGTCGGCGGCGCGCTCGCCCGCACGCTGCTCGATTCACATCTGCCTGTGCGCGCCGTCGTGCGCGATCCGGCACGTGCGCAAATCTGGGCAGAGCGCGGCTGCGACGTCGCGCAGGCGTCGATGGAAGACGCCGCGTCGCTCGCCGCTGCGTTCGAAGGCGCCGACGGCGTCTTCATCCTGCCGCCGTCGAACTTCGATCCGTCGCCGGGCTTTCCGGAAGCGCGCGTCGTCATCGACGCGGTGAAGCGCGCGATAGAAATCGCAAAGCCGGGCAAGGTTGTCTGCCTGTCGACGATCGGCGCACAAGCCACGCAATCGAATCTGCTGAGCCAGCGCACGCTGATGGAAGAAGCGCTGCGTACGCTGCCGATGCCGGTTACGTTCCTGCGTCCGGGCTGGTTCATGGAAAACGCCGCGTGGGACGTGGCCCCTGCACGCGACGAAGGCGTCGTCCGGAGCTTCCTGCAGCCGCTCGACAAACCCGTGCCGATGGTCGCGACCGCCGACGTGGGACGCGTCGCCGCACAGTTGTTGCAGCAGACATGGAGCGGCACGCGCATCGTCGAACTGGAAGGCCCGCAACGCACAAGCCCGAACGATCTCGCCGCCGCATTCGCCCGGATACTCGGACGACCGGTTCACGCCGAGGCCGTGCCGCGCGAAACTTGGGGCGCGCTGTTCAAGTCGCAAGGGATGAACGATCCGATGCCGCGCATCCAAATGCTCGACGGCTTCAACGAAGGCTGGATCGATTTCGAAGGCAGCGAAGCGTCGGTGCTCAAGGGCAACGTATCGCTCGAAACGGTGCTGCGCACGCTCGTCTCGCAAGCGGCTTGAACTGACCCGAACGCCTGTGTGCACCGCGAAGCGTCGCGATTTCGCGGTGCTACACTGCCCGACTTCAACAGGCAACCAGGCAACAGGAAGTCGCAGCGTGAATCATTCCTTCGATACGTTGATCATCGGTGCCGGCTCGGTGGGCATGGCGGCAGGCTATTTTCTGAGTCGTGCGGGGCAACGCGTGCTGCTGCTCGATGCAGGCGATCCGCCGCACGACGCCGGTGCGCATCACGGCAGCACGCGTCTGATCCGTCATGCGTACGGCGAAGGCGCCGGCTACGTGCCGCTCGCGCTGCGCGCGCAACAGCTGTGGCTCGATCTCGAACAGCAGACCGGCACGCCGATATTCGCGCCGACCGGCGTGCTCAACATCGGCGACGCGGACGAGCCCTTCATCACCGAGGTGCAACGCGGTGCGGCATTGAACGGACTGCGGCTCGACGTGCTCGACGGCGCAGCCGCATCGAAGCGCTGGCCGGCATGGCGGCTCGATGCGCATCAGGTGGTGTGTCACGAGCCCGATGCGGGCGTGCTGTTCTGCGAGGAAGCGGTACGCGGTTATCGCCGGCTCGCGACGCAGGCCGGCGCGGTACTGCATCCGCATACGACGATCACGCATATCGAAGCCGACGACACACGCGTCATCGCCGTCACCGCGCAGGGCGAGCGCTACGAAGCGCGGCACGCGATCGTCTGCGCCGCGCGGTCGAGCCACGCGCTGCTGCGCGAGCTGGGCGTCGCCATTCCGGTGACGCGTCTGCGCAAGACCTTCGCGTGGTTCGATGCCGAGCCTTCGCGTTTTGGTCAGACGGCTTTCCCAGGTTTCTCGATGTCGTCGGAAGTCGGACAGTTCTACGGTTTCCCCGATCTCGAGAACGCGGGCCTCAAGGTCGGACGGCACGACGGCGGACAGATTCTCGACGCCGATGCGTCGATCGCCCCGTTCGGCGCTCACACCGAAGACGCGGACGATCTGCAGCGCTTCGTCGCGCGTTATCTTCCCGACGCGGGCGCGTTGCGCATCGGCAAGACCTGTCAGTACATCATGACGCCGGACAGCGACTTCATCGTCGACCGGCTGCCGGGCCATCCGAACCTTCACGTCGCGACCGGTTTCTCCGGACACGGTTTCAAATTCGCCAGCGCGCTCGGCGAGGCATTGAGCGAGTGCGTGATCGATGGCGGGAGCCACGCGGACCTGTCGCTGTTCTCGCTCGCGCGCTTCGCCGACGCCTGAGGTCGCTTAAAGCCGCTCAGTCAGTACCCAGTCGGCATCGCCAACACCCTCTCCCGCGCCGCCCGAAAAAAAATCCAGCGGCCCCGGAATAATCGTCTTTCCTCGCGGTTCACCTCTACGACACGCATCGATCGACACGTGCGGACACCGAAGTGTCCGCCATCGATCGCTTCTATCTCACGTCCGCGAGGAATACTCATGAAAGCTTCATTCACCGTCAAGGCGGCACTGCTCGCCGCGTTGTGCGCATCGTCCGTTTTCCAGATCGCCTCGGCACAGACCACGCAGCCCACTCAACCCGTGCAGGCGCGCAACGTCGTGCTCGTGCACGGCGCGTGGGCCGACGGCTCCAGCTGGAACGAAGTGATTACGCGTCTGCAAGCTGCCGGCCTGCATGTGACCGCCGTACAGAATCCGTTGACGTCGCTCGCCGCGTCGGATGCGGAGACACGCCGCGTGCTCGCGCAGCAGGATGGTCCGACGGTACTGGTCGGGCATTCGTGGGCAGGCACGGTGGTGAGCGATGTCGGCACCGACCCGAAGGTCTCGGCGCTCGTCTACGTGGCCGCGCGCGCGCCCGATGCAAACGAGGATTTCGTCGCGCTGTCGGGCAAATTCCCGACGATGCCGGTCCGTGCAGGCGTGCAGAATGACAACGGCGAAACGACCATCTCCGAGCCGGCCTTCCTTAATTACTTCGCGAACGGCGTCACGCCGGAACGCGCGAAGGCGCTGTATGCCGAGCAAGTGCCGACCGCGGCAACGATCTTCGGTAATCGCACGACGGCGGCCGCATGGCACACGAAACCAAGCTGGTACGCCGTGTCGAAATACGATCAAACGATCTCACCGGATCTCGAACGCTTCCTCGCGAAACGCATGAACGCGACGACGATTGAACTGGATGCGGGACATCTCTCGCTCGTGTCGAATCCGCAGGCGATTGCGAATCTGATTCTCGCGGCGGCGGGTCGTCTTCCTGGTGCGGCAACAGTTCCGGGGCCGGTAGCTTCGGCGAAGTAAAGCTGCGCGGGCTGCGAGGCGGCACGCGACGGTTATGATGCAAGGTCTTCACGACCGTCCATGCATCCCAGCCGACCGACCGCCATGCACACTCGCCCGCCCGTCGTCTTCATTCACGGTTTCATCGGCTCGCTCGCGATAAACGGACACGCGCCGTCGTTGCACGAGCGCACGACCGTCGCGCCGGATCTGCTGGGCTACGGCGCGTGGCGTAACGCGCCGCCCGAATCGATCTCGCTTCCCGCACAGGCGGAGCACGTGCACGGACTCATCGAAGTGCAGTTCGGTTCGACGCCGGTCGATGTCGTCGGTCACTCGGTCGGCGGAGCGATTGCGATGCTGCTCGCGCACGCGCATCCGCAATCCGTTCGACGGATCGTCAACGTCGAAGGTAACTTCACGCTGGCCGATGCGTTCTGGTCGGCGTCGGTGGGACGCATGAGTGCTCAGGAAGCGGACGCGATGCTCGACGGTTTTCGCAGCGATCCGCCCGGATGGATCGGCGGCGCGATTCCGCATCCGACGCCGGAGATACGCGACGTCGCCGTCGACTGGCTCGCGCATCAGCCAGGTTCGACGCTGCGTGCGATGGGGCAGTCGGTGGTCGCGACCACGGGCGACAACGGTTATCTCGCGATGGTCCGCGACGTGTTCGAGCGGCATCCGGTATATCTGCTCGCGGGTGAGCGATCGCGGGATGGGTGGAACGTACCGGACTGGGCAGTTGAGCAATGCGCGGGTTTTCAGACGATCGAGCACTGCGGCCATCTGATGATGCTCGAGCGACCCGATGCGTTTTCGGCGGCGGTTGAGCGTTGTCTCGATTGAGTGACGCGTCGTCACGACTAATTGTTAAAGATACGGGCGCATCGGGCGCCCGTTTTATCGTCAGCCTTCGCCGGTGGCATATTCGTTTCAACCACCCGATTCTGGCTCGACTCATCACGCTAAACCACACTACTCCGCGTACCCGCAATTAATACCTGGTCCCGTCTATTCAAGATACGCAAGCGGAACAATTTTCCGTCAGATTATCCCCAGGTTAATCGCCTGATACCCGCTTGTTTAATATTCCGTTCTTCGTTCGTTTTGTATAATCTCCGGGCTCGAAAACCTCATACACCCTCTGTCACAACACAGTCATTAATAGTCCGGTTACGCGCGGAGTTACTCCATGAGTTTTCTACCCAATGGGAACAGCGGTATGGCGGGGGGCGGACTGTTTCCGTCCGGACTTTCGAACCTCGGTTCGATCGCGGGTGCCGCGAGCCAGGCGGGCGCGCTGGCCGGCGTTCCCGGCACCGGGCTGATCGGCGGCGCAACGAAGGCGGTCCAGCTCGCGCAGACCGGCATGTCGCTGCTGGGAAAGACGCCCGCATCGATTGCCGATGCGCTGAACAGCGCGTCCGGCGCGCAGCCGAAGCTGACCCAGGACAACCGCTTCGTCACGATGGATTCGCCGCTCGGCAAGGACGTACTGCTCGTCAATGCCGCGGTGATCGACGAATACGTGAACCAGATGCCCGAGATTCATCTCGATCTGCTTTCGCACCAGAACAATATCGAAGCCGAACAGGTCGTCGGGCAACTCGTGTCGGTCACACTCGATCCGCAGGGTTCGACATTGACCGGCATGGTTACCGCGTCGTCGCAAGGCGATAAACGATATTTTCACGGATATGCCGTGTCGTTCGGACGCGCGGGCAATTCGGGTTCCGTGACCCGCTATGAGATGACCGTCGTGCCGTGGTTCTGGTTTTTAACGCGCTCGACCGATTGCCGCATTTTCCAGAACCAGACCGCACGCGACATTCTGACCGGGATATTCACTGAACACGGTTTCCAGGATTTCGAATTCAATCTGAAAACCGCGCAGGTTCCGCTCGAATACATCGTGATGTACGGCGAGACCTATTACAACTTCTGCGCGCGACTGATGGAGCAAGAGGGACTGGTCTGGACGTACCGCTACGAGAAAGACAAACACGTTCTCGTCGTCGCCGACAGCAACGACGTGTTCCAGCCCGTGCCGCAGATGGACGGCGTCCCCTACTACGCCGACAGCTCCGCGAGCGAACTGAACGGCATCGACGGTTGGGACGAGGCGTTCAACTTCCGTGTAGGCAAGATCGTCTATCGCGACTTCAACTACAACACGCCGTCGACGCCGCTGATGCACGTCGAAGTGCCGACGGTGCTGAAGAACCCGAACATCGGAACGACCGAACGCTACGAGTACCACTCGCTCTACGATCACGGCGACGACGGCAACCGCTACGCGCGCTATGCGATGCAGGCCGAAGAAGCGCTCGCGCGCAAATTCAATGGCACGGGGTTCGCGTGGCGCATGACGACGGCGGGCCGCTTCAAGCTGACCAATCACGATACGTCGGCGTACAACGACAAGGAATTCGCGATCCTGCACGTCCGCCATCACGCGGTGAACGACTACTCGCGTCACGCAGCCGATCTGCCGTATCGCAATTCATTCTCCTGCCTGCCGATCGACATCCCTTACCGGTCCGAGCGCCGCACGCCGAAGCCGTACATGCAGGGCATGCAGGCGGCGATCGTCGTGGGACCGAAAGGCAACCCGATCTATACGGACGGCAGCCGCGTGAAGCTGCACTTCATGTGGGACCGGCGCGGCAAGAGCGACGGCACCGACTCGATGTGGATTCGCGTGTCGCAACCGTGGGCGGGTGCAGGCTGGGGTGGCAGCACGATTCCGCGGGTGGGCCAGGAAGTGATTGTCGCGTTCAATGAGGGGGATCCGGATAACCCCGTTGTGGTGGGACGCGTGTTTAACGGCGAAGCGTCGAATCCGTACCACGGCTCGGCCGGCAAGACGATGGGGATTCGCAGCCAGACGATTCAGGGACAAGGGGCGAACGAGCTGCGGTTTACCGATGTGAACGGAGCCGAGGAAGTGTTCCTGCATGCGCAGAAGGACATGAACACCACGATCCTCGACAACGAGACGCACACGGTGCAGAACGGCATGCGCACGGTCACCGTCAATACCGGCGACGAGAAGAAGCAGATCACTAAGGGCAACCTGAACGAATCGGTTGCGCTGTTGCGCAGCACGACGGCAACGACGGTCGAGGTCACGACGCCCGCGAAGGATGGCGGCGGCGGGACTCAGGACTATGAGGCTGAGCGCGGCATCATGCTGAAAGTGGGTGCGAGCATGGTCATCCTCGCGCCGGAAGGGATCAAGCTCCAGCACAACGGTTCTACCATCATGATCGATGACTCCGGGGTATCGGTGAACGGGAAGCGCATCGATCTGAATCCTCCTGCGGCCTGAGCCATGAACTATACGATCCACGAAGGTACATTCGCGTTGCCCGATGCCGCAGCCGATCGCACGGTCAACATGCTGTTGCTCAACATCGGGCCCGGCGGGCTCAGCCTCGTCGTGTCGCGCGATGTGCTGCGCGACGGCGAAACCGTCGACGGCTTCATCGAGCGGCAATGGACCACCGCGTCGCGGCAGGTGAAGGACCTGGCCGAGGTTGCACGGCGCACCGTCGCGGTCGGCGTGAAGCAACTGCCCGGCGTGCAGATCGACAGCACGATGCAACAGCAGGGCCGCACCTTCCATCAGTCGCAAACCATTTTCCGCATCGACGACGCCGGCCGGATGATGGTCATGACGACCACCTGTGCGTCGCCACTCACCGACGAGCAGCAGACCGCGCTTCAACACATGCTCGACAGCTTCGAGCCGCGCCAGCCCGAGCCTCCCACGCTTCACGCCTAACCCTGCGACCGACCGCTCATGAGCCAGCCTGCCGCACGTAAAAACGATCCCATCGAACATACGTCGCTCCTCGGCGACCTGCTCAGCATGGGCGGGTCGCTGCTGGGCAGCATCGGTATCGGCTGGGCGCTGACGACGCTCGCCGAGGGCGCGGTACTGGCCGGCCTCGCCGCACTCGAAATCGGCACGGGCGGCCTCGCGACGCCCCTCGTGATCGGCATCGGGATCGGCGTCGCGGCCCTCATGGAAGGCTCGGGGCTGAACGAGAAAATCGACGACGCCGCGCACTCGCTGGGTAATGCGATCGCTCCACCGGAGATCAAGGGCTACATCGATAACGGTTCGCCGAACGTCTACGTCAATGGTGAGAACGCCGCACGCGCCGCCGCCCCGAGCGACCTCGATACCGTTCATTGCGACAACCACTCCGGTCCGCAGATGATCGCGCAGGGCTCGGACTGCGTGTTCATCAACGGTCAGCCGGCCGCGCGCGTGAAAGACAAGACCACATGTGACGCGGATATCGCGAAGGGCTCCGACGACGTGTTCTACGGCGGTGGCACGCTGACCGTGCGCGAGATTCATGCGGCACGCAAGTGGGTCGCGATACTCGGCGCAGCGATCGGTATCGCGCTCGCGCTGTGCGGTCGCGGGAAGATGAGCTGGAGCTCGCTGAAAAGCGCCCTGCCCTGTCTCGCGATGAATCTCGGCGCAGGCCTGATCGGCGGATGGATCGGCAGCAAGTTCCGCACGATGATGGGTCATCCGGTCAACGTGATCACGGGCGGCAAGATTCTCGACGGCGAACACGATACCGATTTCGTTCTGCCGGGCGCGTTGCCGATCGTCTGGCGCCGCTTCTACAGCAGTCACGACGATCGCGCGGACAGTCTGTTCGGCCCCGGATGGAGTGTGCCGATCAGCGTCGAACTGAAACTGGTTCGCGATGCCGACGGAAATCTCGAGTCGATCGCGTACCACGACGAACAGGGTCGCGAGACTGTGTTCCCGGCGGTTCTCGCGGGCACGAGTCACTTTAGCGTGCCGGAGGCGACGTACCTGATCTGCACATCGGGTGGTCACTACGTCGTCGAAACGACCGACGGTTTCTATCGCGATTTCGGCCCCGCACACACAGCATTTGATGAAACGTTAAAGCTGCGGCGATTCGAAGACCGCAACGGCAACTGGATCGAAGTCGATTACGAGGCCGCCGACGGTGCGATGCGTCCTGCCCGGCTGCAGGACAGCTGCGGACGCACGCTGCGGTTCGTTCACGTGGACGGCATGTCGCAGCGGATTGCCGCGATCGAACTGGTGCGCGGTGTCGAAGGCGAGCCGGCAGAAACGCTGGTCAGCTACGCGTATACCGATGCGGGCGAACTCGCGAGCGTCACCGATCGCACTGGCCAGACGACACGCCGCTTCGCCTACGAACATGGCCTGATGACGAGCCATGTACTACCCGGCGGCCTGCAGTGCTTCTACGCTTGGCAAGGCACCGGGAAAGAGGCGCGCGTCGTGCGCCACTGGACCGACGACGGCGAATCGTATGTGTTCGACGCGGACGTCGAACGTCGGACCGTGACCGTCACCGACCAGCTTGGCCGTGTGATGCGCTGGGAGTGGAACGAAGATCGCCAGCCCACCGCGTGCACCGATGCCGAAGGCCATGTGTGGCGGCTCGAGTGGAACGATCTGCGGCAACTGGTCAGCGCCACCGATCCCAACGGCGGCGTCACCCGCTTCAAGTACGACGATCTGGGACGCCTCGTCGAACGGATCGACGCACTGGGTGCCGCGGAAAAGACCGAATGGAACGGCTACTTCGATCTACCTGTTGCAGAAACGGATGCAGCGAACCACCGGTATGCGTACCGGCACGATGACCGCGGCAACCTCACGGTCGCGATCGATCCCGCAGGCGGCCGCACCGAATATCACTATGACGAACGCGGCCTCGTTCACACCATTCGCGATGCGCGTGGTGGCTATAAACACCTCGAGTGGAATCGCCGCGCGCAACTGACCGCGTACACCGATTGCTCGAACAAGACGACACGCCTCGTGTACGACGCACGCGGTGCGCTCGCACGCATCACGGATGCGGCCGGCAACGCAACTGCTTATGAAGCCGATCCGATTGGCCGCGTGACGGCCGTCGTCGCCGCCGACGGCGCGCGTCAGGCATTTCGCTACGACACCGTGGGACGGCTCGTCGAAGTCGTCGATGCGAACCAGCGCAGCACGCGCTATGAACTGAATCCGCGCGGCCTGCTCACCGCGCGCACCGATGCAGCCGGTCGCGTCGTGCGCTTCGGCTACGACGGCGCATACCGCATCGCCACCCTCACCAATGAAAACCGCGAAAACTATCGCTTCGCGTACGACCGGAACGATCAGGTCGTGCGGGAGACGGGACTCGACGGAATCGGCCGGACTTACGAGTATGACGCTTGCGGCCACGGCATCCGCACAACCGATGCCGTGGACACGTCGTCAGCGCTCGTCACTGCATACGAGCGCGACGCACTTGGACGTGTCGTTGCGAAGGACGTCGACGGATTGCGATGGCTCTACGTCTATAGCAACACGGGACAACTGAAGAAGGCTGAGACCTGGAATCGTTCGCGTAGCGGCCTGTCGTTGCAGAACCGCGTCGAACTTGCTTACGGACCTCGCGGCGAAGTGACGGGCGAGCGCGGTCCAATGGGCGCACTCGGCCACCGGTACGACGAACTGGGCAACCGTGTCGCGACCGCATTGCAGGACGGCCGCACGATCAACTGGCTGTATTACGGCTCCGGGCATCTGCATCAGATCAACCTCGACGGTATGGTCGTGACCGATATCGAGCGCGACGATCTGCATCGCGAGATATCGCGTACTCAGGGAAAACTCGCCAGCCGATACGGTTACGACGCGATCGGCCGACGGACCGCGCATGACGTTCGCGCGGTCGGCGCGTCGTTCGAATCGAACGAGATGCTGCTGCAGAAGCAATGGCAATACGACCCGGTCGGCGAGGTATTGAAGAAGACCCACCTCCTCCACGGCGAGACGCGTTATCGCTACGACGCGACTGGTCGTATCGAACAGGCGGTGGGTAATGGCGTGCCGTCCGAAGTGTTTCGCTGGGACGCGGCGGCCAACCTCGTGTCGAGCGATCATCCCGGCGGCTACGTCGAGCACAACCGGCTCAGGATGTTCGAGGACAAGCGCTTCGAATACGACGTCTACGGACGTCTATCGAGAAAGCTGTGCGGGCACGGTCCACGCAAGGACCAGCAGTTTGTCTACGATGCGGCGCACCGCTTGACGCAGGTGAGGACGGTCGAAGGCAACGGCATCTCGACGGTGCGCTTCGAATACGATGCGCTGGGCCGGCGTATCCGCAAGACGAACGGCTACGTGAGTACGGATTTCGTGTGGGACGGCATGCGGTTGCTGCAGGAACGGCGCGGCGATGATGAAGCCACTTACCTGTATGAGCCGGACAGTTATGTGCCGCTCGCCCGGATCGACAGCCGGCCGGCGGAGGCGGCGAACGATAGTTCGGTTGAAGCGGCGCCGGAGAACGTCTATTACTTTCATAACGACGTGTCGGGGCTGCCCGAGGAACTGACGGATGCCGAGGGTCGGCTGGTGTGGCAGGCGCAGTATAAGGTTTGGGGGAGTGCTGTTCGGGAGGAGTGGATACTCGAACAGCGAACCGATTCGACGTACGGGTCGCGGCAGACCATGCCCACAGCCAGGTCTGTACCGTTGCCGCAAAACCTGCGATTCGAGGGACAATACCTCGATCGTGAAACTGGACTGCACTACAACACGTTCCGTTTCTACGATCCAGATGTTGGACGATTCATCAATGAAGACCCGATCAGCCTTGCGGGCGGCTTCAATCTGTATCAGTACGCACCCAATCCATTGGTATGGATTGATCCATGGGGATGGGCGTGTATCAAGAACAAGGAGGATGGTCTTGCTCGAGAGGCTCGGGCAAAGGACATTCTCGAGCAGCGGTACGGCAAAGAGAACGTTCTCAGCGAACGGTACCTCAGAGATGCAAACGGCAAGTCGGTCAAAGATCCGATCACAGGGGAAAGACGGCGTGTCGACTTCGTAGTAAAAGGACAAGACGGTGTCTGGCGTCCGGTGGAAATTACCAGCCAAACGGCACCTAAGTTTGACCAATTGGCCAAGGAGTTGCGAATCCGGGAAATGGGCGGTACTTTTGCAAAGAATCCCAATACTGGGGAAATAATCCCCGTGGATGGTGTTTCACGAGTCATAAGGGCTAGATGACCATGGTAGATCTTAGTTTGCACAACATCCCAGTACTCTTGTCCGCGAACAAGAGCGACGCGTATCGCGATCAAATCATCAGAATATCGACATCACTTCTCAATTTCCTTAAAGAAAACGATTTACTTGTTAACGCAGATCCTTTTGACGAAGGTGGGAAGATCAAGGAAGATTTTGTTCTGAGAATGTCCAATGTAACTCCTGACGGGCTTGAACTCTTCAAAAAAATCATCCCTGGTTGGTCAGCCTATATCGATAAAGGCGGAGAAATTGAAAATGTTTCCCGACTCGAAAAAGGTTTAAAAAAAATACGTGAAGAGAAATAAGATCAAGCGCGGCTTGTGCTTGCCTAGATCGCAAATTTCGGCGAAACAAAGAGCGATCAGAGGCAGCTTGAAAGTGTACGAAGCCTCTATCAAATCAGCCTCGATGGTATTCGTCGCTTTGGTTCCGGGCTAGAGCGACGTTAGAACAAGACCGGGGAATGGTCCTTTCCACGTTGATCTGGTAACGGGATGACTGAATTCGCGAAAGAAAATCTTTACGTGGTATCAGCAAAACTCAACGACTGGGTTGGGAGCGCCGAATTTCAACCAGATATCCAGCTTCCCTGGAATAATGTATCTATTGCGCAGAAAATAGATACTGAATTTCATATGAACATCAAATGGAAGCGTCTTAAAAGACTGGATTTCGATTACTTCAGAAATGTGACTCCGATTGTGAGTCAGAAATTCGCAGATCTTTGTCACGAACAGAGCGTTGATTGCCAACTAGCTCCTCTAAGAATAATCCTTAATGGAGATAAGCTCGATGGAATTTTTCATTTCCTCCTTTTGAATAGATTTATTTCCATCGTGGACGCGAGCCAAACCTCTCATGCCAGGATGATGACGCTCGACGGAAAAAATTATGAGATGAACAGATTTTTCCCAGAAATACCGGAATACGATATGCTGGAAAATATCGCATTTAATGAATCTGAGAAGCCACCCTTTTTTATGGCACCGGAAATCGGCAACAAGCGTGTCTGCACGCAGAGATTCAAGGATAGCGCTGAACGCAATAAAATGAAAGGAATCGAATTTAAGAAGATCGATGAAAATTTTAAATATCGATCACTTTCTTTTCAGTAGAACAAAGACACGAAGATAGCGAAACAAAATATGACACATCCGGTGTTCGCGCACTTTCCGTCGAGAGGGTTTGGATAACGAAATTCAGAAGCCACGAGAATAATCAAAATAAAATCATGATAAAACTTAAATTAATCAATCCGGCACAACCCCTATCCGAAGATGATCTCATCGATTTCGAGAGAGAGTTTGAAATCAAAATTCCGGCCAGACTGCGCCAACATTATTTAAAAGAAAATGGTGGCTTTCCAGACTGCCACAAAATGTACTACGTTCCCAAAGGCGTCGACCCTTGCGACGCAAATGGAGTGACGTTTAATGGATTTTATCCCATAAAATATACTTCGACACCAGATGGGTCAACCTTAGAAGCAAACTACACGAGCTACACAGACGATCAAAAATTGTTCGAGAAGGATGAGTACATTCCTTTCGGATTTGATGTAAGCGGCTTTCCACTTCTCATGAAATTCAGTGGCTGCGCAATTTATCTTCTCGACAGAGACGAAGTAGACGACGATGATCGAGAAGTCATCAAATTTATCGCTCCCTCCCTGCAAGATTTTATCGACGGCCTCATGCCGGGAGATGATTTTGAAAAATTAATGGAGGATTGTTAATGCGATCAAGCACACCCGCTAATTCGACACGATCACTTCAAAACATCGGCTCTTCGCTCTTCCCCACGCGATATCGTCGTCCACCAGCTAATCGACAGCGCGACTTCAAGTAACGGATTGATGACCCCGCTCCGCCACCTTGAGTGGCCGCGCGGCAACCGCGAAAGAAACCAAAAGCCGGACGCGGCTTTGGAACAGGCCTCCAAGCAAATCCACACACGCCTCCATTCACCGAGAAGCGCCCCCACTCCCCGGCACCACCCCACGCGGCAACCCCGGCGGCGGCCCACTATCCGGCAGATTAAACACCGGCATCGACGACGGACAGCGAAACGTCTTCAACACATCGCTCGTCAGCGGATTCGCAACGCTGCCGGTGCTGGCAATATCGAGCACTGCCTTGCGACCATCAAAGTCGAACGCGACGCGCGTGCGTCCTGGCGTAGCCGTCTCGACCACATGACCCGCCTGAAGCAGACGCATCAGTGCCCACGGCCCGTCGGTCGAGATCGTCGACGTATCGGGCCGGATACGTGGACTCGCGGTGATCTCCGCATGCACGCCGCCGCGCGGTCCCGGCCACGTCACAGTGAAAGGCGCCACCGGACCGTGCTGATAAAGCGACGTCTGCCCGTCGATATCGAGCGACAGGCTCGTCACGGTCGGATCGAGTTCGGGAATGCGGATGTCCGCTTTCCACGCCAGCTGCTTGTGACCCGGATCGTTGAAGAAGACGTCGCGAATCGCCTTCGCGTGTTCGAACGGCTCGAGATCGGGTCCCTGCACAGGCTCCGTAGCGCCCGGCAATGTGCGGTAGCGCCACGGCTTCGCAGAAGTATCGACGAACGGTGCAAGGGTCTTCGCAAAAAAATCGTCGATCACGCCGTCCTGTGCGAACACGCGCGTGAAGTCGTCGATGCTGACGTCGCGCTTGCTCTCGGGTGAAAACGGATAGTTGCCCTCGATCGTGAGCCGGCACGTATCGCCGACCACCGCCTGCATCTCGCGCGACAGCAGCTGTCCGATACCCTGATTGACTTCGTGCGAACCGTCCGCGGCAAGCTGCAGCAAGACCTCCCGGAACGGTGCCGGCATCGTGTCGGCGGTCATCTTGAGTTTCGCCGCCGTATCGCTCGCCGGCGGCATGCTGTTGTTCGACAACGCGTTGTCCGAAACAGTCAGTGCCGTGTAGTAGTCGTTCAGCAGATTGGTCACGCCGTTGAGGCCGGTCTTGCCCGCCTGCGCGGCCGCCGCTTGCGGACTGGCCTGCGTATCGGCGTTTCCGGTGACGACTTCGCGCAGCGCCGCGAAGCGATTGTCGACGAGTTCACGCTCGACGCGTTCGGATGCGCGAATGCCGAGCGCCTTGTCCGTCTTCTGGTTTATCTGGTCAGCCGCCTTCTGCAGAAAAGAACCATCCGAACCGGACACCGATTGCGTCAGCGTCGTTTCGCGAACCGCTGCACGCGCCAGACGCGCAAGCGGCGAATCGGGTGCGGCGAAGCTACGCAGCACCTGCAGATTGAACGCCAGGCTCGTGCCGCTCACGGTCCGGAGGTCACCGAGAAAACTATCCCATTGCTGTGCGTACTCCATCAGATACTCGCGACGCACCGCTTCGGTCAGCGCATCGTCCCTTCCGGTTGCGCCGCTCACGATCTCAGCTGTTTTTTTTTGAGCCGCAGCGGACGGCCCCGCGAGATACGAACGTCCCATCACCCACGCATCGTCATCGCGTGCGGCCTGCACGAATTCTCCCAGGCGTTTGTCGAACAGGTTCCGGTAGCCATCGAACGTGAACAGACCCGGCACCCCGCGCGACAGCGGCTGACCGCTCGCCCGCGTGAACACGGTCCCGGCTTGCGGCCCGACCGCGCGCAGCAGCGTGAATTCGTCCGGTGCTTCTTTCAGCATCGCGGACTTCGCGCGTTCATAGAGACGATCCGTCGCGTTGCTGCCGTCGAGAAACGCGCGGGCCTGCTGGATCATCGCATCGTTGCGGATCAACGGCGACTGTACGATTCGCTCACCGGAGAACAGCTGCTGAACGTGATCGATCATCGATGCCCGGCCGCCGAAGATCGCCGCACTGTCGGTTTTCGCCCAGTCGTCGAGTACCCAGGCCTTCACGTCGGCAGCGTTGAATTTCGCCTTGTCGTAAAGCATCAGGTAAACGCGCAGCGCGTCGTAGGCGGTTTTCGAGTCCTTGGTCGCGACGGCCTGCGAAATCACATCCTCCATTCGATGCACGATTTGCGGCAGCAGCAGGTTGTCTTCCAGTGCATCGTATGTGCGGTGACTTTCGGTCACGATGTCCGGCGGCGTGTACAGACCGTAGCGCCACGTGCTGTCTGGATCGGACAGATCGAGAGTCGGAAAGGTCGGCAGATAGCGCGCTTCGGTCAGTGTGTCGGGCGCGCCTTCGGGTTTAGGTGCCTTGTAGAACTGGGTGACATGCGCGGTTAGCGCCTGCACCTTGCGACCCTCCACGCGCAGATAATCGCTGTTATTGCCGAAGCTCACGCGCAGGCCGACGGCAAGCCACACGAACAGCAGTAGCGCCAGCGCGTGACCGACAAACCTGAGCATCCGGAAACGATATTCCCAACGCAGATTGGGGCTGACGAGATGCGCTTCGGGAAACACGATCTTCGTGAACAGATCGTGCAGGAAAAAGCTCTGGTTGCCTTCCGGGCGTCGCGCAGCATCGGCCGACGCTTCGGTCAACGCTTCCGGATCTGCAGCCAGTCGCCGTGCGACCGTATGACGGTCCGCCGCGATTTCATCGCCCGTTTGCGATGCGCTCGTGAAGTACACGCCGCGCAATGTCGAATGCAACTGGGTATCGTCGTAACGGGAATCCAGGAACAGCCGTTCGACCAGGTCGTCGAGCGGTCGGATTAGTGCGTCGAACTCCTCGGGCAACGCCGCCAGCCGACGGCGCTTGCCGGTGTCGTATTCGTCCTGCAGACGCGTATCGATAGCAGCCGTCAGACGCGTAGCGAGTTGCATCAGCTCGTCGTGACTTCGTTCGTCGACTGAAGTCCCATGAACCGTGTAATAACCCGCCGTGTCGATCAGCACCGCATCGTTCGTCAACCACCAGTCCACTGCCGTGCGATCGCCCGTACCCACGCGCGCTCGATGGCAGCCTCGATGTGCCAGGAAAAGTCGCTGATCGAACTCGCCCCAGCCGGCAATGCGGCAAGCGCGCGGGCGAAGTCGCGTTCGAGCACGTCGCTGTCGATCGCCGCGTGGCGCACGATCCGGCGCAGGTCGCTGTCGGGCTGCTGGAACATCTGGTGCAGCCAGTGAACAAGCTCAACATACGGGTTGCCACGCAGCTTGCAGAAACCGGTAGCCGATTCGATACCGCGATAGAGCAGAACACCGAGCTTGCCGAACAGCACCTGGCGCGAAATCGTCATCCTTTCCCCTGATTGGTTACTGCAACGTGAGCGGTGAGCTGACGTCTGGACCCGAATGAACTCTGTCCAGATACGTCACCACAACTCCTGGCATTGGCGTTCTGCCTTTAAAACGCCAATTATCTTTAATCGATCTTATTTGTTTTGAGTCGCATTGATGGAATCGATCATACATGCCACAAACGAATCAGGTAGACGACGATATGAGCATTAAACGGATCCGAGCCTGGCAATGTGAAAAACGTTGTCCGTTCGGCATATGGTTTTAACATTCCCCCTTTCGAGCCCCGGAAAAATCGCACAAACCAGTGCTTATCAATGGAAACAGCATCGCCAACAAATCGCCAGTCAACTCCAAAAAGACAATCACAGAGAAATAAAGAATTTCAAATATTTAACACTCAATCCAATAAATTCACGACATTTAACTTAATTCATAATTCTTCACATTAATTACGATGATTATTCGAATTTCGATGAACGAAAAGAATCCCATCGTGCTTAAAATGAGTCTTTATCGCCCACGAATTTCTCCATGCGCTCACTTCGTCTGCCGTGGCGCCGCCAGCCTCATATGCCTGACATCGAACCTGTACTGTCCGGATCGGCTCATCGAAGGATCGAGCGCGACTCCTACGAGCACATCGCGCGCGCGACGTCGTCCAGCGCGCGCGATGGCGATGCGGCAATACTTGAACTGATCGGCAACGACGGACAGGGCAAGACCGCGTTCCTGCCCACCACCGACGATATGGAGCATGCAAGCGATATCGTGCAAGGTCTGCACGCGCAATACTGGCGCGCACTGACCGATCCGCATGCGTCGTTGTCCGGTTCATGGATCGGACAACCGGACGAACCGCCGACGTCCGCAGCCGCGGACAATGCCGGGGACGGCTGGCAATCGCACGGCGAAAACGACGAAGCCCGTTCGCTCGAGACGCTGCTGTCCGGCGAATGCACGCTTGAGAAAATCTTCGGCAAACTGGAAAGCGGCGCCAACGGCACCGTTGCCGATCTCGAAGCCGAACCCGTGCCGGAAGTGCTGCGCCTTTTTGCGCCGCCCGAATATCACGCAGCGGTAGCAAGCCAGACTGCCGCGCTGCCCCCCGCACTCACCCGGCGCGAACACCACGCGCTGTCGTTCGATAGTCCGCTCGCCGCACCTGCACGCAAGGACGAAGCATGAACACGGCACATCTGAACGGCCTGTCGCTCGTTGAACAGATCGCCGAAATCGAAGCGAGCGTCCGCATGCAACCGGCCGTCGCGTCGCATCGCTGGGCGCTGTTCCAGCTGATGTGCGCGATGGGCAACTGGACGCGTTCGATCCAGCAGCTGCAGACGTGGGCGAAGCTCGAACCGCAACACACGCAGATTGCGCAAACGTATCGTGACCTGATTCGTGCCGAACACTGGCGACAAAAGGTTCTCGCGGGACAGCAGCGCCCGGGGTTCATCCTCGAGCCACCCGCATGGACAGCGCAATTGATCGACGCGCTGCGGCTCGCCGCAGACGGACACAACGACGCAGCGGACGACGTACACGCGAGCGCGCTAGAAACCGCGCCGCCCGTCGCCGCTCATACCTCGCACGGACACACCGAATGGATCGCCGACAGCGATTCGCGCTTCGGCCCCGTATGCGAAGTCATCACGGCCGGACACTATCGATGGGTGCCTTTTTCGGATCTGGCTGCATGGCACATCTCGTCGCCGGTCAACCTGATCGATCTGATCTGGGCGCCCTGCAAGCTAACGCTCGCGGACAGCAGCGTCGTGCACGGCCTGATGCCCGCTCGTTATCCCGGCTCGGAAGCATGCGCCGATACGTTGCGCCTCGGCCGCGAAACCGTATGGCAGGAATCGGGGCGCACCGGGGTCATTGCGCTGGGACAGAAAACCTGGATCACGGACCAGGGCGACTTCGGTCTGTTCGAGTTGACGCACTGCCAGTTCGGCACGCCTGCGACGATCGACGATAAGCAGGAAGGCAGCAGCCATGACCACACGTAAAGACGAGCTCTCCGGCCGCACGCCGCGCCGCGCGAATGCGCATCTGATGCCGACGCTGCTTGATCGCCTGCGTGACGATGCCCCGCATCGTCACGTCGAGACCGCCGACGAATACACGGTCACGCGCAAACAGATGCGCGACATCGTGCAGCGCGATCTGACCTATCTGCTCAACACGACCAGCATCGAAGACCAGATCGATCGTGAGCGTTACCCGCACGCGGCTTCGTCGACCGTCAACTTCGGCGTGCCGCCGCTCGCCGGTACGTTTCTCGCATCGCGTCAGTGGAACGACCTCGAGCGGATGATCCGCCATGCGCTGACCGATTTCGAACCGCGACTGATTCCCGATTCGCTGGTGGTGTCGCCCCGCCACGCGATCGACGCGGGTGAACATCACAACATCCTCGCGTTCGAAGTGCGCGGCATGGTTCACATGGATCCCTATCCGCTCGAATTTACGGTGCAGAGTTCGCTCGATCTCGAAACGAGCGAAATCCAGATCACCGGCATACGCAGCACCTGAGCAGACACAGCCCGACCACCATAACGAGACCTTTCGATGGACCCGCGACTGCTCGACTACTACAACCAGGAACTCATCTACATGCGCGAGCTGGCGGGCGAGTTCGCGCACGCGCATCCGAAGATCGCGCGCCGGCTCGGCATGCAGACGGGCGAAGTCGCGGACCCCTACGTCGAACGTCTGATCGAATCGTTCTGCTTCATGGCCGCGCGCATGCAGATCAAGCTGGATGCGGAGTTCCCGCGCTTCACCGGCCGGCTGCTCGAAGTGATCTACCCGAACTACATTGCGCCGACGCCGTCGATCGCCGTCGCACGGCTTTATCCAGGAAAGGCGGAGGGGAATCTCGTCGGGGGTTATCGCGTTGCGCGCGGCACGGCGTTCACTGCGCAGGTTCCCGATGGAGAAAAAACCGCATGCCAGTTCACGAGCGGCCAGGACGTGACGCTCTGGCCGCTGACGATTACCGAAGCGCGTTTGACCGGCATTCCGCCGGACATTCCGTCGCTCGATCGCTACGTGCCGCCCGACCGGCAGGTGCGCGGCGCACTACGACTCAAGCTCGCGGTCACGGGCGATGTGCGCGTGGCCGATCTGCGAGGACTCGACCGGCTGCCTGTCTATCTCGCCGGCGACGAACAGGTCGCATCGCATCTGTTCGAACTGCTGCACACCGCGAGCATCGCATCGGTGATTGCGCCGCCAGGCGAATTCGGTGCAACGAATCGTCCGCTCGCCGCTGTCACTGTCGACGCGGTCGAACACGAAGGATTGCGTACCGATCAAAACCTGCTGCCGCTCACATGGACGAAATTCCATGGGCACAATCTTCTGCACGAATATTTCGCGTGCCCGGAGCGCTTCTGGTTCTTCGCACTGAACGGCCTCGCTGAGGGCTTGTCGCAGATCGACGGACGCGAGGTCGAGATCGTCGTGCTGCTCGATCGTGCGCCAGGCCCGCTCGCGAATCTCGTCGACGCATCGCGCTTCGCGCTGTTCTGCACGCCGGTCATCAATCTCTTTGAGAAGCACACCGACCGCATCGAAATCTCCCCGCTCGAAACCGAGTTTCACCTCGTGCCGGCCCGGCTCACGCCGCTCGACTACGAAGTGTTCTCCGTCGCGACCGTGTATGGACAGGTCGCGGCAACCTCCGAGGAACTGGAATTCCGCCCGCTCTATCAAACGTTGAACGATGACGAGGGCAATCACGGTCGGTATTTTTCGACGCGGCGCGAGCGGCGGCTCGCGTCCGACTCCGCGCGTCGATACGGCACACGTACGCCGTATATCGGTACCGAAGTCTTTCTGTCGCTGGTCGATCAGAACGAAGCGCCGTATGGCGAGAACATCCGCTTTCTGTCGGTCGATGCACTGCTGACCAACCGCGATCTCGCGACGCTCGTCCCGCGCAATGGCATCCGCGATCTGACAACCGCACAGTCCGCGCCGGTCGAAAGCATTGGGCTGATTCGACCACCGAGTCCGCCGCGTGCCCCCTTCGCCGAGCGCGAAACCGCATGGCGATTGATCCGGCAACTCAATTTCAACTATCTGCCGCTCGACGATCTCGATCATCGCGACGGAGGACAGGGTTTGCGCGATCTGCTTCGGTTGTACCTGTCGGACGGGAACACGGAACACAGTCGGCAGGTGGAAAGTCTGATCGGCGTGAAGACGCGGCCCGTCACGCGCAAACTTCCGGGTACGGGACCGATGACGTTCGGACGCGGGATCGAATGCACGCTGACGGTCGATGAAGCGGGTTTCTCCGGCGCGAGTCCTTATCTCTTCGGGCTCATCCTCGAACACTGGCTGGCGCGGCATGTGTCGATCAATAGTTTCACGCAGACCGAACTGCATTCGATGCAGCGCGGCAGCGTGGCTCGATGGCCGGTTCGCACTGGTACGCGCGGAGTGCTGTGATGAAGCGCGCCACCCTTCCCGCGCGCGTCCGCGACAGCACGCTTTCGCCCGACCTGCTCGAGCGCCTGCAGGCCGAGCCGTGGCGCTTCGGGTTCCTGTCGCTGCTGAGGCGCATCGGTGCGAATGCGGCGATCGATCCGGTCGGCACCGCGCGTCGCCCTCAGGCCGAACCGTTTCGGCTCGGGCAGCAGCCGAGCCTCGCGTTTGCGCCGCGCGAAATCGCAAGCGTGCAGGAAGCTGCGGGACGCCTCAAGGTGCGGCTGTTCGGCCTCGGCATGCTCGGACCGAATGGTCCTCTGCCGATCCACGTTACCGAGATCGCGAAGGATCGCGACGAAGGTCGGCACGACCCGACGACCGTCGATTTCTTCGACATCTTTCATCATCGCTTTTTCACGCTGTTCTATCGGGCGTGGGCTTCCGCGCAGTCGACGGCGGGACTCGACCGATGCGACGACGAGCGTTTTTCGTTTTACGTCGCGAGCCTGACCGGTCACGACGTCGGCGAAATACGGCGACGTCCGCTGCCGTCGCATGCGCGGCTTGCTGCCTCGGCTCATCTCGTCCGCGAGTCACGCAATCCGGATGGACTACGCGCGACGCTTGCCCATTACTTCGGCGTGCCGGTCGCCATCGAAGAAAACGTATTTCACTGGATCGAAATCGATCCGGCGGATTGCGGCCGCATGGGTCGTCCGGGACCGGCTGCAACGATGGGGCACGGAGCGATGCTCGGGCGCGTTGCCCCCGATCGTCAGCATCGCTTTCGTATCGTGATCGGCCCGGTCGATCTCGCGGCGTATCTGCGCTTCACGCCGCAAGGCGAGGATCTGCCGCGCGTCGTCGAGTGGGTGCGTGCGTTCGTCGGTCATGAGCTCGAATGGGAACTGGAACTGCGTATCAAGCCCGACAGTGCGCCGCCTGCAGTGATGGGCGGCGCGCAGCGCATCGGGTGGTCGGGATGGCTCGGGTATCCGCACGCTGACCGGCCGATCACCGGCATGCGATTCGAACCCGAGCGTTACGCACGACACTTCGAGCGCGAAGCCAACGACAGGCGGAAAACATCATGAGCAAGAAGCACGCAGCCGGCCGGGTCGAGTCCGGTAAAGCCGCGGTCAAGAACACACCGCAGCACGACTGGCTGACACCCGTCACCGACACGGCTCCGTGCGGTCCGGATCTCGAATACGACCATGACTTCGTCGTGCTGTTCGCGAGCGCCGCGCCGAGGCAGGATGTGCAGTACGGCGCGTTCATCGGCGGGCCGGATCCGGTCAACTGGAGCGAGGTCGAACGCGACTGCAAGCGGCTCATGATGCGCACGAAGGACATGCGCGTCGCGATTCTCTATACGCGGTGCCGCACGCGGCTCGGTGGCGCAGCGGGGCTCGCCGAAGGCATCGGGTTGCTCGCCGCGTGGCTGCAGACGTTCGCCGGGCGCGTGCATCCGCAGTCCGATACTGATACTGATACCGAACACGACGCGGCGCTCGAAATGCGGATGAATGCGCTGCAGGCACTCACCGATCCCGAAGGACTGCTGGCCGACGTGCGCGAAATCGTGCTCACGAAATCGACGCTCGCGCGGCTGCAGGTCCGCGACGTCGAGCGCGCGTTTGCGTGGCCGCGCGCTACCGATGCACTCGCGCCGGAGTCCGTCGCGCAGCAGTTACAGGATCTGCGTACGCAGCAACCGGCGACGATGTTGGGCTTCGATGACGCAGTCGCCAGTCTCGCAACGATCGATGCGTGGTGCGCCAGTCATCTCGAAGCGTATCGGCCGGATCTGTCGCCGCTGAGCCAGCTGCTCGGCAAGTTAACTGCACCGATAAACGCATCCAGGTCGTTCGAAACAGCTATCGAACCGGGTTCTGAACCGGATGAATCATTGGAAAGCGACACACAGTCAGAACCCGAACCGACGAATGCCGTTCCTGGCCGCACGCCGACTCAGTCCTCTGCGGAACCTGCGGATCGCCGGGCAGCCCTCGACCTGATCCGCTCCGCTCGTACATGGTTCGAAATCCACGAACCGAGCAGCCCGATTCCGGTGCTGCTCAAACGTGCGGAACAGTTCGTCGGCAAACGCTACGCGCAGGTCGTCACGGCGATTCCCGCCGAACTTCTTGCGCAGTGGGAAGAGACTGGAGATTCGTGACGTGCGGGACAGAAGTGCATTCGGTCAAAGCGTGCAATCGAAAGTCCCAATGACCTGAGCGTCAAACTTCTGGCAGCGACCTGCGCGACCATCAGGACGGAATGATCGACAGCGTGCGACGCTTGCCATCGAGTCGCGCATCGCCCCACTAGTGCGCATCACCCTGCTGCAGCACACCTGCTATCCAGCGCTCCTCGGACGCCTGAAGATGCGCCCGCATGGCCGTTTGCGCCGAGATGGGATCGCCGGCCTGCAATGCCTTGAGAATCTGCTCGTGCTCCTTGACCGCTTCAGCCCAGGTTTCCGTGCTTTCCGAATGTCCCCGGATGGCCGCGGCGATCGGGTCGTGACGGCTATCAAACAGTTCGCCGACAAAGCGGCTCAGCACAGAATTGCCTGCCACCTCCGCGATGAGCATATGAAATTGCCGGTCTGCGTCGATGGGCGATTTTCCCGCTATGGCGAGCCGTTTCATCCGCTCGACGGTTCGGCGCAAACGGTCGAGGGCGGCGGCCGAAAATCGCCCGGTGGCCAGCACGATCACTGAGCCTTCTATGGCCCCACGAGCCTGCATCAATTCGGAAGGGCTATCCCCCAACGCCGGTATCGCGTTGCCGTCCCCTTCGCCGGGATCGCGGACGTAGATCCCCGATCCGAGACGGATCTCGATCTGACCGCCGATTTCCAGAGCGATCAACGCTTCACGCAACGACGGACGCGAGACCCCGAGGGTCGTGGCGAGCTCGCGCTCGGGCGGCAACCGGCCGCCCGACGGCAATCCGCCTTGACGGATCAACGCAAGAATCTGCGTCGCCACAGATTGGTAAAGCCGCTTTGGTTCTGTCTGTTTCATCGCCGCACAATGCTCGCTCGAATTCCCGGCTATCCCGGGTTCGAAGCGAGTCTACCATGGCGGCAGAATCCCTTATCGACTGGGGCACTCAGCGAGATATGAGGGTTTTTACCATTGGTATGGTCAGTTGTAGTTTATTGATATTGGCTTGACCAAATGGGTGTTCCAGGCTCTAATTCGTCGAAACTGGACTGGCCAGTTTCCACCCGTTCCGGGGCTGCGCCAGTCACCATGGAGACACGCATGACGAGTGCCAACACGCGGCAAGCACCAGACGTTTCCGCTGGACAGCCGGCATCCCCCACCATTCTGCAGTTGCAGGGTGTGGGCAAGCGCTTCCCCGGCGTTGTTGCACTCGATGGCATCGATCTCGATCTACGGTCCGGTGAGGTCCACGCCATCTGCGGGGAGAACGGCGCCGGTAAATCGACGCTGATGAAAATCATCAGTGGCCAGTACCACGCGGACGACGGTGTGGTGCGCTATGAAGGCGCGCCGGTGAAATTCTCGTCCACCTCCGAGGCACAGGCCGCAGGCATCGCGATCATCCACCAGGAGCTGAACCTGGTTCCCCACCTGTCGGTCGCGGAGAACATCTACCTTGCGCGTGAACCTAAGCGCGGCCCGTTCGTCGACTACCGCACGCTGAACGCCAACGCGCAGCAGTGTCTGCAACGCATCGGACTGAACGTGTCGCCGACGACGTTGGTCGGTGCACTCTCGATTGCACAGCAGCAGATGGTGGAGATCGCGAAGGCGCTGTCTCTCGACGCGCGCGTGCTCATCATGGATGAACCCACGTCATCGCTGACCGAATCGGAAACGGTCCAGTTGTTCCGCATCATCAGGGAACTACGCGCTGACGGGGTGGCGATTCTGTACATCTCGCACCGGCTCGACGAGATGGCCGAGATCGTGGACCGCGTCACGGTGCTGCGCGATGGCCGTCATATCGCGACGAGCGATTTCGCGGCGACGACCGTCGACGAGATCGTGGCCCGGATGGTCGGACGTCCGCTTTCCGACGCGTATCCGCCACGCGAGTCCACGCCGACGGATCAGGTCCTGCTGAGGGTGCGCGATCTGCAAAGGACAGGCACGTTCGGCCCGCTTTCGTTCGACCTGCGCAAGGGCGAGATCCTTGGCTTCGCGGGTCTGATGGGCGCGGGACGCACCGAAGTCGCCCGCGCGATCTTCGGCGCCGAGCGGCCCGATTCCGGTTCCATCCTGCTGGGTGACACCCCTGTCGTGATCGGCTCGCCGCGCGAAGCCATTCGCCACGGGATCGCGTACCTGTCCGAAGACCGGAAGAAAGACGGCCTCGCACTCTCGATGCCGGTGTCCGCCAACATCACGCTGGCCAACATCCGGGCTATCTCGTCGCACGGCTTTTTGCGCTTCTCCGAGGAGACGGCCATCGCGGAGCGCTACGTTCGCGAACTCGGTATCCGTACACCGACGGTCAGCCAGATCACGAAGAATCTGTCCGGCGGAAATCAGCAGAAGATCGTCATCAGCAAGTGGTTATACCGCGGCTCGCGCATCCTGTTTTTCGATGAGCCGACGCGCGGCATCGACGTCGGCGCGAAGTACGCGATTTACGGGCTGATGGACCGCCTGGCCGCAGACGGCGTCGGCGTCGTCCTGATCAGTTCGGAACTGCCCGAGCTGCTCGGCATGACGGATCGTATCGCCGTGTTTCACGAGGGGCTTATCACCGCTGTCCTCGAGACCAGACAGACCAGTCAGGAGGAAATCTTGCACCACGCATCAGGGAGAAGTCATGCTTGAAGTTACATCGGGCCGCGCGCAGGCTCTCGACATACAGGTACGGCAGCGACGCCGTGACCTGATCCAGAAATTTGCCGCACTGGGCAGCCTCGTGGTGCTGATCGTCTCGTTCTCGCTGACCAGCTCTGCATTCTTCTCTGTCGACAACCTGATGACCGTTGCGCTTCAGGTCACGTCCATCGCGTACCTCGGCGTGGCCGCAACGTGCGTGATCATTACCGGGGGCATCGACCTGTCGGTCGGATCGGTGCTGGCGCTGGCGGGTGTCGCGGCCGCCCTGCTCGTCAAGGCCGGCGTACCGATACCCATCGCGATGCTGGGCGGCATGCTCGTCGGCGGCGCCTGCGGATGGGTCAACGGCATCTGCGTCACGCGCATGGGGCTGCCGCCGTTCATCGCGACTCTCGGCATGATGCTGGTCGCTCGCGGTCTGGCACTGCAGATCACGGGCGCGAGACCCGTCTCCGGGCTCGGCGAAGCCTTCGGCAAGCTCGGCAACGGCGCGCTTTTCAAGATCTCTCATATCGGGGCTGACGGCTTTCCCGACACGACCTTTCCAGGCATTCCGTACCCCGTCATCATCATGGTGGTCCTGTTCGTTGCGGTCTCCGTTCTGCTGTCGCGAACGTCGCTGGGCCGTCACATCTACGCAGTCGGATCGAACGCGGAAGCCGCGCGACTGTCCGGCGTCAACGTGCAAGGCGTCAAGCTCTTCACCTACGTCCTGTCCGGATTGCTCGCAGGCGTCACCGGCTGCGTACTGATGTCGCGCCTCGTCACGGCCCAGCCGAACGAAGGCGTGATGTACGAGCTCGACGCCATCGCAAGCGCGGTCATCGGCGGGACGTCATTGATGGGTGGCGTCGGCACGATCTCCGGCACGGCCATCGGCGCGTTCGTGATCGGCGTGATGCGCAACGGCCTGAACATGAACGGCGTATCGAGCTTTATCCAGCAAATCATCATCGGTGTCGTCATTCTCGGCACCGTATGGATCGACCAACTCCGGAACCGGAAGTTGTAATCAGAAGATGAAGTCCAAACCACAATCAAGGAGCGAGACATGAAAAAGCTATCCGTGCTGGCAACGGCCGCAACGATGTGCGCGATGTTCAGCGCGTACGCGCATGCGGCAGGCGGCGAAATCGCCGTCATCGTGAAGACGGCCAACTCCAATTACTGGCAGAACGTCCAGAAAGGCGCCACCGCCGCCATGGCCGATGCGAAGGGATACACGATGACCTTCCAGGGCCCTGCCGCGGAGTCCGCCATCGCCGATGAAGTCAACATGGTCGAGAACGCCGTCAATCGTCACGTCGCGGGCATCGTGCTGGCACCGTCCGACCCGGATGCGCTGGTCCCCGCGATCAAGAAAGCGTGGGAAGCCCACATCCCCGTCGTGCTGATCGACTCGGCGGTGTCCGATGCCGGTAAGCAGTACTACCAGTCGTTCCTGTCGACCGACAACGAGAAAGCCGGCGAACTCTGTGCGAAGGCGATGATCGATCGGGTTGGACAGACCGGCAAGATCGCAGTCATGTCGTATGTGCCGGGAGCCGGATCGGAGGTCGGTCGCGTCGGCGGGTTCCGCAAGTACATTGCCGCGCATTCGAAGCTGCAAGTGGTCGGCCCGTTCTATTCGCAGTCGCAGATGGCAACTGCGCTGAATCAGACGACCGACGTGCTGTCGGCCAACCCCGACCTGAAGGGCATTTTCGGCGCCAACGAACCGACCGCCGTCGGGATGGGACGCGCCCTTCAACAATCTGGAAAAGGCGGCAAGGTCATCGCAATCGGCTTCGACGGCAACCAGGACCTGCAAGGGTTTGTTCGCGACGGCACGATCCAGGCCATCGCAGTTCAGAGTTCCTATCAGATGGGCTACAAGGGAATCCAGACCCTCGTCAGCGTGATCGGACACAAGCCTGTGTCGAAGCAGGTGGACACGGGCGTCATGATGGTCGAAAAGCAGAACCTCGATTCGTCCGACGCCAAAAACGTTCTCTACTGATGAACGCGCCGGCGCGGCGGTTTTTTATAGCCGTCCGCCGGCACCTCCGCCTTCGGACATAGCCTCCATGAAAGCCATTGCAACGCACGCGCTGCCACGAAGTGGACTGGCGATGAGCACACTGGGCCTCGGCTGCTCGCAACTCGGCGGACTCTACAAGCCGATGTCCGCCGCAGAGGCCAACGCGCTCGTCGACTGGGCGTGGAACGCCGGCATCCGTTATTTCGATACCGCGCCGTTCTACGGCTATACGCTTTCCGAGCGGCGCGTCGGACAATCGCTGCAGATGCGCGAGCGCGAACACTATGTCCTGAGCACCAAGGTCGGCCGGCTCATGTGCCCGGATGACACCGTTCAGGCCGGCGACGACGGATGGGCGCACCCTCTACCCTTCCGGCCGCGTTTCGACTACACCTTCGACGGCATCATGCGTTCGTACGAGGACAGCCAGCAACGCCTCGGCATGCCGAAGATCGACGTCCTCTATGTTCACGACATCGGCGTTGCCACGCACGGCGACGGGCATTCACGGTACTGGGAGCAACTGACTCGGGGAGGCGGGTTCAGGGCGCTCACCGAACTGCGCGACTCGCAGGCTGTTGCTGCGATCGGACTCGGCGTCAACGAATGGCAGATCGCCGTCGACTCGATGCAGGAAGCCGATCTCGACCTCATCCTGCTGGCCGGCCGCTACACGCTGCTCGAACAGGACGCGCTCTCGCCGTTACTCGACCCATGTGTGCGCAGCGACGTTTGGATCGTCGCCGGCGGCGTATTCAATTCAGGCGTGCTGGTGGGCAACGGCAAGTTCAACTACGCCGATGCGCCGGTTGAAGTAGCACGGAAGGTTGCGCGTCTCGCCGACGTATGCGCGCGGTTCGAGGTTCCACTCGCGGCAGCGGCACTTCAGTTTCCGCTGGCGCACCCGGCCGTCGTGTCCTGCGTGGTCGGAGCGAGCAGTATCGAGCAGTTGCAGAAGAACGTCGCATGGCTCGAAACGCCGCTTCCGCCAGAGCTTTGGCAAGCGTTGCGGCACGAGGGGCTGGTCGCAGAGTCGGCTCCGGTCCCGGAGGCCTGCGCGTGACGTTCCGAATCGATGCTCATCGCACTTCTGGCGAATTGTCAGCCGTGTTGGTTACTGGCCACCTCAAACGCTGGATGCCATCGACCGGGACTTCGGTCCGCAGGACCTCGCTCCTCTGCTTGCGCAGTCCAGCGTGCAGCGAACGTGCTCGTCCAGTTACAGAATCGATCAACCGTCCGGCGATCGACAAGCTCACTCAACAGGATGCCTAAATGCTTAGCGTCATTTGCGAATCGCCGGGCGTGTTGCGCCACGAAAACCGTGAACTCCCTCACCGCGCCGAAGGCGAAGTGCTGTTGCGGGTCAGTCGCGTGGGTATTTGCGGCACTGACATGCACATCTATTCCGGGAACCAGCCCTACCTGCAATATCCACGGGTCATGGGGCATGAACTGTCCGCGATCGTCGCGGAGGCCGATCCCGGCGCGCACGTTGTGTCCGGCGATGCCGTCTATGTGATGCCCTACCTGTCGTGCGGGCAGTGCATCGCCTGCAGACAGGGCAAAACCAACTGCTGCGTCAACATCAAGGTGCTCGGCGTGCATCGTGACGGCGCGTTGACGGAATACCTGTCGGTGCCCGCGCAGTTCGTGCATAAGGCAGAGGGCGTAACACTCGACCAGGCGGCGATGCTCGAGTTTCTCGCGATCGGCGCACACGCGGTACGCCGCGCCGATGTGTCGGCTGGCCGGCGGGTCCTCGTCGTGGGCGCGGGACCGATCGGCATGGCGGCCATGCTGTTCGCGAACCTGCGCGGTGGGCACGTCACCTGCCTGGACACGCGCGCCGATCGTCTTGCGTTCTGCGCGAAGCACATCGCCGTCGCCACGGTTCAGGCCGGGCCGAATGACGTCGACGAACTGTCGGCGATGACCGACGGCGAGTTCTTCGACGTCGTGTTCGATGCGACGGGCAACGTCAACGCGATGAACCGCGGTTTTGAGTTCATCGCGCACGGCGGCAAGTACGTGCTGATTTCGATCGTACCGGGCGAGATCACGTTCTCCGATCCGGAGTTTCACAAGCGCGAAGCAACGCTGCTCAGCAGCCGCAATGCAACCGCAGAAGACTTCGAGACGGTACTCGTCGCGATGCGCGCGGGCCGCATCCCCGACAAGGCGCTCAATACTCACCGGATGAGTCTGGCCGACGTACCTACCGCGTTCCCGAAGCTGATGGAGCCTGGACAGACCGTCGTCAAGGCGCTGGTCGAGTGCTGACGTGCTAACGGAAGCCGCAGGGATCGCTCGAGATGAGTGCCCCTGTTCTTTAGCACATTACTTCGATCACTTTCCGACATGAGGTTGCCATGCGTTACTGTTTCGCCCTGGATCTGAAAGATGACCAGGCGCTGATCGCCCGCTACGAGGAGCATCACCGCGCAGTGTGGCCGGAAGTGCTGCAGCATCTGCGCGAGCATGGAGTGCTGGGTATGGAAATTTTTCGCCTCGGGACTCGCATGATGATGGTCATGGACACCGATGATGCTCGGTTCGATGCGGAGCGTACGTCCCGAGCCGCAGAAACCAATCCGGCGATTCGCGCCTGGGAAGATCTGATGTGGACTTTCCAGGCCCCTACTCCGTGGACACCAGCCGGCCAGAAGTGGATGTCGATGACGCGGATATTCGACCTTCGACAGCAGTCTTGATCGCCAGGATTTGGCGGATTTCGAGAACCACTATTCAGCGTGCGTTTCGATAATCAGCGACGTCTGGATTAACCGGACGATCCTGCATCACGTGCGTCTTATCGAGTTCGCTAGCGCGATCAATCCGCTCTTCAATCAGTCGATCGATGCGATGACGCAGGCATTGAACATTGATCGAGGCTCGGCCGCCAAAAAGAAAAAGCCCCGCAAGTCCGAGAACTTGCGGGGCTTTGTCACCGCCTATTGGCGGAGACGGAGTCCGCCGCAATGAGTTCTAGCGAGTGACGTAAAGCTACAGGAAAATCCATATTCTATAAGGATTTCAAGCGAATGATCCCCTAATGAGTTCTGGCAAGTTCGCGCTGGTTCGGGTATTCTATGCAGTACAACATGCAATACATTGGAACCGACGTAATGCCGAAGAAAGCACCGGAACTCAAACCGTTACAGTTGCCGAAACTGGTTAAAGAACTCAAGGCGAAGCCGAACGGCGGAAAGGTTGCAGTAGGCGGCGTTGACGGCCTGTATCTGCGAATCGTTGGCGATTCAACCGCATGGGTTCTATGTGCCGCAATGGGCACGCGAACCAACGCCAAGGGCTTGCAAGTCGTTCGCCGGTTGAACATGGGCCTTGGCCCGTATCCTGAAATTTCGTTGTCGGACGCGCGCCTGAAGGCCGCCGAACTCCGCAAGCAAATTCGCGATGGAATCGACCCGCTGGCAGCGAAGAAAGCCGACAAGCAAGCCGAAACGCAACGCTTGGCCAAGCTGAAAACGTTCCGCGATTGTGCGAAGGCCGTTATCAAGCTAAAAGCCAACGAACTCCGCAACGAAAAGGCGCTGGCGCAATGGGAATCGACGCTTGAAACCTACGCGTATCCGTTGCTTGGCGACCGCCACGTTAGCGAAATCACCAAACAGGACATCGTTGCAGTACTTGAACCTATTTGGCGCACGAAGCACGAGACCGCAAGCCGGTTGCGCGGTCGCATTGAAGCCGTGTTCCACTATGCCAAGGCGAACGACTATCGTGAAGGTGACAACCCCGCCGAATGGAAAGGTACGTTGCAACCGCTGCTTGGCAACGTCGAACGCACTGTTGAACATCATGCCGCATTGCCCTACGGTGAGATTGGCGCGTTCATTGTTGAACTACGCGAGCGGCAAGGCTTATCGGCCCGCGCGCTTGAACTCGCCATTCTGACCGCCACGCGATCAAACGAAGTGCGTTCCGCAACGCGGAGCGAGTTCGACCTAGCGGCGAAAACTTGGACGATCCCCGCCGCGCGCATGAAGATGAAAAAGGAACATCGCATTCCCCTATCGGATGCCGCAATCGAGTTGCTAAAAGCGTTGCCGAAAATCGAAGGAACGGACCTCATGTTCCCCGCCCCGCGCGGCGGTGTCATGTCGGACAACGTGTTCAAAGCGCTGTTTGAGCGCATGAAACGCGACGATTTAACCGCGCATGGGTTCCGGTCAACCTTCCGCGATTGGGCCGGTGAAACGACCGCATATCAACGCGAAGTAATCGAACACGCCCTAGCCCATCAACTCAAAGACAAGGCCGAAGCCGCATACCAACGCGGTGACTTACTTGCGAAGCGTGCTCGGTTAATGGCCGATTGGGCAAAGTATTGCGCAACGGCTCAAATGGTAACGACGGACAACGTCATTGCGATTAATGCGGCGTAATCCTACCCACAGTTTGAGGAAATTTAAAATGAGAAAATATGCTGTTGTTGCACTTGCATTCACGTCCATTAGCGCACATGCCTTTACTGATGAACAATGCGTATCTATCAGCGACGATGCCGCATACATTGCTCGCGCACGTGACGGCGGTGCGCCAATGGCTTCCCTGTTGAATCAATACGATACTAGCGCCGCATGGTCGGACAAAAGTAGAAAGCAACGCGCAGTCGCGATCAATGCAATTTATACGTCACCTGCATTTCTAGACAAAACACCGAACGAAGTTCGTGCCATTGTCATAGGCAATTGCCGCGCCCAAAAATAGGCCGATTGACCGAACGCCAAACGAAGCCCGATAGCGCCACCTGTCGGGCTTTTGCTTACCCGCCCCTTCCCAGCATCACACCAAGCCCGCCTAGCGCTCGCTCGCAAGCCACACTGGCATAGCGCCGCCCTACTGTGGGCACGCTTCGACCTATTCTAGTTCGCATCCCGATCAATTCCGCATTCAATCATCGAATAAGTTACTGGTTCGATTATTCCGCATTAAACCCTGATTTTATAAATCATATTTTTAGCAGTCATTTGTTGAATTCATTGAGAAAAAAACCGGTATCCAAAATATCACTTGGCCTCGCGATTGCTCCGCTCGTTAATATCTCTTTCATGCTGCTAGCGAGTAGCGAAAACCAGCGGCAACCAATTACAGATATTGCACGGAGTATTGAAAATGACAACTCGTTTTATTCGTCTTCCTGAGTTGATGGAACGCACCGGTTTACCGGAAAGCACGATTTATTGGCGCATGAATCATGGCACTTGGATTCGCCCGGTAAAGATCGGCCTCCGCGCTGTCGCATGGCTTGCCCATGAAATCGACGCACTTTGTGAAGCAATGGCAAACGGCAAGACGCATGATGAAATCGTTGCATTGATTGTCGATTTGACCGCAGCACGCAGCAAGTCAAAATCGGCGGAGTAATTTTCCGTTACTACGCCAATAACAATAAGGCTTTCCGGTTCATTGCACCGGTATGACCTGCATTCCGTACCGCATAAAATGAACATGGCACCTATTCAACCCGATAGCATTCCGCGAGAACTCCGCGACCGCTTCCAATGGGTCAATTGGACGTACCGCGTCGACGAAAAGAGCGTGGAACGGAAAGTGCCGTTGAATCCCCGCGATGGCAGCAACGCCAGCGTCAACCACCCGACCAGTTGGGCGGATTTTGACAGCGCTATGGCCAACGTCGAAACGGGCCGTTGCGCCGGTATCGGCTTCATGTTGACGCAGAACGACCCATACGCGGTAATCGACATTGATAACCCTGTGGGCAAGGTTGATCCCTCCGACATTGACCGCGTTTATCGGATCGGCAATGCGTTGATCGGAGACGCAAACAGCTACACCGAAGTTTCACCTTCCGGTAACGGCATTCACATTTGGATGAAAGCGGACATTCCGCCCAACGGTGTGCGCTCGTCGGCTGACTCTATCGAACTGTACTCAACCGCCCGATTCATGACCGTAACGGGGAACGCGTACGGTGAAGCGAAACCGATCAACCAAGCTGACGAACTAGCCCGGGCATTGCATGGCGCGCTCGATACCTGTTCCAAGCCGCACTACGACGTAATCGAAAAACCGTGCAACAGAGACGCCGCCGCAATCCTAAACGATATCTGCGATTGGAAGAACGGCGCGGAATTTGAACGCAAGGCCCGCTTGGACTTCGGTGTTGAAGATGATAGCGGTGTTGACCAAGCCGTTATGAACGCCATCGTGTTCGCTTGTCAGAACGTCGAAAAGGCGCGGGAATGTTTCAGCATGACCCCGCGCGCGAACCGCGACAAGTGGCGCACACGTAAAGACTATCAGGACGCTACGATTCGCCGCGCTTTTGACAAACTAGCAAACGGCGTCAAGTCGATCGATATCGCCGCGCTGATCGCAAGCGGTAGCGAAACCCTAGCGGCGTTCAAGAACGTCGCATCGGTGGCGGAAGTGAACGCCCATATGGTCAACGGTCCTCCAGCCAAGGCATTCCCGATTGCCGGACGCGATGAACTGATTGCCGGTGACGTGTCGGAACTGGCGAACCAATGGCGCATGTTCGGCGTGCTTCCTGCACGCGGAACCGCCGCAATTCACGGTGCATCGGGTTCCGGCAAGTCGTTCCTAGCGTTGGATATGGCGTGCGCAATCGCCGAAGGTACGAAGGGCCGTTCGCGCTGGGCCGGTCAATTGATCGAAGCCGCGCCGGTTCTATACGTCGTTCTAGAAGGCGCAGCGGGCTTCAAAGCGCGCGCGAAGGCTTGGGAGCAAAACCGCGCACGCAACTTGCCGGAAGGCTTGAAGGTTTTATCTTCGAACTTCGCGCTGAACAGCAAAGACGACGTTGAAAGACTGATCGAAACGATTCCAAATGGAACCGTAGTGTTTATCGACACATTGGCACAAGCTGCACCCGGTATGGATGAAAATTTATCGCGTGATATGGGCGAAGTGGTTAGCGCTATCCAACGCATTGCAAGCGCCCGCAACGCGCTGGCGGTACTGATTCACCATTCAACCAAGGCCGAAGAAAACCGGACCATGCGCGGTCACGGTTCGCTTTACGCATCGCTTGACGCTGTTATCGAAGTTAGCCGAAGCAAAGACACGAACGAACGGTATTGGACGGCGGTAAAGACGAAAGACGGCGGCGACCGTAGGACGTTCAGTTTTACGCTTGAAACGGTCGAACTTGGTTCCGCTACGTTTGCAGGTGAAACGATCGAAATTACCAGTTGCGTATGTGCCCACAGTGGGCCGGTTGATGCGAGCGGCAACGCTACGGCGGGTCCGACAAGGGCGACACCCGAAAGTCAAAGGGCATTGCGCGGCAACGATCAAATCGTATTTAAAGCATTGAATGCCGTAATCGGTGGATTGAAAGACCCGATGCACGGCGCAAGTAAAGACGAATGGTATCGCGGGTTCGAAGAAACAGATTACGGAAAGGGAAACAAAGCAGCAACCGTAGAACGAACATTTAGCCGATCTATGAAATCACTTTTGAAAAATTCGGCGATTATGGAAATGAATGGACGTTACATGACAGCATTTGCAGCGCTAATGATGCGGGCCAATGAATAGCCGGACGGACAAAGTTGAACAGGCCGCAAAGCCGCACGGGGTGGGCTTCGGACAAAACAGACATTTTCGGACAACCTTAACTTTTGTCCGCCACCATTTTCCCGGACAAACGGACAATCCCCCTTTAGGGGGTGTCCTGTACGGAATGGAAACGCCGATTTCGCTTTGCTAGTTGCCCGCGTCGCAAGCATCGCAAACTGGTATCGACGGAAGTTAAGGCGTGTTAGCTGTCGCATTGAATAGTCAGAGTTGCTACCGATCTGTCACACCCAGATCGCCGGAAGCATTGACAGGTATAGAACGAACCACAGCGCTCCCCCATACACACGCCGGGTAACTACTGTGGGTACAAATTAACGAGTTTTGGGAGTTATCGAAATGAACATTGAACACCAAATCAATTCGCAGTACGAAACGATTATCGAAACGACCGCCGTTAGCTGGATGGTTGAACAACTTGCCGACCCGGCGAAGTTGCCAGCGGCCTACGGATTCCAAGACGAATACAACAGCAGTGGAATGCGCCTTAGCCCGTTGCGCACGATGGACGCATCAACAAGCAAGTTTGTTCGCCGCGTTCCGTTCAGTGGATTGGCGGATCACTCTTCCGCCAACGAATTCGGTAGTTAAAGGGATTTCTTTTGTACCTCGACAACTGTACTGCAAACCGTACCGCATACGCATCCACACATACGGAGCAAACCATGAATACGAAACTTGGTCACGAATTCGAGCAATTCTTTAACAACGGGTCCATCGGTCGCGCACTCTCGCGGGCCGGTATCAAAGACCCGTTAGCGTTCTCTATCGCGCTTCGGTCCCTTAGCGAATCGAAGAAGCGCAAAAACAGCGAAGATCACGCCGGTTTGCTTGACGCGATGCTTCTGTCTGCCGTCACGCAATGGGCCGATGAATTCAAAGACTATTTGACACGCTATCGGGGTTATCGGTATCTCGCCGGTGAACTGTTGATTGAGAACACTGCAAGGGAACTTCGCTCACTTGCGCCGGTTGTCAAGCGGTACGTCGGTATAACGCTTCGTTGGCGTCAAGAAGCCCTGTACGAAAAACCGGAATATACGTTCAAAGTTGGCTCGATGTTGATTACCGAACATCCTATGAAGACATTCAACCGGCATTCCGGAATTATCGACATGGAACGAAGATTGAAAACGAAGCCCGAATTGCTTTCATTGCGTTGGGAGTTGCTTTGTATTATGCGAATCGGTGACGCATTCTTTAGTCGAGACGAATGGGAGGATACTGTTACCGAAGTTGGTCCGAATAATTAGGGGAAACCATCGCATGGATTTTAACGAGACGCGCGATGACATTTGGACAGGTATTACATAAATTGCCCGCACTCCCTTAAAAAATTCTTGTTAAACGTAATATGGCGCTGTTAACCTATTTTTAATTTAATTAGATGACGGCTTTAGTCATGACGACGGGAAAATGGGTAACGGGGTCGGCGACCTCGAAAGTCGAAAATAAGCCCACAGATGGGTTCGCGATGATCGGCGAGACCTTGGGAACGGACGGCACGCAACGAGCCGCGCCACGGACCGCAGATCAAGCGACAAGCGAAGATGGGCGGGTGGACAAGCGCCACACTCGCGCCAAGCTTGGGACGGTACAGGAAGTACGGTATGAAATGGCCCGTCTTTATCGCCAAGCCAGAAACGGCAAGGTTGACGTGTCGGATGCTTCTAAGTTGGCGCATATGTTATCGCAACTATCACGCGTAATTGAAACATCAGATATCGAAGCGCGTATTGAAGAACTTGAGCGGCAACGGGGCCGGTAATGCGAGCCGGACTTAAAACCCGGCTTGAAAAGCTGGAAGGCGTCCGATTAGAGCAAGGTCCGAATAAGGTTCTTCACTGCAAACCCGACGCAATCAAATGGGGCGGAATAGACGGAAGTATCGAAGTTTGGCTTCAGGGATACTTCAAACCCGGATTCAATCCCGGGAAAGGCAAGATAAGCAAATTCAAAGGTAAGTTTGTCGTCATTCCAGAATACGAATCACTAGACGCATTTGAGCAAGCCGCATCACAGCAACAAATCAAATCACTAGCATTTACAGGCGATAGGCGCGGCAAAGACCTGATAGATACATCAGCCGAACCGCGTAGTAAGTTCGTCGATACAGATGATATTACATCGTCAAAATGGCGAACGAATCGTTAAACGTATTTTCAACTTAACTTACATTAGGCAACCAACATGAAAACCCTCGTAACTCAGCCCGCCGCAACGTCTTTCGTTCAAATCATGGCAACGGCGACCGGTCGCAAAGCGCGCCTTGGCGATGCTGAAAAACTGGAATGCGGTGCGGCCCCGTTCGTTCTGAAAGCCGATATCGCATTGCGCGACGCAATCAACACGGTTGCACGCCTGACCGACGACAAGACGCGAACCGAAGTTGCACGGCATGCTGCGGCTCGCAAGGTCGCGCTGGATACTGTGGGCACTATCCGCAAAGCTGCTACCGATATCGCCGCACATGCCGACACACTGAACGAACGCGCGATGACCAGCATCAACAGCTATTTCGACAACGCACTACCCGGCGACGGTATGACCGCACGTATTAGCGCATGGGTTGCCGATACGCTGAAATCGCCGGAAGGTGTCGCAAAGGTCAAGCAAGCGGCGAAGGAAGATAGACGCGTTGCCGCAGTGCTACATGCCGAACCGCTGTTCCTGACTGGTATCACCAAGGGATTGCGCGATAGCATCGTTACGGATGTAATCGCTACGCGTTTGCCCGATGCAGCAAAGCAGTTGACCGACGCCGCCGACCTTCATGCAATCGCGCCGAAGTATGAAAAACTGGCGGCGGAACTCCCGACCCATCTTTACAACAGCGCATTGGCCGACCAAGCCGATACGCGCGTTGAAATCTAATTTCTGTTGTGCGCCCGTAGGTTAAAGCCTACTTTGGCCCGGTATCTCAAGCGGATATCGGGCTTTTTTTACCAATACCAGATAGGATTCCGAAATGCTTATCGAAACAAGCAAGCACTGAGTCTTGCACAAACGGCGCCTGCGTCACCTCAACTCTTGGTGAGATATTTGACGATCGCCTTGAATGGTTCGCTTCCAAGAAGATTGACAATTCCTGTCGCGACGTTCACGGTCGCAGCAGCACTAGCGATGGCTTTGCCGAAGAACCCGCCAGCGTCTGTTTTTTCGATCGCTTCGCGATACTCCGCGTCTACGACAACATTGCCCATTGCGCAATTCAGAGCATCGACTACAGGAAAGATGCCTGTAATGAAGTATTCATCGAGGCTTGTGGTGATGCGATTGAGATAGCGCATTATTACGAGCTTGACGTCATCGGGAATGTCGTCGGCGTCGATGATCTTCGTACGTGCCTCGGCGAACGTCTCGTTAAGTTCATTCAATGTGGTCGGTGGCTGCATGCTCTCGCGTTCATTCAGCATTGTTTCAACCATCGACAGGTGAACAAGCGACACCGCCGAAACATTGGATATGAAAGTTTGCCACTGCCCATTCAGGTTCTGCTTGACGATACCATCACGCAACTGCACTTCTAACGTTCGCATATGCGTCAGATGCACCGGAAAGAGCCTGTTTGTCGCTTCCGAAACGTCACCGGCGAGGACTATCAACTTCGATAGACGCGAAAGAAGCTCTTCCTCGCTGCTGGTGTGTAGTAGCTCGCTCCAAGCCTGTCTGCAGACTTTTTGCTGATTAATGGCGTGAATGCCCTTAAGAATCTCGTGCAGTCGTGCGGCTGGATTGTTCTTGACTTTTTTTGTCATTTTTTCGATGCAGGCAAGTTCGGACCAGTCCCGATTATATCGGGACGAGCGGATGGCTGGGCGCTACAGCACGGAGCAGCGCACACGCTACATAGCTACCAACATGTTGTGATCCCCGATTTATAAGCCGTTTCTTTGATGGAATTGGCATCGGATCGAACCATACAGGCTCGCATGCAGCTTGTTGACACAGCCCCGGTTCGATGCCAGCGCAACCAAAAATGTGGGCATACGATCATTTTTGCTATGCAGTATTTTATGCAGCACAGAGCGATCGACAGATAACAAAAAACCCCGTAAGTCTTTGAACTTACGGGGTTTCCTGACCACCGGATGGCGGAGACGGAGGGATTCGAACCCTCGATCCAGGTTTTGGCCCAGATGCTCCCTTAGCAGGGGAGTGCCTTCGACCTCTCGGCCACGTCTCCCAAACTTTCGCTCGCGCCAGGGAGGCAGCGCGACGAAGCCAAGATAATAGCGGGTTCGCCGATTGAGGTCAATTTTCAGGGCGCACTTTTTGGCTCATCGCGTCACGCGGGTGACATGCATGAAGACACGCATAAAACCGCTGCGTCCGCGACCTGCGCCCTTATACGTGATCGAGCTCGAATGCCTTATGCAGCGCGCGCACGGCGAGCTCCATGTACTTCTCGTCGATCAGCACCGAGATCTTGATTTCGGACGTCGAGATCATCTGGATGTTGATGCCCTCTTCCGACAGCGTGCGGAACATCGTGCTCGCGATGCCGACGTGCGAACGCATGCCGACGCCGACCACCGATACCTTCGACACCTTCGGATCGCCCAGCACCTGCTCGGCGCTTATATGGCCCTTCACCTGGCCGGTGAGGATGTCCATCGCACGCTGATAGTCGCCGCGGCCGACCGTGAACGTGAAGTCGGTCTTGCCCTGAACGCTCTGGTTCTGGATGATCATGTCGACGTCGATGTTCGCGTCCGCCACCGGGCCGAGAATCTGATACGCGATGCCCGGCTTGTCGGGCACACCCATCACCGCGATGCGGGCCTCGTCACGCTGGAACGCAATGCCCGAGATGACTGCTTTTTCCATGGTCTCGTCTTCTTCAAAAGTGATCAGGGTGCCCGACGACATTTCGGCTTCGAGCGGCATCAGCGGATCGGTCAGGCTCGACAGCACACGCGTCTTCACCTGGTATTTGCCGGCGAATTCCACCGAGCGGATCTGCAGCACCTTCGAGCCGAGGCTCGCCATTTCGAGCATCTCTTCGAACGTCACGCGATCGAGCCGGCGAGCCTCTTCGACGACGCGCGGGTCAGTGGTGTACACGCCGTCGACGTCGGTGTAGATCAGGCACTCGTCTGCTTCCAGCGCTGCCGCAACTGCGACCGCCGACGTGTCCGAACCACCGCGGCCCAGCGTCGTGATGTGGCCTTCGGGATCGATGCCCTGGAAGCCGGTGATCACCACGACCTTGCCCGCGTCGAGATCGCGCATCACGCGCTCGCCGTCGATTTCGTTGATGCGTGCTTTCGTGAACGCGCTGTCGGTTTTGACCGGCACTTGCCAGCCGGTGTAGCTGACCGCGTCGACGCCCGCTTCATGCAATGCGATGGACAGCAGACCGACGCTGACCTGCTCGCCGGTCGACGCGATCATGTCGAGTTCGCGCGGGCTCGGCTGCGCCGAAATTTCTTTCGCGAGGCCGAGCAGACGATTGGTTTCGCCGGACATCGCCGACGGCACCACGACCATCTTGTGGCCCGCCTTCTGCCATTTCGCGACGCGCTTCGCGACGTTCTTGATGCGCTCGGTCGAGCCCATCGAAGTGCCGCCGTATTTGTGTACGATGAGTGCCATTGTCGTTCTGAACTGAGGATGAAATCGCGTCGGGCGCGCTGCAAGCGGCCGCACAACAGGGCCGCACAACAAGCAAACGTTCGGGAACGACGGCGAAGTATGTGGCGGCGCAGGCAACGCGCGCGGATTTGCCCGCGAAATCGCTCGTAGCCGGCAATCACGCCTCTTGGGCGAGACACGACACGAGGAACGGTAAAAGCGGTCCGGGCAAACAAGTAACCGTACCCGATCGGCCGTAAAAAAACAAGCCAAATCCCTGGGATATGGCCCGCAAACGCTTATCTATCAAGGATTTGCAGGGAAACCGGCCATTTTTTCCGGGTCGGCTGGTGGTTTGCGTTGAGGACCGTCGCGCACTCAGGCGATCGACAGATCCTCGCGCCATTCGATACGCCGATACCGTCCGCCCGCGCCCTTCTCCGACGATACGATCGCCGCGCGATTCACGCCAAGCAGCGGCACGAACAGCAGTTCGTCGCCGCAAAACAGCAGCGGGACATCGCGTTGCCACGACGGCACGCCCCGCTCCTGGAACAGGTTTTTCAACGTACGGTTGGGTCCATCAACGCTCGTGCGCATCCGCTCGCCGCCCGCACGCGAGCGAGCACTGAGCGGTGTGCGCATCAACACAGCTTCGGGAATGGCATCGGGATCGTCGGCGTCAACGTCGACAAAGACGAACGTCCCGCGCCACGCCCGCAGATGCCACACCGCTTCGCCACGCCACGCAAGCGTCGCGGCTGGCCTCTGTGCGAGTGCCGTTTCGTCGGCGGGATCGGCGCTGTCGCCGGCTTCCCAGTAGACGTCGTCGCGATACACGCGCAGCGCCTGTCCCGCGTGATCGATCCGCAGTCCGTGATCGTCGCCGATCGTGCGCAACTGGCGCAGCGCATCGATAAGGCGTGCTGCGGGCGCGGCGGGCAGTGCGAGCGTGCGCATCCAGTAACGCAGAACGTTCAGCACGCGATCGTCGTCGAGTGCGAGCAGCGCGTCGCGTGACAACGCCCTGCCCTCGTCGCGCGATGCGTCCTGCAGATCGAGTCGCGCGAGGTCGTCGAGCAGACGTTGCGCCGATGCCGCGTGCGCAGCCGTCCTCGACAACGCATCGCGAAAACCCGGAAAGTGCACGGCAAGCGTCGGCAGCACGTCGTGGCGCAACGCGTTGCGCGCATAGCGTGTGTCCGCGTTCGACTCGTCGTCGATCCAGCGCAACGCGTGAGCGCGCGCATATTGCTCGAGCTGCGCACGCAGCAGCGGCAGCAGCGGACGCACGCGCGTCGCAGCGGCACCGGCCGGCAAGCGCTCGGGCGCCATCGCGGCCAAACCGGCCAGCCCCGCGCCGCGCAGCAGTTGCAGCAGCACGGTCTCGGCCTGATCGTCCGCGTGCTGCGCAAGCCACAGTACATGCACGTCGTGTTCGGCGCACATGGCATCGAGCGCACGGTAGCGTGCATCGCGCGCCGCGGCTTCGATGCCGGTGCCCGCATCGCGCGCAACGTCGACACGTCGATGCGCGAACTCAATGCCGCGCATCTCTGCGAATGCCGCGCAGTGTCGAAGCCATGCGTCCGCATGCGCGCTCAGACCGTGATGCACATGCAGCGCGACGCAACGTGACGCGCCCAGCACGCGCACTGCCGCGTCGAGCAGCACGGACGAATCGAGTCCACCGCTGAACGCGATCGCGATGCGCGCGTCAGCAGCGAGCGCAGCCGATGCCGCGCCGACAGCCTCGATTACGAGGCGGTCAGCGGGTGTGTCGGAGGAGGAAGTCACGGTGGATCACCGCGCACAGAGAGGATTAAGGAAACCCGCGACGCTTACGCGCCCGGCGTCGTTTCCTTGAACTTGCCGTAGGCCATCAGCCGCTCGAAGCGACGCTGACGCAGGTCTTGCGTGCTCATGCCCTGGAACTGACGCAGCGTGTCGGCGAGCGCGCGACGCAGCAGCGCGGCCATCCCTTTCGGATCGCGATGCGCGCCGCCGAGCGGCTCGTTGACGATCTTGTCGATCAGCCCGAGTGCCTTCAGACGATGTGCAGTGAGCCCGAGCGCTTCGGCTGCTTCCGGCGCCTTCGCCGCGCTCTTCCACAGGATCGATGCGCAGCCTTCCGGCGAGATCACCGAATAGGTCGAGAATTGCAGCATCAGCACGCTGTCGCCGACGGCGATCGCGAGCGCACCGCCCGAACCACCCTCGCCGATGATCGTCGCGATGAGCGGCACCTTCAGTTCGGCCATCACGTACAGATTGCGGCCGATCGCTTCCGACTGGCCCCGCTCTTCCGCGCCGATGCCAGGATACGCGCCAGGCGTATCGATGAACGTGAAGATGGGCAGCCCGAATTTCTCGGCGACGCGCATCAGGCGCTCGGCCTTTCGGTAGCCTTCCGGACGCGGCATGCCGAAGTTACGCGCGGCGCGTTCCTTCGTATCGCGGCCCTTCTGCTGGCCGATCACCATGCACGGATGGCCGCCGAAACGCGCGAGGCCGCCGACGATCGACAGATCGTCCGCGAACGAGCGGTCGCCATGCAGTTCGTGGAAATCGGTGAACAGCTCGTTGACGTAATCGAGTGTGTAAGGACGTTGCGGATGGCGTGCGATCTGCGAGACCTGCCAGGGCGTCAGGTTCGCGTACAGGTCTTTCGTGAGCAGCTGGCTCTTCTTGGAAAGCCGATCGATCTCTTCCGAAATATCGACGGCCGAATCGTCCTGCACGAAGCGCAATTCTTCGATCTTCGCTTCGAGTTCAGCGATCGGCTGTTCGAAATCCAGAAAGGTGGTCTTCATTGGTTGGAATCCTTGGACTTACCGGCAGCGCGTATTCTAACCGCGCCCGCCCATGTCAAAACCTGCTCGCAACTATTAAATCCGGGAATTGATAGTTGCGCAGCGACAGAGAGGATAAGCGCTTAGCTCTCGACCGACAACGGATCGAGGCTACGCCACATGTACCAGGTGGCGACCGTGCGCCACGGCTCCCAGTTCGCGGCGACTTCACGCGCCTCGCTGCGCGTGACCGGCTCGCCGCTGAAGTAGTTGACGCTGATCGCGCGGATCAGCCCGAGGTCGTCGAGCGGCAGCACATCCGGACGCGACAGGTTGAAGATCAGGAACATCTCCGCGGTCCAGCGGCCGATGCCGCGAATCTGCGTGAGCTCCGCGATCACCGCCTCGTCTTCCATCGACGTCCACTTGCCGACGTGCAACGCGCCCGATACGAAATGCTGCGCGAGATCCAGGATGTATTCGGTCTTGCGCTTCGACAGCCCGCACGCGACGAGCTTGTCCGGGCCGAGCTTGATGAACTGCTGCGGCACGAGCTTCGGACACGCGCTCTCGACACGCTGCCACACCGCCTGCGCAGCCGCGACCGAAATCTGCTGACCGACCACCGAGCGCGCGAGCGTGACGAACGGATCGCCGCGCGATTGCAGATGCACGGGGCCGAATTTCGGAATCAGTTTCTTGAGAATGCGATCGCGCTTGACGAGATCGGCGCACGCCTTGTCCCAATAGATGGGTCGCGTGACTTCGGGCGCGAGGCCGCCGATTTGCACCGGCACCGCGACTTCGGTATCGGTCGTGGCGCGCGACTTGCGGACGATCTCGCCGTCATGCAGTTCGTCGACTGTGAATTCCTGCGCGCCGTCGGCGAGCGCGTCGGGCAATGCGCCGTTCGCTTTGGCGGCACGTTTGCCGGGTGCCGCTTTGGTGCGTACATCCGCTGCCGGTGTGCGCGTCGAACGCGACAGCTTCGGCACATGCGATGCATCGCCGTTGAGCGTTCCGCGTTTCGCCGCGGTTTTCTTTGCTGCACCGTTCGCGGCTTTCGCCGCATGCGACGTCGCGCGCTGCGGCGCACGCGCGCCACTCTTCGCGTGCGTCGTTTTCGTCACGGGTGCCGCGCCTGTCTGAGACGCGGCTCGTTTAGCCTGCGTCTTCGTGGCCGTTGCCATCCTGCCTCCTGCCTGGCGTGTCGATCAGAGGGAAGTGCGGGAAGCGCTCACACGCGCCGCCACTCAGTCAACCCGCCCGGTTTGTCTTCAAGTGCGATTCCGGCTTCGAGCAGTTCTGCCCGGATCCGGTCTGCCTCGGCGTACTGCTTCGCCTGCTTCGCCGCGACGCGCGCGGCGATCCGCGCTTCGATTTCTGCTGTGTCGAGCCCAGCCTCATCGGCACTGCCGCCCGCCTGTTGCAGATAGGCGCGCGGTTCGCGACCGAGCAGACCGAGCACGCGCCCGAGACCTTGCAATTGCCGTGCAAGCGACGCGTCGCGTGTGCGATTGACTTCGCTTGCCAGTTCGAACAACACCGACACCGCGACCGGCGTGTTGAAGTCGTCGTTCATCGCCGCGCGGAACCGCTGCGCGTACGCGTCACTCCAGTCTAGTGCAGACGAGTCGGGTGTCACGTCTTTCAATGCGGTGTAAAGACGCGTGAGCGCGCCGCGGGCGTCGTCGATATGCGCGTCGCTGTAGTTCAGCGGCGAACGATAGTGTGCGCGCACGATGAAGAAGCGCACCACTTCGGCGTCGTAGCGTTCGAGCACCTCGCGGATCGTAAAGAAGTTGCCGAGCGATTTCGACATCTTCTCGTTGTCGATCTGCACGTAGCCGTTGTGCATCCAGTAATTGACGAACGTATGCCCCGTCGCACCTTCGCTTTGCGCAATTTCGTTTTCGTGGTGCGGAAACTGCAGGTCCTGGCCACCGCCGTGAATGTCGAACTGCTCGCCGAGCAGCGTGCAGCCCATCGCCGAGCATTCGATATGCCAGCCCGGACGGCCGCGGCCGTATTTCGAATCCCAGCCGGTGTCAGCGGGCTCGTCGGGCTTCGACTGTTTCCACAACACGAAATCGAGCGGGTCCTGCTTCGCGTCGTTCGCAGCGACGCGTTCGCCCGCGCGCAGATCCTCGATCGACTTGCCCGACAGCTTTCCGTAGTTCGCGAACTTGCGCACCGCGTAGTTCACGTCGCCGTCGGCGGCCTGATACGCGTAGCCGTTCGCTTCGAGCTTCTCGATCATGCCGAGCATCTGCGGAATGAAATCGGTCGCGCGCGGTTCGTGGTCGGGACGCTCGACGCCGAGCGCGTCCAGGTCTTCGTGCATCGCCGCGATAAAGCGGCTGGTCAGCGACTTGATCGTCTCGCCGTTCTCGACCGCGCGACGGATGATCTTGTCGTCGATGTCGGTGATGTTGCGGACATAGGTGACGTCGTAGCCCACCAGACGCAGCCAGCGCTGCACGACGTCGAACACGATCATCATGCGCGCGTGCCCGATGTGGCAGTAGTCGTACACCGTGATCCCGCAGACGTACATCCGCACGACGCCCGGCTGCAGCGGCGCGAAAGATTGCTTGTCACGCGCGAGCGTGTTGTAGATGCGCAGTGATTCCATAGAGACGATGCGTGGTTCGAAAGAGATCCGGCCGGCATTGTGTGCATGGAGCCCATCGAACGACGGACTCATGCGCTGCAGCACATCGGACAGCAAACCGGTGCACTGTGTGCTCGCACTTAGTGCTGTGGTGGGCTGCCATCGACGCGGAGACAACCACGAGTGGCGAAAAGAGAATCTGTGGTTCGACGGAACGCGCAGACCTTTTGTTAGAATGGGTCGGAGTATAACACCCCGACCTCAGCCTATGAAACCTTCCAGCGGCCGCGCGCGCAGCGCTGCGACCCTCGCCGCGACGGCCTTTTTCGGCGTCGCGCTCACGCTCTTTCCGGGCATTTCCGCGCATGCGGAGAAAGCCAGTGCGCTGCCGCAAGGGCCGGCCGTGCGCGACGGCACGCCGGAGATCGATTCGTCGATCGAGCAGAAAAACTGGACCGAGGCACTCGCGCAACTCGACGCGCGCATCGCGTCGAATCCGCGCGACGCACAGGCGAAATTCAAGCGCGCCACCGTGCTCGCGCGGCTGAATCGCGACGACGAAGCGATCACCGCGTTCACCGAACTCACGCAGACTTACCCGGAACTGCCCGAGCCGTACAACAACCTTGCCGCGCTGTATGCGAAGCACGGCCGCTACGATGACGCGCGTGCCGCGCTCGAAACCGCGACGAAGGTCAATCCCAGCTACGGCCTCGCGTACGAAAATCTCGGCGACCTGTATCTGCGTCTCGCGAGCGCCGCGTATCAGCGCGCGCAGGGCCTCGGCAAGACGAGCGCGACGACGCAGCAGCGTCTCGCCGACATCCAGAAAATCGTCGCGCCGCCGAAGGTCGCGGCAAAGTCCGCGAAGAAATCTGTATCGGTCGACGACTACACGAATCGCGCAACGTCGAACCTGACCGACACGCCGAGCTTCCAGTTCGGCGGCCCGAGCGGCTCGTTGCCGGTGCAGCCTTACGTCGCACCGGCGCAATAACGAATTAACTGCATTAATCGAATCCGTACGCGCCGGCTGGCACCGGCGCCGTTCGTTCACCGCGTTTTTTCCAACCCGAGGATCTTCATGAAATGGTTGATGCTGGCGCTCGGCAGCGCCGCCCTGATCGCACACGCCCCCGCCTTCGCACAAACGGCTTCGCCGACGACGCACCCGTCGGTGCTGTTCAAGACGTCGGACGGCGACATCCGCGTCGAGCTGTATCCTGAAAAAGCGCCGAAGACGGTTGCCAACTTTCTCGACTACGTGAAGTCCGGCCAGTACAGCGGCACGATCTTCCATCGCGTGATCCCGGGCTTCATGATCCAGGGCGGCGGCTACACGACGAGCTTCGCCGAAAAGCCGACGCGCGCACCGGTCGCACTCGAGAGCCGTAACGGTCTGAAGAACACGGTCGGCACGATCGCGATGGCTCGCACCAGTGATCCGAATTCAGCGACCGCACAGTTCTTCATCAACACCGTCGACAACGCAGGCCTCGACTATCCGAATCCGGACGGCAACGGCTATGCGGTATTCGGCAAGGTCACCTCGGGTATGGACGTCGTGAAGAAGATCGAAGGCACGCCGACGACGACGCGCGGACCGATGTCCGACGTGCCGCAGAAGTCGGTCGTGATCGAATCGGCGACGGTGATCGGCAAGTAACGCAGGTAACGGTTACGGTCACCCGAAGCCAATCAGCCGCGCCGGGCACGCAGCGGGCCGGCGCGCTAACATAATCCAATCGCTGCCGGGCGCGGCGTCGTGCGGCTTGTGCCGCGCGGCCCGCGCTTTTCACTCGATTTTTACTTAATCCTGCACTTCAAAGGTTGCCATCATGGTCGAACTGCATACGAATCACGGCGTCATCAAACTCGAACTGGACGCGGAAAAAGCGCCGAAGTCGGTCGAGAATTTTCTTAACTACGTGAAGGCCGGTCACTACGACAACACCGTGTTCCACCGCGTGATCGACGGCTTCATGATCCAGGGCGGCGGCTTCGAACCGGGCATGAAGCAGAAGCCGACCGAAGCGCCGATCAACAACGAAGCGAACAACGGTCTGAAGAACGTCAACGGCTCGATCGCGATGGCTCGCACGAACGATCCGCACTCGGCCACCGCACAGTTCTTCATCAACGTGAACGACAACGACTTCCTGAACCACTCGTCGCCGACGCCGCAGGGCTGGGGCTACACGGTGTTCGGCAAGGTCGTCGACGGGCTCGACGTGGTCGAGAAGATCAAGAAGGTAAAGACGGGTTCGAAGGGCTTCCATCAGGACGTCCCGGCCGATGACGTGATCATCGAGAAAGCCGTCATCGTCGAATAAGTTTTCGAGACACTGGCCACACCCGTGTCACCGTCGAGGACATGCGGCCGCCTTCGGGCGGCCACTTCGCGGTTTGCCGCGGGGTCGACCACAAGGTTGACCACCACTATCTGGCGCACTTCGATGCTGCAAGAAACGCCGCTGCGAAGCGTCGCTGCGGGCGTGCCCGGCGAGGGCAAACGCCCGCACGCCGCCCGCCCGTTTTTTTTCCTCTCCGATCTCCATCTGAGTGAGGCGATCCCGCGCACGGTCGCGGCGTTCGAACACTTCATCCGCGTCACGGCGGAGCAGGCCGACTCGGTGTTCATTCTCGGCGACCTGTTCGAATACTGGATCGGCGACGACATGCTCGCCGAACCGTTCGCCGCCCGCATGGCCGCGCTGATGCACACACTGTCGGAGCGTGGCGTCGCGCTCTACATCATGCACGGCAATCGCGACTTCCTGCTCGGCAAGCGGTTCATGAAAGCAGCCGGCGCGATCTGGTTGCCCGACCCGATCTCGATCACCGCGTTCGGCACGCGCATCGCGCTCGCGCACGGCGATGCGCAGTGCACGTCGGATCGTGGGTATCAATGGTTTCGGCGGCTCGCGCGCAATCATCTGGTGCAGATGCTGTTTCTCGCGTGGCCGTTTCGGTGGCGCCAGGCGCTCGCGCTGCGGATGCGTTCGGCGAGCCAGGAAGGTCGCGCACGGCCCGTGTCGCCGCGCTACGACGTGACGCGTGCAGGCATTGCGGCGCTGTTCCGCAAGACCGGCACGGCGACGATCATTCACGGCCATACGCACCGCCCTGCCCGTCATCTGGAAGCAGGCGGCGTGCGCTGGGTGTTACCCGACTGGGATCTGGATCACGGCGAACGACGCGGCGGTTATCTGCGCGTCGATGCCGAAGGGTTCAAGGTATTGCCGATCGACTGAAATTCAGTCGAGGTCGCCTTCCAGCGCGGCCGACAGTTGACGCAACCCGCGCAGCGTCACATCGGTGCCCTGCATCGCTTCGATGCGCGTGCCGAGCCGCTCAAGCGCCGCAACGATTTCGTCGACACGCTGGGTCTGCGTGGCCGCGTGATCGATCAAGCCGTGAATCGCCAGCGACATTGGGTCATCCGCATTCGGCGTGATCCCGTATGCGCAGAACGCGGAGCGCTCGGGCGCGACGTTGGTGCCAACGTCGATCTGCCCTTCAACGACCGACGAACCGCCGCGCGACGCAGCCGGCGCAATCACGCGCGCCGGATTACCGACCGCCGTGCCACCCGCTGGCACCGGCTTCACGACGACCGCATTCGAACCGATCTTCGCGTCCGCGCCGATCGTGAAACCGCCGAGCACCTTCGCGCCAGCACCGACGATCACGCCGCGCTCGAGCGTCGGATGCCGCTTCGCCCCGCGTTCGAGTGACGTGCCGCCGAGCGTCACGCCTTGATAGATCGTGCACTCGTCGCCGACCTCCGCCGTCTCGCCGATCACGACGCCCATCCCGTGATCGATGAATACGCGCCGGCCGATCGTCGCGCCCGGATGGATCTCGATGCCGGTCAGGAAGCGCGCGATCTGCGACACGAAGCGTGCGAGCCAGCGACGACGCATGCGCCAGCACGCGTGCGCGAAACGATGCAGCACCAGCGCGTGCAGGCCCGGATAGCACGTGAGGACTTCCCAGGCGCTGCGAGCGGCGGGATCGCGCTCGCGAATCGTGGCGACATCTTCGCGGAGTCTCGTGAACATGGCAGTGACCGTCGTGGGGGAGGAGCGCCGCCGGTTAGCATCCCGGCAGCTTTGCTTAGAACGTTTCCGGGATTGTAGGGCGACTGTGCGAAACGTGCCGGAAGTCCACGCGGACGGCAAGGTCGTCCGCTGACAGGTTGCTGTCAGGCTGACAGGCCGACCTGCGTTGGCCTGTGCATGAACCTGGGAACCGGGCGGTTCAGTCGCCGCTGTCGGGCGCTTTCGCCTTCAGCAGGATGTGCTTCGCGATGCCACGCACGATGTTCACCTCTTCGCGCTCGAGGCCCGCGCGTGCGAACAGTCGACGCAGCCGTGACATCAGCTTCTTCGGATGGGCGGGATCGAGGAACTCCAGCGCGATCAGCGCGTTCTCGAGATGGACGTACATGCGCTCGATTTCATCGCTGGCCGCGCGCGGTCCGTCCAGTTCGTCTGGTGCACGAACCGGCGCCGATGCGGCCGATGCCGATGCAGACGTCGCATCGCCGAGGTACGCAACGCGCAGTTCATACGCGAGCACCTGGATCGCCTGCGCGAGGTTCAGCGAGCTATACGCCGGGTTCGCCGGAATGTGCGCGAGCGCGCTGCACCGCTCGACATCCTCGTTCGACAGACCGGTGCGCTCGTTGCCGAACACGAGTGCGATGTCGCCGGCCGCGGCCTGGATGCGTGCCGCGTTCGCGGCCGCGCGCGGCGTGAGTTGCGGCGGACCGTATTCGCGTGCCCGCGCGGTCAGCGCGATCGACCATTGCACGCCGGTCAGCGCATCCGCGAGCGTCGGCACGACGTGCGCCGATGCGAGCACGTCGTCGGCACCGCTCGCCATCGCGATCGCTTCCGGATCGCTCTGCACGTGCGCGACGCGGGGCGCCACCAGCACGAGCCGCGAGAAGCCCATCGTCTTCAGCGCGCGCGCCGCCGCGCCGACGTTGCCAGGATGGCTCGGCTCGACCAGCACGAAGCGCGTCGACGTGAAGCCGCCGCGCACAGGGCCGGCCTCGCCCGAGGAAGAATGGCGGGAAGCAGGAGAAGAATCGGAAGACTGAACCACGATGGATGCCGGCACTCTGCAAGGACTGGAAAGCGGCTATGGTAGCGCCAATGGCGCCCCGGCCCAATCTGCACCGTCGACGCCGCGAGATATCGTCTCGCCTTTAACCGACCTGCCTCGCCCGTCGCCATGCATGCGCGGCTTCCCGCGCGTCTGGCCGGAACAGCCCCGGTTCGGGTAAAATCACGGCTATTCGCGCCGTCTTCGAACGTGCGCCCCGCTCTTCTTCAATTCGTCTCCGTGGCCGGAACGCGCGCCGAAACCGCGTTCCGTGTTGTTTAAGATCGCGCCTGCCGGCTTTCGCCGGCATATCGCACCATCCGGTTCGCAGCGGCACTGCACCGGCAAAAAGGATCCAGGCTCATGCATCCCATGCTCAACATCGCTGTCAAGGCTGCGCGCCGTGGCGGACAGATCATCAACCGCGCATCGCTCGATCTCGATCTGGTCCAGGTCAGCAAGAAACAGCACAACGATTTCGTCACGGAGGTCGACAAGGCATCCGAAGCGGCCATCATCGATACGCTGAAGACCGCCTACCCCGATCACGCGATCCTCGCCGAAGAATCTGGCCGCTCCGACAACGACTCCGAGTATCAGTGGATCATCGATCCGCTCGACGGCACCACCAACTTCATTCACGGCTTCCAGTACTACTGCGTGTCGATCGCGCTCGCGCACAAGGGCACGGTCCAGCAGGCCGTGATCTACGACCCGACCCGCAACGACCTGTTCACCGCCTCGCGCGGACGCGGTGCGTTCCTGAACGACCGCCGCATCCGCGTCGGCCGTCGCGACCGCCTCGCCGATTCGCTGATCGGCACCGGCTTCCCGTTCCGCGAGACCGACTCGCTCGACGCGTACTGCACGCTGTTCGCCGACATGACGAAGGCCTGCTCGGGCCTGCGTCGCCCCGGCGCCGCCGCACTCGATCTCGCGAACGTCGCAGCCGGCCGTCTCGACGGTTTCTTCGAACAGGGCATCAACGCGTGGGACATGGCGGCAGGCAGCCTGCTGATCACCGAAGCGGGCGGCCTCGTCGGCAACTACACCGGTGACTCCGACTTCCTGCATATCGGCGAAATCGTCGCGGCGAACCCGAAGGTGTATGCGCAGATGGTGCCGATCCTGTCGCGCTACAGCCGCACGCGACAAGCGGCCTGATAGATCGCGTCCTGCAAGGCGGCTTCGGCCGCCTTTTTCTTTATGTGTTGGGCTGCGCGGTGGTTGGCTGTCATTTGCCACACGCAGAACCGCCTGTCCGGGCCCTGTCCGACGCGCGCGATCCGCACGCGTTCTCTCGCGCTGTGTTCCAATCGGTGCCATGAAAAAAGGTTTCTTTACGATCATCGCGGCGCAGTTCGTGTCGTCGCTGGCGGATAACGCATTGCTGATCGCGGCGATCGCGCTGCTGACCGTGATCCAGTCGCCCGCATGGATCACGCCGCTGCTGCAAATTTTCTTCACGATCTCGTACGTGTTGCTCGCACCGTTCGTCGGCGCATTCGCCGACGCGCTGCAAAAGCGTCACGTGATGTTCATCTCGAACGCGCTGAAAGCGTGCGGTTGTCTGCTGATGATCGGCGGCGTGCATCCAATGCTCGCGTATGGCGTCGTCGGCTTCGGCGCCGCCGCGTATTCGCCGGCGAAGTACGGCATTCTCACCGAGCTGCTGCCCGCCGAACGCCTCGTCGCGGCGAATGCGTGGCTCGAATCGGCGACGGTGCTGTCGACGATCGTCGGCACGATGCTCGGCGGCGCGCTGATCAGCACCTACGCGACGCACTTCGTCGCACACGCGCACCTGCCGCTGATCCGCACTGCCGCCGATCTCGCAATGCTCGCCGTGATGATCACGTACGCGATCGCGGCCGCGATCAACTTCGGCATCCCCGACACCGGCGCGCGCTATCCGAACCGGCTGCTCGAACCGCGCAAACTCGTCGGCGATTTCGCAAACTGCTTTCACGTGCTGTGGTCCGACAAGCTCGCGCAGATCGCGCTGTGGGTGACGACGCTGATGTGGGGCGGCGCGGTCACGCTGCAACTGCTCGTACTGAAATGGGCTGATGTGAATCTCGGGCTGTCGCTGTCGAAAGCGGCGGTGATCCAGGGCGTGGCCGGCCTCGGCATCGCGGTGGGCGCAGCGGCGGCGGCCGCGTGGATTCCGCTGCGCGGCTCGCTGCGTGTGCTGCCGGTCGGCATCCTGACAGGGCTCGTCGCGATCGCGATGGCGTTCTACAGCAAGGGACTCTTTCCGCCGGGCGCGGGCTTTCGCGTCGGGCCGTTCGTCGCGCCGTTCTATATCGTGCTCGCGTATCCGCTGATGATCCTGCTCGGCGCGCTGTCCGGCTTCTTCATCGTGCCGATGAACGCGGTGTTGCAGCATCGCGGCGCGACGCTGCTGTCGGCGGGACACTCGATCGCCGTGCAGAACTTCAATCAGAATCTGGCCGTGCTGCTGATGCTCGGTGCGTATGCGCTGCTGTTGACCGCGAAGATGCCGGTGCAGTGGATCATCGTCGTGTTCGGTTCGTTCATTACCGTAATGATCTGGCTCGCGCGGCGGCGGAGTCTGGTGAATGCGCGGGAAGCGAATCTGGCGGGGTTGATTGGGGAGTGAGGACAACGGCGAACGGCAACGCATGGAATTCAAACACCGTCCTGCCCGATGAGTCGCTGATCAAGCGAAAAAGCCTCGCGCGAAAGCGAGGCCCCGATCGCAATCGGACAGCGACCGCCTCAGTCCGATAGACGGTTTACTGCGGCAGCGGAAAACTTCCCAGTACCCAATTCCGCTCCCCCTTTTTGCTCCTGTCATTACTGGCCGCGGCGCAGACCACATCGTTGTCCGCCTCCCAGATCTGCGCCGCGTGATAGAAGCAGGTACCGCCCGTCCACTTTGTGTGTCCATAGCGGGACACTGAGGGAATCTCGACTCGATCCTGGTTGGCGTTGTCGCTGTACACCGGCAGCCAGCGGCTACGGTTGCCGGTCACCGACAGACACACGAAGAAGTGCCCACCTTGGACAGCCAGCGCGGAATCGACCGTGCACCTAGTGGACTCACGTCTGCCGAGTACATCCGGCAAAAGGTACAGGACCAGTCCCCGCTGAAATTCAGCGCCCTCGACATTCATTAGCACGTCCGCCATGTTGAAACTCCAGAAAGTGCGGAGCATCGCCGGACCAGGCATGCGCGTGGCCGGTTTATCGAAAGCTCCGTTGATCCAGAAAATCCGCGCAAGCCGCAGGAAAACGGGATGCGCCCGAAGGCTTACCGGGTTCCTGCGAAGCAACGGACAGACATGTCGGCCGACAACATCAACTTAACCAGTCGATGCGCCGCATGGAATGAGCCATAGGTGGTGGCCGGCGGCACGTGAAATACATCACGGGGAAAGAAGTGGCTCGCCCGACTGAGCGCGGCTCATCGAGCGGGTCACGTCAGGCGCGGAAATTCATGCTGATCCGGTTCGCGTCACGGACTCCGACAGTGCAGCAACCTCGCTCGCGAAAAAAGTCCCACTCCGCGCAATATCGTCCATCCAGCCAGGTCCCCGTCGACCACCCGACGGGTTAAACTCACGCCCTGAACACCACGCAAAAAGACACCGAGGATGGGCAACCAGATCGCAGCAGTCGACGCCAAAACCAACGAATTGGCACAGCACACACCGATGATGCAGCAGTACCTTCGCATCAAGTCGGAACATCCCGGCACGCTCGTCTTTTACCGGATGGGTGACTTCTACGAACTGTTCTTCGACGACGCGGAAAAAGCGTCGCGCCTGCTCGATCTGACGCTGACGCAACGCGGCGCGTCGGCGGGCAATCCGATCAAGATGGCCGGCGTCCCGCATCACGCGGTCGAGCAATATCTCGCGAAGCTGGTGAAGCTCGGCGAGTCGGTCGCAATCTGCGAACAGATCGGCGATCCGGCTACGTCGAAAGGGCCGGTCGAACGCAAGGTCGTGCGCGTCGTCACGCCCGGCACGCTGACCGATGCCGCCCTGCTCTCCGACAAGAACGACGTGTTCCTGCTCTCTGCATGCGTCGGTCACAACCGTCGCGGCGTCGCGACGACGCTCGGTCTCGCGTGGCTTAATCTGGCGAGCGGCGCCCTCCGTCTCGCGGAGATCGCACCCGATCAGGCCGCGGCCGCATTCGAACGCATCCGCCCTGCAGAAATTCTCGTCGCCGATACCGGCAGCGATGCGAGCGCATGGTCGCCGCCCACCGGCTTCGGTGCGCTGACCCGCGTGCCCGCGTGGCATTTCGATACAACGTCGGGCACGAAGCGGCTGTGCGATCAGCTCGACGTCGCGAGTCTCGACGGCTTCGGCGCGCACTCGCTGTCGAGCGCATGCGGTGCAGCGGGCGCGCTGTTGCTGTACGCATCGGCGACGCAGGGTCAGCAGTTGCGCCACGTGCGTAGCCTGAAGGTCGAATACGAATCGGAGTACATCGGCCTCGACCCTTCGACGCGTCGCAATCTCGAACTCACCGAAACGCTGCGCGGCACCGAATCGCCGACGCTGTGTTCGCTGCTCGACACCTGCTGCACGACGATGGGTAGCCGTCTGCTGCGTCACTGGCTGCATCATCCGCCGCGCGACGCGTCGATTGCACGCACACGTCAGCAGGCGATCGGCGCATTGCTCGACGCGCCGCCGGCCAACGGTGTCGATGCATTGCGCGGCGCGTTGCGGCAGATCTCCGACATCGAACGGATCACCGGGCGGCTCGCGCTGCTGTCGGCACGGCCACGCGATCTGTCGAGTCTGCGCGATACGTTCGTGTCGTTGCCGGCGCTACGCACGCAGCTCGCCCAGATCACAGCCGGCGTCGACTCGCTGGTGCGGATCGAGGTGGCACTCGAACCACCCGCGCCGTGCGTCGATCTGCTGCGTCAGGCGATCGCAGAAGAACCGGCGGCGATGGTGCGCGACGGCGGCGTGATCGCGCGCGGCTACGACGCCGATCTCGACGAGCTGCGCGACATCTCGGAGAACTGCGGCCAGTTCCTGATCGATCTCGAAACGCGCGAACGCGCGCGCACCGGCATCGGCAATCTGCGCGTCGAGTACAACAAGGTGCACGGCTTCTATATCGAAGTCACGCGCGGCCAGACCGACAAGGTGCCCGACGACTACCGGCGACGTCAGACGCTGAAGAACGCCGAGCGCTATATCACGCCCGAACTGAAAACCTTCGAGGACAAGGCGCTCTCCGCACAGGAGCGCGCGCTGGCCCGCGAACGCGCGCTGTACGACGCGCTGCTGCAATCGTTGTTGCCGTTTATCGCGGACTGCCAGCGGGTCGCATCGGCACTGGCCGAGCTGGATCTGCTCACCGCATTCGCCGAACGCGCCCGCGCGCTCGACTGGGCCGCGCCGACGTTCCGCGAAGCGGGCGGCATCGAGATCGAACAGGGACGCCATCCGGTCGTCGAGGCGCAGGTCGAGCAGTTCATCGCGAACGACTGCACGCTGAACCCCGAGCGCAAACTGCTGCTGATCACCGGCCCGAACATGGGCGGTAAATCGACCTTCATGCGGCAGACGGCGCTGATCGCGTTGATGGCTTACGTCGGCAGCTACGTGCCGGCGCGGCGCGCGGAGTTCGGTCCGATCGATCGCATCTTCACGCGCATCGGCGCCGCCGACGATCTGGCCGGCGGCCGTTCGACGTTCATGGTCGAGATGACGGAAGCCGCCGCGATTCTCAACGACGCGACACCGCAAAGCCTCGTGCTGATGGACGAGATCGGACGCGGCACGTCGACGTTCGACGGCCTCGCGCTCGCATGGGCGATTGCGCGTCATCTGCTCGCGCACAACGGCTGCCATACGCTGTTCGCGACGCACTACTTCGAACTCACGCAGTTGCCGATCGAGTTTGCGCAAGCGGCGAACGTGCATCTGTCGGCCGTCGAGCACGGCCACGGCATCGTGTTTCTGCATGCGGTCAACGAAGGCCCCGCGAACCAGAGCTATGGGTTGCAGGTCGCGCAACTGGCGGGCGTGCCGTCGGCGGTGATCCGCGCGGCGCGCAAACATCTCGCGCATCTCGAGCAGCAGTCGGCGGGACAGCCGGCACCGCAGCTCGATCTGTTTGCTGCGCAACCGCTGTTGCTGGAGGACCGCGACGATCGTGATGACGACGCGCCCGCAGCCACAGAGAACCCGGCAACCCAGGCGCTGCTCGAACGCCTGCGCGCGATCGATCCGAACGAACTGCGTCCGCGCGACGCACTCGATCTGCTGTATGAACTGCACGACCTAGCTACTCCGCCGGATGCGGACGATTGATCGACCGATGCATCTCGCACGGCCGCGTCGCAATCTCGCGACGCGGGTCGCGGCTATCGCTTTACTCGCGATAGCCGCGTCGGCACATGCAGCCGAACCACGGCGCTATGCATTCGCGGTCATCGGCGGCACGATGCACAGCCCCGCCGACGAAGCGCCGACGCAGCGGCTCATCGACGCGATCGGCCGCGATCCGCAGATGTCATTCATCGTCTACGACGGCAATCTGAAAAGCGCGAAGGAAGCGTGCCGCGATTCGCTGTATGAGCGACGCCAGGCGCTGTTCGAAGCGTCACGTCCGGCGCTCGTGTTCATTCCAGGACAACACGACTGGACCGACTGCGGTACTGCGGCGGCCGGTGGCTTCGATCCGGTGGAGCGGCTCGATCTGCTGCGGCAGACGCTGTTCTCGGAAAGCGAGTCGATGGGCCAGAACCCGCTGACGCTCACACGCGAAAGCGAAGTGTCGCGCTTCCGTCCGTATCGCGAAAACGTGCGCTGGCAGGTCGGCGATACGGTGTTCATCGGACTGAATGCACCGGGGCCGAACAATCATTATCTGAACGCCGGTGGACGCAACGGCGAGTTCGAAGACCGCGTGATCGCCAACGGTTTCTGGCTCGAACACGCCGCCGAATACGCGAAGCGTCGCGATGCGCGCGCGATCGTCGTGTTCATGCAGGGAGACCCCGATCCGGAGCGGTACGAGCGACCTGAGCGGTTCGCGTGGCTGCGCTTCGGACGCAACGCGCGACGCGATGGGTATCTGGAATTCAAGCGGAGTCTGGTGAAGCTCGCACAGACCTTTCGCGGCCCGGTGCTGCTCATTCACGAAAACGATGAACCACTGGCAGGCGGTTTTCTGATCGACCAGCCGCTGCGTAACGACAAGGGTGCGCTCGTCACGAATCTGACGCGCATTGCATTCGCGCCGCGCGATCGTCTCAGCGAGTGGGTACAGGTTGATGTGGATCTGGCGCGACGTCCGCCGTTTCGCGTGATCGTGCGGGAGGTGCCGAAGAATCTGCCGGTGCCGCCGGCAATCCAGCCACCCAGCCCGCCGCACGAAGAACCGATGCTGCCGCCGATGCCGGAAGTGCCGGGATTACCTGGCGTGCCGCCGGCCTCCGAAGTGGCTCCGCTCGATGTGCCGCCGATTCTTCAATCCCCCGGCGAAGCGAGCGGCGCGTCGAGTAGTTCATCGGCTAGCTCATCGGGTAACTCACCCAGCAACGCGGCAAGCGGCATATCTCCCCTCCCGCCGCTGTCGCCGCATCCGGCAAGCTCAGTGCAGCGTGGGCCCTGATTTGCCGTCGTCGTCTTCGTCATCCTCGTCGACGATTTCGAGACCATCCGCGCCGTGCGCGTGTTCGTGCTGGATTTCGTCCTCGGTGGCGGGACGCACTTCCTTGACGCTCAGCGAGAAACGCAACGCCATGCCTGCAAGCGGATGATTGCCGTCGAGCACGACCTTGTCTTCGGCAACGTCGGTCACCGTATAGATCAGCGCATCGAGATCTTCATCGCCCTCTTCCGGCGTGCCTTCGAACTGCATGCCGACTTCGAGCGGCTCCGGGAAACGCGTGCGCGGTTCGATCTTCACGAGCTCGGGATCGTACTCGCCGAACGCATCCTGCGGGGCAAGCTGGATCTGGGTTTCGAAGCCCGGCTCATGGCCGTCGAGCTCTTCCTCGATCTTGGGGAACGTGCCATCATAGCCGCCGTGCAGATAGACCATCGGCTCGTCGCTTTCCTCGATCAGATTGCCCTGCGCATCCGATAGCTTGTACGCGACCGACACGACGGTGTTCTTTGCGATTTTCATTCGATTCTCCAGAATACAAATCACATTATACGATGCCCAAGCGGCCCCTTGACCACCTGGCCGGCACGGCTTCAGCCCCGGTTTCACCTGAGCGTTCGCGTGCCGGTTCGACTCCGCTTCCGTCCGCGGATCAACCCACGCCACTACTCGGCAATCTCACTCCGTCGCAATTCATGCGCCGGTACTGGCAGAAAAAACCGCTGCTGATCCGTCAGGCCATTCCGCAGGTTGCGGCGCCGCTGTCGCGCGACGAACTGTTCGATCTCGCCGGCAACGACGACGTCGAAGCACGCCTCATCACGCGCGCGCGCAATCGCTGGCAACTCGCACACGGGCCCTTCGCACCCGACGATCTGCCGACCCTTCGTCAGCGGGCATGGACACTGCTCGTGCAGGGTGTCGATCTGCACGACGATCGCGCGCGAGCATTGCTCGACCGCTTCCGTTTCGTTCCCGACGCACGCCTCGACGATCTGATGATCTCCTTCGCAACCGACGGCGGCGGCGTGGGTCCGCACTTCGACTCTTACGATGTGTTCCTGCTGCAGGTGCATGGCAAGCGCCGGTGGCGCATCGGTGCGCAACGCGACCTGTCGCTCGAGGAAGGTGTGCCGCTGAAAGTGCTGCGCCATTTCGAACCCGACGAAGAGTGGCTGCTCGAACCGGGCGACATGCTGTATCTGCCGCCGCATATCGCACACGACGGCGTCGCTGAGGGCGAATGCATGACGTGCTCGATCGGCTTTCGCGCGCCGTCCACTGGCGAGCTGACGTCGCAGTTCCTCTATCACCTCGCCGAGTCCGGCGGTGACGCTGCGGGCTCCACGGCGTTGTATCGCGACCCCGGCCAGCCTGCTGTCGAATCTCCGGCCGAATTGCCGCAAGCGCTCGTCGCGAAAGTCGGCGAGATGCTCGCGAAGGTCCGCTGGAATGAGCGGGATATCGTTTCTTTTCTCGGCGCCTACCTGAGCGAACCAAAGCCCTCGGTGTTCTTCGACCCGCCCGAACGCCCCTTGACCGAGGCCCGTTTTGCTGCGCTTGCGGCGAAGTCGGGAATCCGGCTCGACCGGCGCACCCTGCTGCTATACGACCATCGCGCATATTTCGTGAATGGCGAAGAAAATCCATTGGCAAACGCGCGAAAATGGCTCCCTGAATTCGCGAATAAACGGTCTTTGAGTGCGAAACGCTTTGTAACACTCTCACACGATTCATCGGTGACAGCACTGCTGCACGAGTGGTATTGTGCGGGCTGGGTGCAAGTGGGCGAGCTTGCGTGAAGCTGCCTGCGTGCCATACCGTACGAAGAAAATTTGTATGAGAAAGACAACGTATTGACCCCGGATTTGTCGACGGTCGATACGAAAGTGCATATAATTTCCGCCCAAGCCGTAGGGAAGATTCACGCTCATGCAGAAGTGCATCTCCACCAGCGGCCGAGGTCGATGTTGGAGCACATTACCGGTAATATTTTGCGCTGTTGCTTACCTTTAACCATAAAAGGACGTGATCATGAAGAAATCCCTCCTCGTAGCATCCCTGTTGGCAGCTGTGGCACTGGCCGCATGCAACAAGAGCAGCGATCAGGCTGCTGCACCGGCTAGCGACGCAGCGGCTGCTTCGGCACCGGCTGCTGCCGCTTCGGACGCAGCTACGGCCGCATCGGGCGCTGCTGCTGCTGCAAGCGACGCTGCTGCTTCGGCTACGGGTGCCGCTTCGGACGCAGCTGCTGCTGCTTCGGCCGCTGCTCCGGCATCGGGCGCAAGCCAGTAAGCTGTACTCGCCTTCGGGCGAAGCCGCATCGGGAACCACACGGTTCCCGAACGGAAAACAAAACGCCACGGATACTCTCCGTGGCGTTTTGTCATTGTGGGCCCGCTTTTCTTTGAGTCTTTGAGGCCGAATCGTATCGCTCAGGACAGCCCGGCCCTATCCGAAAAAAACTCCTGCACCACCCCGATCTCGCGTGTCCGTTTGAACGGCGGCAGACTCTGCCAGATTCGTCGCCCATACGGTTTCTCGACAAGCCGCGTATCGCAGATCATCAGCACGCCGCGATCCGTCTCCGCGCGAATCAGACGGCCCGCACCCTGCTTCAATGTGATGACCGCCTGCGGTAGCTGATGGACCGCGAACGGGCTCAAACCCTTCTTCGTCAGCGCGTCGAGACGCGCCGACAACACGGGGTCATCCGGCGGCGCAAACGGCAGCTTGTCGATCACGACGAGCGACAGCGCATCGCCGCGCACGTCCACGCCTTCCCAGAAGCTCTGACTGCCGACCAGAATCGCATTCCCGTACGCACGAAACCGTTCGAGCAGTTCGGTGCGGCTCGCATCGCCCTGCACCAGCAGCGGCATGTTCCAGCCACGCGTTTCGATCACTTCGCGCAGCTTGTTCGCGATACGGTCGACTGCGCGCAACGTCGTGCACAGCATGAAGACGCCGCCGCCTGCCGCTTCGATCGCGGGTAGCGCGGCGTCGAACACGGCGTCCGTGAAAGCCGGCGACGACGGCTGCGGCAGATTGCGCGGCACGTACAGCAGGCCTTGGGTCTCGTAGTCGAATGGACTGGGCAGCGTCATCGAGCGGCGCGCGTTCAAACCCATCTGCGCGGCATAGTGCGTGAAGTCGCCGCGCACCGACAGCGTCGCCGACGTGAACACCCATGCACGCGGCACACCCGCACGCTGCCGTGCGAAAATCGGCGCGACGGAAAGCGGCGTCTCGTGCAGTTGCACGGTATGCGAAAAGACTTCGATCCAGCGGACCTTTTCGTCGGTGTCATCGCCCTTGCCTGCAGCGTCTGCCTCGACGACTTCGGTGCCGTCCTCGCGCGTGCGCGTGATGCGATCGACCACTGCCGGAGCAGGTGCAGCGGCATCCGCAGCGGGCGACGTCGTCCAGCCGGCGAGCAGCTTCTGCAGTTCGCGCGCACGGCGCAGACACGCACCGATCGACTCGGCGCGCTCCGCCTGCCCGGCAAGCGCCGACGCGAGCGCATCGAGCTCCGTATCGAGCACGTCGAGCGCGGCGAACAGCGGATGATCGACCGCCAGTTGCGCGACCGACATCCGCACGACGTCCTCACGGAACGCGAGGCGCACGTCGCGCGCCGCGCGCTCCAGCGCGCTGCCGAGCTTCACCCACTCCACCGCATCGCGCGCATGTCCGAGCCCTTCCGCGACCGCATCGCGCGCAAGCTCGAGCAGTTGCGCCGTCGACAGCGTCTCGCCGAAAAACAGCGTCGCGGTTTCAGGCAATTGATGCGCTTCGTCGAAGATGATCGTATTCGCGGTCGGCAGCAGTTCGGCCATACCGGTGTCGCGCAGCATGATGTCCGCGAAAAACAGGTGATGATTGACGACGACGATATCGGCCTGCTGCGCTTCGCGACGCGCCTGCATCACGAAGCATTCCTTGTAGTGCGGACACTCCTGGCCGATGCAGTTGTCGCGCGTCGACGTGACCATCGACCACACCGCCGCCGTTTCCGGCACGCTCGCGAGCTCGGCCTTGTCGCCGGTGCGCGTGATCTTCGCGAACCGGACGATGTCCTGCAGATACGACGTTTCCTGCCGCGACGGCAGGCGGCCGTTGTCGGCGGTACGTTGCAGGTAGTAGTGGCACAGATAGTTCGCGCGGCCCTTCAGCATCGCGACCGTCACCGGCACCGCGAGCGCATCGCGCACCGTCGGAATATCGCGTTGAAACAGCTGATCCTGCAGATGCTTGGTACCCGTCGAGACGATGACCTTGCCGCCCCACAGCATCGCCGGAACGAGATACGCGTAGGTCTTGCCGGTGCCGGTGCCCGCTTCGACGATCAGCGTGTTCTCGCTGCCGTCGAGCGCGCCGGGTTCGTCGACGGGGGCCGCATCCGTGGCGGCGCCCTGAAGCTTGCGTGCGGGGCGCTTCTGCGCTTCGAACATCGCGGGCTCGGGCATCGCGCGGCCCGACGCTTCCATCGCGGCCGCAACCGCGCGCGCCATCTCGATCTGCGAAGCACGCGAGCGATAGCCATCGATCTGCCGTGCGAGCAGACCGTCGGCAGCGAAGATGCCATCGAGCTCCGCGACACGGCGCGGGTTAAGCGCGGGCGTCACGCGTGCATCGCGTGCATCGCGCGACACCGCGCCGGCGTCCGTCGAAGGACGCGAAGAAGAAACAGACGATGAATTCAAGGCAAGCGGTTCCTGCAAAATCCGGTGTGCGCGGGGCACGCCCGGCGCCTGCCAGGTGGCCCTATCAGGCGCGTCCGTCCGGTTCGAGCTGCAACTGCAGCAAGATGATTGTGTCCTTGACCTTGAGCTTGCGCTTTTTCAGCCGCTGCAGCTCCAGGTCGTCGATGCCGTGCTCTTCCGACATCCTGTCGATCAGCCGGTCGAGCCCACTGTGCTCCGACTCCAGCTGCAGAATGCGGTCGCGAAGCGTATCCGCGTTGATGGCGTGATGATCGCGCATGCTCTCGCCTCCTCTTCCCGAAGCGGCGGAGGGGCAATGGATTCAGCCGCTTCGCCTGCGGTTGCTGTCCGGCTTGAAACGCGTTACTGGCCCTGCTGCTGCCGTTGCTGCTGAAGCTGCTGCTGTTGTTGCTGTTCCTGCAATTGCTGCTGCTGTTTCTCGCGGGCTTTCTCGGCGGCTTGCTTCTGGCGCGCCTCGACGTCCGCCTTGTGCTGCGCGGCGTTTTCCTGCTTCTGCTGGAAGCGCTGCGTGTTCTCGACCCGCTCCTGCGCCTTCTGCGCGCCCTGCTGCCGCGCCTGCTCGAGCTTCTGCTGGAAACCCGCCTGCTTGCTATCGTAGGCCTGCTGGTTCGCCGCTGCCTGCGACGCACCGATACCGCGTTGCGCCTGATCGAGCGCATGCTGGCGCTGCTTGTCCTGATACGCCTGCTCGTTCGCCGCGCGCTGCGGCGCTTCGGCCGTGCGCTGCGCCTGATCGAGCACATGCTGGCGCTGCTTGTCATCGTACGCCTGCGCATTGCGCGCGTCGTTCGCGGCGCGCTGCGGCGCATCGACTTCGTTCTGCGCACGGTTGAGCGCGGCCTGCTGATCGCGCTTCAGCGCCCGCGCGACACGCTGCTCGTCGTCGAGCGCGAGCTGTTCCTTGCGGATATCCGCCTGCTCCTTGCGCATATCTTCGCGCGCCTTGCCGAGGCAGTGATTCACGAAGAACCTGCTGTAGCAGTCGTGCTCCGCCACGCCATAACGGTAGCTGTTCTCCGCGCCCCTGCGATCCAGATCCTTCTGGCGCGCGTCAAAAGCGTTCGTAGCGTCCGCGTCGTCGCCGGGCGATGGCATGGATGCCGCCATCGGCGACGAAGCCGTAGCCGGCACTGCGGAAGCCGCGGTATCCGATTGCGCGAACGCCGGAGCCGCAACAACAAACAACCCCGCGACGAAACAGGCTACCGCCCGTACGGCAAACAGGGCGCGAGGCGCGGCAGCAGCACGCGATAAAAGAGAAAAGCGGGAGTTCGGCAACGTCGGGGATGGGCAGCGGGACATGCCCGAAATTCTATCACCGTGCGCTTGAGCGTCCTGGCATTTATGGCAAAATGCCCCGCTTCACCAACCCGGTCGCGGCCGGCAGGAACCTCAAGACTTTATGACGGAAACCGTAGCACTCAAGATCGTACAGCGCATCGCCACCGAACTGGCCGTCCAGCCGCGCCAGGTTGCCGCCGCGGTGCAACTTCTCGACGAAGGATCGACTGTTCCGTTCATTGCCCGCTACCGGAAGGAAGTAACCGGCAATCTCGACGACACGCAGTTGCGTAACCTCGAAGAGCGTCTGCTGTATCTGCGCGAACTCGAAGACCGGCGCGCGACGATCGTCGCGAGCATCGACGAGCAGGGCAAGCTGACCGACGAGCTGCGCGCCGCGATCGAAGGCGCCGACAGCAAACAGGTGCTCGAAGATCTCTATCTGCCGTACAAGCCGAAGCGCCGCACGCGTGCGCAGATCGCGCGCGAGGCCGGGCTCGAACCGCTTGCACAGCTGCTGCTCGCCGATCCGCAGCGCGATCCTGCCACCGAGGCCGCCACCTACGTCGACGCGGAGAAAGGCGTCGCCGACGTGAAGGCCGCGCTCGACGGCGCACGCGACATCCTCTCCGAACAGTTCGGCGAAACCGCCGACCTGCTCGGCAAGCTGCGCGATTACCTGTTCAACCAGGGCGTGCTGTCGTCGAAAGTGGTCGAGGGCAAGGAAAGTGCGGAAGAAGAAAAATTCCGCGATTACTACGATTATTCCGAAACCATCAAGACCGTGCCGTCGCATCGCGCGCTCGCGCTGTTCCGCGGCCGCAATGCCGGCGTGCTGATGATCAAGCTCGGCCTCGGCGAAGAACTCGACGCGCAGGTGCCGCATCCCGGCGAAGCGATGATCGCGCGCCACGTGGGCATCGCGAACCAGAATCGCCCCGCCGACAAATGGCTCTCCGATGTGTGCCGCTGGTGCTGGCGCGTGAAGGTGCAGCCGCACATCGAAAACGAACTGCTGACGAATCTGCGCGAAGAAGCCGAGCACGAAGCAATCCGCGTGTTCGCGCGCAATCTGAAGGACCTGCTGCTTGCCGCGCCGGCCGGCCCGAAGGCTGTGATCGGTCTCGATCCTGGCATGCGTACCGGCGTGAAGGTGGCCGTGGTTGACCGGACTGGCAAGGTGCTCGCCACCGACGTGATCTATCCGCACGAGCCGCGCCGCGACTGGGATGGTTCGATCGCCAAGCTCGCGCGTATTTGCGCGCAGACGCAGGCCGAACTGATCAGCATAGGCAACGGCACGGCGTCGCGTGAAACCGACAAGCTCGCGAGCGAACTGATCGCGAAGCATCCTGAATTCAAGCTGCAAAAGATCGTCGTGTCGGAAGCAGGTGCATCGGTGTACTCGGCGTCCGAACTCGCGGCGAAGGAATTCCCCGACATGGACGTGTCGCTGCGCGGCGCGGTATCGATCGCGCGACGTCTGCAGGACCCGCTCGCGGAACTCGTGAAGATCGAGCCGAAGGCGATCGGCGTCGGCCAGTATCAGCATGACGTGAATCAGCGCGAACTCGCGCGTTCGCTCGATGCGGTCGTCGAGGATTGCGTGAACGCGGTCGGTGTCGACGCGAACACGGCGTCGGTTGCGCTGCTCGCGCGCGTGTCGGGGCTGAACGCGACGCTCGCGCGCAATATCGTCGACTTCCGCGATGCGAACGGCCCGTTCCCGTCGCGCGAACATCTGCGCAAGGTGCCGCGTCTCGGCGATAAAACGTTCGAGCAGGCCGCTGGCTTTCTGCGCATCAACGGCGGCGACAATCCGCTCGACCGGTCGTCGGTGCATCCGGAAGCGTATCCGGTGGTCGAACGGATTCTCGCGAAGATCAGCAAGCATGTCGGCGACGTGCTCGGCAATCGCGAAGCGCTGTCGGGACTGTCGCCCGCCGAATTCGTCGACGAGCGCTTCGGTCTGCCGACCGTGCGCGACATCCTCGTCGAACTCGAGAAACCGGGCCGCGATCCGCGTCCGGAATTCAAGACCGCGACGTTCCGCGAAGGCGTCGAGAAGGTGTCCGACCTCGCGCCGGGGATGGTGCTCGAAGGCGTCGTGACGAACGTTGCGGCGTTCGGCGCATTCATCGATATCGGTGTGCATCAGGACGGTCTCGTCCACGTGTCTGCGATGTCGACGCGCTTCATCAAGGATCCGCACGAAGTCGTGAAGGCAGGTCAGATCGTCAAGGTGAAGGTGCTTGAGGTGGACGTGAAGCGTCAGCGGATTGCGCTGACGATGCGTCTCGACGATGACTTCGCCGGCGGTTCGGCGTCGCGGGGCGGCAATGCGCAGGATCGCGGGGCGAATCGTTCGGGCGGCTCAGGCGGTGGACGTCCGCAGCAGCAGCAGCGGTCGCGCGAGCCGGAAGCTGGCGGTGCGATGGCGGCTGCGTTCGCGAAGCTCAAGCAGCGGTAGACGAACACCGCGTTGCGCGTCGCACGAATCAGCGTGCGACGCGCAACGGGGATAACGCAGTACGCGTTCGCCAATCGGCACAAAAAAGCCCACGCATGCGTGGGCTTTTTTTCATTCGCGCATATCGCGCGTTGTCTACGCTCAGATCTCGATCTTCGTCCCCAACTCGACAACCCGGTTCGCCGGAATACTAAAGAAGTCCGTCGGCTTCGCGGCATTCTGATGCATCCACGCGAACACGCGCTCGCGCCACACCGACATCCCCGGCAACTGCGTCGGCACGACCGTTTCGCGCGCGAGGAAGAACGACGTGTCCATCAGTTCGAACGTCATGTCGTGCGTGCGACCGACCTCGAGCAGCACGGCCTTCACATCGGGCGTCTCGTTGAAGCCGTACACCGCCTTCACGAGATAGAGTCCACCGTCGATCACCTTGACCGTGACGCGTTCGGCATCGTCGACATACGGAATGTCGCGCGTGACGAAGGTCAGGAAGATCGTGCGCTCGTGCAGCACCTTGTTGTGCTTCAGGTTGTGCAGCAGGCTCACCGGCACGAGCGAGTCGCTGCCCGTCAGATAGATTGCCGTACCGGACACGCGATGCGGCGGATGCGCGAGCAGCCCCTGCAGGAACGGCATCAACGGAATACCGTCGGCGGCGGTGCGGTCCTTCACGATCATCCTGCCCTTGAACCAGGTCATCAGCAGGAAGAACAGCAAAGCGCCGATGCCGAGCGGCAACCAGCCGCCCTCCTCGACTTTCAGCAGATTCGCGCCGAAGAACCCCAAGTCGACGATCATGAACACCGCGATGATCAGCGCGACGAGGATCTTGTTCCAGTTCCACACCTTGACCATCACGACGCACGCGAGCACGGTCGTGATCACCATCGTCGCAGTAACCGCGATGCCGTATGCGGCTGCGAGATTATCCGAGCTCTTGAACGCGACCACGATGCACAGGATGATCAGCAGCAGCATCCAGTTCACGACCGGCACATAGATCTGGCCGATCGCGAGTTCCGACGTGTGCAGGATCTTCATCCGCGGCACGTAGCCGAGCTGGATCGCCTGGCTCGTCAGCGAATACGCGCCCGAAATCACCGCCTGCGATGCGATCACCGTCGCGACCGTCGACAGCACGACAAGCGGCAGCAGCGCCCAGTCGGGTGCGAGCAGGAAGAACGGATTTTCGATTGCCTTCGGGCTGTGTATCAGCAGCGCGCCCTGGCCGAAGTAGTTGAGCACCAGCGAAGGCCCGACCAGCGCATACCACGCGACGCGAATCGGCTTCGCACCGAAGTGGCCCATGTCGGCGTACAGCGCCTCGGCGCCGGTCAGCACCAGCACGACGGAACCGAGCACGACGTAAGCCTGCAGCACGTGTGCCGACATGAAAGTGAAAGCGTAGTACGGGTTCAGTGCCTTGATGACGACCGGCGCCTGGACGATATGCGAGATACCGAGCACGGCGATCGTCACGAACCACACGACCATGATCGGTCCGAACAGCCGGCCGACCATCGCCGTGCCGTGCCGCTGGATCCAGAACAGGATGACCAGGATCACCATCGTGAGCGGCAGCACCAGATGCGAAAGTTTCGGCGCCGCGATCTGGAGCCCTTCGACCGCGGACATCACCGAGATCGCCGGCGTAATCACCGCGTCGCCGTAGAACATGCAGGCGCCGAAGATGCCGAGCATCATCAGCAATCCAGCCCCGCGGCTCTTCTGGTTGAACGAACGTAGCGACAACGCCATCAACGCAAGCACGCCGCCCTCGCCGTTGTTGTCGGCGCGCATCACGAACAGCACGTACTTGACACTGACGACGATGATGATCGCCCAGAACAGCAGCGAGATGACACCCAGGATCGACGCTTCGGTGAGGGGAATGCCGTGCGATGGGCTGAAAGCTTCTTTCAGCGAATACAGCGGGCTCGTGCCGATGTCGCCGAAGACCACTCCGATTGCAGCGATCGCAAGGGAAGGCAGCGGTTGCTTCCGCATGTGATGGGTATCTGTCATAAACGCAAAGAATCCGTTCCGGAGCGGAGTAAAACGAGCGCTATTCTAACTGCGGGCCAGAACCCGCCGTCCAGTCGTTGTGGATCCACGACGCCGACGGTCCGCGAAGTGTAGCATCGCGTCCACGGCAAGTCTGCGTGCGACTGGGACTATTGGCGGACTGTTGCGCCCATTCTGCGGCGCGCTTGCGGCCGTTCGTGTGACGCGGTAGCAAAACCCTGTCACCCACAAAAAAGGAGCCGCGAGGGCTCCCTGTAGCAACGCGATAACGACAACCCCGGACTACCCGGCGTGCCGCATCGCTTATGCCTTCGATGCGGAATCCTGCGCGGTGCCGCGCTTGATCCATGCGCCGAGATTGTGCGGCCGAACCGTGTCCCATTCCTCGAACGGCTGGTGGATCCACGGGTTGGTCGGCAGGTACTGCACGTGAAAATCCGGCTTGACCTTCGAGCAGCCCTTGTACCAGAGCACCGCGGAGCGCACCGACGTGATCGCCGGATAACGCTCTTTCAGATGCTGCTGAACCCGCGCGAGCGTTACGCCGGAATCGACCAGATCGTCGACCAGCAGCACGTTGCCCGACAGTTCGCCGCGCGTCATCGTGATGTACTGCGCGATGTCGAGTTCGCCCTGCTCGGTGCCGGCGGCCTCGCGATACGAACTCGTAGCGAGAATGGCCAGCGGCAGATCGTAGATGCGCGACAGCTGGTCGCCGACGCGCAGACCGCCGCGCGCGAGGCACAGGATCTTGTCGAACTTCCAGCCGGAATCATGCACCGCGAGCGCGAGCAATTCGATCAGCCGGTGATACTCATCCCAGCCGACCCACAGGTTCTTGTCGTCGTTACGCGGGTCCTTCATTGCGATCATGGGCACACCCTGCGTCATGGTCAGACCTTGAACGGATGGCGCAGCAGGATCGTTTCGTCGCGGTCCGGACCGGTCGATACCATGTCGACCGGCACGCCGGAAACTTCCTGCACGCGTTCGAGGTACGCACGCGCATTCGCGGGCAGCACGTCCCACGACTTGATGCCGACCGTGCTTTCCTTCCAGCCGCCGAACGTTTCGTACACCGGTTCGCAACGCGCGACTTCGAGCGCACCGCGCGGCAGCAGATCGACCGCCTTGCCGTCGATCGTGTAGCCGACGCACAGCTTCACTTCTTCGAGGCCGTCGAGCACGTCGAGCTTCGTCATGCACAGGCCCGACACGCCGTTGATCTGGATCGAGCGGCGCAGCGCGGCGGCATCGAGCCAGCCGGTGCGGCGCGGACGACCCGTGACCGAACCGAATTCCTTGCCGACGTTCGCGAGCGTCACACCCACCTGGTCCTGACGATCGGCGTTGTCCGCGTCGTACAGCTCGCTCGGGAACGGGCCCGAACCGACGCGCGTGCAATACGCCTTCGTGATGCCGAGGATGTAGTGCAGCTTCTGCGGACCGACACCGGCGCCGGCCGTTGCCGCGCCCGCGACGCAGTTGCTCGACGTGACGAACGGATAGGTGCCGTGATCGATGTCGAGCAGCGTGCCCTGCGCGCCTTCGAACAGCAGGTTGCGGCCGGCTGCGTTCTCGTCGTACAGACGGCGCGAGACGTCGGTGACCATCGGCTTCAGACGGTCCGCGTAGCTCAGCATCGTGTCGAGCGTCTGCTGGAAATCGACGGGTGCCGCGCCCAGGTACTGGGTCAGCACGAAGTTGTGATAATCGAGGTTTTCGCGCAGACGCGCGGCGAAACTCGTCGGGTCGAACAGGTCCTGCACGCGCATGCCGCGGCGTGCAACCTTGTCTTCATACGCGGGGCCGATGCCGCGACCCGTCGTGCCGATCTTGCTCGCGCCGCGATGGGCTTCGCGCGCCTGGTCGATCGCGACGTGATACGGGAGGATCAGTGTGGTGGCTTCGGAAATGAACAGACGTTTCTGGACGTCGATGCCGGCGGATTCGAGCTCGCCGATTTCCTTGAACAGCGCTTCCGGCGACAACACGACGCCATTGCCGATGTAGCACGCGACGCCCGGGTGCATGATGCCCGACGGGATCAGACGGAGGATCGTCTTCTTGCCGCCGATGATGAGCGTATGGCCGGCGTTGTGACCGCCCTGGAAGCGAACGACGCCGTGTGCGTGGTCCGTCAGCCAGTCGACGATCTTGCCCTTGCCCTCATCACCCCACTGGGTCCCCACCACGACGACGTTGCGCCCGGCGTTCACATTCACTGCGCTGGCAGACATGTTGTTTCGTAAGCTGGTTAAAAACGTATTCTACCCATGTTCGCGGCAGGCTCCGAATTTTTGCGTTTCCGCTCAAAGGTCTGCAAAAACCGGTGCCGCGTTGGGCTTTGTTCGTGCGTTGTTCGCGCTTTGTTCAGGGCCGCTTTTCGACGACCCACGCACCGTTGCGCTCGACCAGTACACGGTCGCATGCGAATTCGTCGAGGTCGTGGTCATGGCCCGGCAGCGCGTGGATTACGACCTCGCCGGCGTCGCGCAGTGCCGCGACACTCGCGCGCAATGCGTCGTCATGCTGCCACGGTGCGAGGATCGCGCTGCTGCGTGCCTCGACCGGCGAAATGCGCGCCACTTCCCGCAGATCGAGCGAGAAGCCGGTCGCCGCACGGGCCCGGCCATACGCCTGACCGACGTGGTCGTAACGGCCGCCGCGCGCGACCGCGTTCGGCACGCCGTCGACATACGCGGAGAACATCACGCCGCTGTGATACGCGTAGCCGCGCAGATCGGCGAGATCGATCATCACTTCGGCGCCGTCGACCTGCTTCGCAAGGAACGCGAGATCGTCGAGTGCACGCGCGATTTCCGGTGCGTTCGGCAGACGGGCGCGCGCCTCGTCGAGCACCGATGCGTCGCCGTACAACGTCGGCAGTGCGCGCAGTGCATCGCGCGTCACCGGTTGCAGATGCTCCGTGAGTTCGACGAGCCGTGGCACGTCCTTCGCCGCCAGCGCGTCGAACAGCGTTTCGCCGAGTTCGGATGCGGCCGGTTCGCCGTCGAGCAGCGCGGCCAGCACGCCTGCATGACACAGGTCGAGCCGCACCTTCGCGAGACCCGCGAGACGCAGTGCGTCGAGCATCAGCTGCTGGATTTCGAGATCGGCTTCGAGCCCTGCGTGACCGTAGATTTCTGCGCCGATCTGGATCTGCTCGCGCGTCGCGTGGAGGCCGCGCGGTCGCGTGTGCAGCACGTTGCCCGCGTAGCACAGGCGCGTCACGCCCTGACGGTTCAGCAGATGCGCGTCGATGCGTGCGACCTGCGTCGTCATGTCCGCGCGCAGTCCGAGCGTGCGGCCGGACAGCTGATCGACGAGCTTGAACGTGCGCAGGTTCAGATCGCTGCCGCCACCGATCAGCAGCGACTCGATGTATTCGAGCAGCGGCGGCATCACCATCTCGTAGCCGTACGCGCGGAAGCGATCCAGCAGCCTGCGCCGCAGTTCTTCGATCTTGCGGGCCTCCGACGGCAGCACGTCGGCAATATTCTCGGGAAGTAACCAGGTCGACATCGATGCAGTCCTACGACGGTAAGCGCGACGCGAAAGCGCCGGCAGAAAATGGTATGCGTGCCTGAGGCGGTGACCGGCCGGTGAGAGCGGAATACACACGCACTGACGCCCGTATGCGGGACATCCGGTGCGTCGCGCCCTTTGCGGCTTGTCAGGTGGCGATCAGCAGCAGCACGAGTCCCAGCGACATCACGATCAGGCCGCCGATCCGGATGTGATGCGGCGGCCGCTCCGCTATTCTACGAAACGTGTCGCGCCACGCGCTCGGAAAAACGAAAGGGAACATTCCCTCGATGATCAGCATCAGTGCGATCGCGAGCAGTAACGAGCCGGCTATGTCCATTCGGGTGACGACGCCGCGATGCGTGTGCCGCGGCGCTCCGGTAATCAGTGTTTGCGTGACGTCGCAGCGGCATCCGGCGATGGGCCGCCGGACGGACTGCGCATGAAGCGGAAGAATTCGCTGCTCGGGTCGACGACGATCACGTCGTTCGGCTTGAAGCTGTTCCGGTAGGCCTGCATGCTCTGGTAGAACTCGTAGAACTGCGGGTCGCGACCGAACGCGTCGGCGGCAATCGATGCCGCGTTGCCATCGCCCTCTCCCTTGATCGTCTGCGCCTGACGGTACGCGTCGGCGATCAGCGCCTGCTGCTTGCTGTCCGCATCGGCCTTGATCTGGTCCGCTTCCGACTTGCCTTCCGCGCGTTCGCGCGCAGCCGCCTGTTCGCGGCCCGCGATCATCCGCTTGTAGACCGAGTCGGCCATCGCCGCAGGAAAATCGATCCGCGTGATCTGCACGGCGAGCACGTCGACGCCGAGCGACGCCGCGGCCTTCTGCATGCCGTCGCGCGCTTCGGTCGCGATCGCCTGCTGCTTCGCGAGCGCGTCGGCGACCGAATACTTCGCGAACGCATCGCCGAGCGACGTGCGCGACAGCAGCGCGAGCCGGTCGGGCAGACTTTGTATGTCGCCCTTCGTTTCGGCGACGAGCTTCAGCGGATCGCTCACGCGATACTTGATGACCGGATTCACGAGCAGATCGGACTTGTCGGCGCTGGAATAGCGGTCTTCGTCCGGTGCGTCGAACGTCTGGATCCGCGTGTCGACGAGACGCAGTGTCTGCAGCGGCGCCGGCAGCTTCACATGCAGGCCGGGGCCGACCAGCGTGCCCTCGCCCGCACCGCGCGACGACAGCACACCCATGTGACGCTGATCGACGACGAACACCGTCGACGACGCAATGAACAGCACCACTACGATGCCGACGACGAGCGCAATGATTCGATTCATGGTGCGCTCCTTATTGCTGCTGCGGCGTGTCGTCTTCGCGGCCGCGGCTGCGAAAACCTTCACGCGAACGAAGAGGATCGCTCGCGGCCACGGCCTGGCTGGCCGGAGCCGCCGACGTCGCGGCAGCAGCGCCCGATGCGGCGCCTGCGCTGCCGGTCGCTGCCATCGCCGCAGCGTCCGCGTTCGATGCGGACGCATTGCCCGAGGCACCGGTGGCTCCCGTAGCAGCTGCAGCACCCGCACCTGCGGCACCGCTTGCAGCAGCCGCTTCTGCTGCACGTTGACGCGTCTGCTCGACGAGTTTATCGAGCGGCAGATACAGCACGTTGTTGCCCGACTTGCTGTCGACGAACACCTTCGTCGTATTCGAATAGATGTGCTGCATCGTGTCCAGGTACATGCGTTCGCGAATCACTGCGGGCGCCTTGGAATACTGCGCGTAGACCTGCTTGAAGCGCGCGGCGTCGCCTTGTGCCTCGGCTACCACGCGGTCGCTGTAGGTCTTCGCTTCGTCGATCATCTGTGCGGCCTGGGCTTGCGCATGCGGCAGCAGATCGCTTGCATAGGCCTGCGCGTCGCGCTTCGCACGTTCGCTATCCTGATGCGCTTTCGCTGCGTCGTCGAAGGCGGCCTGCACCTGCTCTGGTGCCTGCACGCCCTGGATCGTCACGCCGGTGACCGCGAGGCCCGTGTGATATTCGTCGAGCGATTGCTGGATCGCATCGCTCAGTTGCTGGCGGATTGCTTCGCGATCCTGATAGAGGATGTCGTCGGTGCTGCGCGCGCCGACGATGCTGCGTATCGCAGCCTGCCCGGCCTGGGTCACACTCTGCTCGGGATCGACGCTGCGGAACAGGTAGTCGGTCGGCTTGCGAACCTGGTACTGCACCGAGAAGCGCACGTCGACGATGTCGGCATCGTGCGTGAGCATCGACGCGTCTTTCACGTTCGCGAGACGCACGACGTTGTTGCGGCCGATCTCCACAGAGTGGATCTGCCCGACGTTGACCATCTCGTGAGTTTCGAACGGATACGGCATGCGCCAGTGCACGCCCTGCCCGGCGGTATAGCGATACTCGCCGAACTGCGACACGACACCGGCCTCGCCATCCTGCACGACGAACACGCCGCTGCCGAGATAGATCGCGATCAGCACGCCGACGACAATGCCGACACCGATGCGCGCGCCGCGTCCGTTATCCGGACGACGCTCGCCGCCATTCCCGCCACCCGATCCGCGGCCGAACAGCTTCGACAGACGCCGGTTGAAGTCGCGCCACATCTCGTCGAGATCGGGGGGGCCTTCGCCGTCCTTGCCGTTTTGCGGACGACGCGGTTCATTCGGACGCTGCCGGTCGCCATTGCCGTCGCCTCGTCCCCAACGCGGGTCGTTCAGCGACAACATGCCGCGCACACGCAGCCAGATACTCCGCTCGTTGTAATCGTTCACCTGAGTTCGTTCACCCGAATAGACAGCCGGTCAATGCAATTGGAACGGGTCAACGCCCGTGTTCCGGGATCTTGCGATGCTCGTGCGGAGCCGCGGCAGATGATGGCTCGTCCGGCAGTTGAGGCGCCCCGCCGGCAAGATGTTCGGCAGCAGCGATTTCAGCGATGGCCGCGCGCAATGTGTCCAGCCCTTGCCCTGTGCGCGCACTCAAAAAGACGCGCGAAATATTACCATACTCATCCCTTTCAACCGCGTCGCCACGGGCCGCCAGCTCAGGCACCGCGTCGATCTTGTTGAACACCAGCACCTGCCGGATCGCGTCCGCGCCAATCTCGTGCAGCACGTCGTTGACCTGGTCGATCTGATCGAGCCGGACCGCGCTCGACGCATCGACGACATGCAGCAGCAGATCCGCGTGAATCGTTTCCTCGAGGGTCGCGCGGAACGCCGCGACCAGCTGGTGAGGCAGCTCGCGGATGAAGCCGACCGTGTCGGATACGACCACCTGTCCCACGTCGCCGCCGAGGTACACACGACGCGACGTTGTATCGAGCGTCGCGAACAGCTGGTCGGCCGCGTAGGCCTGCGCTTTCGTCAGCGCATTGAACAGCGTCGACTTGCCCGCGTTCGTATAGCCGACGAGCGACACCGACATCGTGCGATTGCGTTCGCGCGCGCGTCGCTGCGTGCCGTGCTGACGACGCAGTTTTTCGAGCCGCGTCTTCAGCGCCTTGATGCGTTCGCCGATCAGCCGGCGGTCGGTTTCCAGCTGCGTTTCGCCAGGTCCGCGCAGACCGATACCACCCTTCTGACGTTCAAGGTGGGTCCACGCGCGGATCAGCCGCGTCGCCAGATACTGCAGCTGCGCGAGCTCGACCTGCAGCTTGCCTTCGTGGCTGCGTGCGCGCTGCGCGAAGATGTCAAGGATCAGACTCGTGCGATCGACGACACGCCTGTTAAGCGCGCGCTCCAGATTGCGCTGCTGCGCCGGCGCGAGTGCGTGATTGAAGATGACGAGTTCGATGTCGTTCGCCTCGCACGCGAGCCGCAATTCTTCAGCCTTGCCGCTGCCGACGAACATCGCGGCATCGGGACTGGAACGGCGACCGGTGAGGGTAACGGCAGGATGGGCGCCCGCGCTTTTTGCGAGCAGGCTGAGTTCTTCGAGACTGGCAACGAAATCGATCTTTCCGAAGTCGATGCCGACAAGCGCTGCGTTAATCAAATTGGTGGTGGTCAAGATGAGGCGGCCGGCAAGGCTCGCCGTGAGCGACGCCAGGCCGGCCGCGACGAATGGTTAGGCCGCTGATTCGGCATCGGGGTGGAAGTTCACCGGACGGGCGGGCACGACAGTCGAAATAGCGTGCTTGTACACCATCTGGGTCACCGTATTCCGGAGCAACACGACGTACTGGTCGAACGATTCGATGTTCCCTTGAAGCTTGATGCCGTTGACCAGGTAGATCGACACCGGCACATGCTCTTTACGCAGTGCGTTCAAAAACGGGTCTTGTAACAATTGCCCTTTGTTGCTCATAGCAAACTCCGTGTTTTTTGCAGGTTGACTGAATTGTCGGCGAAGGAAAAAGGGATCCGCCGTCAATCGCTACACTATAGCCGATTTTCGTTTTCGCGCACTGCGCCGGCCATCCGGCCAAACCCAATGCACACGCGGGTTTCAGCCTGAAACTCAGCCTTTGTCCGCGTAAGGGTTCGTCGACGAACGAAACTCTATTCGCAATGGAGTGCCGGTCAGCGCGAAAGTTTCCCGGAAGCGGTTTTCAAGGTAGCGCTTGTAGGTTTCGGTAATCGCGTCGAGCGCGTTGCCGTGGACCACGATGATCGGCGGATTCTGGCCGCCCTGGTGCGCGTAGCGCAGTTTCGGGCGCACCGGACCGCGCCGGCGCGGCTGCTGGAATTCAACCGCGTCGATCAATGCGCGCGTCAGTTTCGGCGTCGGCAGCTTCGCCATCGCTGCTGCGTACGCATCGTCGACGGAACGCATCAACGGGCCGATGCCGGTCTTTTCCGTAGCCGAAATAAAGTGGAATTTAGCGAAGTCGAGGAATTTCAGCTTGCGTTCCATGTCGACTTTGGTGCGCTCGCGCACGTGCGGATCGAGACCGTCCCACTTGTTCACACCGACCACGAGCGCACGCCCCTGCTCGACGACGAAGCCCGCGATGTGCGCATCCTGATCCGAGATGTCCTGACGCGCGTCGAGCATCATGATCACGACGTTCGCATCTGAGATCGACTGCAGCGTCTTCACGACCGAGAATTTTTCGATCGCTTCGAACACCTTGCCGCGACGACGCAGGCCCGCGGTATCGATCAGCGTGTATTTCTTGCCCTGCCGTTCGAAGTCGACGTAGATCGAATCGCGCGTCGTGCCCGGCATGTCGAACGCGATCACGCGCTCTTCGCCGATCAGCGTGTTCACGAGCGTCGACTTGCCGACGTTCGGCCGCCCGACGATCGCGATCTTCACGCCGCGCGCTTCCTTGTCCTCTTCGCTTTCTTCCGGATGTCCCGCGTACGCGACTTCGAGCGCATCGCCGATCATCTCGGTCACGCCATCGCCATGCGCGGCGGAGATCGCACGCGGATCGCCCAGGCCGAGTTCGTAGAAGTCGGCGGCGACCATGCTGTACTTCATCCCCTCGGCCTTGTTCACGACGAGGAAAATCGGTCGGCCGGTCTTGCGCAGATAGTCGGCGATCGACTTGTCCTGCGGCGCGAGTCCGTTGCGGCCATCGACGATGAACACGACGATGTCGGATTCTTCTACCGCCTGACGCGTCTGCCGCGCCATCTCGTGCAGGATGCCGTCCTTCGCGACCGGCTCGAAGCCGCCGGTATCGACCACCAGATACGGCCGCTCGCCGACCCGCCCTTCGCCGTAGTGGCGATCGCGCGTGAGCCCCGGCAAATCGGCGACGAGTGCGTCGCGCGAACGCGTGAGGCGGTTAAACAGCGTGGATTTCCCCACATTGGGGCGCCCAACGAGGGCAATGACGGGTTTCATCTGATGTTGTTCACGGTGAAACGCGGCGCGCGGAAAATCGCGGCGCCGCGAACGGCGTCAGGCAGCCGCTTCGCGGCGGCATCTGACGAAAATTATCACGAATCCAGCCGCGGCCGGACAGGCGGGAAGTCTGCTGACGTCTGCTTGTGCCTGTTTTTCACAGCGTTCCATCAGCACGGAGCACACGTTTGTACGCAGGTTCGGGCGACAGCTTCCGCCCAGGTCGATCGCCGCTCTCGAGCACGCCTTAGTGTGCAAGATAACGTGCGAGACAAAGCGGATTGTCGTACCGCGCCGGCTTTCTACCTCTGGCCACGCGACACGGCGCACATCGACCGCTAAGGGGCAACCGGCACGGCGCCCCTGAAAAACATGCGGCCGGCGCTACAGCCGGCCTGCATTCATACCGTCAACGTGTTGGCAATCAGCGCGGACGGAATCCGTACAGATCGCCGTCGTGCGTCTGCACGACCAGCGTATCGCCGGCCAGCACCGGTGCAGCGGTGATCGGGCTACCGTCCGTCTTCATCCGCGCGATGAACGTGCCGTCGTCACGCGACAGGAAATGTACGTAACCCTCGAAGTCGCCCAGGACAACCGCGCGGCCGAGCAGATACGGAATGCCGACATCGCGGTTCTTGAGCTTGTCGGTATGCCACAGCGGGTTGCCGTTGGTCGCATCGAACGCAGACACCACCGACCAGTCGTCACCACCGACCACCGCGCGATCGTCCTGTGCAAGACCACTCGTGCTCGAGAACGGCTTCTCCCACACCGGACGCCCCGAGTTCGCGTCGAAGCAGCCGAGCTGCCCCTGGAACGTCACAGCACAGGCCTGCGCACCGACCAGCGTCGGCGGGCCGGTTACGTCGTTGATCCGCTCGACTTCAGTCACGCCCTTCGGATACGACACCGGCGTCTGCCAGAATGCGTCGCCGCTCTGCAGGTTGATCGCCGCGAACGAACCGCCCGGGAAACCGGCCAGCACGCCAGCATCGCCGGCGAACGTCATGCCCGACGACACCCGCAGGTTCAGCGGCACTGCGCGGTTCCGGTAGATCCACTTCTGCTCGCCGGTCTGCGCGTTGAACGCCGCGATCTGGCCGTCGATCGTACGTACGATCACGAGGCCGTTGCCCACGAGCGGCGGCGAAATGATTTCACCCTGCACGCTGCCCTTCCACAGCACCTTGCCGTCCGGTCCGAGCACATAGACGCCGCCCTTCAGCGCACCGACCGCGGTCAGCGTGCCGTCGCTGCCGACGCCCGCCGACAGATCGCTGCCGACCTTCGTGCGCCAGATGTCCTTGCCGGTCTTCGCATCGATCTTCGCGACCGAGCCATTGGTCCCCGCCGCATACACGGCGTCGCCGACGGCGACCGGCGAGAACAGATAGCGACCTGCCTTCCCGACACTCGACTTCCACGTCTGCTGAACCTCGAGCACGGGTTTGAACGCGGTGAGCGGCGTCGGCACGCGACGCTCGTCTTTCGTGGATGAGCAAGCCGCCAGGGTGAGCGCGGTCATCGCACAGGCAACGGGCACAGCGTAACGTTTCAGCAGATTCATCGTGAGCGAAGCTTGGGTGAGAGGTTGATCGATGGACGGGCGGCGCTACACGCGCCGCTTAGCCGCCCAGTGCGTCGAGCTTGAACTGGACCAGCTGGCGAGCCGACGAATCGGCCTTCGGCAGCGTGTCGAGTGCGAGCTTGTAGGCGGTGCGCGCGTCGTCGCGTTTGCCCTGGGCCGCGAGCAGATCGCCGCGACCGTTGGCGACGACGCCCTTGAACGCATCCGACTGCGGTTGCGCAAGCAGCGCGAGTCCGGCGTCGTACGCTTTTTCGTCGAGCAGCAGCGACGCGAGACGCAGCTTCGCGATCTGCTTGAATTCATCGTCCTTCGCGTGGTCGGCGGCCCATTGCAGCTGCGCCTTCGCACCCGGTTCGTCGCCGGCCGCGTAAAGCGACTTCGCGGCGGCGAGTGCGGTCATCTGCGCGTACGGGGTGCCGCCGAACTTGTCTTCCATATCGGAAGCGACGCGTGTGACCTTCGCCTTGTCGTTCGATGCGACCGCCTGCTGCACCTGGTCGTACAGCACGGCTGCTTCGGTGGACTGGCGGCGCTGCCAGAAGTGCCAGCCGTTCCAGCCGGCTGCAACAACGAGCACGGCCAGCACGATCCACGTGGTCGAATTGCCCCACTGTGCCCACCATGCCTTCAAACTTTCGAGTGATTCCTGTTCGTCGTGGTAACTCATCGCGAGGCGATTCCTTCCTTATATCGACCGCAGCGGGCGCTTCGGCTGTCGGCCGGGGTGTGCGCTTTAGCGCGTTGATCCGGTCCCATGCCAAGCACTCACTACTGTCTCATGCAACATCGTTGCGTTATATCTGTCCGTGCCGAGCCGCAGTCAAACCGCCGCGATCAGTCCTCGCCGTCATCGGCGGATGCAACCATCGCATTGATTAGAAATTCGGTCAAGTCTTCGGCCGCGACGTTCTGTTGTTCGCTCTTACCGTTATTTTCAGCGGCACCGCGCAGCGGTTTGACCCCTACCGTGCCGTTCGCGATCTCGTCATCGCCCAGGATCACCGCGAACGATGCGCCGCTTGCATCGGCGCGCTTCATCTGCGACTTGAAGCTCGCGGGCTGGCCATCGACGCTGCAATGCAGGATCACGTCGAGCCCGGTATCGCGCAGCCGCTCGGCGACGATGAACGCCTGCTCGCGTGCCGCTTCACCCTGGTGGACGACGTACACGTCGCAGCCTTCCTGCTCCGGCACGAGGTTCTCTTCTTTCAGCAGTTCGAGAATGCGCTCGATGCCCATCGCCCAGCCGCATGCAGCCGTCGGCTTGCCACCCAGCTGTTCGATCAGCGGATCGTAACGGCCACCGGCCGCCACCGTCCCCTGCGCGCCGAGCTTGTCGGTCACCCACTCGAACACGGTGAGATTGTAGTAGTCGAGCCCGCGCACGAGCCGCGGATTGATCTTGAACGGAATGTTGTTCGACTTCAGCAGACGTTGCAGTCCGTCGAAGTGCGCGCGCGATTCGTCGCCGAGAAAATCGATCAGCTTCGGCGCGTTCTGCGCGATCTCCTGCAGATCCGGATTCTTCGTGTCCAGCACGCGCAGCGGGTTCGTGTACAGACGGCGCTTCGCCTCTTCGTCGAGCGCGTCCTGGTGCTTTTCGAGGTACGCGATCAGTTCGACACGATGCGCGGCGCGTTCGTGCGCGAGGCCGAGCGAATTGATCTCGAGCTTGATGCCCGACAGCCCGAGGTCGTCCCACAGGCGCTGGCACATCAGGATGATTTCGGCATCGGTGTCCGGGCCCGCGAAGCCGAGCGCCTCGACACCGACCTGGTGGAACTGGCGATAGCGCCCGCGTTGCGGACGCTCGTGACGGAACATCGGACCGATGTACCACAGACGCTTCGGACCGTCGTACAGCATGTTGTGTTCGATCGTCGCCCGCACGGCGGCGGCCGTTCCCTCGGGACGCATCGTGAGGTTTTCGCCGTTGAGCGCGTCGGTGAAGCTGTACATCTCTTTCTCGACGATGTCCGTCACTTCGCCGATACCGCGCGTGAACAGTTGCGTGTGCTCGACGATCGGCGTGCGGATGTTCTGGTATCCGTACGAACGGAGCATCGACTTCACGGTCGATTCGAAAAACTCCCACAGCCCTGCTTCCTGCGGAAGGATGTCGTTCATGCCCTTCACGCCGGACAGCTTCTCGAGCTTCTTTTTCTGTTCAGTCATCTGTCTTCGATCGACGAATATTTAGTTGAGCGCCGTTGCGCGACCGTAGGTGCGCTCGACGTAATCGCTCACGATTTGCTGGAATTCTTCTGCGATGTGCTCGCCGCGCAGCGTCTTCACCTTCTCGCCGTCGATGTACACCGGCGCGGCCGGATTTTCGCCGGAGCCCGGCAGGCTGATGCCGATGTTCGCGTGCTTCGATTCGCCCGGACCGTTGACGATGCAGCCCATCACCGCGACGTGCATCTTCTCGACGCCGGGGAACTGATCGCGCCACGCCGGCATCGACGTGCGCAGATACGTCTGGATCTGCGATGCGAGTTCCTGGAACAGCGTGCTGGTTGTCCGTCCGCAGCCCGGACACGCGATCACCATCGGCGTGAACGAACGCAGGCCCATCGTCTGCAGGATTTCCTGGCCGACGATCACTTCGCCGGTACGTGCACCGCCCGGTTCCGGCGTCAGCGAAATCCGGATCGTGTCGCCGATGCCCTGCTGCAGCAGCACTGACAACGCGGCCGTCGATGCGACGATACCCTTTGAGCCCATCCCCGCTTCGGTGAGCCCGAGGTGCAGCGCGAATTCGCAACGCTTCGCCAGCTCGCCATAGACGGCGATCAGATCCTGCACGCCGCTGACTTTGCACGACAGGATGATCTTGTTGCGTCCGAGGCCGAGTTCGACCGCGCGTTCCGCCGAGCCGATCGCCGACTGGATCAGCGCTTCGTACATCACGCTCTGCGCGCCCCACGGCTCGGCGCGCGCGCCGTTCTCGTCCATCATCCGCGCGAGCAGATCCTGGTCGAGACTGCCCCAGTTCACACCGATTCGCACCGGCTTGTCGTAGCGGATCGCCGCTTCGATCATCTGTGCGAACTGCGTGTCGCGCTTCGCGCCCTGACCGACGTTGCCCGGATTGATCCGGTACTTCGACAGCGCTTCCGCGCAGGCCGGATAGTCGCGCAGCAGCAGGTGGCCGTTGTAGTGGAAGTCGCCGACGAGCGGCACCGTCACGCCCATCCGGTCGAGTTGCTCGCGGACTGCCGGCACGGCGGCTGCGGCTTCCGGCGTGTTGACCGTGATGCGCACGAGTTCGGAGCCGGCCTGCGCCAGTTCCTTGATCTGGATCGCGGTGCCGATGGGATCCGCGGTGTCGGTGTTGGTCATCGACTGCACGCGCACGGGCGCGTCGCCGCCGATCGTCACGAGCTGGCCGCCCCAACGCACGTCGACTGCATGCGACTTGCGACGCGGCGCATGGCCGCCGAAAACGGGCTCGGACGAACAGATCTGGCTGCTGGAGGGCAAGGGATCGGAATGCATCGAAAAATCCGCAAAAAATCGGCCGGGCGTCTGCGCACATGGGCGCCACCCGACCGGGGAGCGCCGCAGGCCGTTGGCCGCGACGCGTCGTTACTGAATCAAGGCAACGCGAAACGCGCGACGTTGCCTCGGGCCGACGAATACTTGGCGGGATCGACCGGCTGGCCGTCGATCGTCATCGACTCGAGGCCTGCCTTGTTGCCCACCGTAACCTTGAACGGCGCCGCGCCGGTGACTTCCTTCGTCTCGCCGGCGTGGACGAGCCCGGAGAACAGCTCCTTGCCGTCTTTCCCACGCACGCTGAACCAGCTGTCCTGGGTCACACGCATCGCGACGATCGCTTCGCCGTCCTGCGCGACGACTGCCGACGCTGCTGCAGCAGCTTGTGCTGTTGTTGCCGTTGTTGCCGTTGTTGCCACTGCCGGCGCGCTCGCGGCGTTCTGTGCCTGCGCTGCAGGCGCAGTCGTCGCAGCGGCTACCGATGCGGGCGCCGTCCCTGCGGACAGCGGGGCCGGCATCGGAGCGGAAGATGCTGTCGTCGTATCGGCGGCCGTCGACGCCGCTTGCGCATCCGGCGCGCTGGCCGAGTCTTCGGCGGCCGTCGTTGTCTGACCCTGCGCGACCGTCGCGGATGCATCGGCCGGCGCGTTTGCCCCGGTCGTACCGTTTGCGCTCGCCTTCAACCGCGCGAGCCATGCGGACGATTCGCCGCTGTTCGTGTGCCACATCGCCAGCGCGATGACCGCGACGACAATGGCCGCGATCCCCCACAGCCACGACCGGTGCCGCGGCGCGCCACCAAGCGACAGCGACACTTTGCCGCGCGGCAGATCGCGTCCCGACGACGCGGGCATCGACAGATCCGGCTGCGCCACGCCCTTCTCGCGGCGCAGTGCCTGCGTGAACGGGGCGGGATCGGCGCCGAGCATCCGTGCGTAGCTACGCACGACGCCGAGCGCGAAAGTCGTGTCCGGCAGATGGCTGATGTCGCCCGCTTCGAGCGACCGCAACTTCGGGGCGGCGACTTTCAGACGCGCCGACACATCGTCGATCGACCAGCCCTTCGACTCGCGCAGCTGCGCCAGACGGGCGCCCACTCCCGCGAGGGAATCCAGCCCGCTCAGCGCTACCGGCGGCACAGCGGCCGGCGTGGGGCGGCTTGCGTTCGTCTCGGTGTCCTGCGGCTGCGGGTGCTGCGGCTCACTCATCCCAAGTCCTTTCGCGTCGATTCTTTTTCACTCGTGCGATCCTTCGGGACACCCCCGCCCCAAAACCGGATTCGCAGACCGTTTATAACAAAATGCGCGGCCAGTTGTACCAATTGCCGCTTCCGATCGATTCTGCAAACTTTCGTTCAACCAGTCATAACCAGTCTTGCCGGCAACGCCGGAACCTGACTGCGTCTGTTTCTCGCGACGGCGCCAGCCGCCACATCACACAGCACGGACCTCGATAACCTTCGCCGCCTTCCCGGTGCGTTCGGCAAGCCGTGTGCGGTCCTGGACCGCACCGGCAAGCTGACCACAGGCCGCATCGATGTCGTCGCCGCGTGTCTTGCGCACGGTAGTCACGACACCTGCGTCGATCAGCACCTGTGCGAACCGCTTGATCTGTTCCGGCTTCGAGCGGAAAAGTCCGGACTCCGGGAACGGATTAAACGGGATCAGATTGAATTTGCACGGGATGTCGCGCGTCACCGCCAGCAGTTCGCGCGCCTGCGCTTCACTGTCGTTCACGTTGTCGAGCATGCAATATTCGAACGTGATGAAGTCACGCGGTGCGACCCGAAGATACCGGTCGCACGCGGCCATCAGCTCGCGCAGCGGGTACTTTTTGTTCAGCGGCACAAGCATGTCCCGCAGATTGTCCGTCGGCGCGTGCAGCGAAACAGCGAGCGCCACGGGCAGATCGGCGCCGAGGCGATCCATCATCGGCACCACGCCCGATGTGGACAGCGTCACGCGCCGGCGCGACAGGCCGTACGCGTTGTCGTCGAGCATCAGACGCATCGCCGGTACAACCGCGTCGTAATTCAGCAGCGGCTCGCCCATGCCCATCATCACGACATTGGTGACCGCGCGTTCGCCCTTGCCGTCGCCGCCCGTTGCACGACCGCCGGCCGTACCGCGCGCCGCGCGCAGCGCGAACTCGGCCATGCGCAGCTGGCCGATGATTTCACCGGTGGAGAGATTACGTGAGAAGCCCTGCTTGCCGGTCGAGCAAAAGCGGCAATTCACCGCGCAGCCGGCCTGCGACGACACGCACAGCGTGCCGCGGGTTTCTTCGGGAATAAAGACGGTTTCAACGGCATTGCCGTTGCCGACGTCGACGAGCCATTTACGCGTGCCGTCGGCGGAAATATGGTCGCTGACGATGTCGGGCATCGTCAGGGTTGCGCGCCCTTTCAGCTTTTCGCGCAGGGATTTCGCAAGATCGGTCATGCCGTCGAAATCCGCCGCGTTGTACTGGTGAATCCAGCGCTGCAATTGCTTGGCGCGAAACGGCTTTTCGCCGAGGCTGTCGCAATAGGCGACAAGCCCCTGAGCGTCTAGATCGAGAAGGTTGACGGTTGTGCTCGTCATATCGAATCCTGCCATTTCAGTGCGAGACCACGTTCATGCAAAACAAGCTGCATGAACGTTCCAGCCGTTCGCGCCCGTTCCTGCTTTACCTTACTACTTTACCCGGTGATTAACGCGAGTAAACGTTGACTTCCGGGAAGAAGAACGCGATCTCATTACGCGCCGTTTCAGCGGCGTCCGAGCCGTGCACGGCGTTCGCGTCGATGCTGTCGGCGAAATCCGCGCGGATCGTGCCCTTCTCTGCCTTCTTCGGGTCCGTCGCGCCCATCAGCTCGCGATTCTTCAGGATTGCGTCTTCACCTTCCAGCGCCTGCACCATCACCGGGCCGGAAATCATGAATTCGACGAGGTCCTTGAAGAACGGGCGTGCTGCGTGAACCGCGTAGAACTTTTCCGCGTCGGCGCGGGACAGGTGCACCATGCGTGAGGCGACGATCTTCAGACCCGCGTTTTCGAAACGGCTGTAAATCTGGCCGATCACGTTCTTTGCCACTGCATCCGGCTTGATAATCGACAAAGTGCGTTCGAGCGCCATAAAAACTCCAGAAAATTAAGAGGTTACAGATTCAAATGAATCCGCTATTGTAGCATGTTCCGATGTATGATTGCGATTGAACCCTTACAATCAGAAAGCATCTAACGAAGGGTTGCACCAACGTCGCACGATCGCAAGGCACAACCCGTCCGGCAAGCATTGCAACTCCTTAAGACACGGTTAATCTTAGGGATGTAGTTTTCACGCGTAGGGCGGGCAAGCCGGGCCGAACCGGCAGACGGCGGGCACCACCACTACGCACACACTGCGCTCGGCGCAAGGAGAAACCATGAACGAGTCCTACAACTTTGGCCGTGGCGGCACCGTCACCTCGGTCGAAACCCGTAACCGCGTACTGCGCAATACCTATTGGCTGCTCGCGCTGTCGATGGTGCCGACGGTGCTCGGCGCGTGGGTGGGTATCGCGACCGGGTTCTCGCTGTTCGCCGCCACCAGCCCGGCGATGAGCATGCTGGCCTTCTTCGCGATCGCGTTCGGCTTTATGTTCGCGATCCAGCGCACCAAGGACAGCTCGGTCGGCGTGTTCGTGCTGCTCGGCTTCACGTTCTTCATGGGCCTGATGCTGTCGCGCATGCTCAGCTTCATCCTGGGCTTCTCGAACGGCCCGTCGCTGATCATGCTCGCGTTCGGTGGCACCGGTGTGATCTTCGCCGCGATGGCGACGATCGCCACGGTCAGCAAGCGCGACTTCTCCGGCCTCGGCAAATGGCTGTTCGTGGGCGTGATCGTGCTGCTGCTGGCGATGGTCGCGAACATGTTCCTGCATCTGCCGGCGCTGATGCTCACGGTGTCGGTGCTCGCCATCGTGATCTTCTCGGCGTACATGCTGTTCGACGTACAGCGCGTCGTGAACGGCGGTGAGACGAACTACATCACCGCGACGCTCGCGATCTACCTGGATCTGTACAACGTGTTCGTGAACCTGCTGGCGCTGCTCGGAATCTTCGGCGGCAACCGCAACTAAGCGATACGGCACTGTCCGGCTAACCGCCGGACAGCGGTACGAAAAAAACGCCCATGACGAACATCGTCATGGGCGTTTTTTATTCACCGGCGACTCCCGTCGCCCCACTTCGGCATTCAATCCAGAGCCATCACAGGCTCAGCCACGCAAACCCCTCTTCCTGCGACGCGACGATCACATCTTCCATCGCCCCACCCAGCACTGCTGCCATCGCCGCTTGCGCCAGTTCCGGCAGATTGTTCTGCTGACTCAGATGCGCGGCCACCAGGTACCGCAGCTTCGAACGATCCAGCGAAGCCAGAATGCCGGCAGCATCGTCGTTGTTCAGATGCCCGTGCGCGCCGCCGATCCGCGCTTTCAACGACGGCGGATAGCGGCTCGCCGCGAGCATCCGCAGGTCGTGATTGCATTCGAGGATCAGCGCATCGCAGCCGCTCAGCACCTCGGTGATGTGCGGGGTCGACGTGCCAACGTCGGTAAGCACGCCGAGTCTCGCCGCGCCATCAGAAAGCACGAACTGCAGCGGCTCGCGCGCATCGTGCGGCACGGTGTACGGCAGCACCGACACATCGCCGATCGCGACCGTCTCGTCGCCCCACAACACATGCAGATCGACGTCCGGCTCGTCCGCGCCGACCGCGCGCGCCGTGCCCCAGCTCATGTACAACGGGATCGACCATTTGCGGGCGAGCGTCAGCGCGCTGCCGATATGGTCGCTGTGTTCGTGCGTGATGAGAATGGCATCGAGTGTCTCGGCTTCCGCGCCGACACGCATCAGTCGCCGCTCGACTTCTTTCGCGGAGAACCCGCAGTCGAGCAGCACGCGCGTGGTCGTCGTGCCGCTGTGCGCCTCGACGAGCAGCGCGTTGCCTTCACTGCCGCTGCCGACGCTCGCGAAGCGCACGGCCTCGCCTAGTTCAGTTGCGCGTGCAGCAGCGACACGATGCGCTGCGCTTCCGACGACGTGTCGACCTGCCCGTTCGAATCGATCACCGCGACCTGGGTCGCCGTATCGCCGCGCGGCCGCACGTTGACCATGAACTCCTGGCCCTGCTTCTTCGCCGCGCTGTTGCTGTAGAACAGCTTGCCGAACAGGCCGTCGCGCTTCAATTCCTGCATCGAGTCGGCGTAACGCACGTAGTAGATGCCCTTCGCGCGATCGCGGTTGTCGACCGTGAAGTTGGTGCGGTCGAGCGCGAGACCGACGCGCAGCCACGCACGGTCAAACGACTCCTGCAGATCAAGCGTCGCCGCGCCGTTCGACGTATCGAGCTGCGCGGGCGCCGTGGCCGGACGCGCGTCGGTCAGCAGTTGCTTCGACTGCGCGTCGGTCAGGCCGAACTTCTGCATCAGCTTCGCGAGGAATTCCGCTTCGAGCGCCGGATCGCGCGGCCGCTCAACCCAGCGCGACCCTGTCTTGTCCTGGCCGGTCAGCACTTCTTCCATCGCGCTGTGCGTGATCGAGATATCGGTCGCGCCGTTCTGGTCGCGCGACACGAGCGTGCGGAAGCTGTCGCGCGTGCCCGACGAATACGCGAAGTCGATCACCTTGCCGATCGTGCGGCGGAACCAGTCGTCCGGAATGTTCGCGCGGTTCTCCGCCCAGTCGGTCGACATGATGCCGGTCGCGGGCGAGTCGGTCTTCACCGAGAAACCGTTATCGCGCCAGAAATCCTGCAACTGCGGCCACAGCTGATCCGGCGAGCGGCCATCGACGACCAGCCAGCGATGATCGCCGTCGCGCTCGATGTGCATGCCGAACGGGTCTTGCGCATTCGGCACGCCTTCGGTCGTGTTGCCGGCCGGCGTGACGGCACGTTGCGGTGCGCCGCCGAATGCCTTGTCGGTGGGCGGTGCAGCGTAACGCTGGTCGATCTGCGCAGTGGTCAGGTCGCTCGGTACTGCCAGCGGCGGTGCACTGCTCGTCGACTTGTAGTTGACGCGGTCGGAAGCGAACCAGTCGTTCAGCGTATCGCAGCCGGCAAGTGTGACGAGAGCAAGCGTCAGCGCCGCCATGCGGGTTGCGTGGAGGGAAAGTGCGGAACGTTTCATGAGGTCCTTCGTGAAGCTGGAACGCGGTGCCTGGTTCTGGGCCTGGAACGCGGCGGGATCGACGTCGGTTAAGGGGATGCCGGTGACGGTCCGGCCCGGTCGGGCAACCGGGCCGATGCCGCTTCAGCCTGTCAGGTCCGCTTCACGCAGCGCGGCGCGCACCACGTCGTGGTAGCGCTCATCGAGCGGCGTCAACGGCAAGCGGATGCCGCCCTGAATGCGGCCCAGCTGTTGCAGCGCCCACTTCGCGGGAATCGGGTTCGATTCGATGAAGAGGTTCTTGTGCAGCGACAGCAGTTTCAGGTGAATCGCGCGCGCGGTTTTCGCGTCAGCGGCAAGCGCAGCCTTGCACAGCTCGCTCATCGCTCGCGGCGCGACGTTCGCGGTCACGGAAATATTGCCGTGGCCGCCCAGCAGCATCAGCGCGATCGCAGTCGGATCGTCGCCGCTGTAGATGCCGAAATGCGCGGGCGCCGACTTGATCAGATGCGCCGCGCGATCGATATTGCCGGTCGCTTCCTTCACACCGATCACGCCCGGGACGCCGGCCACGCGCAGGATCGTTTCGTTCGTCATGTCCGCGACCGTACGGCCCGGCACGTTGTACAGGATCACCGGCAGATCGACGGTTTCCGCGATCTTCGCAAAATGCCGATAGATGCCTTCCTGCGTCGGCTTGTTGTAGTACGGCACGACCTGCAGCGTCGCATCGGCGCCGGCACGCTTCGCCTGCTCGGTCAGCTCGATTGCCTCGGCCGTGGAATTGCCGCCTGAGCCCGCGATCACCGGAATCCGGCCCGCTGTGTGCTCGACTGCGGTCTTGATCATCAGCACATGCTCTTCCACCGACAGCGTCGCCGACTCGCCGCTCGTCCCGACGACGACGAGCCCGTTCGTGCCCTCTTCGATGTGCCAGTCGATCAGTTTGCGGAACGCCGGCAGATCGAGGCTGCCGTCTTCGAGCATGGGTGTGACGATTGCGGGAATGCTGCCGCGAATCCAGATAGCGTCGTTGCCGTGGGTGCCGTTATTCATGAAACGCCGTGAAGAAGGGAATCGATAAATCGCGATTGTAGCGGATTAGCCCGCGAGGTCGTAACGCGGAGGGAGTCCGGTGCGCTCCGACCCGGCCGGACGGCCATCGGGCGGCTCGAAGACCGCACAGATACGCTGCACGAAAGCAGGTCGGGGCTGCTCCATAAAACCGTCCTGAAAAGCCACCACCCGCAACTTGCCGCTCACCACGTCGAGCAGTTCGCCCGACGCGAGCAGGAAGTCCGGCCGTGACGGTTTGCCGACTGTCTCGTTGCCGTGTGCGAAGGTTTCGTAGATCAGCACGCCGCCCGGCGCAAGCGCTGCGAGCAGCAGCGGAAACAGCGGCCGATGCAGATAATTCGTGACGACCACCGCAGCAAAACGCGCGTCGTCGCGCAACGGCCAGCCTGCTCCTTCGAGGTCGGCGGCGAGCGGTGTGACGAGCGGCTGGTCTCGCAGCGTGGCCAGCGCATCGGTGTCGCGATCGATTGCGGTCACCGGATGGCCGTGCGCCGCGAACCAGCGCGTATGACGTCCACCGCCGCACGCGACATCGAGCACGGCGCCGCCCGGCGCGACCAGATGCGTCCAGTGACGCACCCAGCGCGACGGTTCACCGGCCACAGGTGCCGCGGAGGTCAGCTCGCTCATGCTGCAAAAAAGCGCGTGGACGATCAGTTGTACGAGAGACCCATCGCCTCGCGCACATCCCGCATCGTCTCGACGGCGAAGCGACGTGCCTTGTCGCAACCGTCCGCGACGATCGCGCGCAGCAGCGACGGATCGTCCATGTACTTCTGCGCACGTTCGAGCATCGGCTGCTGTTCGCGCAGGATGCCTTCGATCACCGGCTGCTTGCAGTCAAGGCAACCAATGCCCGCAGTCCGGCAGCCCTTCTGCACCCATTCGTGCGTGGCTTCGTCCGTGTAGACCTGATGCAGCTGCCACACCGGGCACTTGTCCGGATCGCCCGGATCGGTGCGGCGCACGCGAGCAGGATCCGTCGGCATCGTGCGAACCTTCTTCGCAATTGTTTCGGCATCCTCACGCAAACCGATCGTGTTGCCGTACGACTTCGACATCTTCTGTCCGTCGAGCCCCGGCATCCGCGAGGCTTCGGTCAGTCGCGCCTGCGGTTCCGGCAGGATGATCTTGCGCGCGCCTTCGAGATAGCCGAACAGCCGCTCGCGATCGTTCAGCGACAGACTCTGCGATTCCTGCAACATCGCGCGGGCCTGTTCGAGCGCTTCGTCGTCGCCTTCCTGCTGATACGCGTTACGCAGCTCGTGATACAGCTTCGAGCGCTTGCCGCCGAGTTTCTTCGCAGCCTCGAGCGCCTTCGCTTCGAATTCCGGTTCGCGGCCGTACATGTAGTTGAAACGGCGCGCGATCTCGCGCGTCATCTCGACGTGCGGCACCTGGTCCTCGCCGACCGGCACGAGCGACGCGCGATACAGCAGGATGTCGGCGGCCATCAGCACCGGGTAGCCGAGGAAGCCGTAGGTGGACAGATCCTTGTCCTTCAGCTTCTCCATCTGCTCCTTGTACGTCGGCACGCGTTCGAGCCAGCCGAGCGGCGTGCTCATGCCGAGCAGCAGCGACAGCTCTGCATGCTCGGGCACACGGCTCTGGATGAACAACGTCGCCTGCGCCGGATCGATGCCCGATGCGAGCCAGTCGATCAGCACTTCCCAGACGTTCTTTTCGATCACCTCGGGCGTTTCGTAGTGCGTCGTCAGCGCGTGCCAGTCGACGACGCAGAAGAAACACGGGTATTCGGACTGCAGCCGCACCCAGTTTTTCAGCACGCCGTGATAGTGGCCGAGGTGCAGCGACCCGGTGGGTCGCATGCCTGAGAAGATACGGTCAGGGAACATGGATTTTTATGAGAATAGCGAAACGAGAGGAGACAGGATGACGGTCACCGCTGCGTAACCGAGGCTGACGAGCGGCTGCAGCCAGTACCGCGTCAGCGCACCCGTCATCAGGAGCGCCATCACGATGAAGAATCCATACGGCTCGATGCGCGACAGCGCGATGGACTGGCGAGTAGGCAGCAGCGCGGACAGTATGCGGCCACCGTCGAGCGGCGGCAGCGGAAACAGATTCAGCACACCGAGCACGAGGTTGACGCCGACACCGGCCGCAGCCATCCGCGTGAAGAACGGCTCGTCGACGCCGGCCACCGCAAGCCCGACGCCGAATACGCCCCACACGAGCGCCTGAACGAAATTGCATGCGGGCCCCGCGAGCGCGACCCACAGGCTGCCCCAGCGCGGATTGCGCAGGTTGCCGAACGCGACCGGCACCGGCTTCGCGTAGCCGAACATGAATGCGCCGCTCGTCGCGAAGTACAGCAGCAGCGGAATGAAGATCGTGCCGAGCGGATCGATGTGCCGCATCGGATTGAACGACACGCGACCGAGCACATAGGCAGTGTTGTCGCCGAGCGCGCGCGCGACGTAGCCGTGTGCCGCCTCGTGAAGCGTGATCGCGAAGATCACCGGCAACGCGTAGACGACGATAGTTTGTATCAGGGAAGAATCCATAGCGCGCTATTGTAGCAACGCGGCCGCAGACGGCCGGCCGCTTTCTTTTACAGTGTGTTCGGGGCGCCTCGCAGCGCCACTCATGCCGGCTGCTCGAGCCCGAACGGCGCGAGACTGCCCCGCCCCGCGCGCACCAGCACCGGCTCTTCGCCGCTCAGATCGATCACCGTGGACGGCTCGCACGGACACGCACCACCGTCGATCACCAGATCGAGCTGCTTTTCGAGACGAACGCGAATGTCATCGGGATCGTTCAGCGGTTCGGTTTCCCCGGGCAGGATCAGCGTCGAGCCTAGCAGCGGCTGACCCAGTTCCTCGAGAATCGCGAGCGTGATCGCGTGATCCGGGACGCGCAGCCCGATGGTCTTGCGCGACGGATGCGACAGCCGGCGTGGCACTTCCTTGGTCGCCTGCAGCACGAACACGTACGGCCCCGGCGTCACCGATTTGATCAGCCGGTACTGACGGTTGTCGACCATCGCGAAATTGGAAAGCTCGGACAGATCGCGCACGAGCAGCGACAGCAACTGACGCTCGTCGAGTCCGCGAATCCGCCGCAGCCGTTCGACGGCCTGCTTGTCGTCGAGATGGCACGCGAGCGCGTAGCTCGAATCGGTCGGCAACGCGACGACGCCGCCGTCGTTGATGATCTGCACCGCCTGCTTGATCAGACGCGGCTGCGGATTATCCGGATGAAGCCGAAAAAATTGCGACATGTCGATCAGAGAATAAAGTGGAACGCGACGTGGGTTGGTGATGCCGTTGCGGCACCGCGTGGCATCACAGCCAGCGTTCCCAGACAGGTTTGAGATCGGCGGGAAGCGGCGGCAGGCTGCCGAGTTCGACGCGGCTCTCGCCCGGCGAATGGAAATCGGATCCGCGCGATGCTTCGAAACCGAAGCGGCGTGCGACGTCCGCATATTCGCGATATTGATCCGGCGTGTGGCTGCCGGTGACGACTTCGATTGCCTTGCCGCCGAGATCGATGAATTCGCCGAACAGCGCGTCGAATTCCACTTGCGTATACGCGTACCGACCCGGATGCGCGATCACCGCTTCGCCGCCCGCGACCTGAATCCATTTGACTGCATCCGCGAGCTTCGCCCAGCGATGCGAGACGTAGCCGGGCTTGCCGTCGCCGAGATAACGGTTGAACGCGTCCTGGGTCGATTCCGCGTAACCGTGCTCCGCCATGAAGCGCGCAAAGTGGGTCCGCGACATCATGTCCGGGTTCGACACGTATTTCAGCGCACCTTCGTACGCATCGGGGATGCCGAGCGTGGCAAGTTGCTCGCCGATCGCCTCGCCGCGCGCCGCGCGTCCATTGCGGGTGCGCTCGAGACCGTCGACGAGCGCCGCGCATTCGTGATCGACGTGCAGCCCGACGATGTGCACCGTCCGCGACGCCCACGTCACCGAAATCTCGACGCCGCTCAGATAGCGCATGCCGAGCGCCTCGGCCGTTTCGCGTGCCTCCCGTTGACCGCCCAGTTCGTCGTGATCCGTCAGCGCCCACAGCGTCACGCCGCCTGCGTGCGCGCGGCGCGCGACGTCGGCCGGCGCGAAATGGCCGTCGGAAACGGTGGAGTGACAGTGGAGATCGGCGTTCATGGGTGCTCGAGGATTTTCACACTCCATTTTACTGCAATGCAGTAACGCAGATGCGGCCAATCTCGGTGACAACTCACGCCGCGCTGCAGCACCTTATGCGCAAAAAGTCACGGAAGTGACATCACGCGCAGAACGCTTCGATCAGCGCGGCAACCTGTTCCGGCTGATCGTGATGGACCATGTGCCCCGCGTCATCGATGATTTTTTCGCGCCAGTCGGGAAATGCGCTGAACCGCGCCTTGAACTCCGCGAGCGGAATCTCGCCGGCGAGTTGCGCGAGCGTCGGCGACGCGACCGCTTCGACGTGCAGCACCTTCGCGCGCACCTTTGCCCACACGGCCATCACCTCGTCGAGCCGGTACAGCATCGGGCCACGCAGTTTATGCGCGGGATCGGCGAGCAGCATGTAGCCGCCCTCACCGTCCGGCCGCGACCAGTGCGGCGCGAGAAAGCGTGCGCGCTGCGGAAGCAGTCGTTCGTTGGTCTTGATGAGCCGCGCGGCGACCTCTTCAAGCGACGCGTAATGCTTCAGACGCGGCGGCTCGCGCATTTCGTCGAGCCACGCCCGCAGGCGCCCCGGCATCTGCTTCGGATGCGCCGGCGGCAGACCGAAGCCCTCCAGATCGACGACGCGACGCACCCGCTCGGGCCGCGCGCCCGCATACAGGCACACCACGTTGGCGCCCATGCTGTGCCCGACCAGATTCACCTCGCCCGACGGCGCGTAATGATCGAGCAGCGCATCGAGATCGGACAGGTACTCGTGAAACCAGTAATGACCGCCGCCGTTCGCCGCGACGGGCCAGTCCGACAGTCCGAAGCCGCGCGCATCCGGCGCGATCACCTGCCAGTCGCCGCCAAGCGCATCGACGACGAACTGGAACGACGCCGCGACATCCATCCAGCCGTGCAGCATGAACAGCGTGGGCGCGTCCGGGTTACCCCAGCGACGCACGTGCAGCCGGACGCCACGGACGGTAACGAATTCGGACCGGGAGGTATTCATGAGTTGATCTGCCAAAAAAGAACGGTCGTCCGATTATAGCCAGCTTCGCCGCTTGAGGCAGCGGCGGCATGCTGGAGGCATCACTCAATCGGTGGATGGGCTGTCGGAGGCGGCGAGCGCCGCCAGCTCGGTTTCGTCGAAACCGGCGTCGCGTCGCGCGGCAAAGTTGAACGGGCCGCGCAGCTTCGGCGCGTGATAGCGCTCGGCAAGCTCGATATAGGTCGGATGCGGATCGAGCCCGCGTTCGTCGCACAGGTGACGAAACCAGCAGTTGCCGATCAGCACGTGGCCGATCTCGTCGTGCAGGATCACATCGAGAATCGCCGCGGACGCGTGATCGCCTGCCTGCTGAAGCCGTGCGCGGATCGGCGGCGATGCGTCGAGACCGCGCGCTTCGAGCGTGCGCGGCACGAGCGCCATCCGTGCGAGGACGTCGTCGCGGGTACGGTCGCACATGTCCCACAGGCCATCGTGCGCGGGGAAATCGCCGTACGCGTGACCCAACTCGCCCAACCGCGCGACGAGCAGCGAGAAGTGATGCGCCTCCTCTGCCGCGACCTTCAGCCAGTCGACGTAAAACGCCAGAGGCATGTCCGCGAAGCGCCAGACGGCGTCGAGCGCAAGATTGATCGCGTTGAATTCGATGTGCGCGAGCGCGTGCAGCAGCACCGCGCGCCCTTCCGGCGATTGCATGCTGCGGCGCCCGAGCCGGCGCGGCTCGACCAGTTCGGGACGCTGCGGCCGTCCCGGCAGATCTGCGGGCTCGGCGATCACCGCCGCCGGCAGACACACCGCCACGCCGCTCGCGACCTGTTCGCGCAGCAGACGCGTCACCCGGGCCTTCACCGGCGGAGCGGATTCGCGCAGCGCGGCCAGCGCCGCAGTCCGCGCACACAACGGCGCGGACGAAACAGAAACAGTGGAAGCAGCGGAACTCATGACGGACAAAAGCAAGACCTGCGAAGAAAACCCCACGATGCCCGGAAAAACCGCTGCAACGACCAGAACCGACCCTCCGATCCCACGTCACCCAGCCGGCATGCACAACCGTTTACAATACGCGATTCGATCACGATGCAGCGCGCTGGCGCTGCGAACGCGTGTTTGCGCCGCCCGCGCAGCACGCGACGCACAGGAGACACCGTGGCAATCTACAAGCTCGGCGGCGCGGCCCCGACCATCCATGAAAGCGTGTTCGTCGCGGATACGGCGACGATCATCGGCAAGGTCGAGCTCGAGGAAAACGCGAGCGTCTGGTTCGGCGCGGCGATCCGCGGCGACAACGAGCCGATTACCGTCGGCACCGGCAGCAACATCCAGGAAGGTGCGGTGCTGCACACGGACCCCGGCTACCCGCTGACGATCGAAGCCAACGTGACGATCGGCCATCAGGCGATGCTGCACGGCTGCACGATCAAGGAAGGCGCGCTGATCGGAATTCAGGCGGTGGTCTTGAATGGAGCGGTAGTCGGCCGCAACTGTCTGGTCGGGGCGGGCGCGGTCGTGACCGAGGGCAAGGTGTTTCCGGACAACTCGCTGATCCTCGGCGCGCCGGCGAAGGTCGTCCGCGAACTGACGGACGCGGACATCGCCGGCATGCGACGCAACGCGGCGAACTACGTGGAACGCCGCGAATATTTCAAGGCGCAGCTCGTACGGATCGGCTAGATGGCGATCGTACGACGGCGTGCCGGCACGGCAGCAAGCCGTGTCATCAACCAGGGAAAAGTTGTGAAGGACGAGCTGCAAAAATTTATCTTCAGCGCGGCGCCGGTGCGCGGCGAGATCGTTTCGCTGCGTAACACGTGGCAGGAAGTGCTGACGCGTCGCGACTACCCGACGCCCGTGCGCACGATACTCGGCGAAATGATGGCGGCGTGCGCGCTGCTGTCCGCGAATCTGAAATTCGACGGCACGCTGATCATGCAGATCTTCGGCGATGGCCCGGTCAAGATGCTGGTCGTGCAGTGCGCGTCGGATCTGTCGATGCGTGCCACCGCGAAGTTTTCGGGCGACGCAGCGGCCACGATCGGCGACGACCTGACGCTGATCGACCTCGTCAACGCGGGCGGTCACGGCCGCTGCGTGATCACGCTCGATCCGCAGGACAAGCAACCTGGCCAGCAGCCATATCAAGGCATCGTGCCGCTGTCGGGCTTCGACGGGCCGCTGAAATCGATGGCCGAGGTGCTCGAGCACTACATGCATCACTCGGAGCAGCTCGACACGCGTCTGTGGCTCGCCGCCGATGCCGAACGCGCCGTCGGCATGCTGCTGCAGAAGCTCCCCGGCGACGGCGGCATCGTCCCGCATCCGGGCGAACTCGACGCCGACACGTGGGACCGCGTGTGCACGCTCGGCGGCACGCTGTCGCGCGAAGAACTGCTGACCGAAGAGCCGGACACCGTGTTTCGCCGGCTGTTCTGGCAGGAAAACGTGCAGCACTTCGAGCCCGCGACCGCGCGCTTCCAGTGCAGCTGTTCGCGCGAACGGGTCGGCGCGATGCTGAAGATGCTGGGCCGCGAAGAAGTCGATAGCGTGCTCGAAGAGCGCGGTCACGTCGAGGTCCACTGCGAGTACTGTAACCAGCGGTACGAGTTCGACCCGGTCGACGTCGCGCAACTTTTTGTCTCCCCGGGGCTCTCAGAAGGATTGACGCCCGCTGCGACGCAACGACACTGACGCGTAGCGCAGGCTGGGGGCGACGGCGGCACGGTTCATCGATCGCCGCAGTGTGGCGAGATGTATGACGGGCGGTGTCGCACGACAATCAATAGCCGTGCGATACCGCCGACGGAGATCCAGCAATGAAAACGCCTCTTCCCATCCTTCTGCTGTCGGGCCGCAAAACCGCGATCGCACTGTCGCTTGCCGTGGGTGCCGCTGCGCTCGCAGGCTGCGCAATGGAGCCGCCGGGCCCTTCACCGATCTACAGCCGTCTGCCGGCGGATCAGTCCGGGTTGCCGAACGGCACACGGCCGCTCACCGAACAGGAACGCCAGCGCTACGATGTGATCGACCGACAGGTGTTGAACGAACAGAACCAGCAGATGGCCGCCGAAGCCGCCGCTCAGGCGTATGCGCGTTACTACAGCCCGCCGGTGAGCGTCTATGGCAGCTATTACGGCGGCGGTGGATGGGGCCGTGGCTGGGGAACGGGCATCGGCTACGGTTATTCGCCGGGCTGGGGATGGGGCTGGTAGTCCGATCGTTACCGCACAGGTTTCGGCCAATAAAAAAGCGCGATGAACATCGCGCTTTTTTTCGTTTCGGAGAGCCACGAACCGCGTGGCCGTAATCCGGTCAATGCTCAATGCTGGGCCGTGCTCTTTCCCTTCGCTTCCTTGCCGTCCTTACCCTTCTTCCCCGCGTGCTTGCGGTCCGGCCTCGCACGCGACTCCGGATTCGGCACGACGCGCACCGGAGCCGCCGACATCACGCCACGCGTCGACGTCGCCGAGGTCGGCGTATTCGCCGCAACCGGGCTCGATGCGTTCGGCGACACGAACTGCACGAACACCTCGCTGTCCTTCACCATCCCCATCTCGTAGCGCGCGCGCTCTTCGACGGCGGCCGTGCCGTTCTGCAGATCCTGCACCTCACCTGCGATCCGCTCATTGCGCAGTTTTTCATCCGCGTTCTTTTTCTGCTGTTCACCGAGCTGCTGCTGCAGTTCGTGAACGCGCAGCCAGCCGCCGTGCCCCCACCAGAGTGGGAACTGGATCAGCGCCAGCAAAACGATCAGAACGACAGTGACGAGCCGCATGAAAAAGGGAGTGCAGATAATACGCGCCGCCCTGCGCTATACGCAGGGCGGCAGGTTGATGCGGAAACGAAGGATGACGGCTGCAACGCTTGACGTACTTAGCGCAGGTTGTAGAACGCCGACTTGCCCGGGTAGCTCGCGATATCGCCGAGATCTTCCTCGATGCGCAGCAGCTGGTTGTATTTCGAGATACGGTCGCTACGCGACAGCGAGCCGGTCTTGATCTGCCCGGCGTTCAGCCCGACTGCGATGTCGGCGATCGTCGAGTCTTCGGTTTCGCCCGAGCGGTGCGAGATCACCGCGGTGTAGCCGGCGCGCTTTGCCATTTCGATCGCGGCGAAGGTTTCGGTCAGCGTACCGATCTGGTTGATCTTGATCAGGATCGAGTTCGCGATGCCCTTGTCGATGCCTTCCTTCAGGATGCGCGTGTTCGTGACGAACAGATCGTCGCCGACCAGCTGGATCTTCTTGCCGAGCTTGTCGGTAAGCAGCTTCCAGCCTGCCCAGTCGCTTTCGTGCATACCGTCTTCGATCGACACGATCGGAAACTTGTCGGCGAGCGTCGCGAGGTAGTCGGTGAATTCCGCCGACGACAGTTGCAGGCCTTCGCCCGCCAGCTGGTACTTGCCGTCGTGATAGAACTCGCTGGCCGCGCAGTCGAGCGCGAGCAGCACGTCTTCGCCCGCACGGTAGCCGGCTTTCTCGATGGCCTGAAGGATCGTCGACAGGCATTCGTCGTTGCTGCCGAAGTTCGGCGCGAAGCCGCCTTCGTCGCCGACCGCCGTGCTCATGCCGCGGTCTGCGAGGATCTTCTTCAGCGCGTGGAACACTTCGGCGCCGCAGCGCAGTGCTTCGCGGAAGGTCGGCTGGCTGACCGGCACGATCATGAATTCCTGGATATCCAGGCTGTTGTTCGCGTGCGCGCCGCCGTTGACGATGTTCATCATCGGCACCGGCAGTTGCATCGCACCCGAGCCGCCGAAGTAGCGGTACAGCGGCAGGCCGGCTTCTTCAGCGGCCGCCTTCGCGACGGCCATCGACACAGCCAGCATCGCGTTCGCGCCGAGGCGCGACTTGTTGTCGGTGCCGTCGAGTTCGAGCAGCGTCTTGTCGAGGAAAGCCTGCTCGGAGGCGTCGAGGCCCATGATGGCTTCGGAGATTTCGGTATTGATGTGCTCGACCGCCTTCAGCACGCCCTTGCCGCTATAGCGGCCGGTTTCGCCGTCGCGCAGCTCGATCGCTTCACGCGAGCCGGTCGATGCACCCGACGGTACCGCTGCGCGGCCCATCGTGCCCGATTCCAGCAGCACGTCGCATTCGACGGTGGGGTTGCCTCGCGAATCGAGAATCTCGCGACCGATGATATCTACGATAGCACTCATGGTTTCCTCAAGAAATAACGGTGGATGCTTTACGGTGACGACCGCGTTCGCGCCTTGCGTCTGTCGTCAGACGCCGCTGAAGGTCGTCGGTTCATCTGCGCCGAGCCGGTCGGGCGGCGCCGTTTCGTCTCTTCGTGAGCCGGTGTGTCGATGCGTGCATCGCCGCCGGCCTTTCGTCTCCCCTCCATCGATTCGTCCACGGCGCTTATCGCAAGCACCGCAGACGCCGCATCAGTTGAAATCGCTTTCGAGGAACGGCGCGCGTTTTACCGCCGCGTCCAGTGTAATCAAGGTTTCGAGCAGATCGGCCATGCGGTTCAGCGGCACCGCGTTCGGGCCATCCGACTTCGCTTCCGCCGGGTTCGGGTGCGTCTCCATGAAGACGCCCGCGACGCCCGTCGCGATTGCAGCACGCGCGAGCACCGGCACGAATTCGCGCTGACCGCCCGAGCTCGTGCCCTGCCCGCCCGGCAACTGCACCGAGTGGGTTGCATCGAACACGACCGGTGCGCCGGTTTCGCGCATGATCGCGAGCGAACGCATGTCCGACACGAGATTGTTATAACCAAACGACACGCCGCGTTCGCAGGCCATGAAGCGGTCTTCCGACAGCCCTGCTTCACGGGCCGCTTCACGTGCCTTGTCGATCACGTTCTTCATGTCGTGCGGCGCGAGAAACTGGCCTTTCTTGATATTGACCGGCTTGCCCGAGCGCGCGCACGCGTGGATGAAATCCGTTTGCCGGCACAGGAACGCCGGCGTCTGCAGCACATCGACGACCGCCGCGACCGGCTCGATCTCGTGTTCGCTGTGAACGTCGGTCAGCACCGGCAGGCCGAGCTGGCGCTTCACTTCGGACAGGATGCGCAGCCCTTCGTCCATGCCCAGACCGCGGAACGACTTGCCGCTGCTGCGATTGGCCTTGTCGTACGACGATTTGTAGATGAACGGAATACCCAGTTTCGCGCAGATTTCCTTCAGGCGGCCGGCGGTGTCGATCGTCATCTGTTCGGATTCGACGACACACGTGCCCGCGATCAGGAAGAACGGCTTGTCGAGACCGGCTTCGAATCCGCAGAGTTTCATGCCTTCTCCCCTACCTTTTTCGCCGTGCTCGACAGCGACTGCCGACGCACGAGCGCCGCTTCGACGAACGACTTGAAGAGCGGATGACCGTCGCGCGGCGTGGACGTGAATTCCGGGTGGAACTGCACGCCGACGAACCACGGATGCATGCTACGCGGCAGTTCCATCATTTCCGGCAGATCTTCGCTGGGAGTACGGGCGCTGATGATAAGGCCGCCGGCTTCGAGCTGGGGCACGAAGCGGTTATTGACTTCATAACGGTGGCGATGGCGTTCGTTCACGTCCTTGCCGTAGATCTCTTCGGCCATCGTGCCGGGCTTGATCGGGCAGCGCTGCGAACCGAGGCGCATCGTGCCGCCGAGATCGGATTCTTCCGTGCGCTTTTCGACCTTGCCTTCGCGGTCATACCACTCGGTGATCAGCGCGACGACGCGGCTCGGCGTCTCCGGATCGAATTCGGTGCTGTTCGCGTTCGCGAGGCCGACGACGTCGCGTGCGAACTCGATCACCGCGAGCTGCATGCCGAGGCAGATGCCGAGGTACGGCACCTTCGCTTCGCGGGCGTAGCGGATCGCCTTGATCTTGCCTTCGGTGCCGCGCCGGCCGAAGCCGCCCGGCACGAGTACCGCGTCGAGATGCTTGAGGCTGTCGATACCGTTCGCGTCGATCTCTTCGGAGTCGAGGTACTGGATGTTGACCTTGGTCGACGTGTGGATCGACGCATGGCGCAGCGCTTCGATCAGCGACTTGTACGACTCGGTCAGATCGACATACTTGCCGACCATGCCGATCGTCACTTCGTGCTTCGGGTTCTCGAGCTTGTCGACGAGCGACGCCCACATCGACAGGTTAGCCGGCTTCGGTGCGATCTTGAGTTCGTCACAGACGATCTTGTCGAGCCCCTGGTCGCACAGCATCTGCGGAATCTTGTAGATGCTGTCGACGTCCCACACCGAGATCACCGCGTCTTCCGGCACGTTCGAGAACAGCGAGATTTTCGCGCGTTCGTCGTCGGGGATCGGGCGATCGGCGCGGCACAGCAGCACGGTCGGGAAAATCCCGATCTCGCGCAGCTTCTGCACGCTGTGCTGCGTGGGCTTGGTCTTCAGTTCGCCGGCCGTCGCGATGAACGGCACCAGCGTGAGGTGCACGAAGCATGCGCTGTTACGGCCCATGCGCAGGCTCATCTGCCGCGCGGCTTCGAGGAACGGCAGCGATTCGATGTCGCCGACCGTACCGCCCACCTCGACGATCGCGACGTCAGGCTCGCCGCACGTCGCGGATGCCGCGCCGCGCTCGACGAAAGCCTGGATTTCGTTTGTGATGTGCGGGATGACCTGCACCGTCTTGCCCAGATAATCGCCGCGGCGTTCCTTGCGGATCACCGATTCGTAGATCTGGCCCGTGGTGAAGTTATTGGCCTTGCGCATCTTCGTACTGATGAAGCGCTCGTAATGGCCGAGGTCGAGGTCGGTCTCCGCTCCGTCTTCGGTCACGAACACTTCGCCGTGCTGAAACGGGCTCATCGTGCCGGGGTCGACGTTGATGTAGGGATCGAGCTTGAGGAGGGTGACTTTGAGGCCGCGCGATTCGAGGATCGCGGCGAGAGAAGCGGCGGCAATACCCTTGCCGAGGGAAGACACTACGCCGCCGGTGACGAAAACATATTTGGTCATCGCTGGATGCTCGCGGGAAAAACGGATTATACCGTAAAGCAGGGCCCCAACCCAGCAATGTGCGGGGCATCCGGTGCAACTTCAGCCCGCTTGCGGCGACGCGCGGCACGACCGTTCGAACCTGCGCTGCAACATCGGCTCAACTGTCTTTTTGAGATTGTCCGGTGTGTGCGTGAGCATGCGATGACGTCGCGCCTTTTCCGACGCATAAACCACCGGTCGATACACGTCACACAGTACGCAGTGCGGTGCATTCGCGTCCGGCGAATCGATTGTCCGCCCCCAACCCACTCGCTACGCGCGTCGTTCGAGTTCGCGCAGCATCCGCTGAATTGCCCGCGCGGTTTCGATCGGCTTTTCCATCGGATACAGATGACTGCCCTCGATCCATTCGAGATGTCCGTCGGTCGCGCGCCGCGTCGCCTGGAGACCGGCCTGGCGGATCTCCTTCGACTGCGTGCCCGCGATGAACCCGACCGGCACCGGCGCGCCGCGCGCGAGCCGCGCACCGAGCGTGTGCGGCAACGTGCGATAGATCCGGTATTCGGTGCGGCGATCGAACGCGAGTGCGCGCGAGCCGTCCGGCGCGCTCTGTGGAATCCCGAAATCGATGTAGTCGGACAGCACGCGTTCGTCCCAGCGCGCGAACGCCGGCTTCGAATGGAAATGCCGCCATGCCTCCTCGCGGCTCGTCCAGTGCGTGCGCCGCGTGCGCGTGGCTGCGGCCGGCGACAGCCGCTCGTCGAGCCCCGTCCACTGCGACACGCGCAGCATGCTGCTGCGCCAACCCGCGACGACCGGCGAATCGAGCATCACCACGCCCCTCACCCACTGCGGCTTTCTCAGCGCGGCCATCAGCGACAGATAGCCACCGAGCGAATGGCCGACGAGCCACACCGGCTGTTCGTACGTGCGACCAATGTCCTCGAGCAGTTGTTCGACCAGATGCGGCCAGTCCTGCGTCACCGGAAAGCGGGCATCGTGGCCGATGCGCTCGATGAAACGCAGATCGTAGTCGTCCGACAGCTCAGCGAAGATCGTTCGATAGATCGACGCTGGAAAGCCGTTCGCGTGCGAGAAGTGGATGATGTTTTTCAACTGCGGCTGTCTCCGTTCTGAACGCGGTTTTGAACCTTGATGCTTCCCCCGGATCGCGGCACGTCCGGCCGTGAACCGTGATCACCGGTCCATCCAGTAACGCCGCTGCGTGTCGCGATACCGATCGAGCGACAGCGTCGTGCCTGCCGCTTCGATCGTCACCGCGCCATCGTCGTCGCTGCGGGCAAGTTCGATATGCCGCGCTTCGTAACGCGCGAACACGCCGGGATGCGGATGATGAAATCGGTTGCGATAGCCTACCTGAAATACGGCAACGAGCGGACCGACAGAGTCGAGGAACGGCTCAGTCGACGACGTGTGGCTGCCGTGATGCGGCACGAGCAGCACCGGCGCGCGCAACGCAGCCGGATCGCGCTCGCGCAGCGTGCGTTCGACTGGCGCCTCGATATCGGCGGCCAGCAACGCGGCGAGCGCAGGGGTGCCGTTCGGCACGGGGATGCTGACGCGCAGCACGCAGCACTGGTCATTGGCCTTGCCGTGCAGCGGACCGGGGTCCGGCCACAGCATCGCGAAGTCGACGCCGTCCCACTGCCAGTGCTGCCCGGCCACGCAGCGTACGCGGTCGGCACCCACGGCAATTGCGCGACTCCACAGCGCGTTCGTGCCCGGCAACGACGCGAGCAGTTGCCGCACGCCGATGTTGTCGAACACGGCCGGCGCACCGCCCGCGTGATCGGAGTCCGAATGACTGACGACGAGCGCATCGAGCGTCGTCACGCCGTGCGACTGCAGGAACGGCACGACGATGCGCTCACCCGCATGCGTCGACTCCGGACCGGGACCGGCGTCGAACAGCAGCGTGTGATGCGCAGTCTGGACGAGAATCGACGAGCCCTGCCCGATATCGAGCGCGATCAGCCGGAACGTGCCCGACGGCGGTCCGGCCTGCGGCGGCAACAGCAACGGCAGCAACGCGAACGCGCCGGCCGGGCGCATCGGCCAGCCGCGCGGCGCGAGACACCACGCGACGCCGAGCGCTGCGCAGGCCAGCGCGCCTGCGCCGGGTCGCGGCAGAAACCACAGCGCCCATTTCGGCGCAGCGAGCCATTGCAGAAACGGCATCAATGCACGCAGCAGTTCGTGCGCGACGTCGAACGCGTAGGCGTCGAGCGGCGCGGGCAACACCGTGCCGACGAGTACCGCAGGCGTGACAAGCAGGCTCATCCACGGAATCGCAACCGCATTCGCGAACGGCCCGACGAGCGGAATCTGCGCGAACCACCACACGGTGAGCGGCGCCAGCGCGATCGTCACCGCGAACTGCACACGTGCGCCTTCGCGCAGATGCGTGGTACCGGCACGCAGACGGCGCAGCATGAAGCGCCTGAGAGGAGATAAATCAGCGATCCCAGGATCGGGCAATGCCCGATGCGACGGTCCGGACAACGCGAACAGAATCGCCGCGACCGCGCAGAACGACAGCCAGAATCCCGCCGACAGCACCGACCACGGATCGATCACCAGCACGAGACCGAGCGCCCACGCAAGCACGACCGTCGCCGGCACCGTGCGACCGCTCGCGAATGCGAGCGCGACGACCGTGAGCATCCACAGCGTGCGTTGCGCCGGCACGTTGAAGCCGGCCAGCGCCGTATGCACTGCGGCGAACGCCGCGCCGCCGAGCGCCGCGACTTTCTGCGCCGGCACGCGCAGCGACCAGTTGCGACCGATGAATCCCGAGCGTCGCCACACGCCACCGACGAGCCACGCGGCGAAGCCCGCGACAAAACCGATATGCAGCCCGGAGATTGCGATCAGATGACTCGTGCCGGTCACGCGCATCGTGTTCCAGTCGACGGCGCTCACTGCATCCTGCGCACCGACTGCAAGCGCGACGACGATCCCGCGATGCGGTGCGTCCGCGAGGACGGCATCGATTCGTGCGCGTAACGCATCGCGCCAGCGATCGATTACTATATCGACGCTATGTGCGTCGCCGCTAAGCCGAAGCGCACGAATGGGCGCGCTGACGTAGCCGGTCGCGCGTACGTCGCGTTCGAGCCACGCCGCCTCGATATCGCGTACGCCGGGGTTCTCGTTGCCATGCGGCCGCTTGAGGCGCACCGGCAAACGCCAGCGCGAACCGGGCGGCAATGCGGGCGGCGGCGCATCGCGGGCAATCCACGACAGCTGCAGCGTGCGCGGGAAATGTGGAATGGGTGCGTCGACCGAGTCGACATGAAACAGAAAGCGCACGCCGATTGCGTCGCTGGAAGTCAGACCGTCGACGTAGCCCGTCACGTCGATATCGCGTCCTTCCCATGCATGCGGCAAGCTCGTCGCGAGACGCAGTTCCGCACGCCACGCGGCGTAGCCGAAACCGATGCAGGCGGAGGCGAACAGCAGCACGCATGAGCCCACGACAACATATCCGCGCGCCTTCGCGTGACACCACATAGCGACGCCGATACTCGCGAACATCGCCGCGATCAGCAGACACCACACCTTCGTCGACGGCAACACCGCCTGCTGCTGCAAAACCATCACGCCCAACGCAAATCCGCACCACACTGCCCGCATTCGCCCTCCGCAACCGCCATCGAAAGCGGTCGCCGCGTCGGCGACAAAACGGTAAGCGTGGCTCACCGCAGCGGTCGCGAGAACGCGGCCCGCTGCAGACGATTATGCGGACGATCGGGCGAGCCGGGGCAACGCGGCGTGCGCGTTAGCCGTTGTGCCAAGGGCGAGTTCGTCTTCGCTAATGCCGCGTAGTTGCGCGAGGCATGCGCCGATACGCGGCACCTGGTCGGGAGTATTGCGTTCGCGGTAAAGCCATTCGGGCGCGATGTCGGGTGCGTCGGTTTCAACGACGAGCGCTTCGAGCGGCAACTGCTCCGCGAGCCGGCGAATCTGCCGAGCCCGCTCGAACGTCAGATTGCCGCCGAAGCCGAGATGCATCCCGTGATCGATGAACGCATTCGCCTGCTGGAAGCTGCCGTTGAACGCGTGCGCGATGCCGCGATGTACGTTATGACGTCGCAGTCCCTTCAACACCTGGTCCTGCGATTTGCGCACGTGGCAGATCACCGGCAGATCGAATTCGCGCGCGAGCTTGAGCTGCCCGTTATAGAAGAACTGCTGACGTTCGTCGTCGAGACCAGGAACGAAGTAGTCGAGACCGATTTCGCCGAGCCCGACGAACAGCGGATCGTCGAGGCTCGCCTCGATCTCCATCCGCAGCGCGTCGAGATCGCTGTCCTGCGCGCGCGGCGTGAAGAGCGGATGAATACCGAGCGCGTACGCGCCGCCCCTCACCTTGTGCGCCAGTTCGCGGACCCGCGAAAAATGCTCGCGTGCGACGCCGGGAATCACGATCCGAGCGACGCCTGCATCGTGCGCCGCCGCCGCGACCGCGTCGCGGTCCGCGTCGAATTCGGACGCGTCGAGATGACAGTGCGTGTCGATCCACATGCGGTGCGCTCCGCCAAAGTCGAACGTTAAACGGGAGCCTTGGGCTCCTCGTGCAGCACGCCGTCGCGCAGACGCATGATGCGATCACAGCGTCCCGCGAGTTCCAGATCGTGCGTGACGATCACAAAGCTCGTGTTCAGCGTTTTGGACAGTTCGAGCATCAGGTCGAACACGGTGTCCGCCGTGCCGCCGTCGAGGTTGCCCGTGGGCTCGTCGGCAAGCACGCACGCGGGCTTCGTCACCAGCGCGCGCGCAATCGCGACACGTTGCCGCTCGCCGCCCGAGAGTTCGCCCGGCCGATGCTTCGCACGATGCGCAAGCCCGACGCGATCGAGCATCGCGAGCGCTTCGCTACGCGCGGCCTCGGTGGTCATACGGCGAATGCGCAGCGGCATCGCGACGTTGTCGAGCGCCGTGAATTCCGCCAGCAGATGATGGAACTGATAAACGAAACCCAACGCGCGATTACGCAGGTCGTTGCGCTCGCGCTCGGACAGCTTCGTGAACGGCTTGCCCAGCACCGACACCTGGCCCGCGCTCGGATCGTCGAGGCCGCCGAGCACGTGCAGCAGCGTGCTCTTGCCGGACCCCGACGCGCCGACGATTGCGAGCTTCTCGCCGCGATGCACGGTCAGCGCGGTGTTGTCGAGCACTTGCACGTTCAGACCGCCCTGTACGAACGCTTTCGAAATGTTGAAGGCTTCGAGCACATACGGGTAATGCTGGGTGTCGCCGGACATCGTTTCGGGCCGCTTTTGCTTTTGCGTTTGATCAAGATCGAGATTACTCATAGCGGAGCGCCTCCGCCGGACGAATCTTCGCACCGCGCCAGCTCGGGTACAGCGTCGCGAGCGACGACAGCACGAACGCGATCACGCCGATGCGGATCACGTCGCTGGCAACCAGCTCCGACGGCAGCTCACTGATGAAGTACACCGACGGCGGCAGGAACTGCACGCCGAGCAGATGCTCGATCATCGGCACGAGCCACGGAATGCTCCACGCGACGAGACAGCCGAGCGCGACACCCGTCGCCGTGCCGATGAAGCCGATCGTCACGCCCTGCACGACGAAGATCTTCATGATCGATCCCGGCTGCGCGCCGAGCGTGCGCAGGATCGCGATGTCCGCCTGCTTGTTGGTCACCGTCATCACCAGCGACGACACGAGATTGAATGCCGCGACCGCGATGATCAGCGTGAGGATGATGAACATCATCCGTTTCTCGATCTGCACGGCCGAGAACCACGTCTTGTTCTGCTGGGTCCAGTCGCGGATGTACAGGTCGCCCGATAACGAGCGCGCAAGCTGATGCGCGACCTCTGGCGCACGCTGCATGTCCTTCAATCGCAATCGAACGCCGGTCGGCGCAGGCAATCGGAACAGCGCCTGCGCATCGCGGATGTTGATCAGCGCGAGCGTACTGTCGTATTCGTAATGCCCGGACTCGAACACGCCGACCACGGTGAACTGCTTGAGACGCGGCAGCATGCCGGCCGGCGTCATCGTGCCCTCCGGTGCGACAAGTGTGATCTTGTCGTCCTTGCGCACGCCGAGGTTGGCCGCGAGATCGGCGCCTAGCACAATGCCGAAATCGCCGGGCGTCAGCGCGTTCAGCGTGCCTTCCTTCATGTCCTTGCCGATGTCCGACACCTCCGGCTCCAGCGACGGCTCGACCCCGCGCAACGCGACCCCGCTCACCGCATCGGCGCGCGTGAGCAGCGCCTGCGCTTCGACGTAAGGCGCCGCGCCGATCACCTCGTGGTTCTGTCGCGCTTCCTTCGCGGTCAGCTGCCAGTTGGGCATCGAGCCGGTCGGCGAAAAGATCTCGACGTGCGCGAGCACCGACAGCATGCGGTCGCGGACTTCCTTCTGGAAGCCGTTCATCACCGAGAGCACAACGATCAGCGCCGCAACGCCGAGCGCGATGCCCGACATCGACACGAGCGCGATGAACGAGATGAAGCCGTTGCCGGTCGTGCGTTTGCCGGCGCGGGTATAGCGCCAGCCAATCTGCCATTCGTAGGGAAATTTCAAGCGAATCCTTGTCTGCGTTCTGCGGCCGTCGGCGCGGTATGCCGTCGTGCGGCGCGGCCGGCCCCGACCGCGCACCACTGTTGCCCCCGGAAACTGCGCCTGCCGTCGTTTTTTACTGGTGCTGCTGTTGCTGCTCTACCGTTGCGTGTCGTGCGATGTCGTGCCGCAGCGTCCATTTTCGCGCCCGCACCTTACGGCCGGGTATTACGGACGCTTACCGGGCGCCTGGTCCATGTTGCATCGCGCCTGTTGCTTCGGGTGTCGCGGAGGCTTAATGGTTCCTTCCGGACTCCTGCCGCACACTATGTTTATTGTGCGACTCCGCCGTGGAAGCGCCGCGCCGACACTGCATAGACACCGATCAACCGCGAAGTTTGCCATACAATGCGCAGCATCATGCATGTCGACCGTCTCCATCTTTTACTGCCTTTCGCGCTGCCTGCTGCAGCCGACGCATCCGCCGCACTGTCCGGCACCGCTTATCCGGCGCTCGCCCGGCTGATCGCCCGGGCGACCGAAATCGAACGGGTGATCGGCGAGGACTTCCAGCGCACGCTGCCACACGAACGCTGGATCGCCCGGCGCTTCGGCGCCCTCGCCCAGGCATCGCCCGCAGCAGCAGCCGACGAAGCCCCGCTCGCCCCCTACATGCTGCTCGCCGACGGCGGCGATCCCGGCAACGCGACGTGGGCCTGCGTGCAGCCGGTCCACGTGCGCATCGCGCACGACCATCTCGTGCTGATCGATCCTGCGTCGCTCGACGTGTCCGACGACGAAGCCACGGCATTGCTCGCGCTCGCGCGGCCGCTGATCGAAGAACTCGGTGTGCGTATCGAGGCGCCGCGACCGACGCGCTGGTATCTGTCGAGCGACGCGTTCGGCACGCTCGCGGGCGCGTCGCCGCTGCGCGCGAGCGGCCGCAACATCGAAATCTGGCTGCCGCACGAAGCGCATACCGGCGCCCGTTCACGGATGTGGATGAAGCTGCAGAACGAAGTGCAGATGGCGTGGTTCGAGCATCCGGTCAACGAGGCCCGCGAAGCGCGCGGGCTACCTGCGGTCAACTCGATCTGGTTTCACGCGCAGGGTGCCGCGCAGCCGGTGACGAGTCCGTTCGCGCGGGTGTTGTCGGCGGCTGCGGCTACGCGCGGACTCTCGCTCGCGTCGGGAACGCCGGTCGGCGATGCGCCGGCTTCGTTCACGGCGCTCGAAGTGTCGACTGCGGCGTCGACCACGACCTCGACCGGCACCACCCTCGTCGAACTCGATCCATTATCGGCGCCGTTCCTCGAACAGGACTGGGCCCGCTGGAACGACGCGTTCGCGGCGCTCGAGCGCGACTGGTTCGCGCCCGCGCTCGCGGCCTTGCAGGCCGGCACGCTCGGCGCATTCGACGTCACGCTGTGCGGCGACACCGGTTCGGTTTCGCTCTCCGTGACCCGGGGTGACCTGCGCAAATTCTGGCGACGCCGCGTACTCGCATCGCTGTTCATCGAATGATTTCACGACTCTCCGACAGCGTTCCCGCATGACTCGAATCGTTACGCGCAAGTGTCCTCCCGCCGACGCCGAAGTGCTGGCCCGGCACGGTCTGCATCCGGTCCTCGCGCGACTCTACGCGGCACGCGGCGTGTGCCGCCCCGACGAACTCGAAACGGGCCTCGCGCGGCTCGTGCCGCCCGGCTCGCTGAAGGGCTGCGACGACGCAGCCGCGCTGCTCGCCGATGCGATCGCCGCCGGTCGCCGGATGCTGGTCGTCGCGGACTACGACTGCGACGGCGCAACCGCGTGTGCGGTTGCCGTGCGCGGGCTGCGGATGTTCGGCGCGCAGATCGACTACCTCGTGCCGAATCGCTTCGAGTACGGCTACGGACTCACGCCCGAGATCGTCGCGCTGGCCGCGTCGCGCGCCGACGTGAAGCCCGATCTGCTGATCACCGTCGATAACGGCATCGCGAGCGTCGACGGTGTCGACGCGGCGAACGCACTCGGCATCGACGTGCTCGTCACCGATCACCATCTGCCCGGCGACACCCTCCCCGCCGCGCGCGCGATGGTCAATCCGAATCAGCCGGGCTGCACGTTCCCGAGCAAATGCATTGCGGGCGTCGGTGTGATGTTCTATGTGCTGCTCGCGTTGCGTGCGGAGCTGCGGCGTCGCGGCGCGTTCGGCGACGCACGGCCGGAGCCGCGTCTCGACGGCCTGCTCGATCTCGTCGCGCTCGGCACCGTCGCCGACGTCGTGAAGCTGGACGGCAACAATCGCGTGCTGGTCGCGCAGGGCTTGCAGCGCATCCGCAACGGCCGCATGCAGCCGGGCATCGCCGCGCTGTTTCGTGCGGCGGCCCGCGATGCGCGCAACGCGTCCGGTTTCGATCTCGGCTTCGCGCTCGGTCCGCGTCTGAACGCGGCGGGCCGGCTGTCGGATATGTCGCTCGGCATCGAATGCCTGATCACCGACGACATCGGGCGCGCGTGGGAACTTGCGCAGCAACTCGACGGGATGAACCGCGAGCGACGCGAAATCGAGGCCGGCATGCAGCAGCAGGCGCTCGCCGATCTGTCGTCGGTCGATCCCGAAGGCGCCGCGACAATCACGCTGTTCAACGAGACGTGGCACCAGGGCGTGATCGGTATCGTCGCGAGCCGGTTGAAGGAGAAATTTCACCGGCCGTCGTTCACGTTCGCACCCGCCGACGATCGCGGCGAACTCGTCAAGGGTTCGGGCCGTTCGATCCCCGGCTTCCATCTGCGCGACGCGGTCGATCTGATCTCGAAGCGCGAACCGGGTCTGATCATGAAGTTCGGCGGTCATGCAATGGCCGCCGGCCTCACGCTCGGCGCCGCCGACGTGCCGCGCTTTTCCGCCGCGTTCGAAGCGGTCGCCCGCGAGTGGCTGTCGGAAGACGCGCTCGCGCGCACGGTCGAAACCGACGGCGATCTCGAGGACGCGTACTTCACGCCGCAGTTCGTCGAACTGATCGAAGCCGCGGTATGGGGTCAAGGGTTTCCGGCACCTGTGTTTTCCGGTGAATTCGACGTGGCGTCGCAGGCGCTCGTCAAGGACCGGCATCTGAAACTTCAGTTGCTGCGCGGCCGGCAACGTTTCAACGCGATCTGGTTCAACCACACCGAGACGCTGCCCGCGCGGACGACGCTTGCGTACCGGCTCGCGTGCGATACGTGGAACGGCGTCGCGCGGGTGCAGTTGATCGTCGAGCACGCGGCCGGCTGAAGAATCCACCCGAAGCAGCAAGGCAAACCCATGCCGCAGGCTCGTGAGGCGAGCCCGATGGGCTATAATTTCGTCCTTTTACAGCATCGGAAGCAAGAAGACCGACATGGAAGCGGAACGCCTCAACGCGATCGAAAGCTCCCTCGCAGACCTGCGCAATCGCGCGGGCGAGCTACGGGGGTATCTTTGACTACGACAGCAAAGCTCTGCGTCTAGTCGAAGTCAACCGGGAACTCGAAGACCCGAACGTCTGGAACGACTCCAAGCACGCCCAGGCACTCGGCAAGGAAAAGAAGCTGCTCGAAGGCGTCGTCGATACGCTGACAGCGCTCGATAACGATCTGCGCGACGCGCAGGATCTGTTCGACATGGCACGCGAGGAAAACGACGAAGACACGCTCGTCGCATGCGAAAGCGACGCGGCCGGACTCGAACAGCGCGTCGCCGACATGGAATTCCGCCGGATGTTCTCGAACCCGGCCGACCCCAACAACGCATTTCTCGACATCCAGGCCGGCGCCGGCGGCACCGAAGCGTGCGACTGGGCCGCGATGCTGCTGCGCCAGTACCTGCGCTACTGCGAGCGCAAGGGCTTCAAGACCGAAGTACTCGAGGAGTCGGAAGGCGACGTCGCGGGCATCAAGAACGCGACGATCAAGATCGAAGGCGAATACGCGTACGGCTTCCTGCGCACCGAAACCGGCATTCACCGGCTGGTGCGCAAGTCGCCGTTCGATTCGTCGGGTGGACGGCACACGTCGTTCTCGTCGGTGTTCGTGTACCCGGAAGTCGACGACTCGATCGAGGTCGACATCAACCCGGCGGACCTGCGCATCGACACCTACCGCGCGTCCGGCGCGGGCGGTCAGCACATCAACAAGACCGACTCGGCGGTGCGGATCACGCACATTCCGTCGGGCATCGTCGTGCAGTGCCAGAACGACCGCTCGCAGCACCGCAACCGCGCCGAAGCGATGGCCATGCTGAAATCGCGCCTGTACGAAGCGGAAATCCGCAAGCGTCAGGCCGAGCAGGACAAGCTCGAAGCCGGCAAGACCGATGTGGGCTGGGGGCATCAGATCCGTTCGTACGTGCTCGATAACAGCCGTATCAAGGATCTGCGTACCAACGTCGAAATCAGCAATACGAAGAGCGTGCTCGACGGCGATCTCGACGCGTTCATCAGCGCCAGCCTGAAACAGGGCATCTGACGTCACATGGGGCGGCGCAGCGTGCGACCGCCCCGCTCTGAAGTCATTGAAGTCACTCAAGCCGTATAGCGTGCAATCCTGTTGCCGTTGCGGGACCTTCCCGATTACCGAACCATCATGACCGAACCGAATCAGCCGAATGCCGGAGCCGAGCCGGACGACAACCAGATCATCGCCGAGCGCCGCGACAAGCTGCGCGCACTGCGTGAACAGGGCGTCGCCTATCCGAACGATTTCCGTCCCACGCATCACGCGGCCGATCTGCAGACGCAGTACGCCGACCACGACAAGGAAGCGCTCGAAGCGAATCCGCTCGAAGTCGCCATCGCCGGCCGGATGATGCTCAAGCGCGTGATGGGCAAAGCGAGCTTCGCGACGGTGCGCGACGGGTCGGGCCAGATCCAGTTCTTCATCACGCCCGCTGACGTCGGCGAAGCCACGTACGACGCGTTCAAGAAGTGGGACCTGGGCGATATCGTCGCCGCGCGCGGCGTGCTGTTCCGTACGAACAAGGGCGAGCTGTCGGTGCGCTGCACGGAGCTGCGTCTGCTGTCGAAGTCGCTGCGTCCGCTGCCGGACAAGTTCCACGGTCTCGCCGATCAGGAAATGAAGTATCGCCAGCGCTACGTCGATCTGATCGTCACGCCGGAATCGCGTCAGACGTTCGTCGCGCGTACGAAGGCCGTGTCGTCGATCCGCCGGTTCATGGCCGAGGCCGACTTCATGGAAGTCGAAACGCCAATGCTGCATCCGATCCCCGGCGGCGCGGCGGCCAAGCCGTTCAAGACGCATCACAACGCGCTCGACATGCAGATGTTCCTGCGTATCGCGCCCGAGCTGTATCTGAAGCGGCTCGTAGTTGGCGGGTTCGAGCGCGTCTTCGAGATCAACCGGAATTTCCGCAATGAGGGTGTGTCGGTGCGGCACAACCCGGAATTCACGATGATCGAGTTCTACGCGGCGTACACCGATTACACGTGGATCATGGACTTCACCGAGCGCCTGATCCGCCAGGCCGCGATCGACGCGCTCGGCACCACGGCGCTCACCTATCAGGGCCGCGAGCTCGATCTGTCGAAGCCGTTCCATCGGCTGACGATCACGCAGGCGATCCAGAAGTACGCGCCGCAATACACCGACGCGCAGCTCGCCGATGCAGCGTTCCTGCGCCCCGAGTTGAAGAAGTTCGGCGTCGACGCGTCGCAGCCGCAATTCCTGAACGCAGGTGTCGGCGCGCTGCAGCTTGCGCTGTTCGAAGAGACTGCCGAATCGCAGCTGTGGGAGCCGACCTATATCGTCGACTATCCGATCGAAGTGTCGCCGCTCGCGCGCGAGTCGGATGCGTTCCCCGGCATCACCGAGCGCTTCGAGCTGTTCATCACGGGCCGCGAGTTCGCGAACGGCTTCTCCGAGCTGAACGATCCGGAAGACCAGGCTGCGCGTTTTCGCAAGCAGGTCGACCAGAAGGACGCCGGCGACGAGGAAGCGATGTACTACGACGCGGACTACATCCGTGCGCTCGAGTACGGCATGCCGCCGACAGGCGGCTGCGGGATCGGCATCGACCGTCTGGTGATGCTGCTGACCGATAGTCCGAGCATTCGCGACGTGCTGCTGTTCCCGCATCTGCGTCGCGAAGACTGACGCATTGATTGCTGTACGCGCGTAGCGCTCTAAAGGGCGGCCGGATCATCCGGCCGCCCTTTTCTTCTTATGGTTTGTAACTATCGGTAAAAGCCTGTCGATACGCCAATGCTGACGCGCACGTTGCCGGTCGAAACATCGTGAGAATTCAAGGCTCCTCGCACTCGCGACCGCCCTTTCACGCGGCCCGCATCGACAGCGCTGCGGATTTGGTTACAAATTGAAACCCGGCCGGTTCGTACGTGTCCGACACTAGTCTCGATCACAGTCGACTCTGCTAGAGACGGAGGCCAATCATGGACAATCTGAACAACACACAGCCCGCGCAACAGAACACTTCACAACGCCGTATGCACCCGCTCGTCGCGACCGCAGCCGGTGCCGTGATCGTCGCCAGCCTCGCGGCTACTGCGGCCGTCACGGGCCTGTTCCCGAAGGCATCGAGCACGGATGCGCAAAACAATCAGACGCAAGCCGCGCAGGTCTCGCCTGGTGCATCGCAGGCGGTCGTCGATTCGGCGGCGCCGGCTAATCCGGCTGCTTATGCGCAGCAACAGGCACCGCGTGCGCCTGCGCCGACGCGGCAGCAGCAGCAATACGCGGCCCAGCAGGCACCGCAATACGCGCAACAGCAGCCGGCTCAACCGGCGTACTGCCAGAGCTGCGGCACGGTCGAAGGGATTTCGGCTGTTCGTCAGGAAGGTCACGGAACGGGGGTCGGCGCGGTCGGCGGTGCAGTGGCCGGCGGCGTGGTCGGTAACCAGTTCGGACGCGGCGGCGGCCGTACCGCGATGACGATACTGGGCGCACTGGGCGGTGGGCTCGCCGGTAACTCGGTCGAAAAGCATCTGCGCAGCACGACGTCGTATTCGGTCCGCGTGCGGATGGAGAACGGCCATACGCGCTACTTCACGTATGCGTCGCCGCCACCGTTCCAGCAAGGCCAGCGCGTGCGTGTCGAGAACGGCACGATTGTGGCAGGCTGAGGTTGCTTGCTGGCGGCTTTGAGCGAGGATCACGATCGCGTATCGTGATCTGACTTAGGCAGCGGCACAAACAAAAAGGCGATTCCTCACGGAATCGCCTTTTTTATTGCGGCCTGAAATTGCGACCTGAAGACGTCGCGACTCAGTAGTCCGCGTCTTCGATCCACGCGGCCTGAATAGCCTCAAGAATCTTTTCGTTCGACCGGTTCGGGTCGTCGTCGAAGCCTTCCAGTTCCATCACCCAGCGGTGCAGATCGGTGAAGCGCACCTGCTGCGGATCGATGTCCGGGTGCTTGTCGGTCAACGCCATCGCGATGTCCTGCGTGTCGGTCCACTTCATGGCTGCTCGCTCCTGTTAGTGATTTTCCTTCGCGTGATTGATCGAATAGCGCGGGATCTCGACGACGAGGTCTTCGCTTTCCGGCACGATCGCCTGACAGGATAACCGCGACTCGCGCTCGAGCCCCCACGCCTTGTCGAGCAGATCGTCCTCGTCTTCTTCCGACGGCGTGAGCGCGTTGAACCCTTCCCGCACGATCACATGACACGTCGTGCACGCACACGATTTTTCGCACGCGTGCTCGATCTCGATGCCATTGTCGAGCAGATTGTCGCAGATGCTCTTGCCCGGCACGGCATCGATCACCGCGCCTTCCGGACACAGCTCGACGTGAGGCAGCACAACGATTTGAGGCATACGTATTCCGTTAAGTCCGCGACGCGGCTGCCGGGTCGGCTTCGCGTCATTTTACTGGTCGCGCGTGGAGTTTTGGGCACGCGCGGCTGTTTTGGTTTGGCCGATTTGGGGCGGCCCCCCGCTCAGATCTCGTCGAGCTTGCGACCCGCGAGTGCGCGGCGAATGCCCTTGTTCATCCGGCGCGCGGCGAATTCGTCGGTGCCTTCGGCAAGCGTTTTCGTCGCGGCTTCGATCGTGTCGACGTCGTCGCCCTGCGCGACTGCCTGCAACGCGGCAATCTGCGTATCAAGCTGCGCGCGTTCGGCTTCGTCGAGCAGTTCGCCATCGGCGGCAAGCGCGGCGCCGGTCGCTTCCAGCAGACGCTGCGCCTCGACCTGCGCTTCGCGCAGGGCGCGGGCACGCATGTCGACTTCGGCGGTCTGGAAGCTGTCTTCGAGCATCTTCGCGATATCGTCGTCGGCGAGACCATACGATGGCTTCACGACCACCGACGCCTCGACGCCCGACAACTGCTCACGTGCGAACACGGACAGAAGACCATCCGCATCGACCTGATACGTGACACGAATCCGCGCCGCGCCGGCGGCCATCGGCGGAATGCCGCGCAGTTCGAAACGCGCGAGCGACCGGCAGTCGGACACAAGCTCGCGCTCGCCCTGCACTACGTGGATCGCCATCGCGGTCTGGCCGTCCTTGAACGTCGTGAAGTCCTGCGCGCGTGCGACCGGAATGGTCGAGTTGCGCGGCACGATCTTCTCGGTGAGACCACCCATCGTCTCGACGCCGAGCGACAGCGGAATCACGTCGAGCAGCAGCCAGTCGTCGCCTTCCCCGCCACGGTTGCCGGCCAGCAGATCGGCCTGGATCGCCGCGCCGAGCGCGACGACCTTATCGGGATCGAGATTGATCAGCGGCGGCTGGCCGAAGAACGCTTCGACCGCGCGGCGAATGACGGGCATCCGCGTCGCGCCACCGACCAGCACGACGCCCTTGAAATCAGTCGTCGTTACCTTCGCGTCGCGCAGCGCTTTCTTCGTCGGGCCCAGCGTGCGCTGCACGAGCGCGCGCGTGACCGTTTCGAACGTCGCTTCGTCGATCGTCAGATCGAGTTTCGCACCGTTCGACAGCGTCGCCGCCAGCCGCGCGAACGGCGCATCGGACAGCGCCTCCTTCGTTTCGCGCACGGTATCGAGCAGCAGACGCACGTCTTCGGGCGTCAGCGTTGCGGGCGCGATGCCGGCCTGGTCGAGTGCATGGCGATACAACGCCTGGTCGAAGTCGTCGCCACCGAGCGCCGAATCGCCGCCGGCCGCGAGCACTTCGAACACACCCTTCGTGAGTTTCAGGATCGACAGATCGAACGTGCCGCCGCCGAGGTCGTACACCGCATAGAGGCCTTCAGCACCGTTGTCGAGGCCGTATGCGATCGCGGCTGCGGTCGGCTCGTTCAGCAGACGCAGCACGTTCAGGCCCGCGAGTCGCGCGGCGTCTTTCGTCGCCTGGCGCTGCGGTTCGTCGAAATACGCGGGCACCGTGATCACGGCGCCGACGAGTTCATCGCCGAGCGTGTCTTCGGCGCGCTGGCGCAACGTCGCGAGAATTTCAGCGGACACTTCGACCGGGCTCTTCACGCCGTCGATCGTGCGGATCTGCACCATCCCCGGCGCGTCGACGAAATCGTACGGCGCGTTCTCGGCGCCTTCCACTTCACTCTTGCCACGGCCCATGAAACGCTTGACCGACACGATCGTGTTGCGCGGATCGGTCGCGGCCTCGGCCTTCGCGATCCGGCCGATGCGTCGACCGCCCTTCGGCAGATAACGCACGACCGACGGCAGCAGCGCGTGACCGTCCTCGTCGGGCAGCACGTCGGGCACGCCGCTGCGCACCGCCGCGACGAGCGAGTTCGTGGTGCCGAGGTCGATGCCGACTGCGAGGCGCCGCTGGTGCGGCGCGGGTGCCATGCCGGGTTCGGAGATTTGCAGTAAAGCCATCAGTGATCTTCTTCGAAATCGTTCGATCCGCATCGGGCGGATCGCATTGCTGTTGGGGGCGTTATCGCGAGTTGCGGTGCCTTGCAGGCGCTCACGCGTCGAGCCGTTCGATCTGGGTGCCGATCTCCGTCGCGACGCGCTCGATGAACATCAGCTGGCGCACCGCTTCGCTCGCGGCCTGATCCACGCCGCTGTCGAGCAGCGCAGCGAGCTTGCCGAAACGCACGCGCTCTTCGTCACGCAACTCGGACAACAGCGCGTCGAGTTCATCGACGTTCTTCGCGCCGGCCGCGTCTTCGATCCGCTCGCGCCATTCCATCTGCTGCATCAGAAACGCCGGTTCCATCGCGGTGTTGTTCTCCGCGCCGACGTCGATGCCGCGCAGTCCGAGCAGATACGTCGCACGTTTCAGCGGATCGCGCAGCGTCTGATACGCCTCGTTCGTGCGCGTCGCCCACTGCATCGCGATGCGCTTCTGCGCATCGCCGGCCGCCGCGAAACGGTCGGGGTGCACCTGCGCCTGCACGGTGCGGTAGGCGTCATCGAGCGCGTGCGCGTCGAGCGCGAACTGCGCCGGCAGGTCGAAGAGATCGAAGTGGCTGTCGTTCAGCGAGGCCATCTGGGTGTCGTTCGCGTGGTGTGCGTGGGTCGCGTAGGTCGGTTCAGGAACTGCAGGCGTTCGGGATTCACAGCAGAGGAGGCAACGCTCGAGAGCAAATTAAAAAGGCGGCCCGCGCCGCCTTTTTGCCGCCCTGCGCGCGATTACACGCGGAACGATTCGCCGCAGCCGCACTCGTCCTTCACGTTCGGGTTATTGAACTTGAAGCCTTCATTCAGCCCTTCGCGCGCGAAGTCGAGTTCCGTGCCGTCGATATACGCGAGGCTCTTCGGATCGACGATGATCTTCACACCGTTGCACTCGAATATCTGATCTTCCGGCGCGAGTTCATCCACATACTCGAGCTTGTACGCGAGCCCCGAGCATCCGGTCGTGCGCACGCCGAGCCGCAACCCGACGCCCTTACCGCGGCGGACCAGGTACTTCTGCACGTGCTGTGCCGCTTTTTCCGTCAACGTGATTGCCATAACGTCTCTCATTGCTCCGTTGCGCGCCGTTCTGCGTTATATCCGCCACGCGCGTCGGCCCTGCTTCGCTTCTGCTGTTCCGTGTGCGTCGGCAGCGACCGGCGTGCTGCGGCAGTGTTTCCGCCTGGGCCCGCCGCACGCTGCCGTTGCCTTCTGCGTACTCGCTCAGGCAGCTTGCTTGTCGCCTGCTTCGGCCGTCTCGCCGCCATGACGCTGACGGTAGTCGGCCACGGCTGCCTTGATCGCGTCTTCCGCGAGGATCGAACAGTGGATCTTCACCGGCGGCAGCGCGAGTTCTTCCGCGATCTGCGTGTTCTTGATCGACATCGCTTCGTCAAGCGTCTTGCCCTTCACCCATTCGGTGACGAGCGAGCTCGATGCGATCGCCGAACCGCAACCGTAGGTCTTGAACTTCGCGTCTTCGATCACGCCGTCCGCGCCCACGCGAATCTGCAGCTTCATCACGTCGCCGCATGCCGGCGCACCGACCATGCCGGTGCCGACTGCATCGTCATCCTTCGAGAAGGAACCGACGTTGCGCGGGTTTTCGTAGTGATCCAGAACCTTGTCGCTATAAGCCATGATTACACTCCTTGATTCGTTTCAACCTGCATTCGATATGAACGGGCGCGTCAGTGCGCAGCCCACTGGATCGTCGAAATATCGATCCCGTCCTTGTGCATTTCCCACAGCGGCGACAGGTCGCGCAGCTTCGCAATCTTGGACTTCAGCAGGTTGATCACGTAATCGACGTCCTGCTCGGTCGTGAAACGGCCCACTGTGAAGCGGATCGAGCTGTGCGCGAGTTCGTCGTTACGACCCAACGCGCGCAGCACGTAAGAAGGTTCGAGCGACGCCGACGTGCACGCCGAACCCGACGACACCGCGACATCCTTCACCGCCATGATCAGCGATTCGCCTTCGACGAAATTGAAGCTGATGTTCAGGTTATGCGGCACGCGCGTGTCCATGTCGCCGTTCACGTAGACCTCTTCGATCTCGGACAGGCCGCGCAGCAGACGGTCGCGCAGCATGCGGATGCGTTCGTTCTCCGTCGCCATTTCTTCGCGTGCGAGACGGAACGCTTCGCCCATGCCGACGATCTGGTGCGTCGCGAGCGTGCCCGAACGCATGCCGCGCTCGTGACCGCCACCGTGCATCTGCGCTTCGATCCGCACGCGCGGCTTGCGGCGCACGTACAGCGCGCCGATGCCCTTCGGGCCATACGTCTTGTGCGCCGAGAACGACATCAGGTCGACCTTCAGCTTCTGCAGATCGATCACGACCTTGCCGGTGGCCTGCGCCGCATCGACGTGGAAAATGATGCCTTTTTCGCGGCAGATTTCGCCGATCGTTTCGATGTCCTGGATCACGCCGATCTCGTTGTTGACCGACATCACCGACACCAGGATCGTGTCCGGACGCAACGCTGCCTTGAAGACGTCGAGATCGATCAGACCGTCGTCCTTCACGTCGAGATACGTCACCTCGAAGCCTTCGCGCTCGAGTTCGCGGCAGGTATCGAGCACGGCCTTGTGCTCGGTCTTCACCGTGATGATGTGCTTGCCCTTGCTCTTGTAGAAGTGCGCGGCGCCCTTGATCGCGAGGTTGTCGGATTCGGTCGCGCCGGAGGTCCAGATGATTTCGCGCGGGTCGGCGTTGACGAGCGCCGCGACGTTTTCGCGCGCTTCCTCGACTGCACGCTCCGCATCCCACCCATACGCATGGCTACGCGATGCCGGGTTGCCGAACTGCTCGCGCAGATACGGGATCATCTTGTCCACCACGCGCGGGTCGACCGGGGTCGTCGCGCTGTAGTCCATATAAATGGGCAGGTGGAGGGTATCGTTGTTCATCAGTTGCTCCGGGGACATATTGTTCTGACGTTGCATTCCGGCTCGCTCTCGGGCGCGCTCAGGAACTCGCCATGTTGAAAACGGAATTCGGTCCTTTCGGCACCGCGCGCACCGTTTCGGTCGCGGGCGCTTCGCTGCGCCGGTCGCGGATCACCGCGGGGGCGTTTTCGCGCGAGCGCTGCTGATCGACCAGATCCTTCAGCGATACCGAATCGAGGTATTCGACCATCTTCTGGTTCAACGTCGACCACAGTTCGTGCGTCATGCAGTGGCCGTCGTGCTGCTTCGTACCTTCGCAGGTGCCCTTGCCGCCGCATTGGGTCGCGTCGAGCGGTTCGTCGACGGCGATGATGATGTCGGCGACGGTCACGTCCTCGGCGCGGCGGGCAAGATTGTACCCGCCGCCGGGTCCGCGCACGGACTCGACGATCTCATGACGGCGCAATTTGCCGAACAGCTGTTCCAGGTAGGACAGGGAGATGTGCTGGCGCTGGCTAATACCCGCAAGCGTCACCGGGCCCTGCTCCTGGCGCAGCGCCAGGTCAATCATCGCCGTGACGGCGAAACGGCCTTTCGTGGTGAGTCTCATGATGTGTGGGTGTCCGCAATTCTCGACAATTTTCGTCAAGTATAAATACATGAGCGTTTTAGTCAAGTATCCCTATCGCGAATTGGGTCATTACTTAACTGCAAACGGCCTGAATGCGTGCTACGTATGAAGCAATTGGGGGCGAAGGACTGCGACAAGCCCACGGCATGCCGCTTCGCACTGGTCGAGCACCTGCTCGAAGCCGGCCGCGCCGCCGAAATAGGGATCGGTGACCTCGCGCGAGCCTGCCCAGCGGCGATCCGTCTCGGGCACGAATTCCATCAACAGACGGATCTTGTCGCGCTGCGCCGGCGGGCAGACGGCGCGCAGTGCAGCGACGTTGGCGTCATCCATCGCGATCAGCAGATCGAAGCGCTCGAAATCGGCGGCAGCAATCTGCCGACCTCTTAGCGCGGACAGATCGTAGCCGCGCTGCCCTGCTGCACGTTGAGCGCGCTCGTCCGGCGCCTCGCCGATGTGCCAGTTGCCGGTACCGGCCGAATCGACCTCGATGCGGTCAGCGAGCTTTGCCTCGGCGAGTTGATATCGCATCACGCCTTCCGCACTCGGGGAACGGCAGATGTTCCCGAGACAGACAAAGCAGATGGCGATGGATTTCATCAGCGGCTTTTTTTCGTTCGTTTGCGCGGGCGTGCTGCGCAGGTTAGATGGGTTGGGAAAACGGGTGCCGCGATTATACAAAGCGGCTGTCGAGCACGCGCCGGGCTTCACCGGCGCGTGACGGGTTCAAATCAAAACGATGCAGCCGACGGCATTGCCGCGGCACGCGACGGTTTCAATGGCATGTCAGCCGTGTCGGCGATCAGTCCGTACGACACCGTACGCGCAAGTTCTGCTGTCAGCTGATTGGCGGCGAGCGGCGCCTGCGATGCGCGCGAAGCAACATCGCTGCAGATGTGAAGGAACGCAGCCGCTGCGAGCGGCACAACAATAGCCAAAGGCCAGTACACCGATATTTTCGTTTTCATGATGTCACTCTCTACGTTCGGCGCCGGGTACCGCGGCTCACGATGCGTCGCGTCCAGACCCATTGCGCCTCGATGAAATTGTAGAGGTTCCGGCAATCCGGAAAAACCCGCGCAACCAGAATACAGTGTTGCCTCGTGATGAACAGTTGGCGGATCAGCGTCATCGACGCCGCGATGTAAACGAGCAGACAAAATACTTACAAAAACATACAGACGCGGGAAGCGGTCCAGCGGAAAATCAGGTCGACTTTCCTTCCGGACCGTATCGATGTCGATTCCGCTGAAACGCGTTATCCCGCTCGCGAGCCTCGCACTCGCGATGTTGCTTGGCGGCTGCGCCGCTTACCCTGACGGTTCACCGGTGTACGGCAATGGCTACGATCCCGGCTACTCAGGCTATGGCGACATCGATGGTGGCCCAGGCTATTACGGCGCGCCGCCCGTGCAATCGAACGTCTATCTGGGATTCGGCGGCTACTCGGGGCCGTCTTATCCGGACCGCAACCCGTGGTGGGGTCAACCAGGCTATCGCGGACGCCCCGACGACAACGGGCATCGCGGCTCCGACCGAAGTGGCTGGCGACCCGATCATGGCGGCTGGCGTGGGCCAGGCGGCAATCAGCCTCAAGCGAACGCACCGGGCGGAGGACGACCTTCGAACCCGCCTCAGCAGGCGCCGGGTGGAGGAAACGGCTGGAACCGCGGTAACGGTGGCGACAGAGGGCACGGCGGCGATTGGGGCAACCGTGGGGGCGGACGCGGAGGCAATCGTGGAGCGGCCAGCAACGACGACCAGTCTCACGGCAGCCGCCACTGACTCTAGTACGCGCTACGCGCCGCGATCAGCCGAGATGGCTACGCTGCGCCTTGTACAGTTCGCGAAAAGTACGTCCGACCGGCGCGGGCATATCGCGCGTGCCGGTCCAGCCACCGCCGAGCGGCAGCCGCGCGATCGAACGCTTTTGACCGCCCATCCGTTCGAGCACCCGCACCGCGAACTTCGTCAGCAGCGCGTACGCATCCGGATGCAACGCGAGATAGCCCCAGACTGCGAGCCCCATGCGCTCGCGCCACGGACGTAACCGACGCTCCACCTGTTTCTCGCGCAGCTTGCGCAACAGATCCGATAACGGAATCCCGACCGGGCAAACGCTGTTGCACTCGCCGCACAGCGTCGCGGCCTGCGGCAGATCGAGCGCCTTGTCGAGTCCGACATAGCTCGGTGTCAGCACGGAACCCATCGGCCCCGGATACACCCAGCCATACGCATGTCCCCCGACCTTCTGATAAACCGGGCAATGATTCATGCACGCGCCGCAGCGGATACAGCGCAGCATCTCCTGAAAGTCACCGCCGATAAGACCCGTACGTCCACCATCGACGAGCACCACATACATATGCTCAGGACCATCCTGGTCGCCTGCTCCACGCGGCCCGGTCAACAGCGAGAAATAGTTTGACGTCGTCTGGCCGGTCGCCGAGCGCGGCAGCAGACGCATCGCGGTGGCCAGATCCTCGAGCGTCGGCAGCACCTTTTCGATCCCCGTGATCGCAACGTGCACGCGCGGCATCACCGTGCACATGCCCTCGTTGCCTTCGTTCGTGACGATCGCGACCGAGCCGGTTTCCGCGATCACGAAGTTGCCGCCGGTCACGCCCATGTCGGCGGTCATGAAGTGCGGACGCAGGATCTCGCGCGCCTCGTGCGTCATTTCCGGGATCTCGGTAAGACGCGGCCGCTGATGCGTCTTCGCGAACAGATCCGCGATCTCGTCCTTGTCCTTGTGCACGACGGGCGCAATGATGTGGCTCGGCGGCTCGTTGTCGTTGATCTGCAGGATGTACTCGCCGAGGTCTGTTTCGATCGACTGCACGCCCATCTCGCCGAGCACCGCGTTCAGCCGCATTTCCTCCGACACCATCGACTTCGTCTTGATCACCTTCTTCACATCGTGACGACGTGCGATATCGGCGACGAGGCGCGCGGCTTCCTGCGTCGTCTCCGCGAACAGCACTGTCACGCCGCGACGCGTCGCTTCACGCTCGAAGGTTTCGAGCCAGACGTCGAGGTTGTCGAGCGCGCGGTTGCGGCGCGCCTTCAGTGCATCGCGTGTCGCGTGAAAATCGATCGCGGTCATCGCATCGGCGCGAGCCGAGACGAACTTCGTCGACAGCTTCGTGAGGTTCTGCTGCAGACGCTGGTCGGCAAGCTTCTGGCCTGCGCGCGCCTTGAACTGCATCGATTGAACTTGCATGGCGACTCTGGGGAAAGCGTGGAAACGGAAGCGGCTTGAGGGACGTGAGCGACCTGATCGACGCGCGGATCAGGCGTCGCCGGCCAGCACCTGCGCGATGTGCAGTACTCGGGTCGTCGTGTCGCCCGTGCGACGCAGACGCCCTTCGATGTTCAGCATGCAGCCGAGATCGCCGAGCACCACCGCACCCGTACCGCTCGCGGCGATGTTCGCGCACTTCTCGTCGACGATCGCCGTGGAGATGTCACCATACTTGATTGCGAACGTGCCGCCGAAACCGCAGCAGTGTTCGCAGCCCTTCATTTCGGTGACCGGCACGCCGGCCTGAGCGAGCAATTCGCGCGGCTGCGTCTTGACACCCAGTTCGCGGAGTCCCGAACACGAATCGTGATACGTCACCTGTCCGTCGAATCCGACTTCGTCCAGTTCGATCTTCGCGACGTTGACGAGGAAATCGGTCAGCTCGAATACCTTCGGTTGCAACCGGCTGTAGCGGCCCATCAGTTCGGGATCGTCGCGGAACAGGTCGCCGTAGTGTGCGTGAATCATGCCGCCGCACGAGCCCGACGGCACGACGACGTAATCGAACTGCTCGAACTCGCGCACTGCCTTCTCGGCGAGATCGCGGGCGATGCGTCTGTCGCCCGAGTTATAGGCGGGTTGTCCGCAGCAGGTTTGCGCGGGCGGCACGACGACTTCGAAGCCGGCGCGTTCGATCAGCTTGATCGTCGAGAAACCGATTTCCGGGCGCATCAGATCGATCAGACACGTGACGAACAGTCCGACTCGCATGAGGTCTCCTCCAGAATGATGGTCCCGATTATCCGCTGTTTGATCGTCTGCACCAACGCTGTACGAGCGTCGGATCGGGCCGCGCGGATTCGAAGGCTGCCTCGGACGGCGTTCGCTTTTTTCACCATACGAGATACAATCGATTTTCCCGCTGTTTGACGCGTCAACTGATCTACCCCCCAATGAGCGAAACAAACCCGGATCCCAAGACTTCGATCCAGGTGATCGAGCGCATGATGCGCCTGCTGGACGCCCTCGCGGCGCACAGCGATCCGGTCAGCCTGAAAGAACTCGCCCTGCGCACGGAGCTGCATCCGTCGACGGCACACCGCATTCTCAACGACATGGTCACGTGCCGGCTGGTCGATCGCTCGGACCCGGGCACCTATCGGCTCGGTATGCGTCTGCTGGAACTCGGCAATCTTGTGAAAGCGCGCCTGTCGGTACGCGATGCTGCATTGATGCCGATGCGCGAACTGCATCGACTCACAGGGCAAACGGTCAATCTGTCGGTGCGTCAGGGAGACGAGATCGTGTATATCGAGCGCGCCTATTCGGAACGCTCGGGCATGCAGGTGGTGCGCGCGATCGGTGGCCGTGCGCCGCTGCACCTGACCTCGGTAGGCAAACTCTTTCTCGCCGCCGACGAAGCCACCCGCGTACGCGCGTACGCAACGCGCACGGGTCTGTCGGGGCACACGCAGAACAGCATCACCGATCTCGCGAAGCTCGAACGCGAACTGAATCATGTGCGTCAGCAGGCATGCGCGCGCGACAACGAGGAGCTCGAACTGGGGGTGCGCTGTATTGCCGCAGGCATCTACGACGACACGGGCAAACTGGTCGCTGGTCTGTCGTTGTCGGCGCCTGCCGATCGACTACAGGATTCGTGGCTCGGGCAAGTTAGCAAGACCGCGCTTGTGATCTCGGAATCGCTCGGCTATCACCAGGACGCAGCGAAGGTCGCGCAGAGTCTCAACGGCCATGCGTCGCATCACGCTTAAACGGCACCACGCGCCTATGCTGTAAGCGCGCAAAAAAAGAGCCTCGCATCGCGAGGCTCTTTTGCATTTGAAGCTGCGCCCGTCGTCTACAGGCGCGCGCTGACGAAATCAGGTACCCGCGCCGCCAGCGTCCGCGCTCGTGATGCGCGCTTCGCCGCCATTGTCGAGCCACGTCCGCAGACGCACCGCATCCGCGAATCGCGAGTACTTGCCCGACGAGTCGAGCAGCACCATGATCATCGGACGGCCGTGAATGGTCGCCTGCATCACGAGGCATTCCCCTGCTTCGTTGATGAAGCCGGTTTTCTGCAGGCCGATATCCCACGTCGGGTTACGCACCAGCGCATTCGTGCTGTTGTACGCGAGCGTGCGCTTGCCGGTGAACACTTCGTAGCTGCGATCGGTCGAGAAGCGGCGGATCAACGGGTACTGATACGCAGCGTTGACCATCTTCACGAGATCGCGCGCGCTCGATACGTTCTGGCTCGTGAGACCCGTCGAATTCTCGAAGTGCGTATCGGTCATGCCCAGTTGCTTCGCCTTCTCGTTCATCGCGGCGATGAACGCCGGACGACCACCCGGGAAGTAGCGCGACAACGCAGCAGCCGCACGATTTTCCGACGCCATCAACGCGATGTGCAGCATGTCCTCACGCGACAGTACCGATCCAACCGACAGACGCGAGCCGGTGTTCTTCTCGTAATCGCGGTCTTCGTCGGTGACCTCGATCTGCTCGGTCATCGGCGCCTTCGAATCGAGCACGACCATCGCGGTCATCAGCTTCGAGATCGACGCGATCGGCACGACAGCGTGCGAGTTCTTGTCGAAAAGAGGCTCGG